>NZ_JBFRCW010000002.1:0-711987 GCF_052113265.1 Novosphingobium sp. YAF33
ACGACACGCTCGGCGCTCGGGGATGCGCTCATGGTCGAAGTGGAAGATCTTCTCGCGGAAATGGAAGTCTTCCAGAAGCGTCGGCCCGCGCGCGCCCTGCTTCAGGCTGTTCTGGTCGTCCGAAACCGGCACGCCCTGCTGGGTCGTCAGCGCCGCMACGCCCTCCCCCGCGCTCTGRCGGGTTTCTCCGCCGGAWCCTTGCGTCTCGGCATAGCTATGGGAGATCGCGGCRTCKGCCGGAACCGGGTCGGCCTTGGCGCGCGTTTCGCCGCCGATGTCGGCGGCGGTGATGTCAGATGGAGCCTTTTTCGACGGCGTCTTTTTCGACGGCGTCTTTTGGGCGGGTGCACGCTTCGCGGAAGCTTTCGTGGGGGTCTTGGCCATGGGCTATCCTCGCTGGGATGAGATGGCACCGATGCTCTCGCAGGCCGCCGCTTCGGCACACCTGCATGCTCGGTGTCTGTGCCCGATAACCCCGCCCGCGAAGGGGAGTTGCCGCCGATCCGCCGAAATTAATCTAGGTCATCGCGATTATGCCCGGGCCGGGCGCAAGGCGGTCTTGCCGCGCGACGGAAGCCTTTCCTCGGGCCGCAGGGTGAGGACGCGCACGCCATTCCGGGTGACCGCCACCGTGTGCTCGAACTGGGCGGACAGCTTGCCGTCCACCGTCACCACCGTCCAACCGTCATCCTCTGTGCGGACCATGCGCCGCCCCTGGTTCAGCATCGGCTCGATCGTGAAGACCATGCCTTCTTCCAGCCTCACGCCGGTACCTGGCCGGCCGAAATGGAGCACTTCGGGCTTCTCGTGCATTTCCCGGCCGATGCCGTGTCCGCAATATTCCCGCACGATCGAATAGCCGGCTTTCTTGGCGTGATGTTCGATGGCGTGGCCGACATCGCCCAGCCGCGCGCCGGGCCGAACCGCCTGGATGCCTTTCCACATGGCCTCATATGTCGTCTTCACCAGACGCGCGGCCGCAGGCGCGATCTCGCCGACGGCATAAGTCTTGCTGGAATCGGCAATGAAGCCGTTCTTTTCGAGGGTGATGTCGAAATTGACGATATCTCCCGCCCGCAACGGGTTGGTCTCGGAAGGGACCCCGTGGCACACGACATCGTTGCGGGAGCAGTTCAGCACATAGCCATAGCCGTACTGCCCCTTGCTGGCGGGCCGCGCCGCCAGTTGGTGGACGATCATGTCCTCCACCAGGTCGTTGATCTCCATCGTCGTCCGCCCGGCGAGCGGCTGTCCATCTAGGAACGTGAACACCGATGCCAGAAGACGGCCGGATTCGGCCATGAGTTCGATTTCGTCGGGCGTCTTGATCATGGCACGCGCGCCCCGCAGGCCAGATCGTCAGGGTCGACCCCCGCCTCCCTGAGTTCGCGAATGACGATCTGCTGGAACGTGAGCTGTGGGTTCAACTCACAGAGCATGCCGATCCTGATCCAGAAAGCCGCCTGCGCGTTGATCGAACGATAGGACGCCTTGCTGGCCTTGCGGAGCTGGTCGTGCAGCTCATCCTCGATATTGACGATACCCATGCAACCGGCCTTTACCTTATGGACCATATACGAATCATATATGGTCCATATGCATGCCGACGAGATCGGGCAAGGGGTAGCTTCTTCCGGGCTAGGCGCCTGAACCGGACTTTCGCAGCAAGTAGACATCCATGATCCAGCCATGCTCCGCACGAAGCGCGGCACGGCGACGCACGATCTGCGGGCCGATTTGCGCCAGGTCGCCCGCGATCAGGCATTGTTGCGGCATGCCGAGGTACGCACCCCACCAGATCGACAGGCCCTCCGGCGGCAGCGCGGCGAAGGCGCAAGTGCCGTCAAGCATGACCACCAGCGTTTCCGCGTCGCCCGGCCATCCGCCGTCGCGCAGGCGCCGTCCCGTCGTGATCGTCACGGGCGCTCCCAGACCGTTCAGCGCAATGCCGTGAGCCGCCGTGAGGACCTGGATGCTGGTGATGCCCGGCACGACATGGACCCTCAGCGCCCGCCCCCCGCGCTGCAGCCGCTCCGCGATTCGCAGGGTGCTGTCGTATAGCGAGGGATCGCCCCAGACCAGCAGTGCCAGCGTGCCGCCTTCCGGCAGGTGCCGGTCGATCTGGCTCGCCCAGACCCCGGCAATCGCGGCGTGCCAGGCATCCACGGCTTCGAGATAAGGCGGGGTTTCCGAACGGACGGGGAGATCGAACTCCACGACCCGCGTTTCTTCCGTCAACACGCTGTCGCAGATCGACCGGCGCAGATCGAGCAGATCGGACTTCGCCTCGCCCTTGCGGGGCAGCAGGATCAGGTCCGCCCCGTTCATCGCGCGGATGGCCGCAAGCGTCAGGTGGTCCGGGTTGCCGGTGCCGATGCCGATCAGGTGGAGATCCACCGAGCCGGTCATGGCTCCAGCTCCCCGGCAAGGCCCGAGGAAGCGAATGGCGATTGCGCCGATTGCGGCCGGAAGCGGCGATCGTAGTCGGGGGCATAGAGGCTGCTTTCCGCCGCCACGCCCTCTTCCACCTCCAGAGCCCGTCCCACCAGGATGAGGGCCGTGCGCTCCATCGTGCCCGCCACGGCCTGCTCCACACCGTCCAGCCGCGCCCGCACGACCTTCTCGTCCGGCCAGCTCGCCCGCCAGACCACCGCCACCGGGCAGTCCGCGCCGTAGTGTGGCACGAGATCCGCGACCAACGCGGCAAGGTTGTGGATCGAAAGGTGGATCGCCAGGGTGCTGCCGGTCGCGGCGAAGGCGGAAAGGCTTTCGCGCTCCGGCATCGCGCTGGCCCGGCCCGGTGTCCGCGTCAGCACCAGCGACTGCGCCAGACGCGGGACCGTCAACTCGGTCTCCAGCGCCGCCGCAGCGGCGGCGAAGGCCGGTACGCCCGGCGTCACGCTGATGGGGATACCCAACGCGCGAAGGCGGCGGATCTGCTCGCCCATCGCGGACCAGATCGAGAGGTCTCCGGAATGGAGGCGGGCCACGTCATGGCCCTCGGTATGGGCCTGCGCGATCTCCGCAAGGATCGCGTCGAGATCCAGGGACGCGGTGTTCACGATCCGCGCCCCGGGCGGGCAATGCTCCAGCACGGCGGCGGGCACCAGCGAGCCCGCATAGAGGCACACCGGGCTCGACGCGATCAGGTCGCGGCCGCGCAAGGTCAGCAGGTCGGGCGCGCCCGGACCGGCGCCGATGAAGTGTACGGTCATGAACTGGCTCCCTGGGCCATGGCGCAAGTGGCCATGCGATCGGACGAGATATGGCGGGCCGTCAGCAGCCGGGCGCCGGGACCGGCCGCCGCCAGGGCCGAGGCTTCGGCGACGCTGCCGGTACGGCGAGCGGCAAGGCTGGCGGCGGACAGAGTCGCCGTCGCCGCCGCTTCCAGCGCTTCGCCAGCGACGGGGACTGCCGGAACCTGTCGCTCCTGAGCAAGCAAGCGCAGCAGCGCGATCTTGTCGGCAGGCGCGGCCAGAACGTCCGGTTCGGCGCGGTCCGCGCAGGCCCGCGCCAGTGCGTCACGCAAGGAGGAGAGGGATGCGCCCGCGCGAAATCCGAAGCCGGCCACGATCACAAGGTCACGCTCCATTGCACGACGGGATAGTGGGCCTTCCAGCCGCGCCGCGTGCCCAGCGGCGCGGCCTGCGCCAGTTCGATGCGCAGCAGCGTGCCGCCCACCTCGCCATGGACCCTGGCCAGCAGAGCCTCGCTTTCCAGCGTGACGGCATGGGCCACCAGCCGGGTGCCAGCGGGGAGACCGCAGAGCCGCTCCAGCAGCGGCGCCCCCAGCCCGCCGCCCACGAAGACGGCATCCGGCAGGGGCTGGTTTTCCAGCACCTCGGGGGCGCGTCCTTCCACCACGCGCAGATGATCGACGCCCAGCGCCAGGGCATTGCCCCGCGCCCGCGCCGCGCGCTCGCGATCGACCTCGAAGCCCACGGCCCGCATGTCGCGGTGAGCGAGCAGCCATTCTATCGCGATCGAGCCCGATCCCGTGCCGATGTCCCAAAGCATCTCGCCGGGCCGGGGCGCGAGCGCCGAAAGCGCCAGGGCGCGCAGCGGGCGCTTGCTGATCTGGCCGTCGTTCGCGAACCAGTCATCGCCGCGTCCGGACGTCCGGGGCAGGACGCGCCCTTCCCCCGCACAGAGCACGCCCACGGCGACGGGATGAGCCACGTCGGTCAGATCGAAGCCCTCGGCTGCCACCTGCCGGATCCGTTCGCGCGGGCCGCCCAGCGCTTCGAGCACCGTGAGCTGCGATGCCCCGAACCCTTCCGCCGCGAGATAATCGGCCAGTTCCGCGGCAGCCGCCCCCTCGCGCAGCAGCACCAGGGCCCGCTGCCCCGGCGCAAGGTGCGGACGCAACCGCGACAGCGGCGCCGCGTGGAGCCCCAGACACGGTGTCGCCTCGACCGGCCAGCCCAGCCGCGAGGCCGCGAGGGCGAAAGTCGAGGGCACCGGGTGCGCGGTCCATTCCCAGCGGTCGAGCGCCCGTGTCACCACCGAACCCGCGCCGAACCAGAACGGATCGCCGGAAGCCAGCATGACCACCCGCCGCCCCCGCAGCGCCAGCAGCGGCGCCAGCCCGCTCTCGAACGGCACTGGCCATGTCCGACATTCCGCACTAAGCCCCGCCAGCAGGCCGAGGTGGCGGGCGGCGCCGGTCACCACTTCGGCCGCCGCAAGGGCGGCGCGGGCCGCCTCGCCGAGGCCGGACAGACCGTCCTCGCCGACACCGACGATCGTCAGCCATGGCTTTTGGGGAGCTTCAGACATGACCCGCGTCCTCATTCTGGGCGGCACCACCGAGGCGAGCGCCCTCGCCGCGGCATTGGCCGAGCGCGAGATCGACACCGTGCTGAGCTATGCCGGACGGGTGGCCAGCCCGCGAAGCCAGCCGGTTCCGGTCCGCGTGGGCGGCTTCGGCGGCATTGCCGGGCTGGAGCGCTATCTGCGCGAAACCGCCGTCACCCATCTGGTCGATGCAACGCATCCCTTCGCGGCCACGATGAGCGCTCATGCCATTGCCGCTGCCAAGGCCGCCGGCATTGCGCTGGCGGCGCTGACGCGGGCGCCCTGGGCACCGCGCGGCGGGGATCGCTGGCATCAGGTCCCAGACCTTGCCGCCGCCGTCGCCAGCCTGGAGGGTCCGCCGCGCCGGGTGATGCTGGCGCTCGGCCGGATGCACGTCGAGGCTTTCGCGGCCCAGCCCCAGCACCGCTATCTGCTGCGCTTCGTGGATGCCCCCACCGAAGCGCCGTCCCTGCCGCATCACGACCTCGTGATCGACCGCGGACCCTTCACGCCGGCGCGCGACACGGACTTGCTCCGTACGCACCGGATCGACCTGCTGGTCTGCAAGAACGCAGGCGGCTCCGGCGCGTCGGCCAAGCTCGAAGCCGCGCGCGAACTGGGGCTTGCCGTGACGATGATAGACCGCCCCGCGATCCCGCCCCGCCGCGCGCTGGAACGGGTGGAGCAAGTGCTGGACTGGCTCGCTCATTCCGCCCACCGCGGCGTGTAGAGCACCGGACCGCGGTCTCGCGCCACCAGCCGGGTGCGGCTCGATCCGACGATGACCATGGTGCGCATGTCCGCCATCTCCGCCCGCGCCTCGGCCAGCGGCACGATGGTCAGGACTTCCTCGGGCGTGGAGACGGCGCGGGCGAAAAGGATCGGGCGCTCCGGCCCGCAAGCCTCGCGCAGGATCTCAAGGACGCGCGCGAAACCTTCCGGCCGCGCCTTCGAACGCGGGTTGTAGAAGGCCATGGCGAAGTCCGCTTCCGCCGTCAGCCGCAATCGGCGCTCAATGAGTTCCCAGGGCTTGAGATTATCGGAAAGGTTGATGGCGCAGAAGTCATGGCCCAGCGGCGCGCCCGCCCGCGCGCTCGCCGCCAGCATGGCGGTGATGCCCGGCAGGACCCGGATATCGAGTTCGCGCCAGTCGGCGGGGCCCTGCTCCCAGGCCTCGAACACGGCCGCCGCCATGGCGAAGACGCCCGGATCGCCGGAGGAGACCACCACCACGCGCCGCCCCTCGGCCGCGAGCGAAAGCGCATGGGCCGCGCGCTCCAATTCGACGCGGTTGTCACTGGCATGGAAGCGCAGGCCCGCGCGCGGCGCCACCCGGGCGACATAAGGGCCGTAGCCGATCACGTCGGTGGCGGCATCCAGGGCCGCAGAGGCCTCGGGCGTGACGAGCGTCTCGTCGCCCGGCCCCAGCCCGGCGATGGCGAGCCAGCCGCTCATGGCCGGCGCCCCTGTCCGTGGATCAGCAGGATCGAGAAGTAGGGCGTCACGGCTTCCGCCTCGGCGAGCGGCGTCACCCGCTGCTCGGCCATCGCGGCATGCTCCACCAGCCAGGCCTCCCCCTCGCGCCCGGCAGCGATGACGGCGCGGCGCAGCTTGGCCAGGTTGCGGCCGATCTTCATGACCACGAGCGCGTCGGTATCGCGAATGCGCCGCGCCAGATCTGCCTCCGGTAGCGTGGCGGTGAGGACAGTGAGGACATCGTCGCCCCAGGTCATCGGCGCGCCGCATGCCGTCCAGGCGCCCGACATTCCGGTGATCCCCGGCACGACGGCGACCGGCACCGGTGCCGGCCCCGCATTGCCCCCTGCTTCGACCAGGCGGGTATAGAGGTGCATGAACGAGCCGTAGAAGAAGGGGTCGCCCTCGCAGAGCACCACGACATCCTCGCCCTCGCGGACAAGCTTCGCCAGTTGCTCGGTCCAGCTTGCGTAGAAGCGGGAAAGGCAGGCGTTGTAGCGCGGGTCTCCCAGCGGAATCTCCGTGGTCACCGGATATTCCATCGCATGCTCGACGACATCGGCGCGGAGCATGCCCTCGACGATCCGCCGCGCCTGACCGGGCCGGCCGGCCTTGCGGAAGTAAGCGACATGCCTGGCTCCGCGCACCAATCGGTCGGCGCGAACGCTCAGCAGGTCCTGCGCGCCGGGGCCCAGTCCGACGCCGTGTACGGTTCCCACGCTCATTCCGCGCTGCTCGCGATGGCGTTGACCGCGGCCACGGTGATCGCGCTGCCGCCCAGCCTTCCTTCGACGATGCAGCAGGGCACCGGGCAGGTATCCCATAGGGCGGCCTTGGACTCGGCCGCCCCCACGAAGCCGACCGGACAGCCAATGATCGCTGCCGGGCGCGGGCAATCGGGGTCCTCCAGCATGTCGAGCAAGTGGAACAGCGCGGTGGGCGCATTGCCGATGGCCACCACCGCCCCGCCAAGGTGCGGCCGCCAGAGTTCGAGCGCCGCCGCCGAGCGGGTATTCGCCATCGCCTGCGCCATTTGCGGGACTTGCGGATCCTGGAGCGTGCAGATCACCGCATTGTCCGCGGGAAGCCGGGCGCGGGTGATCCCTTCGCCCACCATGCGCGCATCGCACAGGATCGGCGCACCCGCCTCCAGCGCCGCCATCGCCGCGCGGGCGAATCCGGGCGAGAAGCGGATGTGCCGCGCCAGCTCCACCAGCCCCGAGGCGTGGATCATGCGGACCGCGATGCGCTCCTCGTCAGCGGGAAAAGCCGCGAGGTCCGCCTCGGCGCGGATCGTCGCAAACGACTGGCGATAGATGGCCGCGCCATCCTTTTCGTAGATATGCGCCATTCATGAGGCTCCGAAATGGGCAAGGACATGGTCGGGAGAAAGGCCGCCCCGCGTCGGCGGGTCGCCCGCGCGGCCACGGAGGGCGAGGTCGAAGGCGCCGTCGCGCCCGGTCAGGACCACGTCGCTCGGCCGTGCGCGCGCGCAGCCTTTGGCGCAGCCGGAAACGTGCAGGCGCCCGGACACATGCGGCGCCAACCGGCGCGCCAGTTCGCGCGTTTCGACCGTCGCCTGCGGGCATGTCGGCGCGCCCGGACAGGCATCGGCGCGCAGCAGCGGGTCGCCGGGATCGAGAATGAAGCCCTCCACCGGCTCTCGCACGTCGGATTCCGCCAGAAGCTGCCGCCAAGGTGTAACGCGAAGCGCCGCAGCGCCGGTCGCTGCCATCAGCCGCACCAGTGCCTCCCCCTCGATCCGCCCGAACGGCACCCCGTAGCCATGCGGCGCAGCGGCTCCGACGGCGGGACGGCTATCCCCCCGCGCCCATTGCGGAAGAGCGGCCGTGTGGCGCGAGGCCCGGCGGGCAGCGGCGCCGCCGGTCTCCACGAACCAGTGGGCCAGCGCGATCAGGCGGTCTGCGGCTTCTTCCAGCGGAATGGAAACCCCGCTCTCGCGCCCGTCGAGGCGGAGCAGCAGGCCGCCGGCTTCCGCGCGCTCGATGCGGAAATCCGCAGGGCTGTCCAGCAGCGTGGCGACGGGGCCGGCATCGACCGCGATGCCCATCTTTCCGGGCAATTCGGGCAACTCGGCCAGACGGCCCAGGAGTTCTTCCGCGATCCGCGCGGTATCGTCCCCGCGATCCCAGCCGGGTGCGACAAGCAGGTTGCGCCGCCCCTCCAGACCGGCGTCGGCATCGACCAGGCCCCGGTCGACCAGGGCGCGCAGCAAATCCTGCCAGCCCTGCTCGCGGACACCGCGGATCTGGAGATTGGCGCGATTGGTGATGTCTATCGCACCGCTGCCGAAACGGCGCGCCAGATCGGCAAGCACCGCGATCTCGGCCGCGGTCAGGCGCGCCAGCCGGGGCTTCACGCGCACGATCAGCCCGTCTCCGGCCATCATCGGACGCCAGGCATCCGGGCACCATCCGCGCAAGGCGAAGCCTGTCATCGGGACGCGCGTTTCATCCTGCCGCACGGCATCATCCTCTCGCGCGCAGCGACGATGACCGGGGCTTGCCGACGGGCGTCGGTCCGCACGCAACGACGGGCGGGCGCGATGAACGCCCGTCCTGCGCGCCGATGCAGCCCCAGCCGCACGGCTTCGTCGCTCACGCGGAGTACCGAGCCTTGGCCTATCCCTGGGCCAGGGCAAGAGCGACCGATGCGCCGGCAGGTCTCCTGGCTTGCGGGTCAAAGCGCGATGCTCGGCCTTCCCGGACCGTGGCGCCGGGCGCCCGCGATCCAGTGGCCGGCTTCCCGGGGGAAGCCACGGCATCTTGCTCACCGCTCACAGTTGCAGGGACAGCCGCGGATTCGAGGGACGAACCCTCTCACCGCGTTCCCTATTAAGCCTCGTTCGAGGCACCGGCGCGATCTTGCCCGCCGATCCTGACGGATCGAGCGGGCACCGGGGCGCTAACGCAGGAAATGCCGATCCGCAAGTCTCATGGAGCCACGTCCAAACAGGGACGCGCGCTGGGAGCGCGGTTAGAGCCCCCCGGTCAGCGGTAGCTCAGCTTCGGGAAGAAATCCCCGCGTCCCTCGGGCAGCAGGTCCAGCAAGCCCCAGACCGGGTCCAAAGCATCCAGCGAGCGATGGTGCTGGTCCGGCTCCTCCGGGGCGTAGAGCAGTTCGCCGCCCCAGAAATGCCGAACCTCGCCGCCATCCTTGCGGAAGACGTTGATCATCGGCTCGTCCCAGTCCTTGCCGTCCTCGTACCCGCGTTCCTGGCGCATGGCGGGGGTTACGCCGGCCGTGTTGCCGAAATAGTCCCGTGTGTAGCTGCTGCCTTCGGCCGATAGGAACCGGAGATGCGGCCAGCGGCGTTCACGCGCCCAGGCCACCAGACGGGCCAAAGGCGAACGGGCGACGACGTAGAACGCCGCAGCCTGCGGGACATGCCGTGCGGCCCCGTCCAGCCCGTCGAGCAGATGCGTGCAGCCGGTGCAGGGCTCGTCGCGCTCGGGACCGAACATGTAGCTGTAGAGGATCAGGCTGGGCTTCCCCGCGAACAGTTCCGACAGCCGCACCTGCTCCGGGCGCTGATGATCCCCGATGCGCTCGAAGACGTAGTCCTCCTTGATCGTCCCGCCGGGGGGCAGCGCCCGGCGCATCGCCGCAACCGTTTCCGTCTGGCGGCGCAGGGCCATTTCGGCATCGAGCAGTTCATTGCGCGCGCGGCGGTATTCGGCGCTTTCGTTAGGAAAACTGAGATGTTCCATGATCGGGCTCCTCCCTCCGGTTGCTCCCCTGACGCTCGCAGCCTGAACGCCCGAACGAGGGCAAGAGTTCACGCAAAGCTGCGGCAAATCGCCGCCCCCTTCCGGCAACGCGGCAAGCCCCTGACGCAAGGCGATATTCCGACCCCGTGCTGTCATGATCCGGGGCTAGTCGCGCAAATGACCCACCCTGCCGCCCCGCCAGGAGGCGGGATCATGGCCGCAGCGCCGCGCTTCTGCACGGGGTACGCTGCCCGCGATCCCTGCCTTGAGCCCGGAGATTACCGCGATGAACCACCACCCGACCGAAACCACCCTGTCCCGCCGCGGCATGCTCCTTGCCGGCGCTGGGGCAGGCGCCGCCACGCTTCTCGGCCAAGGCCCCGCACTGGCGGCGCCGCAGAATTCGGTCGCGCAAACTGGAGGCGCGCGCAAGAAGCCGCTGGTGATCGGCCACCGCGGCTGTTCGGCGCTGCGGCCCGAGCACACCTTGGCGTCCTATGCCAAGGCCATCGACCAGGGCGCGGACTTCGTGGAGCCGGATCTCGTCTCGACCAAGGACGGTGCCCTGATCGCCCGGCATGAGAACAACATTGCCGAAACCACCAATGTCGCGGACCATCCCGAATTCGCCCAGCGCCGCACGACCAAGGCGATCGACGGGGAAAAGGTCACCGGCTGGTTCACCGAGGATTTCACCCTCGCAGAGATCAAGACCCTGCGCGCAGTCGAACGGCTCGGCGCCATGCGCCCCGAAAGCAAGAGCTACGACGGCCAGTTCCAACTGCTCACGCTTGAGGAAATCGCGGACTTCGTGGCCGCGGAATCCGCCGCGCGCGGCCGCAAGATCGGCCTCATTCCCGAGATCAAACACTCCACCTATTTCGCCGGGATCGGCCTGCCGCAGGAACAGCGCTTCCTCGACCGCGTGGCCGCGAGCCATTATCTCTCGACGGCCCCGGTGATCGTCCAGAGCTTCGAGGTGGCCAATCTCAAGTGGCTGCGCCCGCGCATCGCCGCCTATCGCAGCCTGCAGCTCCTGCAACTGACCGTGCCTCTGGACATGCACCCCGCCGATGTCGCCGCCTCCGGGGGCAGCCTCACGTTCAAGCAGATGCTCACGCCCGCCGGTCTGGCCGAAGTCAGGACTTATGCCGAGTGGATCGCCCCCGTGCTCCAGGGGATCATTCCCTTCGGCGATGCCACGGGCAAGTCCGGCCCGCTGGGCAAGCCGAGCACGCTGGTGCGCGATGCCCATGCGGCCGGCCTGCTCGTCTCGACCTGGACGGTACGACCGGAAAACAGCTTCCTGCCCACGGACTTCCGCGGCCCGGGCGGCGATTCGGCGCGTCAGGACAAGGCCTGCATAGAATTCATGCGCCGCTTCATCGCGGCGGGTGTCGATTCCTTCTTCACCGACGATCCCGGCCTCGGACGTGCGGCCGTGGACGGCACGGCCTGACACAGCACTCTTCGGCAACCCGCCCGCCCACACGAACCCGGATCGCCTGTCGCTTCGCTGCATGGTAGGATCCCGCGTTGCCTGGAGCCTCGCCATGACGATCACCATCACCGCCTTCGAAAACTCGCCCGACCGGGGCCGGGGCCTGGCGCGGGACATGCGGGTACGCTGGGCGCTGGAGGAACTGGGCCTGCGCTACCAAGTGCGGTTGCTTTCGTTCGAAGCGCTCAAGAGGCCCGAACATCTCGCGCACCAGCCCTTCGGGCAGATCCCCAGCCTGGAAGACGGCGATCTCGTGCTGTTCGAATCCGGCGCCATCGTCCTCCACCTCGCCGGCACACACCCCGGTCTCCTGCCTGAGGATGCCGATGCCCGTGCGCGGGCCGTCGCCTGGCTCTTCGCGGCGCTCAACACGGTGGAGCCGCCCATCGTCGAATGCACCATGGCGATGATATTCGAGCGGGAGCAGCCCTGGTTCGCAGCGCGGCAGCCGATGCTGGAAAAGCGCGTGCAGGCCCGCCTCCAGCAACTGACCGCCTCGCTTGGGAGCGCCGAATGGCTGGACGGTGCCTTCAGCGCGGGAGACCTGATGATGGTGACCGTGCTGCGCCGACTGGTCAGTTCCAACCTCCTCGACGCCTGGCCCCCACTGCTGGCCTATGTCGCCCGCGCCGAAGCGCGCCCCGCCTATCAACGCGCCTTCGCGGACCAGCGCGCGGTATTCGAAGCCGCATCCGGTGCCCGGCCCGAAGCACCGGCCTGAACGCCTGCCCCTGACCGCGCCTTTCCGGCACCCCCGAAAGAATACATATCGCCGGGTTCGGCTTGCGGAAGGTTTCGCGCGCTAGACCCGCGTGCGGTGCAGTCACGATCGAAACCGAAGGCGCTTGCCATGGACGCCACCCTGTTTTCTCCCCCCAGTGTCCCGGCATCGCCCGCCGAGCCCTCGTCGTGGTACATTTCGGCCATGGAGCGCCTCGTCGCCGCGGTGCAGGACTTGTCCCACGCGCGCGATCTGGACGCCGTCACCGCCATCGTCCGGGACGCCGCGCGCAACCTGACCGGAGCCGACGGCGCCACGTTCGTCCTGCGGGACGGCGACATGTGCTACTACGCGGAGGAGAACGCCATAGCGCCCTTGTGGAAGGGCCGCCGCTTCCCGATGAGCACATGTGTCAGCGGCTGGGTGATGATCAATGCACAGAGCGCGGTAATCGAGGATATCTACGCCGATCCGCGCGTCCCGGTCGAAGCCTATCGCCCCACGTTCGTGAAGAGCATGGCGATGGTGCCGATCCGCCGCACCTCGCCCATCGGCGCCATCGGCAACTACTGGTCGTCCCGCCGCGCGCCGACGGCAGAGGAACTGGCCATTCTCCAGGCCCTGGCCGACACCACCTCGGTCGCGCTGGAAAACGCCGAACTCTACACCCGCCTCCAGGGCATGGTGCATCGCCTCCAGGAACAGCAGAGGCGCATCAGCGAGCAACATGCCAGTCTGGGCGTCTTCACCCGCGCGCTGGCACACGATCTGCGGGAACCCGTGCGCACGCTGATGTCGTTTTCCGACCTCCTGCGCGAAACGCCCGAAGACGAACCCGCAAGCGGCGACCGGCAGGCAACCTACTTGCGCTTCATCGGCGAATCCGCCGCGCGCATGGGCATGCTGATCGACTCGGTTTCCCAATATACGCGCCTCGACGTTCAGGACGAACCCGAGCGGCTGACCTGCAACCTGGCGGACATCGTCGAGGACGTGCGCCAGAACCTGGCCCGCATCATCGCCGAACGCGGTACCGTGCTGACCCATGCCGCCCTGCCCGATCTCGTTGCCGACCCGGTGCAGCTACGGCAATTGCTCCAGAACCTGATCGCCAATGCCATTCTTCACAACGAAGGTCCGGTAACGGTGACGATCGCGCACGATATCGTCGATGGACGCGACCGTTTCAGCGTCTCCGACAATGGCGTCGGCATTCGGCCGAGCGAGATCGACCAGGTGTTCCAGCCGTTCCGCCGGCTGGTTCACAGCAACGAAGCCTCCGGGCTCGGGCTCGCGATCTGCCGGCGCATCGTCGCTCTCTATGGCGGCGAAATCGGCTGCTCGGCCACGCGCGGGAATGGCGCGACCTTCCACTTCACCCTGCCCGATGCCCAGCTTGATACCCCCTGCGATCTGGAGGGCAGGCCGGAATCCATCGCCAATGTGCTGATCGTGGACGACCGGGAGGCAGACCTTGAACTGACCGAACTCGCGCTGTTCAAGCGGCCCCGGCTGCGCTGCAACTTGCGCAGCGCCCGCGACGGCCGAGAGGCCCATCGCCTGCTCGCGGCGCCGGGCACGGACATCGACCTGATCCTGCTGGACATCAACATGCCCGATGTCGACGGCTTCAGGTTGCTGGAGCAGATCCGGGAAGACGAGCGATTGAGGGACATGCTGGTCATCATGTGCAGCGGCTCCGACTATGGGCCGGACCAGCGGCGCTCGGTCGAACTCGGCGCGGCAGGATATTTGCTCAAGCCGCCCCGTTTCTCAAGCTTCCGGGACATCGTCGCCGGCCAGCCGGGGCTTCGCCTGATCGAAGATGAGAGCGGCCTGACCCTGCTCCGCGCCTGCGCCTGAACTTTTCGCCTATAATAGGAAAAAGGGCGCGCGGGGCGAGACAGCCGCTGTCCCAGGGTTGCGAAGATATTTCCGGCACCCGACTGTCTGGTTGCGATTTGTTGACGAAAGCAGGTTAATGCAATCGCTTCGAAGGACCCAGAAAGTCGGGGACCAAGTAGGGATCGCGAATGCTTAACGGCCAGAAATTAGCGGGTCACCGGGGGGTGGCAGCGATCGTTGGTCTTCTTGGGCTGACGCTTGGCGGTTCGGCGGCACTTTTCGTGACCTCGCAGTCCATGGACCGAATCGCGGCGAACCGACAGCAGCAGCAAGTCGAAAAGACCATCGCGCGCACGCTTTCCGGTGCTGCAGCCCAGGCCGCAGCCACCAGCGCCCGCATGGAGCCTGCGCAGCGAATCGCAGCGCTCGGCCCGGACGAAGCCGCCAACTGGCTGGACAATGAGCTGGGACGGCCGACCGTCAGCGCTGAAACCACCCGGACCGTGGCCATCCTCACCCGTTCCGGCGCGATTTACGGCTATACCCGCGGCGGCCGGGCCGACGAGGCCGATCTGGAGGAAATCCAGGACACGGCCAAGGATCTCGCCAGCTCGCTCCACCCATCGCCTGCCTCGGAAGGAAYAGCCGCCAAGGCAGCGCCGGATGCCAAGGCCGATCTCGCCTCGATTCGCGGCGTCCCCGTCGTCGTCGCTGCGTCCCGCATTCCCGCGGCGGGAGAGCCCTTGTCGCTGGTGACCATCACCTACCTCGACGATCCCCTGCTCAATCGCTGGTCCAGCACGCTGATGCTGGATGGGTTCACGGCCCTTGGCCCCCGCACCGCTGCGCCGTCCAACATGCGAAGCGTCCAGTTGTCAGCCTCGGACGGCACCTCGCTGGGCCGCCTTGCATGGCGGCCGGCCATGCCGGGGGAAGCGATCCGCGAATACGTCATCCCGGCCACCCTGGCGATCGGCGCAGCCGTGCTCGGCCTGTTCCTCATGGTGGCCTATCGTGCCAGCAACCTGAAGGACGAAGCCGAAACGAACTCGCAGCGCGCGCGCTATCTCGAACTTTTCGACCCCATCACCGGGCTGGTGAACCGCACGACGTTCATCAAGCAGCTTGAGCAGATCGCCGGTTCTCAGGCCTGTCAGCTCATCCTGCTGGACATCGACGATTTCAGCGCCATCAACGAAGAACTGGGCCATCGTGCCGGGGATCAAGTCATCCTCGACTTCGGCAAGCAGTTGCTCAAGGAATTCCAGGGTTCCCAGTGCCTCGTCTCGCGGCTCGACGGGGATGAATTCGCCGTGCTGATCGTCGGCAATTCGGACATCTTCACCCTCGGCCCCCGTGCCACCGGCATCGCCGTCACGCGCGAAACGCGGGACGGAACAACCGTCGCCGTCACGATCTCTGCCGGCATCGCCGCTGCTCCGGAACATGGCCATACCGCCAGCGACCTGATGCGCCATGCCGACATCGCCCTAGGCGCTGCCAAGACGGCGGGACCGGAACGCCACGTCGTCTACGATCCCGCACTCGGCGAGGCCTTCAAGAGCCGCAAGGGCCTTGAAGCGCGGATGAAGAAGGCCATCGAGGACGAAGGCTTCGAGCTGTTCTATCAGCCGATCATCAGCCTGCGCACCATGAAGCCAGCCGGGGTGGAGGCACTGTTGCGGCTGAAGCGCGGCGCCAAGGACACGCCCGCCGTGTTCGTCCCGGTGATCGAAAAGCTCGGCCTCATGCCGCAACTCGGCGCGTGGATCATCCAGCAAGCCTTCCGCGACAGCCGCCGCTGGCCGGACCTGCGCACCTCGATCAATCTCTCCCCGCTCCAGCTCGAGAATCCTGCGCTGCTCGACCAGATCGACTTCAACCGCGCCCGGTTCGACGTTTCCCCGAAATCGATCGGCTTCGAGATCACCGAAGGCGTCCTCCTGAACAAGTCGCCCACCGTTCACGACAACCTCCAGGGTCTGCGCGACCGCGGTTACGTGATCGCGCTCGACGACTTCGGCACAGGATACTCATCGCTTAGCTACCTCTCCGAATTCGAAATTCACCGACTGAAACTGGACCAGAGCTTCGTTCGCGGCGGCCGCCTGATCGAGATGCGCAGCGCCACGCTGATCCAGGGCGTGATCGACATCTGCCACAAGCTGAATATCGACGTTGTCGCAGAAGGCATCGAGGAAATCGCGGAAGCCGCTACCCTGCGCCAATGGGGATGCGATTTCGCCCAGGGCTACCAGTTCGGCAAGCCCGCCCCCGCCAGGATCGCCGCGCAAAACCTCATCACTCTCCAGAACAACGCCGCTGCCATCGTCGATTACCGCACGGGCGAGCCTATCCTGGGCGTGCTTTAACTGAGACCGGGCGCCAGATTGTTGGCCTCCTCGCTTCGCCTTCTCCTCGTTTGATCCTCCTTACGACAGAGCCACAGAGGCTGCTCGTAGCTGGCTCTCAATGCCAAAACGGCTGAGCAATCGCAGTACGCAAAAGTCACTATCACCGCTGGCCTCGCAGCTTTGGCAATACCCGCAATCGCGGATATCGCGCCCGAAGTGGATCAGAAGCGCAGATGCCATTTTTATCAGACCACAACCCGCGCCGGACTTAGCGTCAAGGAACTTGGGCGTAGCGGCAGCTAAGATTGACATGTACCGTCACTTCCGCACCCACAGCGCAGACACACAATGCTCACATAAGTCATAAGGCTCCAGTACCGAAAAGAAACTGATAACGAACCAGTCTTCCTCGGCCCGATCACGCACGAACACTGCCAAAATTGCCGCGAGCATGTTCGCTCGCTGTCACCTACGATGCGGTTGCAAATTCACGGCCAGCGCAAGCGTGTTTATTCTTTCAATAAGACCCCTTCGCCGCCAGAACCGCTGGCAAAGTCTTGGCCATCAACCACAAGTCGAACGCCACACTTTTCCTGCCCACGTAAGCCACATCCATGGTGACGCGTTGCTGATAGGACGTGTCACTTCTGCCGCTGGTTTGCCAAATGCCCGTAAGACCGGGCCTGACACGGCAATAATGCTCGAAATAGGACCCGTATTTCTGGACTTCCTGCTCGACGATCGGCCTGGGTCCCACCAGGCTCATTTCACCCGACAGAACATTGAGCAACTGCGGAAATTCATCGAGACTCAACTTCCGCATTACCGCCCCTAATGGCGTGACTCGCGGATCGGACCGCAGTTTGCGGGTAGCGTCCCATTCCGTCCTGGCCGCAGGCGAGACCTTGAGATGAGCGGCCAGAATGGCATCGCCATCGAGCTTCATCGTGCGGAACTTCAGACACTGAAAATAGCGCCCCCTGTGACCGATCCGGTTATGCCGATAGAATACCGGCCCCGGATCGCTGACAAAAACCATCACCGAGAGCACGGCTAGAAAAGGTAGCATAAAAGCAAGAATAAGAAGCGAAATCGTCAAATCAAAGACGCGCCAGGCCGCAGACTCTGCGACTGATATCGCTCTAGGCTGCTCATTCCGAATAGCGCTGGAAAAATTCGACCTTGCCTGCAAAGGAAGTCTTGCAAGCATGGCAATATCTGTCGCGTGGTAATTCCCCATGATGCTTCCCCGCCGGAGCACGTCAGTGCCCCTAGTTCTTCGTTAACGCGGAGCTATCATCTCCGCCTTCGCGGTTGCAACATAAGATGCCTCCATTTTGGAAATCCATCACAGTATTCTATCCATTATTATCAGTATAATACTTACGTATTTTTACCGAAAATAATTGAGTCTGCCTCGATCGATGACAGACACATCGACAATGGACGCAAATCGCCCCGACCCGATGGATATTGGAAATGGCAGCCCCATTAGCGGGTGTGGATCGGGTCTGGTGCGGTGTTTCACCAAGATCCGACCAATATTTTCATCCGCAGCGGCGGCATCTTTGAAACAAAAATCCGACGAACCCTGATAATCCTGCGCAAGCTTACATATGCGCGCGCCTGTCCGAGGCATCAACGCGACCAGCAACTGGAGTTCGCACAGCTTGTCTTCCATTCCGAAAGTCGATCTCCAGGCCATTACATTAGACTACCCAACCGCCACGGCGCGGGCGCCTTCTATCGCCCGCTCCAAAGGCAAGGGCGAGGCGGCCGGGCACACGATCGATTCTGCGGAACACCGCCTCTCAAACCACTCCAGTGCAGGCTGCGCGAGCCTATGACCACCGCTGTGCTAACCACGCAAACCTTGCGCGATGTTCGCAAGCGCGGCGGGATGGCGCTGTTCGCCTTCGTGGCCCGTGCGCTCGAACAGGTTTCGACGCTGGTGATGACACTCCTGGCAGCTCGTTTCCTGCTCCCGGCAGAGTTCGGCATTTTCAGTCTCGCGAACGTCTTCGTGATACTTGTGCAAACGCTGATATATACCGGGATATTCCAGTTTATCCTAACGGCCAAAGGTGATGAAGACCTTATAGTATCAACGAGTTTCTGGCTGATACTCATGCTGGTCGGCGGGGCATCCGCCCTTCTGGCGGCAGCCGCGTACCCGTTGCAATGGGTGTTCGCCACGCCCGAACTCGGGTTCGTGCTGCTTCTGCTGGCCCTGGCTCAGCCGGTCGCAGCGCTTGTCGCCTGGTCGTCCGCAACGATGCTCAGGCGCAAGCACCTGGCGCGCAACTTCCGCTTCGTGTTCCTGGAGAACCTTGTAGCGCTGGTCAGCGGTGCGGTCTTGTTGTGGTCCTGGCATTCCCTTTATGCACTGGTCGCTGCCCGCTATGCGCGTATCGCGTTCGGAGCGTCGCTCTTCATTCTGGGGGGGAAGACCTGGCCCCGGCTGACTTTCAGCAGGCCCTTGGCACGAAGGGCCGCGATTTTCTCCAGCAATCTCTATGGCTCACGCCTTCTGGCATTCCTGTCCCGCTATGCGGCCGACGTGCTTCTGGGGCTGTTTCATTCCCCCACGAATGTCGGCCTCTACCGCTTCGGCAACCGGATCGCGACCGGGGCAACGGATGTCCTGAGTCAACCAATGAGCAACTTCGCCTCGACCCAGTTCGGCAGTGCCGCCCGGCAGGACCTGGACCTCGCGCCGCCGCTCGCACGGCTGTCCGGTACGGTCGCATTGCTGACCGGCATGGTCGGGGCGGTCATCATCGTCTTCGCAAGCGACGCCGTTTCGGCGCTGTTTCAACCGTCCTACCTCGCGGCCATGGTCGTCACTTATGCCATGGGTCTGCGCGGGGTGGCGGGCGTCGGGCAGATCCTGGTCGAGCCCGCCTTCGCGGCCCTCGACCGGACATCCTGGGTCATTGCCTACAACCTCGTCACAGCCGTTGCCTCCATCGCTGCCGTCGTTGCCGCTGCGCCATTCGGGATCGAGGTGCTGGCCTGGACACAAGCTGCCATTGTCTTTCTGAGCACGCTCTGGGCGTTCCACCTGATCCGTTGGAAGGGCGGCATTCGCGTCAGCGAAGCCGTTTGGAATTTCGCAATGGCCTGTCTCCTGGCCCTCGCATTCGGGATCGTCCTTCATGCGATGAGGCAAAGCGGGTTCGTCACCGACACGCACGGCGCAGGCATCAGGCTCGCCCTTCATCTCGCGGTTTCGGGGCTGCTGGCCCTCGTCGTGCTCCTGATCGCAACTCGCCTCCGCGTCTTCAGCCTTGAGGCCTTTTCCGGTTGAGGGATACAATAGTGATGAAAGGGACTTTCGTTGCCCACGCCGTGCACGCGGCCGCTCTGCCTCGGCGCCAAGGCGGTTGATCTCGTGGCGGCGATCGACATCAACGGGAAGTTTCTCGGCGGCGGGCTCAACGGCGTACATCGCACGGCAGCGCACTATTCCTCTCAATTGATGAAGAGGATGGCGGACGAGCACGCGGTTCGTCTCCTGTCTCCCCATCATCCAGCTGACATGGCGCCGGAGTTTGCGGAACTAAGGCCAACCCAGGTTCGCGGCGCCTGGGGGCAGGGCCAGGGTTGGGAGATGGTGACCCTGCCCCGCCATGCGCGAGGCAATCTACTCGTCAACTTCTGCAACCTGGCGCCGCTGCTTCATGAGAACAGCCTTGTCATGATCCATGATGCGCAGACATTTCTTCATCCGGAGGACTATTCGGGGCGTCAAGCCGTGGCCTATCGGCGTCTCTTGCCGTGGATCGGCCGCCGGGCGCGGCGGATTCTCACCGTCTCGGAATTTGGCCGCGACACTTTGACCGCGTTTGGAATCGGGCCGCGGGAAAAGATCGATGTCGTGCATAACGGCACGGATCACTTGCTCTCCGTCACACCGGATCGCCGTGTTCTGGAACGTCACGCGCTGCGGCAAGGCGGCTATGTGCTCGTGATGGGCACGGCGAAGCGGTACAAAAATCTCTCCCGCATTTTCGAGGCGCTGCAACAGGGATTGCCCGGTGACACCAGGCTGGTCGTCGCCGGGGGGCCGGCAGCCGACGCATATCTTGCAAAGGGTTGGCGCCCGCCGCCAGGCACGACATTCACCGGCTTCGTGTCCGATCCGGAGCTGCGCGCGCTCTACGAAGGGGCGGCCGTTTTCGTTTTTCCATCCTTGACCGAGGGCTTCGGTCTTCCCCCGATCGAAGCCATGCATTGCGGCACGCCGGTTGTCTCGGCGCGGGCAGGCGCCATGCCGGAAGTTTGCGGCGATGCCGCCCTTCTCGTCGATGCCGAATCGGCCGGTTCATTCAGGGAGGCGATCCTGGCGGTTCTGGAAGGTCCCGCCTTAGGCCAGGCACTCTCCTCGCGCGGGCATATCCGCGCCGGCCAACTGACCTGGGACCATGCCGGCGAGCGGCTTCACGCGATCATTTCGAGGATACTTCGGGAAGACGCGCCATCCGAACGTCGCGGCCGGCCCGTTTCACGGTGACTCGCAAGTCGCCTGCCTGCCAGGCCAGCCAGTCAGCGCCCGGCGCCTCCCAATCCTGGAGGGACATCTCGGCGTCCTGTGCGTTCAGCCACCGCAGGTTCGGGGAGAGACGAGCGAACTGCCCCGGATGGGCGGCTCGAATGGCGGAAAGTCCGGCGACGTGATCTTCCAGCTCCCGGTCGCGGCTTTCCCAGTCAACCCAGCCGATGGCATTATCCTGGCAATAGGCATTGTTGTTGCCTTGCTGGGTTCGGCCGAATTCATCGCCGGCGGTCAACATGATGGTGCCCGTGGAGGCGAAAAGCGTGCCGAGCATCGCCTTCATGTCTGCGCGGCGGGCCGCCACTATGCCGRGCACGGATGTCGCACCCTCCGCACCGTTGTTCCAGCTGAAATTCTCACCGTGCCCGTCGCGGTTTTGCTCGCCATTGGCCCAGTTGTGGCGTTCCTGGTAAGATACCGTATCGGCCAATGTAAAGCCGTCATGAGCGGCCAGGAAATTGATCGAGCGGCAGGCACCTTCCATCGGTCCGAACAGATCGGACGAGCCTGCAAGCCGCGTCGCCAGTTTTCCAATACCCTCCTCTTGCTTCCAGAAACGGCGCACGTCGTCACGGAACCGATCGTTCCATTCCAGCCAGTTTGGCGGAAACCGACCGAGTTGGTAACCGGAAGGCCCGATGTCCCAAGGCTCTGCGATCATGACGCGGGTGGACAGGATCGGATCGGCCGCAATTTCCGCAAAGATCGGCGCTGCGGGATCGAATCCGGGGCCACGCGCGAGGATGGGGGCAAGGTCGAAGCGGAACCCGTCGACGCCGCAGGTTCCCGCGAAGTGCCGCATGGCATCGAGGGTCAGGCGGCGCACCGCCGGATTGGCGAAATCGAGAGTATTGCCGCAGCCGGTATCATTGATCAGCGATCCGTCCGGCGCATGGGCATAAGCTGCATTGTCGAGGCCGCGCAGGGAAAGGACGCCGCCCTCCACGTCGCTTTCGCCGCTATGGTTGAACACCAGGTCCAGCAGGACGCCGATGCCTTCGGCGTGGAGGGCCGCTACCGTCGATTGCAGCTCGGCAGTTCCGCCGGGGCAGAGGCCGGGATCGAGCGCCATCATCGCCACCGGATTATAGCCCCAGGCGTTGACGAGCCCGAGCGGCGGCAGGTGGCGCTCGTCGATCCAGGCGACGATCGGCATGAGTTCGACGGCCGTGACGTGCAGCTTCTTCAAGTGCGCGATCACGGCGGGATGAGCGAGCGCTGCTACGGTTCCACGCAAGGGTGCGGGCACTTCGGGATGGAGACGCGTGAAGGCCCGGACGTTGAGTTCGTAAACCAGGCCGCCGACGACGAAGCGCGGGGCCTCAACCAACGCGGGTTCGACGAGGGGAGGCACGAGCGCGCGCGGGACGATATCGGCGGTATCGTCGCCGAATGTAGCGAGCCTGGGGCTTTGGACGAAGCGGCGGTCTAGTTCCACGGCGTAGGGATCGACGAGCAGTTTTGCGGGATCGAACCAGAGCCCGCGCTCGGGTGCCCATTCGCCCTCCGCCCGATAGCCATAGCGCGCGCCGGTGAGGTCGCCCGGCAATTCAAGCACCCAGTTCGGGCCGTTTCGCACCATGGCGTAACGTCGTTCCCCCTCGCCGTCGAAGAGGCAGAGCCAGACTGTCGACGCAAGGGGACTGCGCAAGGCGAAGCGGGTCATGCCTTCGCAGACCGACACGCCGAGCGGGATCATGCTGTCAGGGCGCGGTAGAGGTCAGCATAGGCCTGGCCGCTGGCTTTCCATGAGAAGTCGCACTTCATCGCGTTCTTCTGGATCGTGCGCCACTGCTCAGCGCGGTTATAGAGGTCCACCGTACGGGTCAGTGCGGCTGCAAAAGCATCGTAATGGATGCCGTCGAATTGGACGCCGGTGGCTACGCCCGCGGCCAAAGCCGCCGGATTGGCATCGATCACGGTATCGGCCAGGCCGCCCGTGCGTGCCACCACCGGCACACAGCCATAAGCGAGACCATAGAGCTGCGTCAGGCCGCAAGGCTCGAACCGCGATGGCACCAGGATGGCGTCGCCGCCGCCCTGCATCCGGTGCGAGAGCGCTTCGTCGTAGCCGATCCGCACAGCGATGCGCCCTGGATGACGCGCAGCGGCCTGATGCAGGGCCTGTTCGATGGCGCTGTCGCCCGAACCCAGCAGGGCGAGGCGTCCGCCAAGGCCGACGAGGTGGTCGAGGACTTCCAGCAGGACATCCATGCCCTTCTGCCAGGTCAGCCGGGTAACGACGATGAACAGCGGCCCCTCGTCGATCTCCAGGCCGAATTCGGCTTCCAGCGCGCGTTTGTTGGCCGTGCGCCGCTCCAGCTTCTTCGCCTCGTAAGGGGCGGCCAAAGCCGGATCTCGCGACGGATCCCAGAGCGCGGTGTCGATGCCGTTGAGAATGCCGGACACTGCCCGCCCCCGCGCTACGATAAGGCCTTCCAGCCCCATGCCGAAGGCGGCGGAGCGGATTTCGCGGGCGTAAGTGGGGCTGACCGTCGTCACCGCATCGGCGCAGGCGAGACCGGCTTTCAGAATGCCGAGGCCGCCGTGATACTCGACCCCGTCGATCGACCAGGCCTCGCTCGGGAGGCCAAGGCGCGGGAAGACGTCAGCGCCGAACCAGCCCTGGAACGCCATGTTGTGGATGGTCACGATCGAGGGCACGCGGCCCGCCTCGCCGCCGAAAGGTGCGAAGTGGAGATAGGCCGGCGCCATGGCGGCCTGCCAGTCATGCGCATGGACGAGATCGAAGCGCCGGGGCTTGCCGCGGGCCACCATGGCCCCGCCGGCAATATCGGCAGCGGCGCGGCCGAGCGCCGAAAAACGCTGCCAGTTATCGCCCCAGTCCTGCCCCGCGACATCGGCATAGGGCGCACCGTCACGGGCATAGAGCGCGGGAGCATCGAGGACGAGCAAAGGATATCCGTCGATCTTGCCCGACAGCAGCCGCGCGGGAACGCCAAGCAGCGAATCCCAGGCATGTACGGAACGGGCGCGGCCGATCGCCTTCAGCACCGAGGGGTAGCCCGGCAAAAGCGTCGTCATTTCCACGCCATGGCCTGCCAGCGCGGCGGGAAGTGCGCCGACGACATCCGCGAGACCGCCGGTCTTGACCAGCGGCACCGCCTCGGAAGCTACGGACAGGACTTTCAAGCGCATTCCCCGCAGGCCGCGATCGCAGACATCACTCTCACAGGCATCACTTTCACAGATTCAGGCGATCGATCATGGGCTTGGTAATGAGGCAGACGCCATTATCCGTCCGGCGGAAGCGGCGGCCGTCGAGTTCAGGATCCTCGCCCACCACCAGCCCTTCCGGGATGCGCACTCCGGAATCGATCACCACGCGCGACAGGCGGGCATGGCGGCCGATGTTGCAATAGGGCAGGATCACCGCCTCGTTCACCGAGGAGAAGCTCCCCATCTTCACGCCCGTGAACAGCAGCGAGCGCCGCGCGAGCGAGCCGGAGACGATGCAGTCCTGGCTGATCAGTGAGGAAATCGCCTGGCCGCGCCGTCCTTCCTCGTCATGGACGAACTTGGCGGGGGCGGCCACGACGGTATCGGTCCAGATCGGCCAATCGCGGTCGTACATGTCGAGCTTGGGCACGGTGTCGGTCAGGTCGAGATTGGCCTCGAAATAGGCGTCGACGGTGCCGACGTCGCGCCAGTATTCCTCGATTTCCTCGGCAGCGCGGATGCAGGAATTGGTGAAGCGGTGCGCCTGCGCCTTTCCGTGCTTGACGATGTAGGGGATGATGTCCCCCCCGAAATCGCGCTTGGAATCCGGGTCGGCAGCGTCGCGTCGCAATTGCTCGAACAGGAACTCGGTGTCGAACACGTAGATGCCCATGGATGCCAAGGCATGGGCGGGATCGCCCGGAATCGAGGGGGGATCCTTGGGCTTTTCCAGGAACGAGGTGATCACGTCGTTCTCGTCGACATGCATCACGCCGAAAGCCCTCGCATCCTTGCGCGGCACCACCAGGCAGCCCACCGTCACGTCCGCGCCCGAATTGACGTGCTGCTGCAGCATCAATTCGTAATCCATCTTGTAGATGTGATCGCCGGCCAGGATGACCATGTACTTCGGGGTGTAGGAGGCGATGATGTCGATGTTCTGGAACACCGCGTCGGCCGTGCCTTCGTACCAGAGCAGCTCGGAAATGCGCTGGCTGGCGGGCAGGATGTCGAAGCTTTCGTTGCGTTCGGGCCGCATGAAGTTCCAGGCGCGGTTCATGTGCCGGATCAGGCTATGCGCCTTGTACTGCGTGGCCACGCCGATGCGGCGGATGCCGGAATTGATCGCGTTCGACAGGGCGAAGTCGATGATGCGGCTCATGCCCCCGAAATAGACCGCGGGCTTGGCGCGGTTGTCGGTCAGTTCCGCAAGTCGGCTGCCGCGCCCCCCTGCCAGCACATAAGCCATGGCATCGCGCGCGAGTGGCGATCCGGTCGGCGTCCTCATTGCACTCACTCTCCTTCGTGTCGCCGTTTTCAGCCGGCGTATTCGAGCATGATGGTTGCCAACGGCGGCAGTGTGACCATGGCATGACCGTCTGCGGCTTCGACCTGGCCCAGGTTGCCCTTGCCGGTTCCCCCGTAATGGGGAGAATCGCTGTTCAGGATCTCGTTCCATGTGCCGCCGCAAGGCAGCGGCAGTCTATAACCCGTGTGCATGGCCGGGGTCATATTCGAGATGATCGCGATCGGCGGCGCACCGGGCGCCTTGCGCAGCCAGGCGAAGACCGAATTCGCCGCATCGTCGACCACCAGCCATTCGAAACCGTCGCCATCGCAATCGCCGCAGTGAAGCGCGGGCTTGTCGCGGTAGAGGTGGTTGAGGTCCTTCACCAGGTTGCGGATGCCTTCATGTGCAGGGGCGTCGCGCAAGTCCCAGTCGAGCGCGCGTTCCTCGCTCCATTCGCGGCGCTGGGCGAATTCCTGGCCCATGAACAGCAGCTTCTTGCCCGGATAGCCCCACATCATGCCGTAATAGGCACGCAAGTTGGCGAATTTCTGCCAATCGTCGCCGCTCATCTTGTTCAGCAGCGAGCCCTTGCCATGGACCACCTCGTCATGGCTGAGCGGCAAGACGTAATTTTCGGAAAACGCGTAGACCAGGCCGAAAGTGATGTCGTTGTGGTGATAGCGCCGGTGCACCGGATCGCGTGCCATGTAGCGCAGCGTGTCGTGCATGAAGCCCATGTTCCACTTGAAGCCGAAGCCCAGCGCGGAGGCATGCTCGCCTTCCGGCACGTCATAGGCCGGCTGGGTGACGCCGGGCCATGCGGTCGATTCCTCGGCGATGGTGAAGACGCCGGGATACTGGCCGTAGAGCGCGCGGTTGGTGGCGCGCAGGAAATCCACCGCTTCCCAGTTCTCGCGCCCGCCCTGCTCGTTCGGGATCCACTCGCCGGCCTTGCGCGAATAATCGCGGTAGAGCATCGAGGCGACGGCATCCACGCGCAGGCCGTCGACGTGATAGCGATCGGCCCAGAACAGCGCGTTGTTGACGAGGAAGCTCTGCACCTCGCGCCGCCCGAAGTTGTAGATCAGGGTGTTCCAGTCCGGCTGGAAGCCCAGCCGCGGGTCCTGGTGCTCATAGAGCGCGGTGCCGTCGAAGCGGACCAACCCGTGATCGTCCTTGGGAAAATGCGCCGGCACCCAGTCCAGGATGACACCGATCCCCGCCCGATGCGCGCCGTCCACGAAACGCGCAAAGCCCGCGGGTTCGCCGAAGCGGGCGCTGGGGGCGTAGAGCCCGGTCGTCTGGTAGCCCCAGGACGGATCGTAGGGATGCTCGCTGATGGGCAGGAATTCGATATGGGTGAAGCCCATCTCAACGACATAGGGGATGAGCTTGTCCGCCATGTCGTCCCAATTGAGGAACCAGTTGAAGCGGTCGCGCTGCCAGGACCCGGCGTGGACCTCGTAGATCGAGACCGGCACCTTGCGCGGATCGACCGAGGCCCAGTGATCGCGATGGGCCTCGTCGCCCCATTCGAGCTTGGCGGGGTGAGCGGTCATCGACGCGGTGGCCGGGCGGATTTCCGACATGAAGGCGAATGGATCGGCCTTGAGCGGCTGCACGCTGCCGTCCGCGCCGACGATATGATACTTGTAGGCACGGTAATCGGCGATGTCGGGGATGAATATCTCCCAGACGCCGATGTCCTTGCGGCTGCGCATGATGTGGCGGCGGTGATCCCAGTCGTTGAAATCGCCCACCACGCTCACCAGGCGGGCGTTGGGTGCCCAGACGGCGAAATGGACCCCGTTGGCGCCCTCGTGCCGCATGATATGCGCGCCGAGCTTGTCGAACAGGCGAAAATGTGTGCCCTGCGCGATCAGCAGGTCGTCGACGGGGCCCAGCACCGGCCCGAACGTGTAGGGATCGGTAACCAGCCAGTCGCTGTCGCCGGCGGTGCAGCGATAGCGGACAGGCTGCGGATTGCCGAGCAGCTTGCCCTCGAACAGGAAGCGGTCGTCCACTTTGCCGAGCATGCCCAGCCGGCGGCCGTCCAGGCTGAAAGCCTCGACCGTCTCCGCGCCAGGCAGGATGGCGCGTGCGTAACACCCGTCAGGCCCGGGATGGAGGCCGAGAAGCGAGAAAGGATCGGCGTGAACGCCTTGCAGCAGGGACTCGATAGCGCTTTCGGGTGGCTTCACAGGACCTTCCAGATGTCTTTGGCATACTCGGAGATAGTCCGATCCGAGGAGAACCAACCGACATTGGCGATGTTCCTGATAGTTGCCGAACGCCAGCCCGCCATGTCTTCCCACCGCGCGTCGATCGAGCGCTGGGCGGCGGCATAGCTGTCGAAATCGGCAGCGCACATGAACCAGTCGTGGTCGTAGATGCCGCCGATGAGGTCCTTGTAGCGATCCGGGTCGTCGGGAGAGAAGACGCCCGAGGAAATCGCCGAGAGCGCCTGGCGCAGTTCGCGCGATCCGTCGATCACTTCGCGCGGGTTGTAGCCGCTCGCCCGCTTGGCTGCCACTTCTTCCGCCGTGAGGCCGAAGATAACGATATTGTCGTCTCCCACATGGTCCTTGATCTCGACATTGGCCCCGTCGAGCGTGCCGATGGTGAGAGCGCCGTTGAGCGCGAACTTCATGTTGCCGGTGCCGGAAGCTTCCATGCCCGCGGTCGAGATCTGTTCGGACAAGTCGGCCGCCGGGAAGATGCGCTCCCCCAGGCTGACGTTGTAATTGGGCACGAAGACCACTTTCAGCAGCCCGCCGACCGAGGGATCGGCATTGACGCGCCGGGCGATGTCATTGGCCAGTTTGATGACCAGCTTGGCGTTGTGGTAGCTCGGCGCGGCCTTGCCCGCGAAGATCTTCACGCGTGGCACCCAGTCCCGTTCGGGATGGCTGCGGATCTGGTCGTAGAGCGCCACCGTCTCGATCAGGTTGAGCAGCTGGCGCTTGTATTCGTGGATGCGCTTGATCTGCACGTCGAACAGGGCGTCGGGATCGAGCCGGATGCCCATCGTCTTCTTGATGTAGTCCGACAGCGCCACCTTGTTGGCACGCTTCACGTCGGCCACCCGCGCGCCGAACTGCGCATCGGCCGCGAAAGCGTTGAGCTCGGAGAGCTTTTCCGCATCGTCGAGGAAGCCGTCCCCGATCGCCTCGCGGATCACCGAGGTCAGCCCCGGATTGCACTGCTGCAGCCAGCGGCGCGGCGTGACGCCGTTGGTCTTGTTGTTGATCCGGTCGGGATAGAGCTTGTGAAGGTCCGCGAAGACCGTCTTCTTCATCAGGTCGGTATGAAGCGCGGCCACGCCGTTGACCGAATGGGCCCCCACGAAGGCCAGGTTGGCCATGCGTACGCGGCGCTCTCCGTTCTCGTCGATCAGCGAGATCGCCGAAATTTCGGCATCGCTGCAACCGGCCTTGCGTGCTTCGCGCAGGACGCGGCTGTTGATCGCGTAGATGATCTGCATGTGGCGCGGCAGCAGGCGCTCGAACAGCGGCAGCGGCCAGGATTCCAGCGCCTCCGGCAGGAGCGTGTGATTGGTATAGGACACCGTGCGGCGGCAGATGTCCCAGGCTTCGTTGAATTCAAGGCCGTTTTCATCGACCAGCAGGCGCATCAGCTCGGCGACGGCCACCGAGGGATGGGTATCGTTGAGCTGTATCGCCGCCTGCTCCGGCAGGGTGCGGATATCGCCCAGGTACTGGACGTGACGGCGCACGATGTCCTGGATCGAGGCGGCGGTGAAGAAATACTCCTGCCGCAGCCGCAGTTCCTGTCCGGCCGGGCTGGAATCCGCGGGATAGAGCACCCGCACGAGGCTGTCGGCGCGGACCTGCTCAGCTAGGGCGCCGAAGTGGTCGCCGGCGTTGAAGGCGTCGAGCTTGATCGGATCGAGCGGGCTGGCGGTCCAGAGGCGCAGGGTGTTCACGCGCTTGCCGCGCCAGCCGACCACCGGCGTGTCGATCGCGGTGGCCTCGACCTGTTCGGCCGGGTGCCAGAACACGCCGTCCCCTTCGGCCACGACCTCGCCGCCGAAACCGATGCGGTAAGTGCTCTCAAGCCGCTCGAATTCCCAGGGATTGCCGTGGGCCAGCCAGGTTTCCGGCAGCTCGACCTGCCAGCCGTCGTCCACGCGCTGGCGGAACATGCCGTTCACGTAGCGGATGCCATAGCCGTAAGCCGGGATATCCAGCGTGGCGAGGCTCTCCATGAAGCAGGCCGCCAGACGGCCGAGACCGCCGTTGCCGAGCGCCGCATCGGGTTCCAGTTCCTCCAGGGCCGCAAGGTCGAGCCCGTGGGCCTTCAACGCGGCTTCGAACTCGCGGGTCATGCCCATGTTCGAGAGCGCGTCGCGCAGCAGGCGACCGATCAGGAACTCCATCGAGAGATAATAGACCCGCTTGCCCTGGGAATCGTAAGTGCGGCGGGTGGAATCGATCCACTTCTCGATGATTTCGTCACGCAGGGCGAGGATCGAGGCGGTGTACCAGTCATGCTGCTTGGCCGCCCGTTCGTCCTTGCCGACGCGCTGGCGAAGCACCCTGACGATGTGCTTGTCCATTTCCGAGGGCGCTTCGGCCTTGCTGTTGGAAACAGGTTCGGTCGCCACGGGCACACTCCTGGTATTGGACGTGCAGGATGCTTTGAAAAACCCTGCAATCCGTATGGTTTAGCGTCAGGCAAGCAAAAGCGGACCGCTGCACTTTCCCGCGCTTCCCGATCATGGCTAGCACAGCGCCCGCTTGCGGCAAGGGGCATTGTGCAGTGCCGCAAAAAATTCGCGCCGGGCTGCCCCGCTGGTGATATGATCGCCCGCAAATACCCGCGAAAGGTGCTCATGAGCCTGATCGAATCCGACGTCGCCCCAACCCCTTCCATTCCTGGCGCCGCTTCCGGCCTTCCCTCCGCTTCTCCAGCCCTCGATTCGTCCCGTTCCCCCTGGTGGCAAGGCGCGGCGATCTACCAGATCTATCCGCGCAGCTTCCAGGATTCCAACGGCGACGGCGTGGGCGATCTTCCCGGCATCACCCGCCGCCTGCACCATGTCGCCCGGCTGGGCGTGGACGCGATCTGGATTTCGCCCTTCTTCACTTCTCCGATGCGCGACTTCGGCTACGACGTGGCGGACTATTGCGGGATCGACCCGGTCTTCGGCACCATGGCCGATTTCGACGCCCTGGTTGCCCACGCTCACGACCTGGGCCTCAGGGTCATCATCGACCAGGTCTATGCCCATACCTCGGACCTCCATCCCTGGTTCGCGGAAAGCCGCTCGGACCGCGGGAATCCCAGGGCGGACTGGTACGTCTGGCACGATCCCCGCGAAGACGGCACCCCGCCCTGCAACTGGCAATCGGTGTTCGGCGGCCCGGCCTGGACCTGGGATGGCCGCCGCCGCCAATATTACATGCATACTTTCCTGAAGGAGCAGCCGCAGCTCAACATGCACAATCCCGCGGTGCAGGACGCGGTGCTGCAGGCGGCCCGGTTCTGGCTGGAGCGCGGCGTGGACGGCTTCCGGCTGGACGCGCTCAACCACGCGATGCACGATCCGCTGCTGCGCGACAATCCTCCCGCCCCGGCCGACGGCCGCCTCCGCACCCGCCCCTTCGACTTCCAGCTCAAGACCTACAGCCAGTCCCACCCCGACATGATCGGCTTCGTCGAGCGGTTGCGGGCGGCCTGCGACGAATATGGCGCCATCCACACCGTGGCCGAGATCGGAGGAGACCATCCGCAGGCGGACCGGCGCGCCTATACCGCCGGGGAACACCGGCTGAACAGCGCCTATGGTTTCGATTTCCTCTACGCCCCCGCCCTCACCGCCCGCTTCGTGGCCGAGACCTTGCAGCGCTGGGAGCTTGCCCCGGACGAGAACGGCGGCTGGCCGAGCTGGGCCTTCGAAAATCACGACGCCCCCCGCGCCCTCTCCCGCTGGTGCGTGCCCGAACACCGGGGTATCTTCGCCCGGACGAAGATGGCCCTGCTCATGGCCCTGCGCGGCAATGTGATCCTCTACCAGGGCGAGGAGCTGGGGCTGCTTCAGGACGAGATCGCCTTCGAGCAGTTGCAGGACCCCGAGGCCATCGCCAACTGGCCGCTGACCCTCTCGCGCGACGGTGCCCGCACGCCGCTGCCCTGGGAGGACCTCCCCCTCGGCGGCTTCACGCCGGTGTCGCCCTGGCTGCCGCTTTCCGCCGAGAATCTCACCCGCGCAGTCGCCATCCAGGAGAGCGATCCCGCCTCGCTGCTCCATTTCACGCGCAAGCTGCTGGCCCTGCGCCAGGCGAGCCCGGTGCTGCGGCAAGGCGCGCTGGAGGATCTCGCCTGCGACGGCGAACTGCTGTCCTTCCTGCGCGTGGACGGGGAGGAGCGCCTGCTCTGCCTGTTCAATCTCTCGCCCGAGCCGCTGACTCCCAGCCCCGCACTCCAGGCCCTTGCGGTGCAGGGCGATATCGTTCTTGCCATCAACGGGGCGACGCCGGCAGCCCTCCCGCCTTACGGCGTGCTCTGGGTGAAGGCCCGATAAGGAAGGGGCGCGAAGAACTGCCACTGCCGCCCTTCCGGCACGCGCCGACCAACGATTTCGCTGGCTGGCACGGCTGCGCATTGTCTAGAGGGCCGGCATGATCAAAGCGCCTTCCCTTGCCCTGCTGCTCTCCGCGCTCGTGCTTTCCGTGGCTCCCGCTGCGGCCCTGGCGGAAACCGCCGTGGTGACTTCGCCCGAGCCGCTTCCGCCCCGGCACGATCGCCCGCGGGTGTTCCTGGGAGGCAGCATCGACATGGGCGCCGCGCCCGACTGGCAGAAGCAGGTGATCGAGGCGCTTCGCGGCGAGGACGTGGTCCTGCTCAATCCGCGCCGCCCGGACTGGAACCCAGCCTGGAAGCCCGAGGCCGGCGAGCCGGAGTTCCGCCGCCAGGTCGAATGGGAACTGGCCGCGCTCGACAGTGCCGACGTGATCGTGCTCTACCTCGCGCCCGGATCGCAAAGCCCGGTGAGCCTGCTGGAACTGGGGCTGCACGCCCGCTCCGGCAAAGTCGTGCTGCTCTGCCCGCCGGGTTTCTGGCGCAAGGGCAATGTCGACATCACCGGCGCGCGATACGGCGTGAAGCAGGTGGCCAGCCTCGACGAACTGATCGCCGAGACGCGCCTGCGCGTGGCGGCAGCAGCGCGGGGCCTCAAGCCCCGGAAATGACCCGCGCCGCCCGATACCGCGCTTCCGCTTCCTACTGCTGCGTCCATTCCACCCGGTAGAGGTCGAAGCGCCGGTCCTTCAGGTTCTGCACCGCGCCTGACTGACGGGCCGTGAGCAGCGCATCCAGGCTGAGGTCGGCGATGGCGATCGTCTCGGTATTGGCCGCGGTGTCCGCCGCCACGCCGTCGCGCGCGAAGGGGAAATCGGACGGCGTAAGGATCGCGCTTTCCGCGTAGTGGACGTCCATGTTCTCCACGTTGGGCAAGTTGCCGACCACGCCCGAGGTCACGACGTAGCACTGGTTCTCCACCGCCCGGGCCTGGCAGCAATACCGCACGCGCAGGAAACCGCGGCGCTCGTCGGTGCAGAACGGCACGAACAGCATCAGCGCACCCTGGTTCACGAGGTGGCGGGAAAGCTCGGGGAACTCGCTGTCATAGCAGATCATCACGCCGATCGGGCCGCAGTCGGTGGGGATCACGTTGGCGCCGTAGCCGCCCTTGATGTTCCACCAGCGTCGCTCGGACGGGGTGGGATGCAGCTTCTGCGTCTCGTGCACCGCACCGTCGCGCAGGAAGGTATAGGCGATATTGCGGATCTCGCTCTTGCCCTGGCCCAGCTTGACGCGGGTGGGATGCGAGCCGCCGATGATGTTGATGTTGTAGCTCACCGCCATGCGCTGCATGAATTCCACGAAGCGCTCGGTGTAGTCCGCGATCTTCTCGATCGCAGCGGCGGGTTCCAGCTTGGTCTCCTCGATCGACAACAGCTCCAGCGTGAACAGCTCGGGGAAGACCACGAAATCGCTCTCGTAATCGGCGGCCACGTCGATCCAGTATTCCACCTGCTCCTCGAACTGGTCGATCTGCTCGATCTTGCGCATCATGAACTGGACGGTGGCCACCCGCACGGTCGAAGGCACGCGCTCCTTGAAGCCGGGCACCGCCTTGCCCGTATCGCGCGGGGCGAGCGGGTTGGTCCAGTACATCAGGACGGCGTTGCCGCCACTTTCCTTGTCGTTCGGGATGTAGTCCGGCAGAATTTCGCGCGGCTCGTAACCCTCGTTCATCTGGAACTGGATCACCTGGTCGCGCACTTTCTTGTCGCGCACGGCCTGGAGATAGTCGGCCGGGTCGGGATATTGGCGCATGCGCCGCGAATAGCCCGGCATGCGCCCGGCGAAGGCGATGCCCTTCAGTTCGAAATACTGGCAGACTTCCTTGCGCTTGCGATAGAGCCGCTGGCCGATGCGCAGGCGGCGGTAATCGGGGTCCACGCAGACCTCGAAGCCGTAGAGCACGTCGCCATCGTCCGAAGGCGGGCGGCCGTAACCACCATTGCTGATCTCCTCCCAGGTATGCGGGCGGAAGGCCTGGGCGGCGGTGACGATCATCGTCGCGCAGTGGCCGACGACCTTGCCGTCATATTCGGCGACGAACTGTCCTTCCGGAAAATTGATGACCTGGCCCCGGATCTCGGCGCGGGTGAAGGCATCGGCCTTGCCGTAGACTTTCACCGAGAGCCGCGCGATCGCGGGTGCATCCGCTACAGTGGCGGGGCGGATGATGAGCTTGGCTTTTGTCTGGTCCATGAAGGCGTTTCCTACGCATGAGACCGGCAGAGGTTCCAGCCTCGAAAATGACTCTTTTCCCGTCGCTTGCGGGATATTTTCGGCCGGGCGCCCGTTATCCCCTTCGAAAGGAGAGACGAATGAGCGCTACACTCATTGCCCTCGCCCTGTTTGGCTGCAGCGATGACGGATCAGCTTGCGAGAGGCTATCGACGCCTGTGCAAACTTACGAATCGCGCGCCGAATGTACCGCACGCCTCGATGACGCCCTGGCTACGGAAGCCGCGTTGAAGGCGGAAGCGCCCACGGTTTACGCCCAGTGCCTGAGCAACCGCCAGATGGCCTCGCTTGGCAAGGGAACTGTCGATCTCAGGCGCGTGAATGGCGTACAGTTCGCCGCCAGATAGCGTTACGTAACCCGGCACGGACCTTGGGAAGCGAGAGGGCAACTTCTCGCGAAACCCTGAGGGAAAGCCCGGGGCATAGGGGCGTCGGCACAAGCCGGCGCCCCTGCTCATCATACCGGAACCGAAAAACGGGGCCCGGCATGGGCTGACCGGGCCGGTCAGCCGCGGCCGCGGTAACCCTGCACGCCCTGGTCGGGAACCCAGAGCCCTTCCGGCGCCGCGCCGGATTGCCAGAACACGTCGATGGGAATGCCGCCGCGCGGATACCAGTAGCCGCCGATGCGCAGCCAATGGGGCTTCATCTCGTCGAACAGGCGCTGGCCGATACCGACGGTGACGTCCTCGTGGAAGCCGTTGTGGTTGCGGAACGCGCCGAGGAACAGCTTGAGGCTCTTGGATTCGACGATGGTTTCGCCCGGTGCATAGTCGATCACCAGGTGCGCGAAATCGGGCTGGCCGGTAACCGGGCAGAGCGAGGTGAATTCCGGCGCGGCGAAGCGCACCAGATAGAGGCTGCCCTGGCGCGGGTTCGGCACGTAGTCCAGCACGGCGTCTTCGGGAGACGTCGGCAGCGCACTGTTCTGGCCCAGATGCAGCGGAGTCATGGTGGTGTCAGTCATGATGCCATTGATAGGTGCCCCGGCGCCGCGCTTCAAGCCATGCGACCGAGACGGCGACGGGGAGCGGGACCGGAACCGTGACGGGCATCCGGCCCTGCAATGCGAGCCGCCGCAAGTGCGGCGGGGAAATGCGCCAAGGGCGCGATTGCCCGCGCGCCCAGCATTGGGCTATGATCGCTCACGTCTCGCCGCGCTGGAGCGGAGCATTAACCGCGGGTTCAGCGCATGGTCTAATGTGGGGCTGGGAGTTTGATGCGGGGCCGATGTGACTAAATTCGCGACACCACTTTCACGCGCGGCACTTGCGCTCGGCCTCATGGCGGGACCGACGACGGCTTTCGCGCAATCGACCTGGAGCCTGCCGCCCGGCCAGCAGGAAGGCCAGGGCGCGCCGCGCCCGCAAGGTCCGGTGGACCCGCAGAACCCCACCGTCACCCCGCGCGACACCGCTCCCGATGCACCGGCCGCAGCCCCCGCCGCAGCGCCCACTTCGCGGCCCACACCGGTGCCGACCATCGCCGCCCCGCCGCCGCCCGCCGCGCGCGCCAGCGACCGCCCGCAGCCACGTGCGACCCAGCCAGCCGCCACGGCCACGCCCGCTCGCCCGGTGGAGCCATCGCGCACGGAACCCGCCGCCGCCGCGCCCTCACCCGCGGTCACCCCCTCGGCCCAGTTGCCGGCCCAGCCGCTGGCACCCGCTCCCACGCCGACAGCGAGCGAAAGCGCCGCTCTGCCGGCCCAACCTTCCGCCGCGCCGGAAGCGGACCTCGCAAGCCCGCCCGCAGCCACGCCGCATTGGCCGGAATGGTGGCTGGCCATCCCCGCTGCCCTGGTCGCGGCCGGGGTCGGCGTCTTCCTGCTCCTTCGCCGCCGCCGCGCACCTGCCACGGCCTGGGAAGAAGCCGGTCTCGAACCTGAAGCCGAGCCTGAGGACGAAGTCGTCCAGGAGACGGCCGATGCCCCTGTCGCAGCCGCCGCCATCGCCGCGCTCGATCCCGTAGCCCCCGTTTCGCCGGCCCCCCGCGTGCAGCCGCTGCGCAATCCCGAGCCGCAATCGCCGTCGCAGCCGGCACCAGCTGCGATACCGGCCCCTAACCCGGCGCCGGCAAGGGCCCCGGCGCCGTCCGGTCCGGGCGTGATCGCAGTCGATTTCGAACCCGTGACGCTGCGCCTGTCGCTCGTTTACGCCACGCTGCAATACCGCCTGACCTTGGCCGCGCCGGAAAGCGGCCTTGCCGAGCCCTGGCGCGTGCTGGGCGACATGATCTCCGCTCACGCCTCGCTATCGCAAGTGGAGCAGCTCGCGCCCGAACCTGCCGCCTTGCCGCTGCGCCACACCCTCGAAGCGCTCGCCCCCGGCGAAACGCGCACGTTCAAGGGCGAACTGCAATTGCCGCTCAACGCGATTCGCGTGATGCGCCAGGGACAGGCCAGCCTCTTCGTGCCGCTCGTGCGCCTGTGCCTCGTGGACGAGCATGGCCATGCCGAGCGCCGCGTGTTCTCGCTGGGCGTTCCGGGCGAAGGTCCGGATCCCGCGACTGTCCGGCTCGCCCCCATCCGCCTCGACACCGGCCCTCGCGACCATGCCGCGATCGCCGCCCGGGAAGTCGAAGCCGCGCGCGACATGGGCCAGGATCCCAATTCCCCGATGCGCCGCCTCGCCTGATTCTCAGGCATGCCAAAGCCTGAGCGGGCCAATTTCCGCTTCGGCCACCTTGCCCCGTCAGACAGCCGGCGCCATCGCGGCGTCCGCCGGCCGTCTTGCCTCTCGACCCCTGCCCCGCGGGGCGGTAGTGCTGGAAGCGCAAGAGCGGAGAGCACTTTGAGCGATTTGGACAATTTCGACGACCTCGCCCCATTCACCAAGCTGGTCGGCGGAGGCCGCCGCAAGGAGTGGACCGGCGCCGTCGTCAACCCGCCGGTCTGGCGCGCGAGCACGCATCTCTACGAAAACACCGCCGCACTCGCCGAAGGCCCGCGCCGCAACGAAGACGGCCGGTTCTTCTACGGCCGCCGCGGCGCTCCCACGCAATGGGCGCTTTGCGAGGCCCTGACCAAGATCGAGCCCGGCGCTCACGGTACGGTCATCTATCCCTCGGGCGTCGCCGCGATCGCCGGAGTCATGCTCGCGCTGCTTCGTCCGGGCGACGTCGTGCTCATCACCGACAATGCCTACGACCCCACCCGCTCGATGGGCACCGGCATGCTTGCCGACTTCGGGATCGAGACCCGCTTCTACGATCCGCTCGACATTCCCGCCTACGAAGACTTGTTCTGCGAACGGACCCGCGCCGTCCTGATCGAGGCGCCGGGCAGCCTGTCGATGGAAGTCTGCGACGTTCCCGAACTGGCCCGCATCGCGCGCGAGAAGGGCGCCGTCTCCGTTCTGGACAACACCTGGGCCAGCCCGCTCGGTTTTGCCGGACTGGAAAAGGGCGTGGACGTGACCGTCATGGCGCTCACCAAGCATGTCGGCGGCCATTCGGACCTGATGATGGGCAGCGCCAGCGCGGGCGAGGAACTCTATGAAAAGCTGCGCAAACGCGCGCAGGATCTCGGCATCGTCGTCTCGCCTGACGACGCGGCGCTGGCCCTTCGCGGGCTGCGCACCCTGGGCGTGCGTTTGCGCCAGGAAGCCGAATCCGCGCTGAAGATAGCGCGCTGGCTGGAAGCTCGCCCGGAAGTGGCGCAAGTGCTCTGTCCGATGCTGCCCGGCTCGCCCGGCCACGACATCTGGACGCGCGACTTCACTGGCGGCTGCGGCCTCTTCAGCTTCGTGTTCAACGGCGGCACCATGGCCGACCGCAACCGTTTCATCGACGCCCTGAACCTCTTCGCCATCGGCTATTCCTGGGGCGGATTCGAAAGCCTGGTCGTGCCGATCGAGCCGACCCGGCACCGCGAGATCATGCCCTGGCCTCCGGGCCAGCACGAGCCGTCCGACCACTACGGCGTGCGCCTCGCCGTCGGGCTGGAGGACACGGACGATCTCATTGCCGATCTCGAACAGGCGCTCGCGGCCATGAAGCGGACCGGCGCGGCGACATGACCAACCCGGTCGTCCGCATGGTGATGCCCAGCCCGACGCCGTCGCCCAGCGGCACGGCTGAGGCTGCGACCCATGCGGCAGGCCGTACGGGGGCAGACCAGCCGCTGGCGGGAGCGGACGGCCTCAAGAACGCAGTCACCTCGCACGGCGGCTTTCTCAGCGACCTGGTGGACACGCTGGACCGGCTGGCGGTGCAGGTCGGCTCCAGCAGGATTTCGGTCTGGGATCTCGTCGTCCTGCTTTTCGTGCTGGGGCTGGTCATCTCCATCGCCTGGGGCGCAAGCCGCCTTTCCAGCCGTGTGCTCCGCTCGGCAACGGGGCTCGACCAGACCCAGCGCCTGCTGGCGGAAAAGCTGGTCAGCCTGCTGATCTGGACGATCGCGATCCTCGTCGGCATCGACGTTCTGGGCATAGACCTCACCGCACTGACAGTATTCTCCGGCGCCTTCGGCCTTGCCATCGGCTTCGGCCTGCAGAAGACGTTCGGCAACCTGATCGCCGGAATCATCCTCCTGATGGACAAGTCGATCAAGCCCGGCGACGTCATCACCATCACGGACGCCGCCGGAATGTCCACTTTCGGCCAGATCCGCCGTATCGGCATCCGCGCCGTATCGCTGACCACGCGCGATCAGAAGGAGTACCTGATCCCGAACGAAAACCTGATGATCAATCAGGTCGAGAACTGGTCCTATTCGAGTAAGAACGTGCGTATCCAGGTTCCTGTGGTCATGCCCTACGCCTGCGATATCGAACGCGTGGAACATCTCATGCTGGACGCTGCCAAGTCGGTAAAACGCGTCCTGGCCGCCCCGCCGCCCACCGTCTGGCTCGACAGTTTCGCCGAGCGCGGCGTCAGCTTCGTGATCCACGTCTGGATCACCGACCCCGAGGAAGGCGTTGGAAATGTGCGGTCCGACGTCTTGAAGGCGCTCTGGCGCCTCATGCGCGAGCAAGGCATCGAAGTCCCCTACCCCCAGCGCGACCTCAACGTGCGCGACACCGAAACGATGCGCCATGTGATCGACGCGCTGCGTGGAACACACCAGACGCCCTCACCCACTGACCCCTCGGTTTCAACCTGATCTCCTCCCTCCTGCAGGGCACCTTCTGTATCCTAATTCGCCCCTAACTGTCGGCGTGAACCAATTAGGATACACTTTTTGAGATACAGCGCGCTGGAACGAGCAGGAGCCGCGCACGGCGAAGCCGAAAGCACCGTTGACCATCGGGCAGATCCGAGCCGCCGATTCCGCTCGAGCAGTTGCTCGGCTTGCGGACACCACTCGGGGGTTGACGTTCCTGGTCGGTCCCAAGGGCGGAGTATGGCAATGGCAGGGGCGGGTGAATGGAACGCGACGCAAAATCCATGGGGGCCGCTTCGAAAGAGGCATGGGCGTAACTTGGACAGAGCATCAACTACCCGGTCATGTCAGCCGAATATACGACTAATTATTAGGGATATGTTTCTCTTAAAGGTTCTCACGCCTCGGCATTGCTCAGACGGTGCAACGCCCGGAAAAAGGTAATAAACTCTGGAATCTCGCGGTCGGTGCGCAATTTATATGCGACGCGGTCAAGCCGAACTGACGGACCAAATTTTTCCTGCCAAGTACATACATCATAGCCGCCATTAATACTCGGCAATGCGATTCACATACAATAAATTTCAATTGCCTATGATTGAAGAACCTCGGGTTTACGTCTTAACGCCTTGATATCCACGCCTAGCTTCACCGACAGCCTGCCACATAGCTTGCATCATTATTTCAAAAATCGGCTGAAATTGCGACGCACTAGATTGACAACTAAATTGGTTGAGAATACCCGCAGCTGATGGGGCGGAACCCTTAAGGCGGAATGCCGGGGTTCCGATCCGAGGCGACAACGCCAGGCCCTCCATTTTCCCAGCTTCGCAGCTAATTCAGGGGGTCGTTTTGCAACGCGCTTTTCTGCGCTCTGCCGTTCTGGCGGCAGCCGCCTTTACTACGTACTCAGCCGCGGGATCGCCCAGCAATGATCCTGTTGCCATAATGGGCGCTACGGTTTTTGACGGAACGGGCGCGCCGCCCCTTAAGGCCGACGTGCTGATCGAGAACGGCCGCATTTCGCAAGTCGGCCCAAACCTACGCTTGCCGGCCGGAACCCGCAAGATCGCCGCGCGCGGTGCAGCCCTGCTGCCGGGACTCTTCGACCTCCATTCGCACTGGACGCCTTCGGGGGTTCCGGCGACGACACCCCAGATCGCAACCGCTTATCTTAAGAGCGGTGTGACCTCGGTGAGTGATTTTCACGAACAACCGGAATCCTATCTTCCACGCCGCGAGTGGCTGGCGCAAATCGCCTCGCCCCACGTCGCTTTCGCCGCCCGTATCAGCACGCCGGGCGGCCACGGTGCCGACTGGGGCGATCAGGCGACGACCATCTGGATCAATACGCCGGAGGCCGCTCGGGCCGCGGTGAAGAGCCTGCTTCCCTACAAGCCCGACTTCATCAAGGCTTTCGCCGACGGCTGGCGCTACGGCACCGCCGCCGACAACACCAGCATGGACGAGGCGACGCTTACGGCGCTCTCCTCGGCGGCCCATGCGGAGGGTCTCGAAGTGCTGACGCATACCGTCACCGTCGATCGCGGCCTCGCCGCCGCGCGAGGGGGCGTAGATTCACTCGCGCACTCGATGCAGGATCGCCGGCTCGATGCGGAGGACATCGCCTCGATCCGCAAGTCCGGCATGGCGGTGATCCCTACTTTGGCCGTCTACGAGCCACAAAAGCCCGGCAGCGCGCCGCGCGACCGTAGCGATCCCAAAGTCGCGCGGTCCTTCACCAAGTTCGACAATGCGCTCTACAATGCCAAGGCCCTGTTCGACGCAGGCGTGCCGATCGGCGTCGGCACCGATGCCGGGATGCCTGACACGCCCCACGGCGCCTCGACCATCCGCGAACTGGAACTGCTGGTGCGGGCAGGCCTCTCGCCCTCACAAGTGCTGACCGCCGCCACTTCGGTCAGCGCGCACATCCTGCATCTGGACCAGGATCGCGGCACAATCGCGCCAGGCAAGCGCGCCGACCTCATCCTGGTCAAAGGCAAGCCCTGGCAAGACATCGCCGACATTCACAAGATCGATCGGGTCTTCATCGACGGCAAGCTCGTGCTCGGTTCCGGTGCCCCCGCCCTGCCCCTCGCAAATCGCAGCGATCGCCTGCCTTCGGCACAAGTCGCTCCTCTCGTGGACGATTTCGAACGCGCGGACGGCCGCTCCAGCCTCGATACCCTGCGCCTTGAAACGGGCGACGGCGGGCTCGACCGTACAGTGGAGATTTCGCAAGTCGTTCCCCGCGACGGCGGCGGCCACGCCCTGCTGGTCTCGGCCCGCATGGCTCAAAAAGCGGAGGCCTACGCCGGCGTAGCCATTCCCCTGACGCGCGGTTCCGTCCGCCCGGTCGACCTCCATCGATACAAGGGAATCCGGATGGAAGTGAAGGGCGCCGGTTCCTACAGCCTCCAGTTCAACGGCCTTGACGGCCGATGGACCAAGGACATCCAGGCCGGTGACGACTGGACTTCCATCGACGTGCCCTTCAGCGAACTCAAGGCCGTTGCCACCCGCAAAGGCGCCGGCGCCGCCTGGACCAGCGACGGCATCGTCCAGGTCGAAATCGGCACCCAGCGCGGACCGGGCGAGCGCATCGCGTTCCAGGTCGACGAGCTCCGTTTCTACTGACCGCAGCCGCACCAAACTCGCGGACACCATAAACCGCGCGCCGGTCATGCGCGCGCAGATCAACAGGGACAGTTTCACATGCGTAATCGTCGCGCCTGTTTCAGGCAGGTTCTTCTTGCGTCTTCCGTACTCGGCCTGAGCCTGGCTCAGACCGCCCACGCCCAGGATGAGACCGAGGCATCGGACAGCGCCAAGGCCAGCGAGATCGTCGTCGTCGGCAGCCAGATCAAGGGGGCCAAGGTCAACGAAGCGCTCCCCGTGACGGTGGTGGACCGCGCGCAGATCGACGCGGTCGGCGCCGTCTCGGGGGATGAGCTGTTCCGCTCGATCCCGCAGATGGGCGACGTCTCCTTCAACAGCACCAATGGGGGCACCAGCAGCAACTTCGCGCGTGGCGATGTCGGCTCGGTCAACTTGCGCAATCTCGGCGTCGGCAATACGCTGGTCCTGCTGAACGGTCGCCGCGTCGTCCAGCATCCGGGCAGCCAGGCCGACGGCAATCTCGTGCCGGTCATCACGTACAACAGCAACGCCATTCCCGTCGCCGGGCTGGAGCGCCTCGAAGTGCTGCGCGACGGCGCGGCGGCGATCTACGGCACCGATGCCGTGGCGGGCGTTGTCAACACGGTGCTGAGGAGCGATATCGAGGGTGGCCACGTCGAAGTCCAGTACGGCGGCGCCGAGGGGACCGGGCTGCGCGAACTTCAGGTCAGCGGACTTGCCGGCCACAACTTCGCGGAAAATCGCGGAAACTTCACGCTCTCGTTCAGCTACACCGACCGCAGCGCGCTCGATTCCACCGATCAGGACTTCACCGCATCGGCAGACAAGCGTCCGCTGTTCGAGGGAACCCGGTTCGAAGGCGCCACCTCGCTGGACCGCCGCAGCACGCTGTCTCCCTGGGGTGATTTCCAGACTCCTGCCAGCTTCGGCACGGTCCGGGCGAACGGCACGGCACTGACGAACGCCTCGGGCCAGTTCCATATCCAGCCTACCACTAACGCCGGCTGCCAGATCGGCCTGGGCAACGGCATCTGCGTGGATGACGGCAACCGCGCGACAGGCGCGGCGGACCGCAATCTCCGCTCCGATGGCCAGGCGAACTATCCGCTCTCGGTCATTCCCTCGCTAAAGCGGATCAACCTGTTCACCACCGCGCACTACGATCTGACCGACGATCTGACGCTGTTCGGGGAAGCCGGCTACTACCTGGCGCAGACCGAAAGCGTACAGGACAGCGTGTTCTCGATCGGGTCGATCAAGATGACGATCCCGGCGTCGAACTACTGGAACCCGATCGGCGCCGCCACCCTGCCCGACGGTACGGCCAACCCCAACCGGATCGCCGGCCTGAACATCCCGGCGGCAGGCCTTCCGGTCACGATCAGCAACTATCGCTTCGGCGACCTCGGCCCGACGCGCGTGAAAGTCGAAAACCAGCAGACCCGCTTCCTGCTGGGCCTGCGCGGCACGTTCGGCAAGTTCAACTGGGAAACCGCCGGCCTCTACTCCGAAGCGACCGTCGTCGACCGCCAGACCGGTGTCAGCGCGACAGCGCTCCAGGCCAATCTCGCGCTTTCGACGCCCGATGCCTACAATCCCTTCAATGGCGGCAACCTCGCCAATCCCTCGGGCGTGGATACGACGCCGAGCAACCAGGCCGCTCTGGATGCCATCTCGGTCGTCGCCAAGCGGCGTGGCAAGACGACCCTCGCTCTCGGTGACTTCAAGATATCGACCCCGGACCTGGTGACGCTTCCGGGCGGCGACGTTGGCTTTGCCGCCGGCGTCGAACTGCGCCGCGACACCCAGCTCGATGATCGCGATTCCCGCGTGGACGGCACGATCACCTGGACCGACACGGTGACCGGCACCGTGCAGCCGAGCGACCTGTTCGGCGTAAGCCCCACGCCCGACACCTTCGGCGCGCGCACGGTCGGCTCGGCCTATGCGGAACTTGCCATCCCGCTGGTCTCGCCTGAAATGAACGTGCCGCTGGTGCGCAAGCTGGAAGTGCAGGTCGCCGGCCGCTACGAACATTACAGCGACTTCGGCAGCATCGCCAAGCCCAAGGTGGCCGCAGCCTGGGACGTGGTCGACGGCATCCGCCTTCGCGGCTCCTGGGCGCAGGGTTTCCGCGCCCCGAACCTGGAGCAGATGAACGCCTCCCTGGTGACCCGCGGCAATACCCGCACCGACTACGTGCGCTGCGAGGCCGACCTTCAGGCCGGACGCATCGCCTCGTTCTCCAATTGCTCGCAATCCTACGTCGCCACCGCGCAGCGCTCGGGTAATCCCGACCTGAAGCCGGAAACCTCGACAAACTGGTCTCTGGGCGCGGTACTGGAGCCCCGCTTCATTCCCTCGCGCTTCGGCGACTTCACGTTCACCGTCGATTACTGGCAGATCAAACAGAAGGGCATCGTCGGCCTGTTCGGTGAGGGCAATGCCCTGATCCTCGACTATCTGCTGCGTCAGCAGGGCTCGTCGAACCCCAACGTCGTCCGCCTCGCGCCGACGGCAGACGACGTGGCCCTGGTTGCGGGGACGGGCCTCGCCCCGGTCGGCGTCGTGCAGTACGTCAAGGACCAGTACGTCAATCTGCAACCACAGACAGTGCGCGGGCTGGACATGACCTTCGCCTGGCAGCTGCGCGACACGAGCGTTGGCAGCTTCGCCCTCAACGTCAATGCCGCGCGGCTGCTCAAGTACTACCGCGCGCCCTCGCCGGAAATCGCCGCACTGCTGGAAGCGCGGGACGCCGGCCAGATCAATGCCGGAACCGCGATCACCGGCGGAGGCGACCTGATACGCCAGGACGGACTGCCCAAATGGCGCGTCTCCGGCTCGCTGACCTGGAGCCTGGGCGGCCTGACGGTCGGCGCCTTCAGCCAATACATCAGCAGCGTGGAAGACACCGGGCTTACCGACGCCGATGGCAACAACTGGATCGTGAAGGGCCAGGTAACAGCCAACCTCTATCTCCAGTACGCTTTCCGCGACGGCACTCTGGAGGGCACGAGCTTCCGTATCGGCGCGCGCAACGTGACCAACGAGAAGCCGCCGCTGGATTCGGGCTCCTATGGCTACAACGGGGCCCTCTACCAGCCCTACGGTCGCTATTGGTACGCCAGCGTGCGCAAGTCGTTCTGATCGCCCTCGCCCGGTCTCTCAACCGCGACGCGAAAGAGACCGGTCACAATCACTCTTGTCGTCATAAGGAGAAGCGCACGTGCGCATCCGCAGCCACCTGACACCGACACAGCATCGTTCGAGGATCGCCCTTGCCAGCTCGGCGCTGGTCCTGACGTTGTCGCTTTCTGCCTGTGCCACCAACGGTAAGCAGACCCACCCCTCCACCGAAAGCGCGCCGATCGCCGGCACGGCGCCTGCCGCCGGTGCCACCGATCCCTATCCCAGCACCTACCGACCGCGCCCCTCGGTTACGACCGCGATCGTCAATGCCACGATCCTCACGGCGACCGGCCTCCAGATCGAGCACGGTACGGTGGTCATGGAGGGCGGCAGGATTCTCGCGGTCGGCGCCGACGTGGTGCCGCCTGCAGGCGCAGCGGTCATCGACGGCACCGGCAAGTGGGTGACGCCGGGCGTCATCGATGCCCACTCGCACCTCGGCGTGTTCCCCGCGCCCGGCGTCCAGGGCCATGCCGACGGCAACGAGAACATCGACCCCAACACCGCACAAGTCTGGGCCGAGCATTCGATCTGGCCGCAGGATCCCGTGTTCAACAAGGCCCGCGCCGGCGGCGTCACATCCCTGCTCATCCTGCCGGGCTCGGCCAATCTGTTCGGCGGGCGCGGCGTCACCGTCAAGAACGTGCCCGCCATAACCGAGCAGGCGATGAAGTTCCCCGGCGCGCCCTATGTGCTCAAGATAGCCTGCGGCGAGAACCCCAAGGGCCGCTACGGCAGCCGTGGCCGCGCGCCGGCGACCCGCATGGGCGAAGTCGCCGGATTCCGGAAGGCCTGGATCGATGCCGCCGAATATGCGCGCAAATGGGACGGCTATGAGCGCAAGCGCGAACGCGGCGAAGCCGCCGAAGCGCCCAAGCGCGATCTCGCGCTGGAGACCATGGCCGGCGTGCTCAAGGGCGAGATTCTCGTCCAGAACCACTGCTACCGTGCCGACGAGATGGCGGTGATGATCGATGTCTCGAAGGAATTCGGCTACAAGACCCGCGCCTTCCACCACGCGGTCGAGGCCTACAAGATTGCCGATCTTCTCAAGGAAAACGACATCTGCGTGGCCATCTGGGCGACACGCTGGGGCTTCAAGATGGAAGCCTATGACGGGATCGAGGAGAACGCGGCGATCCTGACCAAAAAAGGTGTCTGCGTAGCAATCCATTCGGACGAACAGCGTCTAACCCAGCGCCTCAACGTGGAGAGCGCCGTCGCGCTGGCGGCCGGTCGCCGCGCCGGGATCGACATTCCCGAAGCCGAGGCGGTGAAATGGTTCACAGCCAATCCGGCCCGGATCATGGGGATTGCGGACAGGACCGGCACTCTCGAACCCGGCAAGAACGCCGATGTCGTGCTGTGGACCCGTGACCCGTTCAGCGTCTACGCCATCGCCCAGAAAGTCTTCATCGACGGCGCGCTTGTCCACGATGCCGACGCGCCGCAGAACAACCATCGGTCCGACTTCGAACTTGGCCAACCGAACGGAGGGCTTTGACATGCTTCGCAGCTTCATCGGCAGCCTTGCCGTCACCGCCTCGCTTGCCGCGTTCCCGGTCCAGGCCGAAACCCTGGCCATCGTCAATGCCCATATCCTTACGCCCGGCCCGGTGGGAGAAGTGGACAGCGGCACGATCGTCGTCCGCGACGGCGTGATCGCCGCGGCCGGCAAGAGCGTCATCGCGCCATCGGGCGCGCGCATCATCGACGCCCAGGGCCATATCGTCACCCCCGGCCTGGTCGCGGTGAACACCGCGCTCGGCCTCGCCGAAGTAAGCTCGGTCAGCGGCACGCGGGACGATCGTAACCGCAACAAGCAGATCAGCGCTGCCTTCGATGTGCAATACGGACTCAACGGCAATTCCACCCTGATCCCGGTCGCCCGGCTTGGCGGCGTCACCAGCGCCATCGTCGTTCCGGGCTACGACGACCGCGATGAAGACCGCCAGCTTCCCTTTGGCGGACAGGCGGCAGCGATATCCCTCGGCCAAGGCGCGCGCCTGCTGCTCAAGGCGCGGGTCGGCATGGTGCTGGAGTTCGGCGAGGACGGCGCCACGCGCGCCGGCGGATCGCGCGCGGCGGAATTCGTGGAACTGCGCAGCCTGCTCGACAACGCAAAGTTCTACCGTGCACACAAGGCCGCCTACGACAGCGGCAACTTGCGCGACCTTGGCCTATCACGCCCGGACCTCGAAGCCCTGCTCCCGGTCCTCGACGGCACCGTACCGCTGATTGTCGACGTCCACCGGGCTTCCGACATTGCCGAGGTCTTGCGCCTGGCGAAGGAATATCGCCTCCGCGTGATCCTGAGCGGTGCCGAAGAAACTTGGATGGTAGCGTCGGAGATCGCGGCTGCGCGCGTCCCGGTCCTGCTCAACCCTACCGCCAACATCCCTCAGACTTTCGAACTGCTGGGCGCCACGCTGGAGAACGCCAGGCGATTGTCGGAAGCCGGCGTGGAGATCGCGGTTGAAGGCAATGACGGCGGCCCCCGCGTCCGGGACTTGCGCTACAACGCCGGTATCGCGGTCTCGCGCGGGCTTGCTTATGCGAAGGCGATCGAAGCAGTGACGCTCGCTCCGGCCCGGATCTTCGGACTGGACTCCCAGGTCGGCTCCATCGCCTCTGGAAAGCGTGCCGATCTCGTCATCTGGAGCGGCGATCCGCTGGAACCTCTCAGCGAAGCCCTGCGCATCTTCGTTGACGGTCAGGAACAGCCGCTGACCTCGCGAGCCGAGGAACTGCGCGATCGGTATCTGGACTGAAACTACCTGCCACGGGGGGAGAATCCTTCCCCTTGGCAGGTTCACCATGCGGAACAGAGAGATCAACTGGCGGGAGCGGCGTCTAATAACTCAGATGCCCGCTCTAATCCCCTTAGCGCGAATCCGTGATGGTCGATCTTGAACGGAGCAACCTCGAACACATCCCCTGACTATTGATCAGGCATCGGCCCTTCAGCCGGACTCGCTCAGAAATAATATCCAGCCATCACAAGTGCCGAAGCCTTCCAGCGATTGTCACCGCCTTGCGCACCGCCGGAAATGAACTGGCCCGCACCGACATAAGGATCGTTGCGGCCGACCAGAGCCTCGGTCCATACGCGGATGCGTCCCGTCGCCTTGTCGGTCCAGAAAGCACCAAGATTGAACCGCTGCGTATCGGCGAAGCCGGCCGCGTCCTTGAACACCCGCGCGTAACTGCCATAGAGGTTGACCTTCAGAGGAAAGCGGCCCGTCTCGATCGGATGGCTCAATTCCCCGAATACCATCGTGCTCTTGGCGGCGATATTGTACGACGAGTCATAATCGCCCACAGCAATCAGGTCGCTGCGCCCGGCATTGGCAGGATTGATGACCTGCCGTGCCACCAGCAGCTTCTTGCGCAGCGGCGTTGTTTCATCGGTCAGGCCAAGCGCATAGGCACGGCGCGAGCCTTCCCTGTTGGTATCGAAATTATGGACGTCCGAAAGCCAGGCAGAGCCTGTCAGGGTGAGCTTGCCGCGATCTGAGGAGGCGACTGCGTACTGAATTCGGCCAGCGACGATGTTGCGCTCCGCATTGCTCGAGGTGTCCGGCAGATAGGAATCACCGCGAACGATGTTGACGCTGTAGCGGGCACTGTCCCTGCTCTGCCCCATCACCGCCGGTCCGGTCGTCGGGAACAGACCTGCGGCGACGGAAACCTTGTCGCCTGTATGTGCGTAGCTGATCCCGACGTCGTATACCTCTTCAAGGCCGTAGACGAAGCCCATGCTGTTGTACCAGGACGATCCCCAGTAGCGGTCGTCGAACGGCACCGGCTGGAGCCCGACAGTCACTTTGTCCGAGGCGGAAAGTTTGGCACCGATATAAGCGTAGGCCGGGAAGTTGATCTCGCCGGGTATACCCTCGTAGCCGTTTTTGCGGCTGTAGATGAAGTTACCGCCATAGAAACGGTATTCAGCGGCGCCAAAGAAAGTCGACGAATCATAGTCCAGCTTCAGAATGACCGTATCGAAGGACAAGTGCGTCGAGGTCCGTCGCTGGCCGGAACTGCCCGCATCGTTAAAACGAACATCGACACGCCCGCGAATGCCTACACCCAGCTTCAGGTGACCATCCTTCTGCAGCGCTGGGTTGTCCGGCAACGATGGCGGAAGTGGAACCGCTGCTTCCCCCTTGCTGGAGGCATCCTGCGTAACAGGGCCTGCACCGGCCTGCGACTGCGAGGCAACCGGGTCGACCGGCGTGGCCGGTATGGCCGGCTCGACCGGCATAGCCGGCGGTGCTGCTGCTGGCTGGGCCTGCAAGGCTGAAGCAAATACCAGCGCGGGAACAACCATCAACATCCTGCGCACCCAGAGACGAGCGGCAGAAATGCGGCATTGGCTATCGGCCCGTTGCCGGGCAGGAGATCACAGGTCATCGAGGCTTCCTTCTCCCAGGTCGGCGATCTTGCGTCGCTCGTCCCGTATTTCCCGCGCGCCTCGGATCGACGCGCGGGCTGTTCCAATCTTCCTGTCGAAGCGTCAGAGCGTTTCCCGCTTGCCGTCGACGAGGCGTTCGACACCCAGCGGATTGTTCCACTTCAACGCGTCGGGCAGCAGCGTCTCGGGTAGATCCTGATAGCTGACGGGGCGGAGGAACCGGCGGATGGCCAAGCTTCCAACCGATGTCGTGCGACCGTCCGACGTCGCCGGGAACGGTCCGCCATGCACCATCGCATGACCGACTTCCACGCCGGTACCGAAGCCGTTGACCAGGATGCGCCCGACCCGTCGCTCCAGGATTGGCAGCAAGCGCCGCGCGAAATCGGTGTCGTCTTTGTCCAGGTGGATCGCGGCGGTCAATTGTCCTTCGAGGTGTTCGAGCACGCGGCGCAGCTCGGCTTCATCCGCGCACCGGACCACGAGCGCGGAGGCACCGAATATCTCGGCTTGCAGCGCGTCATGGACAAGGAAATCGGCGGCTTTCGCAACAAACAGCCCGGCCTGCCCCTGGTTGATTCCGCCTACAAGGCCGCGGGCAACCGTATCGACTGCCGGGTGGTCGGCGAGCAAGGCCGCACCGGCGCCATAGGCTTCGTGAATGCCGGAGGTCAGCATCGTTGCAGCGGGAGCGCCGCGCAGTTCGGACGCCGCCGCCTCGACGAATTGGTCCAGTCCCTGTCCCTCTACGGCCAGAACGAGTCCGGGGTTTGTGCAGAACTGCCCCGCACCCAGCGTGAGCGATGCCACGAAGGAGGTCGCGATTTCGGAACCGCGCGCCGCCAGAGCTTCAGGAAGCAGGATGACCGGATTGATACTGCTCATCTCGGCATAGACCGGGATGGGACGCGGGCGTTCGGCCGCAACTTTCATCAGCGCCGTCCCGCCCATCTGCGAACCGGTAAAGCCGACTGCGGCAATATGGGGATTGGCGACAAGCGCCTGAGCTTCCGCGATGCCGCTGGTGCCGATTAGCGAGAAAACGCCTTCCGGCAGGCCTGCGGATCGGACCGCCGCCTGGATCGCGCGGCCGATGAGTTCGGACGTTCCCGGATGGGCCGGATGCGCCTTGGCCACGACCGGGCAACCCGCCGCGAAAGCCGAAGCGGTGTCACCACCCGCTACCGAGAAGGCGAGCGGAAAATTGCTGGCGCCGAAGACTGCGACCGGGCCGATCGGGATGTTGCGCAGGCGCAGATCGACGCGAGGAAGCGGCGACCGTTCGGGCTGGGCAGGGTCGATGCGGACATCGAGGAAACCGCCATCGCGTACTACCGCCGCAAACATCCTGAGCTGGCCGACGGTACGACCGCGCTCGCCTTCCAGCCGGGGGCGGGGCAGGCCGCTTTCGGCCATGCAGCGCAGGATCAGATCGTCGCCGATCGCCAGGATATTCTCGGCAATCGCTTCCAGAAACGCCGCCCGGTGATCCAGCGACACTTCACGGAATTCATCGAAAGCTTCTGCGGCAAGCGTGCAGGCTGCGTCCACCTGGTCGATCGACGCGCCGCCGAAGGAGGGCGCCATGCTGTTTCCGGTAGTGGGATCGCTTGCTTCGAAGCTTCCACTCGTTCCGCGAATGGAACGCGCTCCCAGCAGCAGTTCGCCAGTAATACTCATGATTTTCCTTCCATCCTCTTGCCCTTGGGCGGACAGCATGAACCCGACTTTGCAGCGCGGGATCCTGCTTGTCGGACTCGTCATCCCACGGCTTGGCGCAGGACGGCGATGTACGCGTACGTACAACTTGAACCGGTCAATACGACGTTCATTTTTCGAACATGGCGTTCGTTATTAGAAAGCAATAGTCTGCGCCAAATTTGCCGTCAAGAGCGACGTGACGCAGGCGAGAAGCGCTTGACAGCCGACGCATTTGCTGATTGTTTTTCGAACGTAGCGTTTACTATGTGAACGGTCACCGCATTATCGGCAGCCTTGCGTGTCCCTCTGCAACGCTGCTCGGACAGCCATAACCGCAGCTGAAAGCGCGGAATTGATAACAATAAATGGGATAGGAGAAGTGGACTTGGCCAATGTACAATCGGTCGCTGCCATGCCAGCGACTCACCGCCCGGCACCCATGCCCCAGAAGCAACGCGCCTTCATCGCAAAGCTGACGCTCCTGATCTCGGGAGGCATGTTCATCGACGGCTTCATCCTCGGTGGGATCGGCATTGTGATGCCGGCCATGACGCGGGACATGAACCTCTCGCTGGTCTGGCAGGGCCTGATCGGCGCCTCGACCCTTATCGGCATTTTCATCGGCGGACCGCTCGGGGGATATCTCGCCGACAAAATCGGCCGCAAGCCGATGTTCACTATCGATATGGCTATTTTCCTTGTTGGGTCGGCCGCGCAATTCTTCGTCACTGACGCCTACCAGCTCTTCCTGGTGCGCACGCTCATGGGCGTTGCGATCGGTGCCGACTACGCGATCGGCTGGCCGATGCTCGCCGAATTCGCCCCGGCGCGCCTGCGCGGTCGCCTGCTTTCGATCCAGGAAGTCGGCTGGTATTTCGGTTTTCTCGTCGCCTATGCGCTGGGCTGGGCCCTGACCGTTTACGACCTCGCCGGGTGGAACGTCATTCTGGGGCTCAGCACGGTACCCACCCTGATCGTTCTCCTGTTGCGCCTCGGCACTCCGGAATCTCCTCGCTGGCTGATGAGCAAGGGCCGCCGCGAGGAAGCCATCGAGATCGCCCGTGAATACATGTGCGAGGAAGGCCAGCGCGACATTCACGGCCAGGAACCCACCGAGGCCCTTGGCTTCAAACATCTCTTCTCGCCCGACTATATCCGCGCGACGATCTTCATCTCGGTTTTCTGGGTCTGCAACGTAACCCCCTATTTCGCCATCGGCACGTTCGCGCCGATCGTGCTTGAACATATCGGCCTGAAGGACGGCTTGACCGGCGGCCTGGCTCTCAACGGCCTTGCCCTTATCGGCACCTTCTTCGCCGCTTTCTTCATCGAGCGCCTCGGCCGCCGCAAGCTGGCGATCCCGCCGTTCTACATCTCCACCCTGGCCTTGCTCGCCATCGCACTGGTGGCAAACCCCTCGCCAGCCCTGATCGTCTTCTGCTTCCTGACCTTCTCGTTCGTGAACGCGGTGTCGACCACCCTCACCGGCGTCTATCCCGGTGAAGTGTTCCCCACTGAGATCCGCGGCGTCGGCGTCGGCTTCGCAACGGCGGTCTCGCGCGTCGGCGCTGCGGCCGGCACATTCCTCCTGCCCTTGTCGATGGAATCGCTCGGCACGTCCGGCACGATGATCATCGCCGCCGCCATCTGCCTTGTCGGCGGGGTCGTTTCGCACATCCTGGCGCCGGAAACGAAGGGCAAACTGCTCAGCGAGACCTCGGCGTCGACGCGCAAGCGACCGCAGAACGCAGCGGCCGAGCCCGCTTAGGCCTGGCTATCCCGCCACCCACTTCGGCCTTCCCCTTTCACGCCCTGGGGGAGGTCGTTTTTTTTGGCCTATATCCGACCTCTGCCAACCCATTGGCCCAAGGCCAGCGCTCACTCCCCGACTTGATCGCCGTGGCGCTTTGCCCCATCTGGAAGAGGCAACCAACTGGAGGACAGGACCAACTGTGTCGGAACCGAGCGAAATCGATGTCGAAACCGCCGACATGACAAATGGCGGCGAGACGGCGTCCGACGCGGTCGAAACCACCGAGCTTACCAACAAGTCGGTCATCAAGGCCGCAACGATCCTCAACGAACTGGGTCGCTTTCCGGCCGGAATAACCGTGACCGAACTTGCGCAGCATGTGCGAATGTCGCGTCCCACCGCATTTCGCCTTCTCCTCAGCCTGGAACAGACCGGCTTCGTCGAACGGCTCGACAACAAGTACAAGCTGGGTTGGAAGATCGCTCGGCTAGGCCGCCTTGCAGATCCCCATCAGGGCATCATCGCCCGCGTTCAGCCTATCCTCAAGGCCTTGGCAGACGGCCTCAACGAGATGGTGGGCTATGCCGTCGTCAACGGAGAAGCGGATTTCGACCTGATCGCAGAGGCGCATTCCAACCGGCTCATAACGCTCTCGCAGGGTTATGTGGGGCGTGATTTTCCGATCCATGCCAGCGCCACCGGGAAGCAGGTTCTTGCCGACCTGAACGACGAGCGTATCGAGGCGATTATGCCCAGGACACTCGAGCGCTTCGCCAGCAAGACCATTACCGATCGCAAGAAACTGATCCGAGATCTCCACGAGGTGCGCGAGCGCGGCTATGCCATCGTCGATGACGAGTTGGAGGAAAGCCTCTTCGCCATGTCGGTCCCGGTCCATGATGAACTCGGGCATTTCATCGGCGTTCTGTCGGTTACAGGCCCTTCCGAACGCATGAGGAGCCGCCCACTGGACGATCTTGCCGCGCAGCTGCGACAAACGGCGAGCGAGATCGCGCGGGCTCTCGCTCCCGGCAAATAATAAGTTACAGCGAACCGGATGGCAGGCTAAGCTTCGCCATCCGGCCGCCGTCTACGGGATAGACCTGCCCGGTAACGAACCGCGCTTCATCCGAAGCCAGGAATGCCACGAGATTGGCGACATCCTGGGGAGAGCCGGTATGCCCGGCAGGGTGTATGCGTGCGATCTCACGGCGAAACGCCACCGGATCGGGCATGGCTTCGATGAAGGCCTCGTTCAGTTCCGTATCGATCCAGCCCGGCGCCACGGCATTGCAGCGAATGCCTTCGTGCCCGTGATCGATGGCGACGGCCCGGGTCAGCCCGTGCAGGCCGGCCTTCGACGCGCAATAGGCGGCATGGCCGGGATTGGCACCGAGACCCTCTATCGAACCAACGTTGACGATGCTGCCCTGGGTCTCGCGAAGATGCGGCAGGACCGCCTGGATCATCAGGAACGGCGCCGTGAGGTTGATGGCCAAAGTCTGGTTCCAGGCCTCCAGCGTCATTTCCTCGATCGCGCTTTCGACCATGACCCCGGCATTGTTGACCAGAACGTCCAGCCTTCCTGCGCGGGTCAGAACATGATCGATCACCCTGCGCGGACCTGTCGGATCCGAAAAATCGACTGATACGCCGGAAAACTCCGCATCCTCACCGCGCTGGGCGGTCACTACCAGCGCGCCTTCGCTCCGCAGTTTCTGCGCGATGCTGCGTCCAATTCCGGATCGCCCGCCGGTGACGAGCGCCACCTTTCCTTCAAATCGCTTCATCCGTTTTGCTCTCTCTCAAATGGCTGGGTTTCTGATGCAAGGCAGGGACCAGCTTAAGTCTGCGGCTTGACGGCTCGATTCGTCTCTCTCGTCGGATCTTTCTCGAGAACGAGTTCCGTTAATCCGAAAAATTACCCGATTTTCAGTCTGTTCGGCCTGACTGCGCGCCTGAGCCTAATTCTTGACGCGACTCTCTCCTAGGGATATTACGTTCATATCTCAAACATCACGTTCAATTATAGAACGCACTGGAGAGGCTGACATGACCAAGCAGATGAAGCTGTTCGCGTTCGACTTCAACGGCCCGAGCCACCTTTCGGCCGGGCTTTGGCGTCACCCCGAAGATCGCGGCCGCGAGTACAAGTCGGTCCACTACTGGGTCGAATTTGCACAGATGCTGGAGAAAGCCTGCTTTGACGGCGTCTTCTTCGCGGACAATGTCGGCTATCACGACATCTATCGCGGCAACGTGGACGCAGCGCTCAAGGACTGCGCGCAGATCCCCGCCAACGATCCGTCCTATGTCGTCACCGCCATGGCGGCCGCAACCAGGAACCTCGGCTTCGGCGTTACTTCGACGACGGCCTACGACCATCCCTACAGCCTTGCCCGCAAGTTCGCGACGCTCGACCACCTGACCGACGGCCGCATCGGCTGGAATGTGGTGACCTCCTACGCCCAGAGCGCGGCGCGCAACCTCGGAACCGGCACCCAGCGTTCGCACGACGACCGCTATGCGATGGCTGCCGAGTTCATCGACGTCGCGCTGAAGCTCTGGGAAGGTTCGTGGGAAGACAGCGCCGCCGTTGCCGATGCCGCGACCTCCACTTACGTCGATCCCTCCCGCGTCCATGAGATCGGCCATCAGGGCGAATATTTCTCGGTCCCCGGCATCTTCCTGTGTGAACCTTCGCCGCAGCGTACCCCGGTGATCTTCCAGGCCGGCGGTTCGAGCCAGGGCGTCGCCCTCGCCGCCGCGACCGCTGAAGCCGTGTTCACCAATGCCACGTCGAAGACCGGTCTCAAGAAGCAGGTCGACGCCGTGCGCGCGAAGGCCGCCGAAGCGGGCCGCGATCCAAGCCACGTCGCCGTCGTCCAGATGATGACCGTCGTCACCGGCGCCACCGATGCCGAAGCCCAGGAACGCTACGAACAGTACAAGAGCCTGGTCGACTACGAAGGCGCGATGGCGCGCTACAGCGGCTGGTCCGGCCTCGACATGTCCACCTTCGATCCCGACGTGCCGCTGCGCCATGTGAAGACCAATGCCGGTCAGACCATGGTCGACCTCTTCTCGAAGATGGACCCGACCAAGGAGTGGACCCCGCGCGACATCGCCGAATACATCGGCATCGGCGGTACCTCGCCGACGCTTGTGGGCGGCCCGGAAAGCATTGCCGACCAGCTCGCCTCCTGGGTCGAGGACACCGGCATCGACGGCTTCAACCTCGGCTACGGCGTGAAGTACCAGGACCTCAAGAACTTCGCCGACTATGTCGTACCCGTTCTCCAGAAGCGCGGCCAGATGCGCACGCAGTACGATGGCTCGACCCTGCGCGAGAACATTTTCGGTGCTGGACAGGCTCGCCTGGCCGCCGATCATCCGGGTGCGGCGATCGCTCGCGATCTGTCGCGCACTCCTGAAAACGCCTGAGCCGGAGTCCGCCATGGCGAGCATTCCTCCATCACCTGCGGCATTCTCGGCGGCGGAACAGCGCAAGCTCTTTGCACTGCTCCCCACCGGGGTCGTCGCGATCACCGGCCGCACCGAGGACGACAAGCCCACCGGCTTCGTCGTCGGCACCTTCCAGTCGCTTTCGCTCGATCCGGCCCTCGTCACCTTCTGCGTCGACAAGTCCTCCAGCACCTGGCCGGTGCTGCGGGCAAGCGCGAAGTTCACGGCAAACATCCTGTCCGTGGGCCAGGAAGGCATCTGCAAGGCGCTCGGCCGCAAGGGCGAGGACAAGTTCCAGGGCCTCACCTATGACGACAGCGCGATCGGCACGCCGCGACTGCCCGATGCGGCCGCCTGGCTCGACTGCCGGGTGCTATCCGAAGTCGTCGCCGGCGATCATTTCGTGATTATCGCCACGATCGCCGCCATGGACGTCGGCCGCGGCAATTCGTTGGTCTTCTGCGAGGGCAAGCTGGGCAGCTATCAGGCTCCGCAAGCTGCCGAGCCCGCCGCAGCGCCGTCGCAGCCGGAAATGGTCGCGCGCATCGAGAAGGCCTGGATCAGTGCCTGGGGCGACGGCAACACTGCCGCCTTCGAGGCGATCGTGGCCCCCGGCTACGTCCGCCACTCCAAGGACGGTCATAAGGTCAACCTGCCCGAACTGATCGGCCAGATCGAAACCTCTCATGCCGCCTTCGGCGAATTCAACGTCGAAGTGCTCCATGCCGTGGCGCAGGACGACATGATCGCGCTGCACTGGCGCACTACCGCCCGTCACACCGGCGCTTTCATGGACGTCCCGGCCACCGGCCGCGAAGTCGTGGTCCACGGCGCCTCGTTCCTGCGCCACCAGGGCGGCCGGATCGTCGAGGAATGGGTGGCCTGGGATCCGCGCGAAATGCTTTCCGCGATGAAGATCTGGCACCTCGGAGCCTGAACCCGGGCGCCGAACCGAACAACTGCACGAGCCCAGCCCCCATCGTCCCTGCGACAAGCCCGGGCTCAGAACCGAAGGATCATACCATGTCGATCAACGTCGAAGCCATTGCCGAGACTCTCATCGCCGCGCGTGACGCCGGCCAGCCGGTCAAGGAACTCGTCGCGCCGGGCACGCAGGGCAGCATTGCCGATGCCGTCCGCGTCCAGCAGGAAGTCGTCCGCCGCACCGTCGCGCGCGGCGACAAGATCGTCGGCTTCAAGCTCGGCAACATCGCCAAGGCCATGCAGACCAAATTCGGCGTCGATCAGCCCGATTTCGGTCCCCTGCAGCACAGCCTGTTCCTGCCCGAGAACCTGCGCGTACCGGCGTCGAGCTTCATCGCGCCCTTCGTGGAGCTGGAACCCGCCTTCGTGCTCAAGCGCGACCTCGGCGGCGCTCATGTCACCGTAGCCGACGTCATCTCGGCCACCGACTACGTCCTGCCTTCTCTCGAAATCATCGACTCCCGCGTCAAGGACTGGAAGATCACCATCTTCGAAACCCTGTGCGACGGCGGCTCGACCGGTGCGGTGATCCTCGGCGCCCAGCCGCGCAAGCTCAGCGAACTCAATCTCTCCGACATGAACGGCGAGATCCTCTACGACGGCGAGCAGGTCGCCCAAGGCAACACCGCCGCGATCTACGGCAACCCGGTCGCTGCAATCGCCTGGCTCTGCCGCCGCGTCGCGGAGTTCGGCGTCGATTTCAAGGCCGGCGACGTGATCCTGCCGGGCAGCTGCCTCGCCGCCGTCGCGCTTGAGCCGGGCCGCCGCGTCACCGGCCGCTTCGCCGGCTGGGGCGACGTTTCCTTCGATTACACTGCGGAGTAGGATCGCCATGACCGTCGCGACTTTGACGCATACCCGTCCCGCGGCCCTCGTCGGGATCGAAGAGATCATCGAAGAGGCCCGCCAGGGGCGCATGTTCATCCTAGTCGACGACGAGGACCGGGAGAACGAGGGAGACCTCGTGATCCCGGCCCAGATGGCGACCCCGGAAAAGATCAACTTCATGGCCACCCATGGCCGGGGCCTCATCTGTCTTGCCCTCTCGAAGGCGCGAGCCGAAATCCTCGGGCTGGAACTCCAGACCAAGAACAACGGCACCCGTCACGAGACGGCCTTCACTACCTCGATCGAGGCGCGCGTCGGCGTTACCACGGGCATTTCCGCCGCGGACCGCGCGCGGACGATCTCGGTGGCGATCAATGCTTTCAATGGACGTGACGATATCGTCACGCCGGGCCATGTCTTTCCGCTGGTCGCCCGCGTCGGCGGCGTGCTGGTGCGGCCCGGCCATACCGAGGCGGCGGTCGACGTCTCGCGGCTGGCCGGCCTCAACGCCTCGGGCGTGATCTGCGAGATCATGAACGACGACGGGACAATGGCCCGGTTCGACGATCTCATGATTTTTGCAGCCCGGCACGATCTCAAGGTCGGCACGATCCGGGACCTGATTGCCTATCGCCGCCGCCATGACAGTCTCGTGGAAAAACGGTCGCAAACCGCCTTCGACTCCCGCTGGGGCGGCACTTGGCGCGCTATCACGTTCGCGAACCGCGCCACTGGTACGGAGCAGGTTGCGCTGGTCAAGGGCGAGATCGATCCTACCAGGCCCACCCCCGTGCGCCTTCACGCCGTTTCCGTCCTTGCCGATCTGTACGGCGCCGGCACCGGCGTGGGAGGACTTGAACAGTCCATGCGCATGATCGCCGAGGAAGGCCGGGGCATCCTTATGCCTCTGCGCGGGGAACTCCATCCCGGGTCCCTTCACGAACGCGGCGAACAGGATGCGGCCGACTATGCCATGGCAGCCATGATCCTGACCGAACTGGGGGCCGGGCAGGTTTCCCTGTTGGCGGATTCCCCGCATGAACGGGCCGCGCTGGGAAGATACGGCATTGGCATTGCGGAGGAGCAGGCGCTCCCCATTGCCAGGCCCGTGCAATGACCGTACTGGCGCCGGCCCTACTGGCAGTTCACCATATGCTGACGTTGTTCGAAATCGACCCATCAAGCTGCAATGCGAGCCGTGACAGGTGTGGGTTGGCGCGGGGCGAAACACGCAGATCGGCTACCGCTGGAATCGGGTCGCCGGCTCTATCGGCAGCGATCCTCTACTCTTCACACAAATAGCGCGGCGATCGCTCGAAACATCGCAAAAACAGCCCCGGGAGAGGCGAACGCGTGATGCTTACCGATACTGGCCTTTCGCCGGAGACTTTTGAGGTGCCGCACAGGCACCGATCGCCGACCGACTGGAAAGCGTGGCTGCTGCTGACGGTTCTGCTCGTGTGCTGGAGTTCCGGCTTCATCGGCATGCGTTTCGCGGTCGGCCATGCCCCGGTCTCGCTGATCCTGCTTTGGCGCAACCTGATCGCGGGACTGGTCCTGCTGCCTTTCGCACTGCTGACCGGTCCCCGCCTGACTTTACAGGTCCTGGTGGTGCAATCCATCATCGGGTTGTTCGCGATGGCGGGTTACATGCTTGGCTTTGCCTATGCCATCGATGAAGGCGTGCCGACCGGCCTCGTCGCACTCATCGCCGACATGCTGCCCCTGGCGATCGTGCTGATTTCGATACCCTTGCTGGGCCAGGTCATCGCGCGGGGGGAATGGCTCGGGATGGCTATTGCCGTGCTGGGCGTACTCATGGTTTCGGCCGGGGCCCTTCACGCAGGGGATGCGCCAATCTGGGCCTATGTGCTGCCGATATTGGGAATGCTGTCTCTCGCCTTCGTGACGGTTTCACAAAAGCGCTGGCCCGCATCGGTACTGCCGATCCACCAGACCCTGTGCATCCAGTCCCTCGTCAGTGCCGCGCTGTTCCTGCTCATCTGCTGGCGCGGCGGCAGGATCGCGCCGCCGCTGGAATCGGGATTCTGGATCGGCGTTCTCTGGCTCATCGTGCTTGCCACCTTTGCGGGATATGGACTCTATTACTTCTCCCTCGCCAGGCTTTCGCCTGCTCGGGTCAGCAGTGTTCTCTACCTCAGCCCTCCCGTGACAATGATCTGGGCCCGCGCGATGTTCGGAGAGCCGCTGTCGCTGGCCATGGGCCTGGGAATGGCGGTGACGCTCGCCGGAATCGTCATCGTGTCGCGGTATCAGGGCGAGGCTCATTCCGGTGTTTGATCGATCGGTCATCCAGCCCCAGGCAGCGAGCCGCGATGCAACCTGAAGCTTTCTCCATTTCCGGGCGGAAAAGTGGAACGACTATTGCCGCGGGCATTGCCTGCGGCGTTGGTGCCGGGGCATTATGGGGGCTGGTCTTTCTCGTTCCGGCGATCCTTCACGCCTTCGGCCCTTTCCAGATCGCGATCGGACGATATGCTACCTATGGCTTGCTCGCCGCCGCGATCATCGGTCGGCGCTGGCCGGCTCTGCTGCGAAAGCTGGATAGGCGGGACTGGCTTACCCTTGCAGGCCTCAGCCTTTGTGGAAATACCGCGCATTACGTGTTTCTGACGGTTGCGGTGAAGCTTGGCGGCGTCCCCATGACATCGCTGGTCATCGGCTTCCTCCCCGTCGTCGTGACGGTCATCGGCAGCCGCGAACAAGGTGCCGTTCCGCTTGCAAAACTCATTCCATCGGTACTTTTCAGCGTGGCGGGAATGGTCGCAATCTCCTGGCAAACGCTGGTATATGGCGAAGGGGAACGGTCCTGGGACCAACTAATGGCCCTGCTCTGCGCCATCGTCGCGCTCGCGACCTGGGCTGTCTTCGCCGTTTGGAACGGCCGAACCCTCCATCGCCTCGACCATGTCTCGTCGCAGGAATGGAGCCTTCTGACCGGAGTAACGTCCGGGTTGGAAGCGCTGCTGCTCATACCGGCAGCGCTTCTGTTCGAGCGAACGTCCCACAGCACCGGAGACTGGCTGAACTTCCTGTTCGTGTGCAGCAGCGTTGCACTGTTCTCGTCGATTATCGGCTTCGCGCTCTGGAACAGAATGTCCCGGCTTCTGCCGATGACAATGGTGGGACAAATGATCCTTTTCGAGACTTTCTTCGCCCTACTTTACGGCTTTCTCTGGGACCACCGTCTACCTGCCATTCTCGAGACCGCCGCCATCCTTTTCTTGTTCTCATCTGTGGCGTCGAGTGTGGCTGCCCACCAAGCTGAGAGAAGTTGAGACCCGCGATTTACCGGTCGTGCCGCAATCTGCCGATGCAGGTAGCTGCTTCCCGCAACTCGCAATGCTCCCATCCGCGGGAATAGCGCCACGCCCAACCAAAGGCTTCCGCCGATAGAGCAGGCCTGGAGCAATCCTCTCGACTACCTTTTGCAGCAAACCAACAGCCATGAACGGGCGGTGCTTGCGCACGATCTTGACGTCGATCATGAAGCATCATGGACCGCCAACAAGCTTCCTCGTCATGAGCCGTCGGCCCAGTGACCACAGCCGCGTGACGCTGCATGCCGTAGCCACGCGCGCGGGCGTTTCCGCCATGACCGTATCGAACGTCATCAATGGCACGGGACGCGTCAGTGCGGATACCCGCGAGCGGGTTCTCTCCGCCATTGGCGAGTTGGGCTATGTTCCCAACCAGTCGGCACGAAGACTGACCGGCGCGGGCGTCACCTGCGTCGGGCTGATCTGCGCCGATGTGGACAGCGTGTTCGTGGAAATGACGCTGGCGGCCGTGGCAGTGGTCGCGGCCGAATGCGGTGTCCAATTGCAGATCCGGTCAGCCGCGGACCCCTCACTCGAAGCCACCATCGACGTTGCCCGCGACCTTGTCGGCAAAGGCGCGCAGGCATTGATGCTGCTTCCCCCTTATGCCGAGGCATTGGGAAAAGACCCCAGGGTTGCCGCTCTCGACGTTCCGATAGCGGCCATCGCAACGGGCCACGCCTTGCCCTATATCGCCACTATCCGTATCGACAACCGCTCGGCCGCGAAGTCGATGACCGAGCTTGTCATCGCCCATGGCCGGCGCCGGATCGCCGTGCTGAGCGGCCCGCTCCACCACTCCGACAGCGTCGCGAGAGTGGAAGGGTATCGCGACGCACTGCGCGAACACGCCCTGCCCATCGACCCTGCGCTTTGCGTCGAATGCGATTTCACGTTTCAGTCGGGCCTCGTCGCCGCGCAGCAGCTCCTGAGCCTTGGGAACCGGCCGGATGCGATCATCGCCGGTAACGACGACATGGCAGCCGCCGTGCTGTGGATCGCGCATCACAGCGGCCTTTCCATTCCGGGCGATCTTTCCGTCACCGGTTTCGACGATACTGTTCTGGCTACGCGGGTCTGGCCGCCGCTCACAACTGTGCGCCAACCGGTCCGCGCGATGGCAGCGGCCGCGATGGAATATCTGTCAGGCTCGGTGCGGCATCCCCAGCCGGGCCCCGTTCCGCTGGATGCGGTAATCCCGTTCGAGATGATTGAACGCGGATCGGTGTAACAAATAATTCTTGTGGTTTAACGATAAATCACCCAGCCCTGCCGCGACAAGAATGGGAGCGGATAAGTGGAGCAAGCTGCAAGCCTGAACGCGGCGGGTGATTTGACGATGCAAACCACCGCGGATCCGGATCTGGCCGTCGATAGGACGGCAAACGGGAAACAGCATTTCGAGGTTCTTGACGGCCTTCGTGGAACGGCCGCCATGCTCGTGGTGCTGTTCCACATACAGGGCATAACCGTTTCGTGGGAAGGTGCGCGGATCATCCTTCATCATGCGATCCTGGCAGTAGATTTCTTCTTCATGCTGTCCGGCTTCGTCATCGGTTACGCCTATGACGACCGTTGGGACCGGATGACCGTAATGCAGTTCATGAGACTGCGGCTGATCCGCCTCCATCCGCTGGTCATTCTCGGAACGCTGCTGGGGTTCGTCAGCTATCTCGTGGATCCGTTCGCAGGCAACGCGCAGACCGTGCCGATCCGCGAATTGCTCGTGGCCCTGTCTCTCGGCCTCCTGCTGCTCCCATCGCCGATGCTGCCCAACCGTTGGGGCGACACGCATCCGTTCAACGGGCCGTGCTGGAGCCTTTTGCAGGAATACATCGGCAACATCGTCTATGCCCTTGCCTTGCGCCACATGCGCGCCCGCACGCTGGGCGCTTTGGCAGTGCTGAGCGGCGTACTGCTGATCGCCTGCACGGCCACACTGGACAGCATCGACCAGGGTTCCGCATGGCCATCCTTCTGGATGGCACCGGTTCGCCTGTGTTTTCCTTTCGTTACTGGCCTCTGGCTCTACCGGGTTCGGGATCGCCTGCCCTCGATCCGGCTCGGCTGGGTGCCCCTGTCCCTATTGCTGACCGGCATTGCTGCCTTCCCGACGCTCAAGCCCGTCGCCGGCATCCCCCTGAACGGCCTGTACGAAGCGCTCTGCGTCATCCTGCTTTTCCCGCTGATCGTTCATGCGGGCAGCCATTCCAAGGCCGGGCCAGGAATGATGGGCTTGTGCAAGGCGAGCGGGCGCATCTCCTACCCCATCTACATCACGCACTTTCCGTTTCTCTACATCTGGATGAACTACGTCGCCAATGAGAAGCCTTCGCCCGCGCGGATGGCGACGATCGGCGTGGCGCTGGTGCCGTTTCTCATCATCGCCGCCTGGGCAGCTTACAGGTTCTGGGACGAGCCCATCCGCACCCGTCTGCGCACCGCCTTCCTGAAACGCGCCTGAGCCGTCGTGATCTTTCGAACCCCTCCTCCCATCAGCAAACAGGGACGCCCGATGACATCGAAAAACAAGTTGCGCCGCAAAGCGCTCACCGGAGCCGCGCTGGCCGCGGCGCTCACCGCGTCCGGCACGGCCAGCGCGCAAAGCAAGGCAACATCGGGCATGCCGCTGAGCGACGAAGTCGTCCGGGCCCGCGCCGATGCGCTGATCGCGCAGATGACGCCGGAGGAAAAGGCCGGCCAGATCACCCAGTATTTCGATTTCACCGATTCTCCGGAGGAGGCAAAGCGCGTCACCGACGAGATGGCGGCCAGCCGCGCCGGTTCGCTGTTGTTCGTGCACGATCCTGCCGAACTCGACCGCCTTCAGCACATCGCCGTCGAGAAGACCCGGCTCAAGATCCCGCTTCTCTTCGGGTATGACGTGATCCATGGCCTGCGCACCATCATGCCGGTGCCGATCGCCGTTGCTGCAAGCTGGGACCCAGGTGTTGCACAGCAGGCGCAGACTGTTGCAGCGCGCGAAGCCCGCGCCGTGGGTATTCACTGGGCCTTCGCGCCCAATCTCGATATCGCGCGCGATCCGCGCTGGGGCCGCCTTATCGAGGGCGCGGGCGAAGACCCCTACCTCGGCAGCGCCATGGCGGCAGCCCAGGTGCGCGGTTTTCAGGGTTCCTACATAGGCAGTCCCGGCCATGTCATCTCCGGTCCCAAGCACTTCGCCGGCTACGGCGCCTCTATCGGCGGCCGCGACTACGACGAGGTCAACCTTTCCGACAGCGAGCTCTGGAACGTCTACCTGAAGCCCTTCAAGGCCGCCGTCGACGCCGGTGCGGGCAATATCATGAGCGCCTACATGGGCGTGAACGGCGTGCCCGCCACGGGCAATCGCTGGCTGCTCACAGACGTCCTGCGCAAGACCTGGGGCTTCAGGGGCTTCGTCGTAACCGATGCCGGCGCCGCCCATGACCTGCTGACTCATGGATTCGCCGCCAGCAACGAAGATGCTGGCGTTCGCGCCCTGCAGGCAGGCGTTGATATGGAGATGGCGCCGCCCTTCGGCATTTCCGCGTTCAAGACGTTGCCGCAGTCGCTGGCGGCAGGCAAGATAACCACCGCGCAACTCGACGATGCAGTGCGCCGCGTTCTCGAAGCCAAGATCCGCATGGGTCTTTTCGAAAAGCCCTATGTCGACCTCCAGGCAGCCAAGCGGGTGCTGGCCGATCCCGCCCACCGCGAGGTCGCCCGCATGGCGGCCGAACGCAGCGCCGTGCTGCTACGCAACGAAGGCGGCGCGCTGCCGCTCAGCCGCAGGGCGCTCAAGTCGATCGTGGTGATCGGACCGCTAGCCGATTCCGCGCGAGATACTGTGGGACCATGGGTGTTCGACCAGGACGACAAGGAAACCGTAACGGTGTTGGCCGGCATCAAAGCCGAGGTCGGCAGCGGCGTAAAGGTTGCCTATTCGCCGGGCGTGACCCTGCCCGCGCGTGTCAACAAGTCGATCTTCCAGTCCGACGAGCAATTCGCAGCGGGTAAGGCCCGGAATGTCGACGACACGCCCGAAATCCAGCGCGCGGTCGCGCTTGCCAAGGATGCGGACGTCGCCGTGCTGGTGCTGGGCGAAGGCCAGATCATGGTCGGCGAGAATGCCTCGCGCTCCTCGCTCGATCTGCCGGGACGCCAGCAGGAACTGCTCGATGCCGTAATCGCCACTGGCAAGCCGGTTGTCGTCCTGCTGATGAGCGCGCGCCCGTTGGATATCAAGGGCAGCAAGCCGGCGGCGCTGATGGATATCTGGTATCCCGGCACGCAGGGCGGGACGGCCGTGGCCAACCTGCTATTCGGTAAAGTCTCGCCGGGCGGCAAACTGCCCTACAACTGGCCGCGCAACATCGGTCAGGTTCCGCTGCCCTACGCGCACCTCACCACGCATCAGCCCAAAACGGTCGAGGAGCGATACTGGAACGAGTCCAATACTCCTCTTTATCCGTTTGGGTATGGTCTCAGCTATTCCACTTTCGCATTCTCCAACCTCAAGGTGGACAAGGCAAAGGTTGCGCGGGGCGTAGCGGTGCCGGTCTCGGTCGATGTCCGCAACACCGGCAGCCGCAAGGCGGATGAAGTCGCGCAGCTTTACATCCACCAGCGATATGGCACTGCCGCGCGCCCAGTTCGGGAATTGAAAGGCTTCGAGCGCCTGACCCTGGAACCAGGTGAAACCCGGACCGTGCGCTTTACGCTGAGCCCTGATGACCTGAGCTATTGGGCGGCATCAACCCGCTCGTTCGTGCAGGACGCGACCACATTTGATGTCTACGCCGGCAACAGCTCAACCGCTGCGCTTGGCGGCTCATTCGAAGTGGCTGACTGACGCTTGCTTGGCAGATAGGTGAATGATGCACCAAGCGTCCTTCCACTATCTGCCAACTGCGGAAGCGGTAGGCGTCCACACGGCGGTCCCCTCGCCCAGCCCAGTCTTCGCCTACAAAGATGGTGTATCGCGGCTGCGTTTCAGCGCAGATGCGGTTGCCCTCTTTCACGTAGGATGCTTTGCCCGAGGCAAGCTGGCCTATGGTACGTGCTGAGACGCGGCAAATAAGCGCGCGGCTCAAGACCAGATCAACAAGTTCCAGTCCAATGATGGTCCAGGCATCGCACAGATGAAGCGCGTGGGCTTGTTCAAGCCGGTGCACGGCAAGACGATGCAGTTGGCATCAGTGGCAACGTCCGGTTTGTTGGCGCCTGCCGACCGGTAGAAAACCTCATCGCCCTTGACCCGCCAAACCTGAAGGCAACAGGCAGCTATCTGCCCTGTCTAGCCGGTAAGCCGTCATTCCGAAATTGGGACTTTTTGCTCGGTCCGGTTCTGAGCGCACGACTCGAGAAAGCTGACGCTCTCAGCGTGGAACTTGCCAGCATTCCCTTGGCAGCAATGAGCCCATTGTCGCCGTCCGGCGGCTCGGCTCCTTTACTCGGAAACGGCTGCAACGCGCCCATCATCGCCATCCGGCGGCTTGGTTCCATTGCTCGAAAGCGGTCGGTCGTTCAGGTTGGTCCGTTCGATCGTGCGCTAGAAAGGCTACCGGTCGGCATCACCGCATAGCGTCGGGCCGTGCAAGATAGTCGGCATGCTGAAGCCAACGCCTGCTGTCCAGACCTGCCAATCGATGAAAATCTTCGATAAACGGTTGCCATTGCTGGCAATTTTCAACCCTTTGCGTGCGTCAAAAAGCCAGCGTTCGGTCCTTCCAGGCTCGACGTTCAATATAGGACCTCAGGTTATCTACGATGAAAACTGACTATGGCCTCCCTGACCCCTCGGGCCTACTACCCAACCGCCCCATAGCCATACGTCGGCATGGCTTCGCTGACCGTTTCCGCATGCTGTTCCTAGGAGTGGTATTGGGCCTAGTTTCGATCGGCACTATGGTTGTGGTCTGGCCCGGCCTGTACGCCGACCACCGCATCATAAGCGATCCCGTTGCGGTACCCGAGGCTTCGCTTGTAAGCAGCGAATGCAAAACCAAAAGAATGAGCGTGAATTGCGAGGCGGGCATCGCCTATCCCCGCGACGGGCAGACCCAAATCCGCTCGGTCGAATTTTCGTTCCTCAGTCTCACTTCCGGCGACTACGATACGGCTATAGTCGCCGAACGGAACAATCCCGACAACATTACGCTTTCGCTGGCGATCGACGAGTTCTGGAACCGCTTTGTTGGGTCGGCTCTGATCGTGTTCGGGCTTGGGACTATCGCCGTGCTGATGGTACGCCGCTTCATCCACCTGTCCGCCACGGTCAAGGCGTTGAAGGAACCTGCGCCTCTAAAGCCGGTTTGGGCGCGGATTACCTTGAAAAACAAGAAATGGGGCCGTACCCGAATCACTTATTATCCAATCTCTGGTCTTAGGAAGGGCATGGRCATCGTCAGCCTGTTTGCCAAAAACGAGACCCCGTGGATGCATTTTGTCCCGTCGCAGAATGAAACCTTTGTGCTCGCGGCCCAGCATCCCGGTGCGATCCTCCCAGTCATGCTCGATGAAAACTTTGAGCGCTTAGATCTCACGCAGCAGGAAGTGTTCGATGCCCGGGCCGTGCGCGACAGGCTCGTGCAGCGGACTATTGGCCAGCATTGACCTAATCGCCGAAGCCTCCGACGCCCAGTTCGGTTGCTTAAGGAAATGTAATGCCGCGATTCATTGCTCTGCTGATCATAGGGTTTGGAGCATTCTTTAATGGATTTTGCCGTTTTGGAACTGCCGCGACTTCGGCTGAGCGCTCTGGATGGATTTATCAGCATTTTGGTGCGAACGGGATCGCGATCGGCTTAATGTTGCTTGGATCAGTCCTTTCGGGTTTCGGAATATCTATGGGGCGCAAGTAGGTCGCTGGAGCAAGGGCGGGACGGATACATAGGAAATAATAATATATCCCATATTTATCCGATAGGCTTATTCAATCATCATGTATGTGGAGTAACTGTAATGCGTTTCATTGGAATTGTTGTGGGAATTGCTTTGGTTTATATTGTATATAGGTTTGCAAAAAATAAGAGCGGTCGCTGAAACAGCTTTTTCGTCCCGACTGCGCGCGGCGACAGAACTTGAGCACCATCCTGATGGGCGGCAAGCGGACAGTCCGTTTCGCCGTTGCTCGCCCTGGAAACCTGACATAACCTCTGGTCCATAGACAATTTCTGGCGCAAGCGCTGTGCTGCCGCGATCATCCCCGTGGCTATGATTTCGGTCGGACGCCTTGCTTATGGGCGGACGATTGATCGGCAAATCTGCTCAGAGAATTTTAGCAACGTGGAGGCTTGCGAGATCTTCACGGACGTGAAGTCCCTGCTTCCCAAGTCGATCATTCCGAAAGAGGCAATCGATCGAATTTGGACGGAAAAGAACTTTTCAGAAGCGATGAGAGGCCGTTCACCAATCGGTGCCGCGAAGACATTGCTCGCGGAATTCGGAACCTCGCATACAGGGATATTTTCCAACGATGAGACACAGTATTTTGACCTTATACCAAGGTGCGCTGAAGCTGACTCACGTGGGGGATTCCCAAGCCGCTGAAAATCTGATTCGACGTTGCAGGCACGTGGAGGCTTGCGATGGCGGCAGCGATTGGTGTTCGATCTGACTACACACCGGCGGATTTACGTCGGTTTGTGCGGCGAAGCGGTGATGCCGATCAGGTTCGGCGGCTGTTGGCAGTGGCGCTGACACTGGACGGCGGGAGCCGGAGCGAAGCGGCAAAGGTTGCTGGCGTGACGCTGCAGATCGTGCGGGACTGGGTGTTGCGGTTCAACGCGGACGGCCCCGATGGGCTGGCGACGCGCAAGGCGCCGGGGCGGGCCGCGATCCTCAATGACGAGCAGCGTACCCGGCTTGCGGCGATAGTCGAGGCTGGGCCTATCCCGGCGGCGCATGGCGTGGTACGCTAGCGGCTTGCCGATCTGGCGCAATGGATATTGGACGAGTTCGAGCTCTCCATCACACGTCACACGCTCGGGCGCGAGTTGCGCGCGATGGGCTATCGCAAGCTCTCGGCGCGGCCCGCCATCGTGGCCAGAAGGGCGACGACATTGCCGATTTCAAAAAAGCTTCGCTGCCCACCTGGCGAAAATCAAGCGGAGGCTCCCGAGAGGAACGCCGATAGAGTTGTGGTGGCAGGACGAGGCCCGCGTCGGCCAGCAGACCAAGTTCACCCGGCGCTGGGCCAGGCGCGGCACCCGGCCATCGGCACCCAAGGAACAGCGGCGATCTTCGGCATGGTTATTCGGTGCGATCTGTCCCGCTGAAGGCAAGGCGGCCGGTATCGTCATGCCCCGCTGCAACAGCGAGGCGATGAGCATGCACCTCGAGGAGATCGCCTTCCACGTCGCCCCGGGCGCACATGCCGTCCTCCTGCTCGATCAGGCCGGGTGGCACGGATCGGCGGAGCTGGTCGTGCCGCCCAACATCACCCTCATGCCGCTGCCGCCGAGGTGCCCGGAGCTGAATCCAGTCGAGAATGTTTGGCAGTTCATGCGCGACAACTGGCTGTCGAACCGCATCTTCCAATCCTACGACGACATCGTCGACCACTGCTGCTCGCCTCGAACAAGCTCGTCGAGCAGCCCTGGCGCATCATGTCCCTCGGACTGCGCCAATGGGCCCATGGGTTCTGATCAATGCGCTTTGGTATAAGGGTCGGCCTTCTCTGAAGCGTTCTACCTATGGCCGTCAGGGCCGCAGGAGATGCGTCATGGGATTATCAGAGTTTGATCCCGCTGCTCGCGAGCGGGTGTCGTGGAACGCGGGGCGTAAAGTTGGAGCAAAGCGAGCGCTCAAACCCCGTCAGATATGGGCGATCCGGTTTTTTCTCGACCAGCATGGGCGGGTCCGCGACCGGGCCCTCTTTGACCTCGCCATCGACAGCAAGCTTCGCGGATGCGATCTGGTGAAAATCCGGATCAGTGACATCGTTTGCGATCGGAAAATTCGAACACGGGCTACCGTCGTACAACAGAAGACCGGCCGGCCAGTTCAGTTTGAACTGATGACCGATGCTCGCGCCAGCCTACTCAAATGGCTCGAGCTTCGAGGTGGATCCTTGGAGGACTTTGCATTTCCTAGCCGCACCGATCACGCAGCCCACATAAGCACCCGACAATATGCTCGCCTTGTCGATGAATGGGTTACCGGTATCGGCTTGCCCGGCGAAGATTACGGCACTCACTCTTTGCGCCGAACCAAGGCATCGATCATCTACAAGGCGACTGGAAATCTCCGGGCCGTCCAGATTTTGCTTGGGCACACGAAGATTGAAAGCACGGTCAGATACCTGGGCGTGGACGTGGAGGATGCTTTGACGCTCGCAGAGGGCACTGAAATCTGAGATTGCCTGGCTCCTTGCCGTTGCAAGGAGCCAGGCCCTACACGGCGGCGGCGCCTCTGCGCCCGTTGACGACCTTCAGCGGACGTTTTGCCGTTGCCGACCGCATTCAGCGACGGTCGAAAAGGGGCCAACTGTAAGCTCCATCTGGCCGCCGCGATGACCGAGTGGAGGAAGAAGGCGAAGCAAGTGCTGAGATGCCGCCGTCAAGCTCTTAGCAACGCCTGTCGTGCCAACGTGTTTATACGAGCGTTAGGATGCTCCTGGCTCGGAGCGCAGCTTTCGCAGGACTTTGTGTTGAACGGATGGCCAAGGTTGCCCCTGATGCGAACTTGATGATCAAAAGGACTTGTTAACTAAGCCGCTTTACGTCGATTTCAGTTCGGCACGCGATTGTCGATTTCAGCAGGAGGGTAATATGCTCACGTCTGGAATGAAACGTTGCGCGTTGGTGGGAGTTTTGCTGCTTTTTCCCGCAGCTTCCGCCACCGCCTACGACGGCGCTTCGATTGCCGTGACCGGCCGCGTACCTACGGTCTGTCAGGTCAGCATCTCCGCACCGCCCGCGCATGCCATCCAAACCGGTGCCAACGATCTCGGAACGATGCGTGAACTGTGCAATAGCCTCGCCGGCTACAAGATCACGCTCAACCATCCTGCCGGACTGGTGGATGCCTGGGTGGATGTCGGCGGCGTTCGTGTACCGCTCTCACCGACGCAGACGCACACGGTGATCGTCGATAATCGCACCCCCGCCTATCGGGAGCGCCAGCTCCGGCTTGTCCTGAACCAGGCGCCGGCCGTGGATATGGACTTCAGTCTCGAAGCCGAACCCAAGGGCGCAGTGTTTTAAGCTGCAAGGCCTATCAGGGGCGGACCGACGAGCATCCCTCGCCGCCCGAAAGCCCAAGGCGGGGTGAGAACGTGAGGGTGACCACGTCCGCATACTGACCTGCCGGAAGGCGATGCAGATCGTTTCCGGCAAGTTCCACCTGCACGCCATGGCTTCGGCCACCCGGAGCCGGCGTCTGGCTGCAAGCGATCATCGAGCGGTCGGTCACCGGGAAACCCGACACCTTCAGCGCGTAGGGAAGAGCGGCGTCATCTCCGGCAAAGCGCTTCATGGTGCCGCGCTCCTTGTCCACCCGGATTTCGTAAGGCACTGTTGACTGGGCGGTCACCGTGAGACCGCGGACGACGTTGCCGCTGGAGCCGTCCACATCTCCGAAATCAATACGGCCGCGCTGCGTACCCATCGATCCGACGAACGTTGCGATACGTTCCGGCACAGTCAAATCGACGGCGACCTGACTGCCAAGCTGCATGCCGCGATCAAGTTCGTCGCGGCCGGCAAGGCATACGAACCGAAGCTCGAGCGGCTGATAATAGTTTCCGGCGACGATTCCCTGACCGGCCGGTACCTGGATGCGGAAACTTTCGTTGACGTTGTCCCCGCTGGCGCCGGCACCGAATTGAACGACCGCCCCGTTGGTCGGATTGGGCTGTTCCGCGCCGGAAACCAAGACCATGCGGCCAGCATCCCGCACCCAGCGGATATCGTAGCGTATCGAATCCCTCCGGCCCAGAGCCGCCCCGCGGTTGATCGCGCCGGGATTGGCAAGCACGAGCCGCACGGCTGTGACGCGCGGATCCAGACGCCGGACGTGAATGGTGAAGTTCCGCTCGATTTCGGCCGGATTGAACGGATCGTAGTCGAGGGTGAGTTCGCTCGCGGAGGCGCGGAAATCAGCGCAGTTGGCCTTGGCCGCCCCAGGCAGGACCAAGGTGAGGACGGCGCAGGTCAGGAGCGTGGCGGCGATCTTCATGGGGTTCCCTCGGGCTTCAATGCACCGCCGCGCTGCAATGCGGCTTCGGTTGTCGTCACGTCGATCATGTAGACGAGCTTGCCATCGTTCATGGGCATCTCGATGCGCCATTTGCCTGGACGCAGACCTTGCACAGCGAATTGGCCGCGGCGGTTGGTAAACATCTGTACCGGCTTGCGATCAGGCGCCGCGAGTTCGAAAGCGTTCCCGCCCACCAGCTCGAGCGGCGCGCCGCTCGGCAGCAGCAATTGGCCGGTATAAGTGACGAAGTAGTCTGACCCAATCTCTACCAGATGGCCTGAGCGATAGGGCGGCCTGAACTGGACGATGCCCGATCCGATATCGTAGCCGGCTGGCGCATCGGGCACGTCATAGGTCAGAAGCCGGGGCGAATAGGACGTCAACTGCGACATGACCGCGCCGCCGAACGTGCCGGACCTGGCGACATATTCGTCCTTGCGGGGATCGATGTAGACGGACTTGCCTTCCAGTGAGGCATGGGGCTTCACGATTGCGAAACTGTCGTAGATCGGGCGGGACAGGGCGACACTGCCGCCAGCATAGGCCACCGAGAAGGCCGTGCGCAGCGATGTGCGCTGGTCGATGATCGCGCCGCTGTTCGAGAACGATGTGTTGTGGGCCGCGCCGAGTTCCGCTCGGTTGAGGAGCACGTTCGCAGCGGCATTGACGCCTACCGAATCCTCGACCCGGTCGATGTTTGCCGAGGCATTGTAGGATCCGACACCGGTGCCGCTGGAGCGCTGGTAACTGAGGCGGGCACGCTCACGCTGGCTATCGAGATCGGCGGTGACGCTCGAGCTCCGGTCGAAGCGGTAGATCAGCGAAACCCGGGCGCCCGGGCCGGACCTTCGTTCGCTGCTCTGGTAGGATGCTTCCGCCGTCAGCAGCAGACGCTGGTTGGGCCGCCACCCGTACGTGGCGCGGGCGGTGGACACATCCTTCCGATCGCCGCGAGCAACCGAATAGAACCCGTCGAGGCTGAAATAGTGGTCGGCGCCGAGGGATTGGGAGTACGTTGCGCCCAGATCCAGAGCGTAGGGGTTGCTGGCGGAAAGGCTGTCCGGCAGCGAGAAGTTCCTGCTGGTCGCCTGGATGGAAGCTGTCAGCGAGCGGGCGTTGCCGCCAGTGCCAACGCGCGAAAGCTCGTAGCCGACATTGACGGCATAACCGCTGCCGACGTCTTTGTTATGCGAGCCGGCGAGGTTGAAGGCCAGGGTGCCGACGGGCGAGGCCCAGACAACCTCGGCGCCGCCTACGCCGCCCCGGCGCTGAAGCTGGAAGTTTCCTCCGACCGTCAATTCCTCGGTCAGGCCATGGCGATAGAAGCCGGAAGCGATCGGATCGTCGCTGTAGCGGCGGCCGCCAGTACCGAACGGCGCTTTCACGCCGCCATAGAGCCCGAACTCGCTGAGGCCGGCAGCAAGCAGGGTCCGATCGAAATTGATGGAAAACGAGATCACGTTCTCGCGGCCGCTGTCGTCACGGACGATCAGCCTCACGTCGTTGGACCCTTGCGCGAAGGGAAAGTCGCCGATGTCGTAAGTGCCCGGATTGAGCCGGGTCACCTGCACCGATTGCCCGTTGACGATCGTTTCCACCGTGGAGGCACGGGTAAGGGTGAACGACCTTTGACCGCGCGGCTGGATGTTGCGCTGCGGATCGAGGTCGGCATAGACCCGCGAAAGCGAGAGGCCAGCCATCGGGCTGGATCCGGAAAACCCGCGCGATACCGGTTCCAGATCGCCTGCGGTATATCGGGCGGTGCCTCGCGCATCGTCATAGACGATGCGGGTGCCTTCACGCCGGAAGCTGTCCTGGATACTGCCTTCGTTCTCGAGCACGAAACCGCTGACTCGCACTGCGCTATCGAAGACGATGTTCGGGGTCTGGAACCCGGTCCGGCTCCCCTTGTGCACGTAGTCGCTGTTAACGAAGGCGGTGAGATAGGCAGAAACATCTTCAGCAGACTGGATCGGTCCTGCCACGGGGTCGTAGCCCATGACGCGAATCGATTGTCGCACGCGAAGGGCGGGGTCCAGCGTCATCAGCAGGCCGAGGCTGGCCTGGTCGTAAGCGAGACCAATGCCTAGCGCCTGCATGTCGCCGGTAGAGATTGCAGCCTTGCTCTCGATGCCGGCTGCAACCCTTGTCCACGCGTCGGTGGAGAGAACGCCGCGCAGCAGGGCAAGCAGTTCTTTGGTGTCGACTAGAATGCGGTCGTCAGCGGTCAGCGTGTAGGACACCTCGCCCAGGACGAAGCCATTGTCGGACAGCGGCCCTCCCATCGGGATGTCGCGCCCGGTTCGGTTGAGACGCTCTGGGGAAACGGCGGGGTGTTCGCCCGGCGTGGTCGGCTTTTCGGCCAGCGAGGGCACATTCGTCTGCGCATAGGCAGCGAGTGACCCGAACAGCGTCAATCCCGGCGCCAGGCCCGCAAGGCCCAGGAGATAGAGGGAACGGCGGTTCGCCACGGCGTCATTTGCTTCCGGCTGAATTCAGTTCGACCGAAAGGGTGCCGCCGGCATCCGGGAGTTCGACGTTGATGGGAAAAATTCGACTGGCTTTAGAAGGTACCAGTCCGAGGCCCATGCTCTCGCGGATCTCTTCGGGTTCGAAAGTCTTGCGATAAGCCTCGGAACCGTCCCCGCGCCGCTCGATCAGGGTCATGCGGTTGGTGGCGACGTAGCCGTAATTGGCACCATCGTTGGCGATCGTGATGACCGGCTGCGGCTTCCCGCCCGCATCGGTGCCGACCTTGGCCTCGACGATCTTGAGCGAAGGCACATCGCCGTTCGTCCCGACGCTGACGAGCACCTTGAAGCGGTGGAGGACCTGAATCGCGTTCTGGCTTTCCGGCATGGCAACCGGAAGCTGGGCGATGGTCACATAGAAGTGACGGCTTTCACCTTCCAGCGGCTGACCGATCCACTGGACGCGGAACGCCTGGGACTGGTTACCGCCAAGGGTCGCTTGGCTGGGAAACACGAGGACATCGTCGCTTTCGACGTCCTCAGCTTCGCGCAGTTCCCCATTCACGACATTGACTGGGTGGACCGTCACTTCAACGGGCACGGTGTCGGGGAAGGTATTTTGCAACGTGACGATGGCCGAAGTCCGGCGACCTGCCGTCTGGAGGTCGACCACGACGGGCTGCACGTTCAAAGCCAGGCTGGGGCCGGTGGTCGCCATCAGTGCGAGGAACGACAGCAGCGGGCGCAATGCGCGCCGGGCAAGAGGCGTGGTCATGAGCAGGTCTCGGGAAGCAGGGGCAAGGGTAGGGGCAGGAGAAGCCGGAGGCGGACGCAAGCGTCCGCCTCCGAGCAACATCAGGCAGCCGGGGTCAGCTCGATCGAGACGTAACCCGAGTAGTTACCAGCAGCCAGCCGACGATCGGTCAGCGACGACCAGTTGGTGGCGGTGCGGCTGGAGCCGCTCGAGGAGGCGACAGCGGCGCCCTGGCTGGCAGCCTTGACGAACTGGACGCGGGTAGCGGCCGAGCTGAGGCTGTCGTGGCCGCCGAAGCGCTGAGCTACGGTCGAGCCACCGTCGGTCGAGGTCGAGTCGAGGGCCAGGCCGTTGATCGAGGTGTCGAGGTTGTAACGGATGAACTGGGCGAAATCGCCCTGGGCGAGGCCGGTGCCGGAAGCGCCGTCAAGGGCGAGCACGGCGCGGGCGACGCGGACGTTGCTGCCGCCGTTGTTGCAGAAGGCAACGACGCGCGCGTCGGTCAGCTTCTGGGCGATTTCTTCGGTAACGGTCGAACGGACCTTGGCATTGGCATCGGTGAGATCGCCCAGGGTGATCGACGAAGCCTGCGAAGAGATGCCGCACTTGCTGTCGACCTGCGCATTGATGTCGATGCGCGTATCGGCGGCGTTAGCCGAACCGGCGGCGACTGCGAAAACGGCTGCCGCGCTGGCGGCGAGGATCGAACGCTTCATATTCAACTCCTTGAGTATCTTGACGCAGGAACGCGTCGGAGAATTGAAGACCGCTTTCGCGGGTCTTGCGACTTGCACCGGCTACCGGGACAGGCGGCCGATGGTTGAGCGAAGCGTCGACCCAACGCTCCGCCCTCCGTGTGGGTGGACTGCAATTATGCGCGTGGCCCAACCACCAGAATGAGGGTGTCTTTGTAGCGGCCCGCCGCAAGGCGGGGCTGGTTAAGAGCTTGCGCCGCCCAGTCGATCGAGATCACGGCATTGCGACCGACACTGATGCCGGCGCCGGACTTGAGGCCGCGTCCGGGAACGAGGCTTGCGAAAGCGCACCGTCCGCCATCCGCCATCTCGTCGGACGCACAGGGCGCGCTGCGAACGGCGCCCTTGTCGGTTTCGAGCATGACCGAAACCCGGTAGCGCTTGCTGAAGGAAAAGCCCGAGCCGTCGTCGTTCGCATCGACATTCGTCAGCGCGCCGCGCTGCGACGTTACGCCCAGGGCATAAGGTGTGTTGCAGTCGAGCCCGACTGCTAGAGCGAAGTTGGCGGCGCCTTCGAGATCGCGCGGTGCGGTGATGCTGGCTGGGCCGTTGTCGGCGAAGCCGCACCGTTCCTTGATGCGGGCAACGACATCGATCGCCACGGACTCCGTGGCAGCCATTGCTGGCTCGATGATGAGCAACGCGGCAAGCAGTACGCTGCCGGCCTTGATGGCGGCAAGCGACAGCCGCCATGAATAGTCAATCATCATCAAGCCCCCGCTTAATGTGTGAACTGCAAGATTAGCCCCTGTCGTCCACATCAGTACGCCCCGCACCGGGCGCCGTCGGGGGCTTAGAAAACCTAAGCAGCGTAAGCAATTGCTAAATGTTAGTTAACAACAGCTTTGCTCATTTTGGGACAGTTTGTGAGCAGACTATGAAGCGACATTCTTGAATTTGCGTCGAATTCCGGGGTTTTCGCCATTGCTGGGCCGATCGCTGGTGAAATCAATCCCGCCTCTGCCTGCTTTGCGTTAGCTAAAAAACACTTATGACGTTTACGCGTTTTCACGCTGGCCGAAGCTGTCCAGTCTCGTGAGCCACGGAGCTGAAGCCGAAGGCCTTGGTCCATTTGCCATGACCCAATCGATCACCCCATCCAGAGGTCAACATTCGCTGCCGGTTATGAGATGGGCTGGCTTTAGCCGACACGCGCCGCATACGTACCGTCCGCAGATTGGCTTCGGATTTTCGCGTCTGAACGGCAACAAAGGGTCTGGCACGGAACGGCGAGCCCGGCAGCAAGCCCTCGAGATTTGATCGGGCTGCCAGGCACCCTTCCAATCTGGCGAGTGCGTCTTGCTGGAAATGTGAGGGGGGCATAGATGCGCGACCATGAAACCGATCGCTCCCGCTCAAATCGACGACCAAGTCATCCGCTTCGCTCGCATTGCGCTCAAGGGCGTGCCCGAGTGGATCGAGGTGGAGCCCCTGGAGGGAAGCGTGAAGACCGAGTGCTTCGATAACGTCGATCGGGCGATACGCGCCCATGGCGGCAAGGCGATCATGGGGTGGGTCATTTGGGAAAAGCCTGGCGTGTGGTTGGAGGCAGAGCACCACGCGATCTGGGAGGAACAGGACGGCGCCTGGCGCGACGTTACCCCCACGGTTGATGGGGAACTGCGCTTAGTGTTCGTGCCTGATGAAGAGGCGATTGGTACCCATCCTCGGTTTGGGCTACCGACCCGCTACGCCTCGATTTCCAAAGACCCGGTTGCGATCAATGCGATTAAGAAGGCTCAAAAGCTGATGGAGGTTCGCGCCGAGATTCTCGCCGCTGGGGGTATCAGCCCCAAGCTGATGCCGAAGGCGCAATTGGCGCACGAGCGCTTCATCAAAGCGCTGGAAGCGATCGACGCTAAACTCGCGGGGCAGGCCAAGGTCGAAAATGATGACACGCCTAAGTGATGGTGTGCCTACCGTCGCAGAGGGCGCGACCGACAACAATCGAAAAGCGGAACGTCCGGACCTGAGCTTCGAAAATTGATGACTGAACGGCGATAATTGGTCGGGATCGGATAGAGTGGAGAGTTGAGAAAAATGAACGGTGACGAGTGGCGAAATCAGTGGCTTGCGGGGGATGGGAGCTTGCCGATCATGCAACCGTGTCCAGAATGCCGCCTCGACATGCCTGTCCTCGCCACCAAGTGTACGAAGTGCTCTTACACGCGCCGGACGAGGGTGCGGTTCAAGGATTTGAGCACCACCACCTTGAGTCTGGTCATTGCTCTGCTGTCAATCATTACCGCTGCATTGCCCGTAATAACGAATGCTCTACTTCCTCGCGAGGCACAGACTAGCGCCGGGTTCGTCGGAGCGAATGAAGATGGAACGCTCGATTTCAGCCTAATCAACAAGGGTGCAGAGACCGCAGTCCTGAGAGATGCGACGTTTTTTGTCCGTAATTCCCGCCTCTTCAGGCAAACCGGTGAGATTTCTTACCCCATCGTCTTTGCCAAAGCCGAAAACAGTAACGACTTCAGAAACGTTAAGCTCAACGAAATCCACACTGTGTCCGGACGAATAAACTTCGAACGTCCCTACAATGTGGAGCGAATCCGCAGCAACCTTCTCGACCTTAACTCGAGGTGCTTCCTGGTTGTCCGCTTCATTGCTTTGAGCGGAGATCATGAAATTGAAATGGAAACCGAGTGCAGCCGCGTGCTGCCCGTACTCGCCAAGGACATCAACAAGCTGTCGGATTGACACAGTCCGAACTGATACCGCGTTGCCCTTCTTGCAAGATAGTGGCCCCTTAATCGGGGATGAAACTCGGAACCTTGTCTGACAGCAGCTGTGGCTTGTGCTGCATTCGGGCTTGTGCGTATCCTGACGCTTTCAACACTATGTCGAGCGCATCAGTGACGTCGCTGGCGCGGCATGATGCGTGAGGCATGTCGTGGCCAGCAGCAGACGCGCGACTTCCCCGCGGCTCAGCACAACCGGCAATTTGCTCAAGACCTTCTCACAATCGAGCCGGCGGGAGAGATCTGGTCGGTCCAGTGTGTGCAGGAAGAAGAATCGCAGCGCTGCAACGACGCTATTCATGGTGGCGGCGGCATGCCCCGTTCGGGCGCTGATCTGGAAACGGCGCAGTCTTCGCAGTCGCCTTGTCGGGAGGACGTCTAGGACGGGTAAGCGGACCGACAGCAGCTGGGAGCGGAAATTCGACCGCTGAACGACTGACAAGGGTCGGTTTTGCTGGGCGCCAAACGCCGCGTTGTGGGACTTAGCGGACATGAAAATGAGATACCTCAAAGGTCAGCTTCTAGCCTAAAAGGCGACATTAGTCGGCTCGGCCTGCCATGTGCCTTGATTGCGGGTACGTCGCGCACAACCAAAAATGCCGGTCACCAAGCGGTATTGGTTGCTTTGATCGCGCAGTCTTCACCCGCCACGCTAAGGCCGTTTCCGGCGATTGGAATTCGCACGCTTCACGTCGACGGCGTGGACGAACTGGCAGGACCGGCCGGAAGACCCGGTCCTGCCCCCTCGTCAATCGTAGAGCCGGCCCGCGCCTTCGGCGCTGTCATGCTCGGGATCGGCGAAAATGTAGCCACCAGGCGATTTTACGATCTTGCGGGGGTCGTAGGTCCCCTCTAGCTTGTCGATCACGTGGCGGGCGATCTTGCGCACTCCGCGATGGTCCTCCTTTGCCGATCGACGAATGGCCGGCAGAATTGGACGCGCTTTCTCGCCGCAGTATTCGATCGCCGCGAGTGCCTGAAGGCGCAGCGGGCCATCGTCTTCGACATCGATGATTGTTCCCAGCGTCACGAGCGCATCGTGATCGTTCGATTGGCGGACAAGAGCCTCGCAAAGAACAATGCGGGTGGCCACGGATGGATCGCCCAGCATCGCCGCCTTGATGGCTGCCATGTGTGGCTGCGCATGCTCGCCGGCGATCAGCAAACCCATTGCTGCCCAATATCGGATGATCTCGTTTTCGTGGCGAAGCCCATTGAGGAATGGCGTCAAATCGGAACTGCGCGATGCGGCCAAGGCTGCCATCCGCATCGCTTCCCTAATCGGATAAGCCCCCGGAGCCCGGCTGTTTACGTAACCCTCCGCGCTGCAAGCTTCAGGTATCAAGCCATTGTCGTTGATCGCCAGCATCTGCGCATCGAGTGCACTTCGAAGCTCCGCAAGCTTGGCGCGGTGCACAGGACCATCGGCAAGGTTCTCGACCATGTGCGGATCGGTCTGTACATCGTACAGTTCCTCATAGGGCTTTTCACCCCAAAAGCGGTCCTGAACGGCATTCAGCTTGCCTTCGAGGTGCATGGCTTCCCAGTCGCGATAGCCGGCGGCCTGCATCATGAATTCGACGTGCTGTCCCCACGGACGATGCGGATTGTAATTACGAATGTAACGGAAGCGCGTGTCGGTGACAGTGCGGGTTAGATCGTATCGCTCGTCCATGCGATCGCGTCCGCCGAAAGCATACTTCTGACGCTCGCCCCGGTGCGGACCAAAAAGAGCCAATCCATGCACATGGGCGGGTGGCGGGGTACCGACCATCGAGAGGACCGTCGGCATGAGATCGTTGAACGTCACCGGATCCGTGACCTTCGTACCGGGCTTCCAGGGCGAGAGGTGCTGCCACTTGGGAGGGACATAAACCACAAGCGCGCAGCGCAGGCCGAGATCATAACAGAAGCGCTTGCCTCGAGGGGTAATGCCGCCGTTATCTGAGTAGTAGAAGACGATGGTATCGTCTGCCAATCCAGCGTCCTCGATCTCTTTGAGGCGCGCTGCAAACTCGCCGTCCATCTTCTCCATAGCGTTATAGAAAGTCGTGAAATCACGGCGTACGCCCGGACTGTCGGGTAGATAGGGAGGGATTTTCTGGCCAACCATGTCCGACGTCACCTTGCCGTCGAGGGGCCGGAAAAGGCAGCTTTCGTGCGTCGTGAACGTATTGAATACCGAAAAGAATGGCTGGCCGGGGCGTCGCTTGTTCCAATGAGCCTGCTCGCTAGACTCGTCCCACATGTCCATCACGTAATCGAACTGCGAGTTGTAGTTCTTTTTCTGGTTGTTGGCTGTGTAGTATCCGAGATCCTTGAAATACTCCGGATAGCCGCGAACGGAGCGCGGCAGCACCTCGTCGGTCGAACCGAAGTCCTCCGCTGAACCGCATGCCGCCGGATTCATGCCGGTAAGGATGGAAAACCGCGACGGCCCGCAAACCGGCGAAACGCAATATGCCCTGTCGAACAAAACCCCCTTTCGTGCCAGCATGTCGATCGTCGGCGTTCTTGCCAAAGTATCGCCGTAAGCACCGATGATCGGAAAGTTATCCTCGCTGGTGAACCAGAGGAAATTGGGCATTTCTCCAGGCCCGGGCTTTGCCGCCTTTGCAGAAAGAGGACCTGCTGCAGCGGCGGCGGCGCCAAATGCGCCATTGCGAAGGATTGAGCGTCTGTCGAAAGTCATGTCGCGGCCTCTCTTACGGGCGTCTTGTAGTTGATCGGACGGTTGAGGATCTTCATTCGGTCAGGCGTTCGAGATGCTCGCATCCTTCCGGCACCGGATAGCGACCTAACGGCGGCTTTGGTGTCTGGGGGTCCGAAAGCGTCTTCTTGCCACGCTTCTCGACCACTCCCTGCGGCAGCCGGGCGCGGAGCTGCGCGACGATGCCTGCATATTTCGGATCCTGCGCAAGGTTGTGCTGTTCACGCAGGTCGCGCGCATGATCATAGAGTTCCCGGCCGCTGCGCCCGCCTTCCCACTCCGTGTAACGCCAACGATCAGTGCGGATCGAACGTCCTCCAAGGATTTGCGAGAACGCGGCGCCGTGCCAGTCTTCCCGCGCCGGATTTTGGAGCAGCGACACCAAACTACGACCCTCGTTGCTCGGGTTGGCCGGAAGTCCTGCGAGGCTGGCAATCGTGGGATAAAGGTCGAGCATCTCGACGGTCTGGGACGCGACGCCCCCCACATTGCCGCCAGGCGCGCGCACGATCATGGGCACTCGTGTCGCTTCTTCCCAGAGCAACGATTTCTGCCACTGGCCATGCTCTCCCAGCATGTATCCATGATCGCCAATCAGGACGACGACCGTGTTCCGGTCAAGACCCAGGCGCTTCAATTCTTGAAGTACGCGGCCGACTTGAGCATCCACGAAGCTCGTGCTCGCGTGGTAGGCCGCAACCATCTGACGTTGTTGATCCTCGGTCATTCCGAGGTTCATCATGTCGCTATTCGTTGCAATGGGCAGAACTCGGGAAAGCGTGTCAGGCGTTTCCTTCGCCAGCGTCATGGCTTTCGGCGGGTATTGTGCGAAGTACTTTGCAGGAGCGATTTCCGGGACGTGGGGACGGTAGAAGCCCACAGCCAGGAAAAACGGTCGGCTCTTGTTCGCCTGAAGCATCGCGATGGCTCCATCGGCAACCTTGCCATCTGTGAAATCGGTGTCCGGCGCGTTGTGGGCCAGCCATGAGTTGGCGCGCCCGAGCCCTGGTATGCCCGGTGTCAGATTGTGGACTTGCCCTTCAAGATCCTTGTCGACGCCGCGCGGATTTACCACCTGATCCCACGACTGCGCATCGTCATCACCAGAGGTGCCGATATCCTTCGGTACTCCCTGATGGAACACCTTACCGACTCGAGCGGTGAAGAAGCCATTCTGGCGGAAGTACTGCGGAAGGGTCACGACGTCTGGGAGCGTGCAGCGAAAACGCTCGAACGCTGCGCCCGGCCCGATTGTGTTGGGACGCAGGCCGGTCAGAAACGAAGCGCGCGTGGGACCGCAGATCGGAAACTGCGTGTAGGCATGTTGGAACCTCACGCCCTCGCGGGCGAGGTGGTCAACATTGGGTGTGCTTACCGGGGCACCGTAAATGCCGAGATCGGTATTTTGGTCGTCCATGATGAGCAACAGTACGTTGCGGTGGGCTACCTGTTGCGACGCAGATGCCCTGGGAGGAGCCTGTGTGGTGAGAGGGGCTTGGGCGTCGGCAGGCCCAGCAAGCAGCGACACTGCAGCACCAAGCAATGTCGACTTCATCAGAGGCTTAGAGCGCAACCACGTCATAGACTTTCACCTTCAAAAACGGTCAAGATCACGAGCTGTGGTGACGCTCCCCGAAAAATGCGCTCGTACTCCAGCCTCGTATGCGTCGTTCGAAGGCTCACCATCAAAGCCGGGTACGAGATGGGTCAGGACAACGCTGCCCGCACCTGCACGGGCAGCCAGTTGGCCGACCTCGTCGGGGGTCAGGTGATCTTCCTCCATGTGCCGCATAAAGGCATCCGGATCGGCGATTAGGCCCTTGCCGCCCTCACGCCGCGCCGCAATCTTGCGCATGGCTATCGGGTCCATGACCTCGGATATGAGTACGTCAACGCCCATCGCCAGACGTTCGATAGCCGGACACGGCCCGGTATCGCCTGTGTAAGCATAGGAACGTTCGGCAGTTTCGATCCGGTATGCATAGGAGCGAGATTTCAATGACGCTTCTGAACCGGCAGGAAAATTGTAATGGCAATTGACGGCCGCGAGCACCTTCAGATTTGCATCGCGATAGACTTCCACAGGTTGCGGTGTATCGAGCGGCAAGTCGGTCGCCTGCACTATGGTAGAAAGCGGTGGTTGGCGACGGCCGTCCTGAACGACCGGGCTGAGTTCCGCAGGCCGGTTGGCTGACGCGATGCTGGCAACCATGGCGGATGTGCCTGGCGGTCCGATCAGGTCCATTCTGTCTCCCCGCCCGCTTATCCATCGGTGCATAAGCATCGGCGCCAGCCCAGCATCATGATCGACATGATGGTGCGAGATGAATGTCGCACGCACCTGTTCCAGCCCTATTCCAGCATTGGCGAGGCGGTGAACCACGCCCTCTCCCGCATCGAAGAGATAGGCGGTGCCGTTCACGATAAGGACATTGGCCGGTTCAGACCGCTGCATGCGAACGACAGGGCCGCCTCCTGTCCCAAGGGTAATCCAGACCGGCCGCTCGGACGCTTCTCCTGGAGACGATGCAGCTGCCGTCCCCATGGTGACCATAGGCAACGCAAGCGCCAATGCTGCGGCTGCAAGCTTTCCTCTCATTTTCAATCTCCGGCTTTGGCGTGATCGGAGGGAACACCCTCCGATCACGCTCATTTCAGAAGTCCATCGAAGCCTGGAGGCCGACCTGGCGAAGCCCGGCCAAGGTATTGAAAACGCCGTACACGTTGGCCGGCGCACGCGAGCCATCCTGATTGACCAGCGCGGAGAACTGCTGCGGCGCGGTGTGATTGAAAAGGTTCTGTACGTAGAGCGCCACGCGCCAGCGGTCGTCGACCTTCGCGCCAATTCGGGCGCCAACGGTCGCATATCCGCCGTAAACAAAATAACTGGACGCGCTGAGATCCGAGAGGCGCTCCTTGGTCTTGTACGACACATCGAAGCCGACGAAGCCATCGGCGCTATCCGTCAGAGCAAAGCTGTAGTCCGAATAGACCGACGCCGAAAATCTGGGGGCGTTGGCAAGCTGCATACCGCCCAGGTTCGATCCGTCCTGCGCCAAGAAACCGTCAGGATATTTGACGACATTGTAGATGAAGTTCGCGTTTATCCGCAGGTTATCCCCGATGCGGCCGAACAGGTCGCCTTCGATGCCCTTGGATATGACCTTGGGAATGTTGAAGGGCGTGCAGGTCGTGGCTTGGCTGACGTCGATTGCGCACTTCGAGCCCTGATAATCCTTCACGCGCGTATAGAATCCGCTGAGGTTCGCCAAAAGCCGACCACCCAACCAGGTCGACTTGACGCCGGCCTCGTAAGAGGTCGGAATTTCAGGCAAAACAATGGCGGGATTGTCATTGTTCTGAATGGGCGCAATCTGAGCGTTCTTGTATCCGCGCGAGACGGTCCCGTAGAGGAGCAGATCCCGATTTGACTTGTACTCCACTCCGCTGCGCCAGGAGAAATCGGTGTCGGTGGACTTCAGAGAGGCGCTTCTCTCGGTTCCGCCAGCCGACAGATTGACCACCAGGCCACGATGGCTCACATCCGAATAGTTGAGGCGGCCACCGGCAAAAACGCTGAAGGCGCCCGCGTTGTACCGCGCCTCGCCAAATCCGGAAAAGTTCTCGGTGCGCCATTCCTGGAAATTGTTGAATGCGCCGGGGGTGATGTAGACATTGCACAACGCGCTGGTCGAGTCCGGAAAGCAGCTCGCGATCGGAAGCGATCCCTTCCGGGTGTAAATCTTGGTAGAGGCCCCAGCAGCTGGTCCGGCAATGCTGGAGACGTTGTTCCGATACCAGAACCCGCCTACCGTGAAGGAAAATGGCCGCTTCGCATCCGAAGACAAGCGCACTTCCTGCGTCAGCTGGTTATAGTCTGCAGAGACACCTGATTGCACGCTGGTGAGCGCGAGTGCCTCAGGAATGTTGTCGATGTCGTTGTTGGTTGTGCTGGTAAGTTTGCGCCACGCTGTAATAGACGTGAAAGTCAGTAGATCGTTGAGCGCGACATCGAACTGCCCCGAATACCCCTGGGTTTTGTACCGTTGCAGATCGACGGCATCGCTGCAAGTTTCGTAGTTGTTGATGCTCGGCTTGAGCCCGCAAGCTGTAACCCGGTCGTAGGAGCCTTGTCCGGCTCTCTGTTTCACGAACGCGCCCGGCACGTAATAGCCGGTAGACGCGTCATAGGTCAGCGGAACGTAACCCGTATCGCGCACCGTCAGGAAATAACCGTTACCCCGCGTCTCGTCATTGTACTCCGCCGAAAGGTTGAGCGTGAAATCCCCCGTTTCCAGCTTGTATCGCCCCCGGAAACCCCATTCCTTGCGGTAGTCGTCGTTGCCCTTGTAGATGTTTTCGGTGACCCCTTGTGTCCAAGCACCGTAACCGGTCACACGCAGCGCCGAATTGTCCGTCACCGGCAGATTCACGGCGCCACGCAGGACCTGCTTGCCGAAATTCGAACCGGCGAAATCATCCGCGGTGAGATCGACCGAGACGCGTCCTGAAAAGCGTGAGGGATCCGGCGCGACCGTCGTCATGTTGATGACGCCCGCCGAGACCGATTGACCGAACAACGTGCCCTGAGGACCACGCAGCACTTCCACCCGCGCGATGTCGGAGAGGTTGCGCACGTTTGTGAGACCCTGAACGACTCCGTCGACAACGATGCCCACGGAAGGTTCGGCCGCGCGCGAGCGCGAGAAGGTCCCAATGCCGCGAATATAGCCGCCGCCCCCGGACCCGCCAGGCTGCTCCGCCAGCTTAAGCGAAGATGCAGTTCGACCGAGGTCGCTGATTTCCTGAATGCCTTGAGCTTGAAGCTGGCTCGCTCCCACCACCGTAACCGGGATGGGCACATCCTGAACGCTCTCCGCCCGGCGCTGCGCGGTGACAAGGATGTCGGCGGACACCGGTTCCGAACCCGCCCGATCTCCCGCCGTCCCGTCATCCTGCGCGAAAGCGGCGGAGGAAAATGAGACAGCGCTGACCGAAAGCAACAATGCGCAATGAAATTTCATTCAAAATCCTCCCCAAGGTCGTTTATGTACGCCTCGTGGCGCATCAACGTGCCAACGGTTATCAGAATGCTAATTCTAGTTCTAGCATTTTCTTGCCTTGAGCCGGTTGATCCCTCATCTAAAGACCAACGTTGTCATTCGGACATGACCTAATTCAAGAGAATCGCGAGCGGCAAATTGCGGAGGAAATGCGGTGATAAGTGCCTAACAAGGCGCCCAAATCTAGCGAAATTCCGATGGTCGCAGGCGCGGAACTGAGGATTCGTGCAACGCGTCAGGAACGCAGCTTGCATACACGGCACCAAGCGTTGGCTGCGGTGGAGCAACTGCTGGGCTCCATCCCCCTACAGCAGCTCACGTTCGCCCAAGTCAGCGCTGCAAGTGGCATCTCGGTAGGCGCGATCACCTTCCGATTCGGAAACCGCGCGAACCTGATCGGATTTGCTCTGACGTCCCTAGAGGAAAAGACAACCCGCCAAATCGCGCGGATTTTCGATGCCATCAAGGAATGCGGACCGTTGGAAAAAGCCTTGGAGGGCGCGCTTGCAGATGTGAGCGCCGTATTTGCGAATTATCGCGTGCTTTTCAACGATGAGGCTTCTGCACACCTACGCGCTTCAGTTCTGGATGCCGCTGCGAAAGGGCTCGAGACACTTTTAGTCCAGCGCTGTCTCAGTCCGCCGAATTATCTCGGTCGGAGGTACATGAACCTCCTCTCCCATATCCTGATCGAAGCGCTTGCGGCTCGCCCTGATCGCAAAGATCTCTCCGACTTAGTCGCCATATGCTCACTCTGCCTGAGGAATAGTTCAGATGCTTGATAAAGAAGCTAGCCGCGCACCTGCGCGCCGTCGCCGCATAGCGTTCGCAGCCGTTTTCACATTGTTTGCAGGATTACCCTGTGCGGGCCAAGCAGCTCCGGCTTCCGGCGCGCAATGGGTGACGCTGGGCACCAGCGGCGGCCCGGCAATCCAGGCGGAACGCTCGCAAATTGCCAATGCATTGGTCGTCAACGGAGCAGTCTACCTGTTCGACGTGGGCGACGGGACCCAGAGGCAGATGGCGAAGGCTGGTATCCCCGAGCGCCAAATCCGTGCGATATTTATCAGCCACCACCATCCAGATCACAATGCCAGTCTCGGGTCGCTGATGATGACCCACTGGACATTTCACCCCGGAGACCTCCCCGTGATCGGCCCTGCGGGCACAATTCATCTTGTGGAAGGGCTGGCCGACGCAAACGCGCCGAGCGTGCTGGCAAGCTATCCTACGGCAGGGCCGGCCAAACCACCCCTGGCAGGCATGCTCAAGGCCCGTGATCTGCCTGAGCATCTTTCCCAACCGACCCTTGTGTTCGAAGACGCGAACATCAAAGTCTGGGCGATCGGCGTGGATCATTTTCAATCCCCACCTTCGATCATACTCGACCACATGCCGGACTGCGTCGCCTACCGGGTCGAGGCTGGCGGAAGAACGTTCGCGTTTACAGGCGACAGCGGCCCGTCGTCGCGGTTAGGTGTCTTGGCGAAAGGTGCTGACGTGCTTGTCAGCGAAATTGTAGAGCCGTTGGCCATCGCAGCTCGCATTCGAGCGAGCGCACCGGACACGCCTGCCCCCGTGCGCGAAGCCATTATTGCGGGCATGACCCGCAACCACCTGACACCGGAGGAAGTCGGCAAGTTGGCGGAAAGCGCGGGCGTCGGCGAAGTTGTTCTGACGCACTTCGTCCCCTCACCCGAGGAAGCTGCGGATCGCGGCGCCTACACCCGGCCAATCTCCGCGCGCTTCAAGGGTAAGGTGATAATGGCTGGCGATCTGGACCGGTTCTAAAAGACTTCAGTCGACGTCGGCGCAGAACTCTCGGATGCCCGTCGTCGATCCCCTCAGGCGCAGTTCCTGACGAAACACAATATCACGATCCTCGCGCGCGATTGCCGCTTCCACGGCAGCGCGCGCTATCTCCTTAATCGGTTGCCGAACAGTGCTGAGCGGAGGGAAGGTCATCCGACTTTCCGGTGAATCGTCAAATCCGGCAATCGCCACATCGCTGGGGACGGAGAAGCCCAGCTTTGACGCGACGGCCATTGCCGCCAACGCCATTCGGTCGTTGGCGGCAAAGATCGCAGATGGCCGCTCCGGCAGCGCAAAGATTTGCGTCGCTGCTTTGACGCCGGAGGCAAAATCGAAACCACCACGCATGAGCAAATTGCTGTCGTGTGGAATCCCGGCTTGAGCGAGTGCGTCGCGCCACCCTTCCACGCGCGCCTCAGCAGGCTTACTCGGGTTCGGTGGCCCGATCATCCCAATTCGACGATGTCCCCTGTCTATGAGGTGCTCGACCATGGAACGGGCTGCGTCGCGGTCCAGCATCCGAATCCGGCTGCCATAGCCGTCTGTCCCCGCACCAATGCGGACGGCGGGAATGCCTTCTTCCTCCAGAAACGCCAGAATCCGCGAGTCGTCCGGAAATGGCGGCACTAGGATCACGCTATCGGGCTTGGCCAGGAATTCGAGCCGCACCCCCTCGGGCGCCTGCCAGTCTTGCGGCTCAAGAACTTCCATCACGAGGTGGTAACCCGCCTCGCGACAGTGGGCAGCGATCTCGATCATCAAGCTCGTCACGAAACCCAGCGCCTGCCGCGGTACGACCAGCGCGATCAAGTAATTACGATGGCTTGCAAGCTGGCGTGCCGCGAGACTGGGCCTATAACCGAGCTGGTTGATCGCTGACTGCACCCTGTCGCGAAGTTCCGGCGCGACGCTGGCAACGCCGTTGATTACCCGAGAGACAGTTTTCGTGGAAACACCTGCCAGCCGTGCAACATCATCTGCAGTGCCCAATGGCTGCACTCCTTGCTTCTGACCAACGCGCATCATTCATCGTAGAGATTGGGTCCGAGGTCGCGGTCATCCGAAGTCGAACCGCGTATTATGAGATTGTGCCGGAACGCCATATCGGGCTCCTCCCCTAATATGGCCACCTGAACGATTGCGCGGGCAAAATCCTCAACGGCATAGTTGACTGACGTCAGCGGCGGATAAACGGCGCGGGCCACTGGCGTGTCCTCGAAACCTGCGACCGCGAGGTGGTCGGGCACGCGATAGCCCAACTTTTGTGCCATCGCCTGGACGCCTACTGCCAAAGTGTCACTTCCTGCGAAGACGGCGGTTGGCCGCGAACGCTCGGCCAGCATCGCCGCGAGGGCCTCCGCGCCGTCGCGCGAACTATAGCTTCGGGTGGCTACCCACGTCGCGTCAGGCTCGAAACCAGCTTCCAACATTGCTTGCCGATAACCGTTCAGGCGCTGGCGGGCCATTGGGTTTTCCAGCGGCATCCCTATGTAGCCGATCCGTCGGTGGCCCTGAGCCAGGAGGTGCTCGACCATCTGGCGCGCAATGACCTGATCGGAGGCATTTATTGCCCGGCCATAACCGTTCTCTTCCCCGGCGATCCGTACGACCGGTATTCCTAGTGCTTCAAATCTGCCAAGAACCTCGAGGTCGTTGCTGAAACGCGGCGCGGTGACGATAATGTCTGGGGCAAGTGGCATTTGCGCGAATGCCTGCAGCCTCGTTCCCTGATCGACAGCTTCGGTAACGAGTTGGTATCCGTGTTCCCGGAACGCCCAGGACAGCGCCACAATCAAGCGAGGCATGAAACCAACACCGGCGCGCGGAACCATCAATCCTATCAAAAAGGAACGTCCAGCTCTCAATTGCCTCGCCGCGACATTCGGACGATAGTCGAGCTGCGCTATCGCATCCTCAACCGTCATCCGGGATTTTGGCCGGACCCGGGCGTCGCGATTGATTACGCGCGACACGGTCTTGATTGAAACCCCTGCGAGGGCAGCCACATCCTTAATCGTCGTCACGCACTTAGCCTCCGGCGCCTAGCTACTAGAGGGGACACCGTAATAAAGCACTCATTTTGATTTTTTTCCCCGCAACGTCGAGCAGCCTTCATCCTTGCCCGCAGCGAAAAGTAGCAGCTCTCTCGCCCGTGATCATACGGTTGCTTTTCCAACAACCGGACTTTCAGGCCGTGACGTCGGAATGTCCGAGAGTGGTCGCGACCTGCCGGTTAGCGGACAGTCAGGACCTGGGGATGCGAAATTGATGCCTGAATGGCGACAAAGGGTCGATGGCGGCAAGAACCAGTCTGTCATGAGCCTGAATCGTCGGTGTTGCTCAAACTTTCGTTAGAACAGCTTTGTTTATTAAGAGCCCGCGGTTATTTCGAGGGTGAAGCGGGGCTGGGATCTGATGAAGGACGACAGGATAGGTAAGGCCAAGGCGGCTGCTGGCCGGACACTCAAAGCGAGTGGTGATGCGCTTGATGGTGCCGCCAAGTTCATGGAAGAGCGGCGCGATGACATCGCCGGTTCCACGCGTGAAGCGCTGGATTGGGCGGGCCGGGCTTCCGAGGCTGCTGGACAGGCGCTGGCGGAGAAGGCTGCTGCGTTTGCGGAGAATCGCAAGGGTGTGCGGCCGGCCAAAAACGTCGGCGAGAAGCTAATCGATGCCGCGGCGGATTCGGCCATTGGTTTCACCCGTCTGCTGGGGAAATCCATTAATGGGCTTGGCGGCGTCACGCGGCGGGTGTCGCCTACGGTGGGGGCTGCAACCGGCAGCATGATCGTGGGTACCGTCGCCACTATGTCGGGCGCGATGGATTCGATTGCGCTGACCCAGGCAGATTTCGATGCGATAGAGCAGCGGCTTGCACTCGCCGGTGCCAAGGCGCGCGAGCAGGCGCAGGTCGAGCTGGAGCGGATCAACTTCGCACGTCTATTCCGCCGGCGCGATACCTTGCTGGATCTGCTGGTGATAGGCGGTGTTTCACTCGCCGATTTGCTGCGCCATCCAGACGACGTGCCGTTTGAAGTCCAGCAAGCCTTTACGCTGGCTTACCCTGGGCTGACGGCGGCGGGTGAGACGTTCACTGATGCCGTAGCCCGCATTCCTACCGACAATCTCGTGCACTTGGTCAACGGTGTGAAGGGCAAGTTGTTCGAGATAGAGCTGGTGGATCAGCTCAACAGCGCGCTAAGCGATGGCCTTCATGCCGAACTTGCTACGTCGGCCACGCAGCCGGGCTATGACATCCTTGTACGTGATACCCATGGCCACATCGTTCACGAAATTCAGGCCAAGGCGACTGAGTCCGCCAGCTATGTGAGGGAAGCGCTGGAGCGCTATCCGAACATCGATATCACCACGACTTCCGAGGTTCACGGTCACCTTATGGCGCTGGGCCTCTCGCCCGAGCATGTGACCGACAGTGGCATCGCCGAAGGCGCTCTCCAGCACAAGGTCGAGGCAGCGGCGGGTATCGGGCACCACGTCGGCGCCAGCGACTTCGTGCCGTCTGCCCTGGGACTTGCGGTGATAGCGTTCTCGGCCTTCAGCCAAACCCGGGTCAACTGGGAGGAGCGCGGCGTCGTCTTCGGCGAACGCGCGGCAAAGGCGACGATTGCCGGCGCAGCCGCCAAGAGTGTGCTGGTCGCAACGAACACCTGGTGGATCGCTCTTCCAGCGGGCGTGGGCCTGCGCGTGATGGTCGGTCGCGGCGATGCCAAGCGTCAGCGCTACGACGCGCTTAAGGGAATTGTAGACAGTCTAGAGGCGGCGAACACAGCACGGCTCCCTGTTCCGAAACTGATGCCGAGTCCGGCCTGAACTCGGCCTCTGACAATTGTCTCAGACTGGCTTCTCACGACGCAATGTGCGCTCGGCGCAGGTGACGAAGAACTGCTAACTAGGCCATTAATTAGTCATGGAATATCCATCCTGCTGGCGCAAGCTGCCGGAACCGGACGGTCCGCACCTAGAGAGGTGAAATCGGCGGCCGAGCGTCTCATAAGGGTCGAAACGGACATTTCGCCAGTCGGTGCCGGTTTGCCTCTAAACAATCAGCGCTGGCCGTTACGAGGCCGACCAGATTTCGTACTGAGGTTGAAATAGCTACCCATCATGAGCTCCTCAATATGCGGGCCGGGGCTGCCGTTTGCGGCGAGTCAGCCACAGCGAACACTGAGCTACTTCATCGGGATGCAGGAGCAACGCTGGCCCTCCGCCTTAGGGTTGCATAATATGAATCATAATTCTAATATCTGCCTATAACGATATACTGTGGGGGAACGTTGTGAGAGATACCCTGTGCCGCCTGGCACTGTCTGCGACTGCCATTTTGGCAGTGATCCCCGCAGCGAGTGCCCAACAGCTGCCTGTGATTAGGGATAACCAGCTTCTGGTGGATGGTAAGCCCTACCTCGCGCTGGGCGGTGAGCTGCACAATTCCAGCGCCTCCAGTCCCGAATATATGCAGCCGATCTGGGACAAGCTGCAGGCTATGCATGTTCGCACGGTGGTCGGAACGGTTAGTTGGGAGGACTTCGAGCCGAAGGAAGGCCAGTTCGATTTCCGAGCGGTCGACGCGCAGATCGCAGAAGCCCGAAAGCGTGACATGCGCCTTGTCCTGATCTGGTTCGGGGCATTCAAGAATGCGGCCTCGACCTACGCGCCCAGTTGGTTGCGCAGCAATGAGCGGCGATTCCCGCGTGCCATCGCGCAGGGCACGATGTCAGAGGCATTCACCTACAAGGGCGCCATGCCAAAGCCGGTGCTGTCGGTGTTTTCGCCTGAATTGCTGAAAGCGGATCGCACCGCCTTCGTAGCACTGATGAGACATCTCGCCGAAGTCGACACGGATCACCGGGTGATCATGGTGCAGGTCAACAACGAGACGGGGATGCTGCGCGACAGCCGCGACCGTTCGGCGTTGGCAGAGCGCGCCTGGAAGGCCCCGGTACCGCCGCAACTTCTCCAATACCTCGCTGCCCATCGCTCAGGCCTGAAGCCGGAACTGGACGCGGTCTGGAGCCGTCAGGGTCGTCGCGCTTCGGGCACCTGGTCAGACGTGTTCGGCACCGATTGGCAGGCTGAGGAAGTCTTCATGGCCTGGCATTTCGCCAGCTACATGGAGGCGCTCGCTGCTGCGGGCAAGCGGGAACTGGCCTTGCCGATGTATGCCAATGGCTGGCTCGGCCCGCAGGACGGTCAGCCCTTGGCCGGCCAATATCCCAGCGGCGGTCCGGCAAAGCGGGTGCTCGACGTCTGGCGCGCAGCGGCTCCATCGCTCGACATGCTGTCGCCCGACATATACGCCCCCAACACCAAGGAAGTGCTGGCGGACTATGACCATGCCAGCAATCCGCTGTTCGTCCCGGAAGCACAGTTTCGGACAGGCGACATTTTCTGGGCGCTCGGCCAGCATCGCACGATCGGTTATTCTGTCTTCGGTATCGAGGATGGACGGACCGATGGACAACTGGCTCAAGCCTACGCCGAGTTGTTCGGCATGGATCAGGCGATCACAAAGGCGCAGGCCGAAGGACGCATCGCCGGCGTTCTGTTGGATGATGGCAAGCCCGTGGTCATCAAGCTCGGCGGCTACAGCATCACCGTTCAGGAAACGATGGCGCTCCTCAAGCAGATGCTGCTCGACGTTGGATTGCAGGCACCGCCACCGCCGCCGCCTTTGCCCAGTGAAACCGAAGGCCCCGGCACGCGCCCTGCCCCTGGAGACGGCCGGGCGTTCGGCCTGATCATCGACGAAGGCCACGATACCTTTCTTGTCGTCGGGAAAGGTTTCACGGCGGACTTCGCCATCGGCTCGAAGCTGGCCGAAGTTGATCGAGTGGAAGAAGGGCGTTTCGATACGCAAGGCTGGAAGGTTGGCCGCGTGTTGAATGGAGACGAGCGGCTCAGCATCGTTCCGACCGATCGCATCGGGGCCATCCGTATCAAGCTGATGCGCCCGCGATCAAATTAGCGGAATTCAGGGTACCCGGTCGTCACCTGACCGGTGTTCCATCATCCGTCTAAAAGGGTTCTTCGCACAAGCCAATCGTGGAAGGCAGCCACTTCGTAGCGGCGGAGCGCCTTAGGCGATGCCACCATGTAGTATGCCCATTTGACCGGCCAACAGCACTTCAGGAGCAGATGGACAAGGCGCCCGGCTTTCAGCTCCTGTACAACCAGAGCCTTACGCATCAAAGCGACGCCTCGACCTGAAATGGCCGCCTGAATCAACGCTGCTGTGGAATTGATCTTGAGGCCGCGACCCGGGGTGCCGTTATGGATCAGCGTCTGCTCGGTGAGCCATCCCGCTGTCGGCTGTTCGTCAACCGGCAACAGGCGATGGTGGCACACCGCGATGATCTCTTCGGGCATCAGGTGGATAGTTTTGAGACTTGGTTCCGATCCCTGCGGTGCAAGGCATCGTGCGCTGGCGGATCATCGACTTGGTGCAGTGATGTGGGAGGAGTTCGCGATCTCGATCAGTAAGCAGGCGCTGGGCCACGAGTTGCGCACCATGGGGATATCGCAAGCTCTCGACCCGGCCGCACCGTCACGGGCAGAAGCGCGAGGACATCGTCAAAATGAGTTCGCCGCGCGCCTGGCGCAAATCCGGCGCGGCCTGATCAAAGGCAATCACATAGTGTTATGGTGGCAAGACGAGACCCGGGTCAGTTGGGGACATTGCTTACCGGACGCTGGGAAGCGAGGAGCGCCCCTCCTGTGCACCACGCGACCAGTACCGCGTGTCGGCGGCAGGCGAACGACGGCTCTTAAAACAAACGGCCGTTAGCATCACTGCTAGCTAACGGCGCCTATCTGGTCGACACCTGCCGGGAAAGCAGACCGTCAGCACCTGAGGATCAACAATTGGACGGGGAGCGACCGATAAGGGTCGGTTTTGCCGGGCGCAAAACGCCGCGTTGTGGGACAAAACCGGCGTTCGTGAGCCGGGCCGGGAATGGCAGGTCCCCATCTAACACCTGCCATTCCTGAAGCCCAATCGTCGTTCCAAGGATGCGCGCGACCTGCCGTTTGCGGAACGTGGGGTTTGCGGTTGCTATTCTGCGATAGCTGCCGTTTGCCTGCCGTTGCTTCGCGGCTAAATACGGCATTGCGCAGCTCCGGGCAAAACGGCAGCTTTGCCCCCACGTCCTCACTTGACGATTCCCTGACAGTGGATCTTGTGCTAATTTGATCGTTGCGAACATTTTGTTCCTAAGGCCGATGTGAGCTCGCCGTCACAGGTGAGAACGTCGGTTGATCCGAGAAGCTTAGGTACTCCACCATTCCAAACTCCAATAACGCCGGCCCTTTAGACAGCATTGCAGATGGTGATGACCATTCCGGCTGCCACGCCCTGTTGAAGGTGCTCGATCGCATTGGCGACAAGTGGACGGTGATGGTGGTGGGCGTGCTGGCCAAAGGCCCGACCCGGTTCAACGCCATTCAAAGGGCCATCAACGGCATTTCCCATCGGATGCTTACGCTGACCCTGCGCGCGCTGGAACGCGACGGTATGCTTGAGCGCCGCGCCTTCGCGACGATCCCGCCGAAGGTGGAGTATGAGCTGACGCCGTTGGGGCGTTCACTGATCGATCCACTCGATACGCTCATGGCTTGGGCACAAACGAACAGGCCCACGATTGAAACAGCCCAATCGGGATATGACGATCGCTCCAAAGACGCCGGTTGAGTGGCCGCAGAACCACCTGAAGCACGAACATTCGTGTGCGTGGCGCACGTTTTTGTGCATTCTTGCGGGTAAATCAGCCCGCTCTATCTCGCATCTGAAAAGCGACGCCGCCCCTCGGCCCGCTGAACAGAGAAGAGTGCGATATGGCAGACCAGCTTATCATCGAAACGTTCGAAACCGTTGAATGGAAGGAGTTCCCGGGCGCACCAGGCGTTCAGTACGTCGATGTCGAAGGCACGATCTTTTCGCCGGGTCCGTTTCTGGCACGGGTCCGGTTTCCGGGCGGCATCGATACGCCGCCGCACAAACACCAGGCACCGTTCATCGATCGCAACACCGTGATCTCGGGTACGCTCTACGTGGGCATCGGCGAAACGTTCGACCGATCCAAGGGGATAGCCGTGCCGCCGGGCGGCGTGGTGGCGATCCCGCCGGGCACCCCGCACTTTGCCTGGTCCGAGGAAGATACGGTGGTGCATGTACACGGCGAAGGTCCGTGGATCCCCCACGCCTGATCGCCGGGCGTCCTAGGCGATCGAAGGATGGACATTGCGCACGATGTGCAGGGCATCCTTCGACGGCGGCAGGCCGAAGTAGCGGGAATATTCGCGGCTGAACTGGGTGGCGCTCTCATATCCGACACCGAACGCCACCGAGGTCGCATTGCCTTCGCCAGCGATCAGCAGCGAACGTGCATGGAGCAGGCGGATTCGCTTCTGGTACTGGAGCGGGCTTAGCGCCGTCACCGCCTTGAAGTGGCGATGGAACGCCGAAACGCTTAGCGCCGCCATCGCGGCCAAGGTCTCGATCCTGAGCGGGCTGGTGAAATTCTGCCGTATCCACTGGATGGCGACGCCAATGCGTGACAGTGCGGTTCCTGGCGCGGCGATATCGCGCAGCATCCACCCCTGCGGTCCCTGCAGGACACGGTAAAGGATCTCGCGCTCATAGGCGGGCGCCAGCGCCGGGATGTCGCCAGGCCGTTCCATCAGGCGAAGCATTCGCACCCAGGCATCGAGCAGTTCGTCGGTCACGGGCGCGATGGAGAAGCCCGGACTGTAAAGTTCACCTCCGGCAGGTTTGGGCAGGTCGGCGAGCAGGTTCGCGACGATGGCCGGCTCCAGCGTCAGGCTGACCGCAAGATAGGGCTCGCCGCTTACGGCAGGATGGACCGAACCGACCGCCGGAAGATCGACGGACATCACGAAATACGTGGCCGGATCGTACTGCAGCGTCCGCTCGCCTACGGTCATCGTCTTCGATCCGGTGAGGATCAGGTTGATCATCGGATCGTAGACGGCGGCAAGCTGGTGCTCGGGGATCGCACCCTGGACCATCGCAACGCGCGGAATGCCGGTGTCAGTACGGCGGTTTTCGGCATGGCCAGCCAAGCGTCGCAGTTCGTTCAGGGTCTCTATCATGGCCGGGATCATCCCACGCGCTGATGCCTCCGCCAAGTCAAAAGCAGGAATAGGCATGGATCAAAGAGGATCGAGTGAGCGCAGCCCTCGGCCCTGGCGTAATTGAAAGGACGACAGCAACACGAGGAGATTTGCCATGAAGATTGTCATCATCACCGGGGGAAGCCGTGGCATTGGCGCCAGCGCTGCGCGCCTGTGCGCCAGGAATGGCATGGGTGTAATTCTCACCTACAACAGCAATCCCGCGTCGGCCGATGCGGTCGTCGCCGGGATCGAGACCGATGGCGGCAAGGCCGTCGCCCTTAAGCTGGACGTTGCCGATACCTCCACGTTTCCAGCGTTCCGCGATGCGGTGAGCGCGGCGCTCAAGGCGACCTGGGACCGCCGCGATTTCGACGGTCTCGTTAACAACGCCGGATACGGGGTGTTCAATCCGATCGCGACCGTGACGGAAGCCGAGTTCGACGGCCTGTTCGCAGTGCATCTCAAGGGTCCGTTCTTCCTGACCCAGACGCTGCTCCCCATCATGGCCGATGGCGGCCACATCGTGAACGTGGCCAGCGCCACGACGCGCGTGGCCACCGCCGGGGTCGCACCCTATGCCAGCTTCAAGGGCGGCCTGCAGGTGCTGACGCGCTACATGGCTGCAGAGTTCGGCGACCGTGGCATCCGCGCCAACTCAGTGGCGCCGGGTGCGATCCGTACCGATCTTGGCGGCGGACTGAACGACGAGTTCGAGGCCATCCTTGCCGGACAGACCGCGCTGGGCCGCGTGGGCGAACCGGACGATGTCGGCGGCGCGATCGCCGGGCTGTTTTCCGATGAAAGCCGCTGGATCAATGCGCAGTCGATAGAAGTCGCCGGCGGTTATATCATCTGAATTCGGAGAAAATCATGCTCGATCACGTCTTCCTGTCGGTCAGCGACCTCGATCGCTCGATCGCCTTCTACACCGCAGCGCTGACGCCTCTGGGGATCACCCAGCGCGTTGATTACGATGGCAAGGATGGCCCTCCTGGGCATCCCGACCTCAAAGGCTTCGGCAGGAACAACCGCATTTTTTTCTGGCTGAGGCCAGGTGTCGTGGAAGGCGCAGCGGCCCATGTCGGGTTCGTCGCGGACTCGCAGGCGGAAGTGGACGCGGCCTATGCCGCCGCCATCGCCGCCGGCGGAACCGACAATGGAACGCCTGGAGCCCGGTTGCACTACGACCCGCGTTACTACGCCGCGAACGTGCTGGACCCTGACGGATACAGCCTCGAATTCACTTACAAGAACTGGCAGCACTGACATGAAAAAACTGATGATCTACGGCGCCGCCGGTTATACCGGACGTATGGCCGCAAACAACGCCAAGGCCCACGGTCTGGACTTCGTCATCGCCGGACGGGCGCAGGATGAAACCAAGCTGCAACCCATCGCCAAGGAACTCGGGGTAGAATGCCGCCTGTTCCCGGTCGAAGACGCCACAGCTTCACTGGCCGATATCAGCGTTCTGCTGAACTGTGCCGGGCCATTCATGCGCACCGCCGAGCCGCTCATGCGCGCATGCATCGCCACCGGAACCCATTATCTCGACATCGCGGCCGAACTGGACAGCTACCGGCTTGCGGAGGTCCTTGATGGCGAGGCGCAGGCCGCAGGCGTCATGTTGCTGCCGGGGAGTGGGGGCAGCGTCGCCATGCTGGGTTCGCTTGCCGGACATGCGGCGATGCGCGTCGAGAAACCCGTCCGCCTCAGCATCGCGTTGCATGTCGCGGGCGGTTTCTCGCGCGGCTCTGCGGTTAGCGCCAGCGAGAACGTGACGACCGAGACGCTGCGCCGCATCGATGGGCAGCTTGTCGGCCGCGGCGCCGACGAGGTCCGCAGCTTCGACTTCGGCAACGGACCCGCCACGGCTTTCCCGGTGACGCTACCCGATCTCATCACGATCTGGCGGGCAACGGACATCCCGGACATCGAGACCTTCGTTTATGTAACGGACGGCGCCTTTCCCGCAGGCGATCTGGCCGCCATGCCGGACGGACCCACGGCCGAGCAGCGGGAAGCCAATCGCTACCACGCTTCCGTTGAGGTAACTGGCGCGGATGGTACGATCGTTCGTTCGATCCTCGATACCGTCAATGGCTATACCTTCACCACCATCGCTGCGGCGGAGGCCGCTCGGCGGGTGATCGGCGGCGAGGCGCGGCCAGGATTCCAGACGCCCGCAGGGCTGTTTGGCGATGATTTCGCGCTGACGATCGCCGATACCCGGATCATCGATCTGTGACTGATCAGGAGAGCCCGACCGTGGAAGCAAAGCAGCGTTGTGGATGGGCGGGTTCCAACCCGCTCATGCAGACCTATCACGACACCGAATGGGGCGTCCCTGAGCGCGACCCGCGCATGTTGTGGGAGACGCTAATGCTCGAAGGCTTCCAGGCCGGGCTCTCCTGGGAAATCATCCTGCGCAAACGAGATACCTTCCGCGAAGCGTTTGCTGGCTTCGACCCGCAGCAGGTTGCCCGGTTCGACGAGCAGGACATCGAACGATTGATGGCCAACCCCGGCATTGTCCGCGCTCGGGCCAAGATCGCAGCGACAATCAAAGGGGCGCAGATATACAACGCGATGCAGGATCGCGGCGAGGATTTCGCCGACTATTGCTGGTCCTTCACGGCCGGTGGGCCGATCGAAGGCAGCGTCTACGACACGCAGACGCCGCTTTCAGCGACCATCTCCAAGGATCTGAAGGCGCGGGGGTTCAAATTTGTGGGGCCCACGATCGTCTACGCATGGCTTCAGGCTGTCGGCATCACTAACGATCATGTGCCTGCCTGCTTCCGCAGGCATGAAATCCTAGGGCAGAAAGAGTGATGCCTCGGGCTGTCGAAAACACCACTTTCCTCCTTGAGGAGGGCATTTTGATCGCCGACTTCATCGCGACGAATGCCGATATCGATCCATAGCTTGAGGATCAGTCCGGCTTCGTTTCGCGCCACGTCAGTGAACGTGATGATGGCTTTATCGTCGATATGCTTGTGTGGGAGTCAGCAGATCCCGGGCATCTTGCCGCGCATGGCATGATGAATGATATGGCCTCGTCGCCGACCCATACGGTGATTGATCGAGCCAAAGTGGAGTGGACGCTCTTCACCGTTCATCATGTCGGACCCGCGGTCTCCGGAGAGTGACCGCGTGTTAAAGCCAGGTCTCCTCGACCCTGATCCGGGTGAGCACACTTTCACGGATTCTCCAGCGACCGTCACGTTTCAAGTAGTGGTCGTGATAATGGCCCCAGCCCCGGAAGATGCAGTGCGGCGCGATCAGGTAATCCTGGATGGCCCAGATGCCGGTCGCGGTTCCGTCTCCGGTTATCGCGATCTCGGGGAGAGTCAGGTGGTGAATCGGCTGTACCTCAGCGACCATCCTGACGGCGTTGGCCAGGAAATCGTCAGCGCTGTGAACCTCGTATCGATCCGGCGCCGCAACTAACGCACGCGGTGCGCCGTCGACGAGACAGTGGAAGTCGTCCGTCAGGCATTGGCGCAGCTCCGTCCAGTTCTTCGTATCGCCGAAGCGGGCGTAACGGACCTTCAACTGCTGGATTTCCAGAATGTCGATGAGGTCGCTCTGCCTCGGCACGGAGCGTCGTTCTTTCGTCATGTTAGATGCCCCGTGCGCCGCCAGCGGCCCCGATCGCCTCTCCGCTTACCCGCAACGATGCCGCTTGATGCGCCCGTGACCAGTGCGATTTTTCCAGCGAGTTTCATGGTATGTTTCCTCTTATACGAGCGTCGACGCCCAGCAGTCACCTGCAGCGTCGACCTCGTTCAGGGGGAGATTTACGGCGCCGGGTCTCAGACGACCGAGAGAACGGTGGGGTCGCCGTCGCGCCAGACATTATCAATCAGCAGACGGCGCATGACCCACGTCTCGCCGTCGCGCACCAGTTCGACATCGTAGCGGTTCTTCATCATATAATGGCGGCCGTGATCGTCGGAAGGCAGGTGTTGCGCTTCGACCAGGGCTTCCAGATGCGCCTTCTCGCCATCGAGGACCACGCGGGGATTGCTCACGGTATGCGTGGTGTCCAGCGACTTGAGCGAACCCGACAGCGCGGCGACGATAGTGTCCCGGCCTTCGAGCACCGGATATTCGAAGCCTGCCTTGGCGGCGGCGGCGCGAAAGTCGATCGTCGCATCGCTTGCGAGCGAGGAGCCCAGTACGTCTGGTCGGCGCAAATCGATGCCGGCCGCATACCGATAGAGGGCGTCCGCCACAGCGAGCTTGTCCGCAGCGAGGGTTGAGATGGCGCTTTGGCTTGATGCCGACATTTTGCTTTCCTTGTTATCTGTCGATCGCTTGCGCGAGACGGATGCTATCTATGGAAAGCAGCGGGGCCGCTGTAGGCGGCGTTAGCGACTACCAAACATTCCTTCACGGAATGCAGGGCGACGTTCATGGCGACAAGGCTGGCTCGGCCGCAAAGGTCGCAGCAAGGAAGTCCACGAATACGCGAACGCGGGGTGGCATCTTTCGTCCGCTCATGCTCACCGCATGGATCGGCACGGCATCGGGCGCGAAGGCTTCGAGTATCCGGACGACCCTACCTTCCTGGATATCGCCATAAAGCAAAGCCATTGGTCCATGCAGCAAGCCGATTCCCGCCAGCACGGACGCGCGCAGGTCTTCGCCATCGTCCGAGCGCAGCGAGCCGGAAGGGGTGATCGAGAATGCCCCATCGTCCCCCTTGAACTGCCAATCCAGGGCTGCGCCGTCGGTCTGCCCCACGATCAGTCTGTGGTTCGCCAGCTCCCGCGGAGTCAGGGGCGTGCCGTGATCTGCAAGATAGCTGGGTGCGGCAACTGTGACCATTTGCATGGTGCCGATCTTGCGGGCGACGAGGCTCGAGGATTTGAGGTGGCCTACCCGCAGAGCGACGTCGATGCCATCTTTCACGAGGTCCACTCGCCGCTGCGCGACCGTGAATTCTATCTCCACTTCAGGAAACTGGGAAAGGAAGGAAGACAGCTTCGGGATGATGAACATGCGGCCCAATACCGGCGGGGTCGCAACACGAACCAGCCCTGCCGGACCGAGATTGCCGCTCCGCACTCGCCCTTCGATTTCATCGAGATCGTCGAGCAGACGCACTGCGGAATTGTACAGGTCCAGCCCTGCGGGAGTAGGCCGCAGTCCGCGCGACGTTCGCTCGACCAACCGGGCTCCGATGCTGGCTTCCAGCGCGGCGATCTGCTTGCTGACCGCTGGCTGCCCCAAGCCCAGCTCCTGTGCCGCTCGAGTAAAGCTACCCAATTCGACAACCCGGACCAGCAGCTGATATGTAGCGAAGCGGTCCATGCACACCTATTCCTACGAGGAATGGCGGATGAACCATCCCAGTTGAATGCGCAAGCAAGTTTCAGCAGTCGATGGCCAGGTTGCGTCTGGCTACTTCCGGCCGGAGATCCGCCATCTAGCAGAACGGACAAAAGGCCAGAAATGTCCTAAGCGTTGTCCTTTCCCACCGGTCGATGAAGGTTATGGTGGGTTTCCGCTTCTGGGTGCGGGGATCGAGCAGTTGAGCGGCCGCAAGGGGCGTATGACCGACCGGCAGCTGTCAAACTTGCGAGGGACCGGTTTCGGCGCAAACCGTCATTTCGGCGCCCGCACAGGAATGGCTTGGGTTGGTCGCGAGCAGCCGGAACCGGACGGTCTGCACCTGGGGAGCGAAAATCGCTCTCTGAACGGCGACAAAGGGTCGGCTTCCGCCGGCAGCACGGCACCGCCGCCATCGTTGCAATACAACGCCGCGTTTTGGGAGTTACCCGCCATTCCCGAGCATAAGCCGCAATGACCCGTTTCGGTGAAACACCGGACATTCGCACCTTTACCTCACTCACCTCATGAACAGGCAACATTAACGGGCCGATACCGGAATTTCCGCATAAGGGCGCCTAGATTGAAATAGCGACCTTTCGCAAATTTGCGGACGCAGCAGACGCCGACGACTTTCGCCGTTTAGATGGCCTCCTGCCGGTATAGAAGCGTCTCTTAGTAGCTGATACAGATCCGGAATGATCAGCAGCGCACCTCATGAAGGCAAGAGCAGGCCTAGACCGCTCAGGATCGCTTATCTTCTTGAAGAAGGCCCCTACGCGCACCTTCAGTTAGATGCCATATTTGCTGAATGCTATAGCCGCTGGGGCGGACGCTTCAGCCTGATCGCCCCCTGCAGCCAAGGCCGCATTGCCGCGAGATATTGGGATTGGCTCGAGGCCTATGATCCGGACATTGTCTATGCGTATGCACCTCTCGCCTCGGACGAAGAGGAGCGCATTCACGGACGCCTTCAACCGTCCCTCTTGGAGAAGCATCAGGTCCGAGAACAGGGAGAGCCGGATCTCGGCTGGTTCCGACCGAGTTACGGCGTCTCGCCCTTATCCTCACTTTCGACAATCTTTCGCGTAGCGCGCCATTGGGGCTACGGCCCAGGTCGCGAGCCGGCTGGCTTTATCGACGCTTGGTACACGGAAGAGCCCTCCCGTTTTCTGGCCGACAATTTCGGGACTTACCATTCGTCCTTTCATACGAGCGGTTTCCCTGCCGATGCCCGCCAAGCCGCCCAGCTTTTGACGATCGTTGCCAAGGACAAGTGGGAGAACCCGCAGTATGGTTTGCCGCGAGACCTGAACGTCATTCATGACGAGATGGAAGCGCTGGCAAAATTCTGCGCCAAGGAGACGTCAAGCTTAGCGCAAGCGGCCACGCGTTTTGCTTCGAAGCTCGATGTGCACCATAACCGGTTCAGCTATTCCTTCAACTTGGTCGTCGGCGAGAGCTTCCCCGACCGGCTGCTCTTTTGGAATGCGCGGCTTCTTAACCCGCATTGGCAAGGGGCTTCCCTCTGCGGGCTCCGCGTGGATCTGGAGCAGACCCGAGACCCCAACTTCTTCTTGCTCCTCACCCGCCTCATCAATAATTTTAATCACGTGAATGACGGCACTGGCGGCCAGTATCGACTGACGGTTAGATCGACCTCGGTGGCGCTTGTCGAACTGGAGGATCTGCGCGAACGCCTGCAAAACGCGCGTTGCTTCAGCATGAGCCGGGCCGAATTCATCGACAGTGCCGATGAAGTCGTTCCGCCGAAACAAGAGCTGGAGAATGCATCGATACTCAGGACCGACGGTCCTGGTCTCACCGTACGGCCTGATTGGCTAGAGTTCCAGTGGGACGGCAAGGTAGCGCAGCCGCCGGCAAGTATCCCTGATCATCTGAGTGACTGTCCGCCCCGGCAGAGCTTTGCGATGGGCTGTTGGGCGACCGACTATCTCCTCGAACTCGACGGGCCTTCGCCCAGGACGGGCGTCAAGAACTGGTGGCTCCTTCCAAAAGGATGGCGCATGGCGGGCTCCTTCAAGGCATCTTTTCCGCCCGATGGCATGAACCTCAATTATCTCCCGAGGAGTACGCTCGGCGGTGAGCTGACGCTTTTCGAGCGACTGGAGCGGCCTGTCCGGTCGATCACCGTACCGGCGCCGGCGGAGGCGCTGCAACATGCTCTAGTGCGAGACGGATTTTACAGCCGGCGTGGTCAGCCGGAAAACAGGGCGACGCCGCCAGCCAAGGTTGCCGATATGCAGCCTTCCAATGAGGCACGATATTTGATGGGCATCCTCGGCATGATCGGCGGCCTCGATCGTGCAAAGAGCCTGATCCTTCACCCTTATTGGATTGAGGAATTCAAACGCCTCGGAGCGACGCCAATCCTTCCGCGCGAGAAGGTGCAGCCCGTCATCAACAAGCTGAAAGAGCTTGCACCGACAGTGCCGACTTATGTTTTGGGCGACGAGGACGACCGGATTGCCCTCGGACATCTGATCGTGAAGGCAGGGCGCTCACTCAAAACTCCCCAGCATTTTGTGAAGCACAAGGCTTTGGTGGAACGATGGGACATCCATCGTAAGGCCTTTTGGGAGAGGCATGGTCAGGAGCGAAGCTCTAATTCCGAATTCGACTGGGACGCGCACGAGCGCGCCGCAGTCGACGAATGTCTCGTAGAGATGCGAGCGCGCCAGATGCTTTTTCAGGGCACGCAATGGCTATGTCCCCAGTGCCATCATCGCAACTGGGTCGGACTTTCTGAAATGCGCCCAACATTAATCTGCGAAATCTGCCGGCTGCAAGACAGCGCACCAATCTCGAACGACTGGCAATTCCGGGCCAATGAATTTCTCGTAGAAGCGCTGCGCGACCATAGCGTCCTCTCACTGCTTTGGGTCCTCGACAAGCAGAAATCAAATGCCCGAGCATCCTTCTTTTATGACGGCCCCACATGGTTCTATGACGACGATGGTCTGAGGCCGCGTCCCGTCTCAGAGACGGATCTGATGATGGTCATCGATGGTAAGACGATCATTTGCGAGGTGAAATCCTCCTGGGCCGGCCTGAAGCCGTCCGACATAGACGATGTTGTCAAGCTTAGCCTGCAGCTTCGCCCCGATCGTGCCATCATCGCTGTGATGGACACGGGTAAGAAGCAGGAGAAACGGCTGGCCAGCGCGGAGGAGGCGCTCAAGGAGGAGGGAATCGCCTTTGAGCTTATGACATTGGATAACTATCCCCTCCAAGACGATCCATATTTCGTCTGAAGCCCAATCGCACGCAGGAGAGATACCGATCATGCTCGACATAGCATTCGATGACATCGACGAGGCGGCGCTTGTTCAGCTTGTTGCAAACGAAACGTCGGAAAGCCGTGACCTTGAGTTCAAACGCGACCTGCCCGGCCAGGAGTCGGACAATATTCGCGAACTCCTTGCCGACGTGACGTCGCTTGCCAACACCAACGGCGGGGATCTCATCTTCGGGATCGAGGATGTCGAAGGAGTTGCAGCCGCGCTCCCTGGCGTCGCGATCGCCAATATCGACAACGAAATCCTCCGGCTGGAGCAGATCATCCGAACCAATGTCGATCCGAGGCTGATCGGCGTCCGGATCCGCCATATCCCCTTCGCCGCGGGCAATGGCGCCCTGCTCATTCGTATACCGCCAGGCCTTCAGTCACCCTATCGCGTCACCTTCCGCAACAGCGGCAAATTCTATGCCCGTACGAGCCGCGGCAAATATGAGCTAGATGTCCACGAACTGCGCCACGCCTTCGTGGACGCAAGCCGGCTCCCGGCACGCTTCCGCCAATATCACGCGGAAGGAATCGAGCGCGCACGCGGTATCGAGATGCCGTTTGCGATCATGAGCGATCCGACCGCCGTCGTTTCGATCATGCCGCTCTCGCTGTTTCGTGAAGAGCGCGAAATCGCGATCACGGACGATCATGCGCTCGTACCGATCCGCCCCAATGCCTACAGTTCCATCGATATGATCGAAGGGGTGATGCTGCACACCCCCGTCGATGAGGCGACCGGGCGGGTGCGCAGCTTCGCGATCACGTATCGTAACGGGCGCACCGACGTTGCCTGGACGATCGGCGGCACGCGGCAGAACCAGCAAGGCGAGGATATGAAACTGGTCTTCGCGCCGTCCTTCGAGGAGGGGTTGATCACCGCCGCGCGGGCGACCCAGACACGGCTCCAGCAATTCGGGATCGAAGGCCCCTGGATCGTCATGGCGAGTATCTACGGCGTGCGGGATCATTTCATGATCCTCGGCGATCATCATCCGACACGGCCCGCGTTCAAGGACGAAACACTGATCGGTGAATTGCGCCTCGACCGGATCAAAGTGGCCGGCCTGCTACCGCTCGCGAAGAAGTTCTGGCTGCATTTTGGAGTGCATCGACCCGAAGCCCAGGTGTTCGGTCCGCAGAACGGCTAAACTGATTAGTCTAGGGCCGCGCGGACCGGGTGGGATCGCTGGAACTGCTTGATGAGCCGGGAAGGATTCCCGCTCGGCATGATGCGCATCGAAGGGGCCCGAATGGCGGGTTTCTGCAAGAGTCGCCGGTCACATTAACGACGCCGAATGTCTTGAGCTGGTCGCGTGCTGCCAGGAGAGCAGACCGTCCGCACCTGGGGCTCCAAAACTTGGCGGCGAACGACCGACTAGGGTCGGTTTTCCCGAGCGCCGAACGCCGCATCGTGGAACTTAGCAGTCGTTTCCAAAGGTGGCTAAGAATGACAGGTTTCGCAGAAACCGGCACATTGCGTGCGTGGACAGTGAGGTAGTATCATACCGCATCGTTGCCGCGCAGATTTGCGAATGGTTGATCGACACCATTAGGCCGCGAGATTGCATCCACCAGATCAACTCCTCAAACCAGTGATCGCTAGTCCCGCCCTGGGGCTTTAGATCGAACCCGTGGCCCCCGCGCTCGTAGACGTGCAATTCCGCGGGGACGCCCACCTTTCGCCACGCTGTGTAGAGTTGCACCGCGTCATCGGGCAGGTAGTTTTCGTCAGCGGCAGCCGCGATGAAGGCGGGAGAGGCATCGGCAGGCACGGGCATCCGCGACCCTCCGTAGATCAGACCTACGAAGTCTGGCCGGTTCGCCTTCGCGCCGATTGCCAGATCGGCTGCGAGGAACGCGCCGGACGAGAATCCGATAAAGCCGACCCGTCTTGGGCCGATGCCCCACTCGCTTGCGCGGTCACGCACAATTGTCATGGCGCGCGCGCCATCTTCCAGTGCGTGGCTCTCGCCGGCGAAGCGCGGAACATCTGCTCGTATTTTGTCGCAGCCTGCCCGCAGCCCCTGCCTCACCAAGGAATTCCGCCGACATAGTTACCCAATAGCAGCGCGCCATTTCAAGCTTGTGATAGAAGCTCTCGGTTCGACAGATCGTGAATGAGCCGGAACGAGGGGCAGGGAAACTCGAGAAGATTTACTTCACGGAGACGACAACCAATTGGCCGACTTCCAATCTTCGACCAAGTAGTTTCCGCCGACGAAAATAATAGGTCCGCTAGGACGTATAAATTGAAGCGGTCGACAGGTAATCTGCATCGGGTCGGGGCGCCGCTTACCTGATGTAGCCACTTGAGGACCGTCCTGAAGCGGAACGCGCCGCTCCCTGGCGCTGACTCAAGCAGAATCGACGTCCCGATCCTCAAATAATCAAGATTGATATTGAGTAAAACTTAACCCGATCTTTTGAGTACCGGTGGCAGGCTTCGAGCGATCCATGGCGACGCCTTCTCGTAAGCGTGGCCCACTTGCAGGGCCGCCAGATCGGCGTGACGCCTGCCGATGATCTGGAGGCCGATGGGCAGCTTCAGCGCGCCGCCGAAGCCGGCCGGCACCGCCAGCGCGGGAAGCCCGGCCATCGTCGCGGGAAGAGTCACCTCCATCCAGCGGTGATAGCTGTCCATGGCCTTGCCCGCGATTTCGGTTGGCCAGTGCTCGCTGACGTTGAAGGGGAAGACCTGCGCCGTGGGCAGCACCAGGAAATCGAAATGCTCAAACGCGGCCTCGAACGCCTTGTAGATGCGCGTGCGCCCTTCGGAGGCCGCGGCCAGTTGGGGACCGGTTAGCTTCATGCCGCCTTCCACTTCCCAGATCGCCTCCGGTTTCATCAGGGCGCGCTTGGCCGGATCGTTGTAGAATGCCTGGAGATCGGCGCCAACGGACCAGTGGCGCAGTGTCTTCGCGGTCTGCCACATGTCCGCGGCGGGCTCGTCCAGCCGGGCAGCCTCCACCCGCATGCCGATGGCCTCGAACGCCCTGAGCGCCTTCGTGCAGGTGTCCATGATGCCCGCCTCCATCGGCAGCGCGCCGCCGAGATCGCCTAGCCATCCGATCCTGCCGCCCTTCCAGTCGCGGTCGAGCGAACCGGCGAACATCGCGGGATCATCGCCAAGCGAAAACGGCGAGCGGGCATCGCCGCCTGCCTGGACGGACAGCAGCATGGCAAGGTCGGCCACGGTGCGGCCCAGCGGTCCGGACGTCGCGAAGTTCTGCCAGAACAGGTCGCTGTTCGGCACCGAGGGAACGCGGCCGAACGAGGGACGCAGGCCGAAGACGTTGTTCCAGCCCGGCGGGTTGCGCAGCGATCCCCCGAAGTCGCTGCCGTCCGCCACCGGCACCATGCGCAGCGCCAGCGCCACCGCGCCTCCCCCGGTGCTGCCGCCCGCAGTCTTGCCGTAGGCATAGGCATTGTGCGTGGTGCCGAAGACCGGGTTGTAGCTGTGCGAGCCGAGCGCGAATTCGGGCACGTTGGTCTTGCCGATGAAGACGGCGCCCGCCTTGCGCATCCGCGAAACCACAAGGCTGTCCGCAGCGGGAATGTTCCCCTTCAGGATCGGCGATCCCTGCGTACTGGCGATGCCCTTGACCGGCGCGGTATCCTTTACCGCATGGGGAAAGCCGTGCAGCGGCCCGTGGAAGCGACCGGCGGCCGCATCCTCGTCCATGGCCGCTGCCTGGCGCAACAGGGCATCGCCGTCCACGCGCGAAACGATGGCGTTGAAGCGCGGGTTCAGCCTGTCGATCTGCGCCAGATGCGCGGACATCACCTCGCGACTGGACAGCTCCTTGCGGTGGATCGCGGCGGACAGGTCCGTCGCGTTCATCATGACGATCTCGTTCGCCTCGCCCTTGGAAGCGGTCTTTGCAAAGGCGGGCGCGACTGCGGTCAGCGCAATGGGCGCGGCAGCCAGAACCGTGCGGCGGTTCGCGGTCACTCGGTCAAGGATCGTTTCGCCCATCGTAGTCTTCTCCAGTGTCGGCCGGACCGCTTCTTCACTGCGGCAGGCAGCGGGTAAAGGTCCAAGTTATCCCTGCGGCGCGGGACCATGCCCGCGCCGTCGGTCGTTTGCAGGCCAAGCCCCGTGATCCGGCTCAGGCCGCGCGCTGCAACATGCCGAACAGGTCGCGCGGGTCATCGGGATCGGCGATGATGTCCAGCTGCTGGAAGAAGTCCGTGCCGTCCAGCTTGCCCAGCAAGTAACGCAAGGCAGAGAAGTCCTCGATCGCGAAGCCGACGCTGTCGAACAGGGTGATCTGGCGCTCATCGGTCCGGCCCTGCGCCTCGCCTGACAGCACCTGCCAGAACTCGGTGACCGGATAATCGGCTTCCATCTGCTGGATCTCGCCCTCGATGCGGGTCTGCGGCTCGAACTCCACGAAAGTGGATGCACGGCCGAGGATGTCCTTGTGCAACTCGGTCTTGCCCGGACAGTCGCCGCCGATCGCGTTGATGTGGATGCCCGCGCCGACCATGTTGTCCGACAGGATCGTGGCATAGGCCTTGTCGGCGGTGCAGGTCGTGATGATCTGCGCGCCTTCGATCGCCTCCTGCGAGGTTTCGCAGGCAACCACCTTCAGTCCCGAACCGGCCAGGTTGCGGGCGGCCTTGCGAGTGGCCTCGGGATCGATATCGTAAAGGCGCACTTCCTCGATGCCGACGATGGCCTTCATGGCGATGGCCTGGAATTCGGCCTGCGCGCCGTTGCCGATCATGGCCATCACACGCGATCCTGCCGGAGCGAGACGGCGCGCCACCATGGCCGAAGTGGCAGCCGTCCGCAGCGCCGTCAGCAGCGTCATTTCGGTCAGCAGCAACGGATAGCCGGTGTCCACCCGCGCCAGCAGACCGAACGCGGCGACCGTCTGAAGACCCTTGGCGGTATTGCTGGGATGGCCGTTGACGTACTTGAAGGCATAGGCCTCGCCGTCGGAAGTCGGCATCAGTTCGATGACGCCCTCCTGCGAATGAGAGGCCAGCCGTGGCGCCTTCTCGAACAGCGACCAGCGGAGATAATCCGCCTCGATCRCATCGGTAAGTTCGCGCAGCACGTCCTCGATCCCGAACCGATGGACGAGGCGCATCATGTTCTCGACGCTGACGAAAGGTATGTAGGCAAGGGGAGAAGGCGGCGGAGCCATGGTCTGTCCTTTTCTGGCTTTTACTCAGGCAGGCCCATGCTAGCTTGACGCATTGCTGTAAAAAATCGCAGAACCGGCTTGCAAACCGTCTGCTATTGAACAAATATTCCATGGTTATTGCGCAAATTGCACAGCCGAAAGCGCACCGCCTTGTACTCCCCAGCCAAATTCATCCCTGACGACCTCGATCGCCGGATCATCGCGCACTTGCGGGCGGACGGCCGCGCCTCGCTGTCGAAGCTGGCCGATGCCTTGGGCGTGGCGCGCGGCACCGTGCAGAACCGCCTCGACCGCCTGGTAGACACGGGGACGCTGCTGGGCTTCACCATCCGCGTGCGCGATGACTACGAAGACTTGTCCGTGCGCGCGGTGATGATGATCGAGATCACCGGCAAGTCGACCACCCAGGTGATCCAGAAGCTGCGGGGGATGGTGGAGATCCAGACCCTGCACACCACCAACGGCAACTGGGATCTGGTCGCGGATATCCGCACGTCCAGCCTGTCCGAATTCGACCGGGTGTTGCGGCAGGTGCGGATGATCGAGGGGGTACTGAACAGCGAAACCAGCCTTTTGCTGAGCACGGTCTGACTGGACCCCTCACCCTCCCCCGAACTGGATGTTTCGCAAGCGAGCCGGGCCGGCGAAGGAAGGGCCTGATGATGCACGAGAGGGTGATGCAGTGAAGACATGGCTGGCAGGTACGGCGCTTCTGGCGAGCATGGCACTATCTGCTGGCGAGGCGGCGCATGCGGACACGCTGCCGCCGCTGACCGGGCGCGTGATCGAATATGACACCCGGCAGGTGACATGGCCCGCACTGGACGTTTCACCCGACGGTCGCACCATCCTTTTCGACCTGCTGGGAGACGTCTACGCCCTTGCCGCGGAAGGCGGAAAGGCCCGTCCGGTGATGACCGGGGATGCGTTCGATACGCAGCCGGTATTCTCTCCCGATGGCCGCAAAATCGCGTTCGTCAGCGACCGGGACGGGCGCGATAACCTCTGGATCGCCGATGCGGACGGCAGCCATGCCCGCCGCGTCTCTCGGGAAGACAAGGGCGCCCCGCACTTCGGCTCGCCCGCGTGGTCGCCGGATGGCAGGACTCTCTATGTATCGCGCATGATCTGGGGCGTGCTGGCGTTCGAACTGTGGTCGTTCGATGTCGAGAGCGGCAGGCAAGAAGTGCTCGTGAAGGCGCAGCCGAACGGCGACGATCCCCATCCCCAGCGCCAAAATGCCATGGGGGTGGTCGCTTCCCCCGATGGCCAGAACCTCTATTATGCCACGAAGGCCGGGACGACCTGGAGCAGCGGCGCCCTGCCCCACTGGACGATCGCGCGCTTCGACCTGGCCAAGCGCACCCAGCACACGGTGCTGACGACGCCCGGCGGCGGGATGCGCCCGGTGCTGTCGCACGATGGCCGCCTGCTCGCCTACGTCACGCGGGAGAAAGAGCAGACCGTGCTGCGCCTGCACGATCTCGAAACCGGAACCGACCGGCAGCTGCATGGCCCGCTCGATCCGGATGGACAGTCTGGCGGCTATTACGTCGACCTGATGCCGCGCATGGTGTTCTCCCCCGACGACACTGGCATCTACCTTGGCCTCGGCGGCGGATTGAAGCGGCTCGACGTCGCGTCCGGCACGCTCGCCGACATTCCGTTCGAGGCGCATGTGCGCCACGAGATGCCCTTGCCGCTGCGCCGCCAGCATCGGGTCGAGACCGGCCCCGTTCATGTCCGCGTGATCCAGACCCCGCGACTTTCGCCCGATGGCAAGCAGGTCGTCTTCGGCGCCGTGGGGCGCATCTATATCGCCGCCAACCGCAGTGGCGCAAAGCCCCGCCGCCTCGACGTGTCGGGAGCGACCTGGCAGCCCAGCTGGTCCGACGACGGGCGCTTCGTCACTTATGTCACCTGGACCGCTAAGGAAGGCGGCCACGTCTGGGTCGCCGCCGCGAACGGCAGGACCGCGCCGCGCCGGATCACGACGCAGGCGGCGTTCTATTCCGAGCCGCTGTTCCTGGCGGGCGGCAAGGACGTGGTCGCTTTCTTCGCTAGCCAGCATGACCGGCTCTACCGCACCGCCGAGAGCCTCGGCCCCATGCCCTCGACGCTGATGCGCCTGCCTGTGGACGGCGGCGAAGCAACCAGGCTGGGCGAAGTCGGCGCGGCGATGGACCTGCGCCGCGATCCCGATCCGGCGCGGGTGCGCTATTATTCGGACGGCTGGATCTCCTCCCATGCAATCGCCGGAGATGGCGGGGCAAGGCGTCTCGCGAAGCTGGTCGCCCGGCCCGACAGCCAGTATTTCGATGCGCCCGCACCGCTCAGGAACGCACAGCTGAGCGCCGATGGCCGCACCGCGCTGGTGCGCCTCGCCTCGCAGCTCTATCTCGTTCCAGTGCCACCGGCGAAGGACGGCACGGCGCCCACCGTCAACGTCAGCGATCCCGCCTCGAACGCGCGGCGGATCACCGCGATCGGCGCGGACTACATGGACTGGGCCCCGGACATGCGCTCGCTCGTCTGGTCGGTCGGTTCCACGGTGCGGCAGTTGCCGCTGGATGCCGCGCAAGACGGCGCGCCAGCCGCCATCGAGAAGCGCGCCGGCGGCAAGCGCATGGACGTGGTACTGCCGCGCGATGTGCCCAGCGGCAAGCTGCTGCTGCGAGGGGCGCGCGTGATCACGATGAAGGCCGACGAAGTCATCGACGATGCCGATGTCCTGATCGTCGACAACCGCATCGCCGGCGTCGGCCCGCGCGGAAAGATGAAGGTGCCGCCGGGCACCGAGGTGCGCGACATGTCCGGCAAGTTCATCGTGCCCGGCTTCATCGATGCCCATGCCCACTGGTTCGAAACCCGCCGCCGCATCCTCGACATCGGCCACTGGGATTTCGCCGCGAACCTGGCCTACGGCGTGACCGCGGGACTGGACGTCCAGACCTTCGACCCCGACGTTTTCGGATATGCCGACATGATCGACGCCGGGCTGATGCCGGGCCTGCGCGCCTTCTCCACCGGCGAGGGCGTGTTCCGCAACAGTCCGATGGGCAGCCGCGAGGAAGCGATCGCCACGCTGCGCCGCTATTCCGACCATTACCGCACCCCCAACATCAAGCAGTACATGGTCGGTGACCGGGCCGAGCGTCGCCACCTGATCGAAGGCGCGCAGGCCCTGGGCCTGATGCCCACCACGGAAGGTGCCAGCGACTACCGGCTCGACCTCACCCAAATGCTCGACGGCTATGCCGGCAACGAACACAGCCTGCCGATCGCGCCGCTCCATGACGACATCGTGCAGATGCTGGTGCGCTCACGCATATCCACGGTGCCGACGATGCTGGTGCTCTATGGCGCGCCGAGCGCGATGGGCGCGATGGCGGCAGGTCACCAGCAGGATTTCGACGCCAAGCTGGGCCGCTTCGTCCCCGAATTCGCCTTCGCCGCCAAGCGGGACTCCGTGACATGGAACCGCGCCGATGGGCAAGGTTTCAGCCTGTTCGCGAAGCAGGCAAGCGATATCGGGAGCGCCGGCGGACTGCTCGGCGTCGGCTCGCACAGCGTCGTTCAGGGGCTGTCCTATCACTGGGAACTGGAAGCCATGGCGTCTGGAGGCGCAAGCCCCTCGCAGATCCTGCATGCGGCGACGATCGGCTCTGCCGAAGTGATCGGGCGGGCACTGGATCTCGGCTCCATCGAGCCGGGCAAGCTGGCCGACCTGCTGGTGCTGGACCGCGATCCCACGGTCGATATCCGCAACACCCGTTCGCTTTACCTGGTGATGCAGAACGGCCGCCTTTACGAAGCCGCCACTCTGGACGAGCAGTGGCCGCGCATCCGCAAGCGCGAAGCCCAGTGGTTCCAGGACATGTCGCAAGAGGACGTCGCGCTGGCAATCCGCACCGCCGCAGCCTTCGAGGAAAAGCAGGGCAACGCGGCTTCCTTCGAATACTGATAGGGCGCAAAAAAGGCGGCGGGTTCTGCACCCGCCGCCTTCCGTTTGCCTTGCAGGGCCGGTGTCAAAACTCCAGGCGCACGCCCAGGGTCATGTAGCGACCGATCACATCGTAGTAGGGCGAGAAATTCGAGTAGAGCGGCGGATCCTTGTCGAACAGGTTCGACACGTTGCCATAGATCTCGAAATACTTGCCGTCCTGGCCGAACGGAACCTTCTGGCTCAGCTGGACGTCGATGTAGGTATAGGCGGGAATGCGGTTGTTGGTGATCGGCGTGGCGCTCGTGCGGTTCCAGTAACCGGACGAGGTGTAGCGCGCCCGCACCAGTCCGCTGAAGCCATCGCTGGAATAGCCGACCGAGGCATTGGCACGGATGCGCGGCACGCCGTTGACGAAGGCATAGCCTTGCGACTTCACGTATTCGATCTTGGCGGTGCCGTCGTCGGTCGTGAAGTGGTTTACCCAGGTGCCGACGAGGCGGAAGATCACGCGGCCGTTGGCCTCGTTCTCAACCGGCAGGCTATAGGCCAGTTCCGCGTCCACGCCGTCCGTCTTGAATTCGGACAGGTTGACCTGCGAGGAGGCGATGCTGGCGATCCGGCCGGTGGAATCGCGGGTGATGTAATTGCACAGGCTGGCGTTGCCGCCATTGCAGCGGTCGACAAGAACCTGCGCGCCGATGCTGGTGATGACGTCCTTGATCGCGATGTTGAAGTAATCGATCGAGGCGGTCAGGCCGCGCAGCGGAGCGGTGGTGATGCCGGCAGTCCAGGTGTCGGACTTCTCGGGCTTGAGCGCGGCATTGCCGCCACCGTAGATCAACACGCTGCGGCTGCCTTCGCCGCTGAACTGCGGATCGACGACGCCCACGTAGCTGACGGTCTGGTTCGAATAGAGTTCGCTGATATTGGGCGCCCGGATATCGCGCGAACGCGTGATGCGGCCGATCACGCCGGGCAGGAACTCGTTGGTGGCGCCCAGCTTCCACGACCATACAGTGCCGCTGGTGCTGTAGTCCGAGACGCGGACCGCGCCGTTCAGCTCCAGCTTGCGCAGAACCGGCAGGTCCTTGACGACAGGCACGACGATCTCGCCGAAGGCTTCCTTCACATCGTACTTGCCGCGCAGCGAAGTGAAGTAGAACGTGGAAAAGGCCTTGGCGGCATCCAGTTCGCCCACTTTGGCATTGGTCGAAAGATTGCGCCCTTCCGCGCCGATCGCGATCGAAACCGGCCCTGCGGGCAGTTCGAAGGGCTCGCCGCGCAGCGAAACGCCGTAAGTATCGAGCTTGTTGAGGCTGTTCGAACGCGGGGTACCGGTGACGTAGTCGATCGCCGCCTGGGACGGCGCCCCCTCTCCGAACAGGTTCAGCGGCACGCAGCCCGCCGCGCCCGAACGGCACACGGCCTGGCCGGTCGCCGGGTCGATCACCGCATCGACCGCGTTGGCAAAGTTCCGGGAGATCAGGAAGCCCGGCGTGTCGATCTTGTTGCGATACTCTCCGTGGCTGTAATAGGCCGAATAGCGCCAGCGTCCGTCGCCGAAGCTGCCGTCAAGCGCCAGGGTACCCTGGATGCTGCGGCGGTCGAGGTTGATCGTGCTGTACGAAAGATCCGCGTTGTAACGGGCCATCGTGAAGCTGCTCTGCCCGGAATTGGCCAGGATCTGGCGCACGTCGTCGTTCAGGAAGGCGTTGTCCGACCGGATGGTGACGCTGTTGGTGTGATCGCCGAACCAGGTATAGCTGTTCCAGTATCGCGAATAGCGAAAATCGGCGCTGAGCTTCAGCGTGTCAGTCAGTTCGTAGGAAGCCTTGGCGAGCGCGGCATAGCGCTTCTGCGGCGTGATGAGCGGGCTGCGTTCGTCGTCGGACGGGCCCTCGCCGCCGATCATGTTGGTGCCCACGACCGTGCCGATGTCCGGCACGCGAAGGGTTCCATCGGGATTGAAGCCCATGCCGCGCAGCCCGGCCGGCCCCGAAGTGATGTAACCGCCGATCAGGCGGGTGGCGTGGCCGACGTTCGGGGTCAGGGCATTATTGACCGTCGCGAAGCGCCCCGTGTTCTCGCGGTCGGTCTTCTTCAGGATGCCCTTGTTGTCGACGAACTCTCCGCCGATCACGAAGTGGCCGCGACCTTCGGCGAAACTGGTGCCGTACTTGCCTTCGATCCGGACCTGCCCGGCGTCGCCGCGCGACGAGATCCCGCCTTCCGCGCCCAGGCGCACGCCTTCGTAATCGCCGTCGACGATCATGTTGACCACGCCCGCGACCGCGTCCGAGCCCCAGGCCGCCGAGGCACCGCCGGTGACGATGTCCACGCTCTTGACCATGATCGAGGGCACGGTGTTGAGGTCGTTGTCGCTGACCAGGCGGCGACCGTCGACGAGGACCAGCGAGCGGGTTTCGCCAAGGCCGCGGATGTTCACGGGGAAGCGGCCCGCCTGCGCGTTGGTGCCCGAGGTCTGCGGCGACTGCGAGGCCTTGAACTGCGGCAGGTCGGCCAGTGCCGCGCCGATGTTGGGGCGGCTGACGATCTGGAGATCGTCCTGCGTCATGTGCAGCAGCGGCGTCGGTGATTCATAGCCCGGACGGTCGATGCGCGATCCGGTGACGACGATGTCGCCTGGCGTGGAAGCGGCGGCATCGTCGGAACGGGATGGCGTTTCGGCCTGCGCCAGTGCCGGCGTTGCCGGCGCGCTCAGTGCGATGAGAGCCGTGCTCGCCAGAATCGACCGGCGGCGTGCGCGGAGAAGCTGTTCCATCATTTGAATCCCTGATCTTGCGGTCGCCCTCGGGAGCGATCTGACTTTGCCTCGCGGCTAGATCGATCATGAAGCGCAACCGCGGCCCATGCGGAACATCCACTTTCCGGAAGTCGATGGGTCCAATGCATTACGCGCCCCCGCGGCATTGGACCCTTGAACCCACTCGATATTGGATGTTGGCTGGGCCGAACGGGTAGGCGAAGGGAATTGTCGCTCATGAACGGCAAGGGGATAGCCATGTTCGATCGTCGTCGGTTTCTGGGATCCGGCACTGCGCTCGCAGCGATGAGTATGCCGTTTGCGCGAAGTGCTTTCGCGGCCGATGCGCCGCTGGATTGCGCGCTGGTCGGCGGCAAGGTCTGGACCGGAACCGGCGCGCGCTCGGACGCGATCGGCATCGTCGGCGACCGCATCGTCGCCGTGGGATCCGATGCGGTGAAAGCGCGCACCAGGGCATCCACCCGAGTGGTCGACCTGGGGGGCGCCTTTGCAATGCCGGCCTTTACCGACAACCACACGCATTTCCTGATGGGCTCCGACACGCTCTCCCAACCGGACCTGCTCAATGTAGGGAACCGCGCCGAGTTCGTGGCCCGCATCGCCGCTGCGGTGCAGGCCCACCCCGGCGACTGGCTGCTCGGCGGATCGTGGGATGAACAGCGGATCGGCGGCGAACTGCCCACGCGCCACTGGATCGATGCGGTCAGCCCGAACACCCCGATCGCGATACCGCGCACCGACCTGCACAGCTTCCTGTGCAACTCGGTTGCCCTCAAGCTGGCCGGCATCACCCGAAACACGCCCGATCCGGCAGGCGGCGTGATCGTGCGCGACGCGAAAGGCGAACCGACCGGCGTGCTCAAGGACAACGCCAAGGCTCTGGTCAAGCGCGTGATCCCGCCGCTGACACACCGACAGCTCGAAGCCTCACTGCGGGGCGGCATCGCGCATGGCCTGAAGTGTGGCATCGCGCAGGTGCATATCCCCGATCCCTTCGATTGGGACTGCTTCGACGCCCTGCGACGCCTGCGCGCCAAGGGCGAGACGGACATGCGCTTCTACAACTTCGTGCCGCTGCGCGATTGGCAGAAAATGGCCGCCCTCGTGAAGGCCGAAGGTCGGGGGGACGACTGGCTGCGCTGGGGCGGCCTCAAGGCTCTGGTCGACGGTTCGCTCGGCGCACGCACCGCGCTGTTCCACGATCCCTACACCGACGATCCACAAACGCGGGGCGTGCGGGTCATGCCGCTCGACGAATTGCGCGAAGCGGTGATCGCCGCCGATCGCGCGGGCCTGCATATCACCGTCCACGCCATCGGCGACGAGGCGAACGACGACATCCTCGATCTCTACGCCGAGGCGGAAGCCCTCAACGGCAAGCGTGACCGCCGCTTTCGCGTCGAACATGCCCAGCACATCGCCCCCGCCACTATCCCGCGCTTCGCACCGCAGAAAGTGATCGCCTCGGTCCAGCCCTATCACGCCGTCGACGACGGTCGATGGGCGGTCAAGCGCATCGGCGAAAAGCGCCTCAACGGCACTTACGCTTTCTCCTCGCTGATGAAGAGCGGCGCAACGGTGACCTTCGGTTCGGACTGGCCGGTCGCGCCGCTCAGCCCGATGGCGGGCATCCATGCCGCCGTCACGCGCCGGACCATCGACGGCGCCAACCCGGAAGGCTGGCTGCCCGACCAGAAGGTCTCGGTGGAGCAATCGCTCACGGCCTATACCGTGGCCAATGCCTATGCCGGCTTTCAGGAAGATCGGCTCGGACGGATCGCGCCGGGCTTCCTTGCCGACATCACCGTGCTGGACAGCGATCCCACGACCATCGATTCGGAAAGGTTACTCAAAGTGGAGGTATTGCGCACCATTGTCGGTGGACGGGAACGCTACACGGGAGCCGGCGCATGAGCCGGTGGTCCCCGCGCAATGCCGCCGGAATCGCGGCGCTGGTCGCCCGCCACCCCCTCGCCTGGGTGGTATCGGGTACGCCCTCGTTCCATGCGACGCCGCTGCCGCTGGTAGCGGATCTGGCGGCGGACGGGAGCATCGCCGCGCTTGTCGGCCACTTCGCGCTGGCCAATCCGCAGGTCGAGGCGCTGCGGCAGCAAGCGCGCGCGCTGGTGCTGTTCCAGGGCGCGCAGGGGTACATCTCGCCTGAACTGGTGACGCAGCCGCAATGGGCGCCGACGTGGAATTACGCGGTGGCGCGCTTCGAAGTGGAAATTGCCTTTTCACCCCAGGACAACGGCGAGGCACTCGACCGCCTGATTGCCCATATGGAGGGCTATCGCCCGGACCGCTGGACGGTAGCGAAGATGGGCGAGCGTTACGAGCCGATGAGCCGCCACATCATTGCCTTCCGGGCCACGGTGCTGTCCTGCGAGGCGACCTTCAAGCTGGGCCAGGACGAACGTCCGGAAAGCCTTGCCCAGATACTGGCCGGGCACCCGGATACGGGGCTGGCCGCGGCAATGCGGGAGGCGAACCAGCCGCTGTCCCGGACCTGATCCGGAACGGCTCCGTCAGCCCGCCACCGACCGGAGTACTTCCAGTGCCCCGCGCGCTTCGTGCTGGTCCAAGCTGGCGAAGCCGATACGCAGGCCGCGCGGAGCACTGTCGCGCGTCATGAAAGAGCAGGACGGCGCGAAGCGCAGCCCGGCCGCCGCCGCGCCCGCCTCTATCCGGTCCAGCATGTCCTCCGATGCGAAGCGAAGCCAGAAGGCCAGGCCGCCGGGAGGCATTTCATAGCTCACCCGGTCGCCCAGAGTGGCGTCCAGCGCGGCGGCGAAAGTGGTGCGCCGCTGGGCGTAGATTTGCCGGACCTTGCGGGCGTGGCGGCTCAATTCGCCGCTTTCGATCAGTTCGGCAGCGGCCGTCTCGGTAAGGGTGTTGCCCATGCCGTCCACGAGCGAGACGACATGGGCCAGCGCCTCGATCACCTCCACCGGCGCGGCGATATAGCCGATGCGCAGCGCGGGCAGCAGCAGCTTGGATAGTGAGCCCGCGTAGATAACCCGCCCCGGTGCATAGGCCGCCATCGGCAACAGCGGCTGCGAGGCGAAGTGAAATTCGTGGTCGTAGTCGTCCTCTATCACGGCGAAACCGAACTGACGGGCCAGGTCCAGCAAGCGCAGGCGCCGTTCGGGTCGCAAGGCCACCGTTGTCGGGAACTGGTGGTGCGGTGTCACGAAAACGGCCGCCACGCGGTTGCGGCGGCAGGCCAGTTCCACGTCTTCGAGACATATGCCGTCACGGTCGAGGCCTACCGGCACGATCTTCGCACCGCGCGCTGCGAAGGCAGCGACGGCGGGCTCGTAAGTCAGTTCCTCGACGATCACTGCGTCGCCGGGACGGATCAGCAGGCTGGCGGCGAGGAAGATGCTGTTCTGGCTTCCGCGGGTGATGCAGATGTTCTCCGCCGTCACCGGCAGGCCGCGCTGGCTCTTCAGCATTTCGGCCACGCTTTCGCGCAGGACCGGCGCGCCGCGCGGATCGCGGTATTGCAGGCCGTTTGAGCGCACAAGGCGCTGGGCGGCGGCGCGATAGGCACGGGACAGGAGTTCCACCGGAAACAGTCGCCCATCTGGAGCGCCTTCGTCCAGCTTGAGACCGGGCCCTTCGGGAACTGCCAGCGGGTGCTCCGGGCCGGAGATAAAACGATACTCGGCGCGCGCGGCCTCGCCCGGGCTTTCGGGAGCGGGGGAAGGACCGGGATTGGGCAACGCGGTCGATACCATGGTGCCGCGCGTGCCGGCCGAAGAGAGCCAACCCTGCGCGATCAAATCCTCATAGGCCAGGACCACCGTCTTGCGGTTGATACCCAGGCTGACAGCCAGTTCGCGGCTGCTGGGCAGGTAACTGCCCGAAGTGAGACGGCCGCTTTCGATATCACGGATCACCGCCTGGATGATCTGCATGTAGATGGGTTCGATACGTCCGGCGTCAATGCGTTGACTGAGGCTTATCTGCCAGGGACGCAGCATGGTCAACGGGCAGCAAGCGGACGGTTTTTCATCCGAGACGTGTAGCCAAGCTAGGTGGCTCTTGGCAACTGTTTGCCCAGCGCTGTCTTGTTACCCTTCGGATCGAATATATCGGCTGAAGCGCCGCTGCACTGGCGACGCATCCTGTATCCTAATTCCAAGCTTCGACAAAATTAGGATACAATTAGGATACAGCTTATCGAGATACCGCGAGAAGTCATGCTCCGACACGAACCATTAAATATCTGAATAGAAAACATTATAGATATCTCTCAGATTTCCTGAGATCCGGTGAAACCTCGAATCTTCTGATAATAAATCAGATCGAGAACTGTTCCTATTCTAGCAAGAACGTGCGTATCCAGGTTTCCGTGGTCATGCCCTACGCCTGCGATATCGAACGCGTGGAACATCTCATGCTGGACGGCGCCAAGTCGGTAAAGCGCGTCCTGGCCGCCCCGCCGCCCACCGTCTGGCTCGACAGTTTCGCCGAGCGCGGCGTCAGCTTCGTGATCCACGTCTGGATCACGGACCCCGAGGAAGGCGTTGGAAATGTGCGGTCCGACGTCTTGAAGGCGCTCTGGCGCCTGATGCGCGAGCAAGGCATCGAAGTCCCCTACCCCCAGCGCGACCTCAACGTGCGCGACACCGAAACGATGCGCCATGTGATCGAAGCGCTGCGTGGAACACGCCAGACGCGCTCACCCGCTGACCCTTCGATTTCAACCTGATCGCGCCTCTTTCGCAGATGTCCATCGGGCAGATCCGAGTCGCCGTTTCCGCGCGAACAACTGCTGGCCTTGCGGAGACCCTCGGAGGTTGACGTTCTTGGTCGGGCCTCCGGATTGCGCGCTTCCGGGCCACGCAATGACCAGGGCATCGAATGAGGATAACCCCATTCAATGCCCTTGCCGATAGGCCTCAGCGACGGATGAATTCGAGTATGTCGGGATTGAGTCTGCCGGCGTCGGTCGTCAACATCCCATGCGGCAGCCCCTTGTAGACCTTGAGTTCCCCGCCCTTGAGCAGCCCTATCGAAAGTTCCGCCGAGTCGGCGATCGGGACGATCTGATCGTCGTCGCCATGCATGACGAGTGTGGGGACGGTGATCGCCTTGAGGTCTTCGGTGAAATCAGTTTCGGAAAACGCCTTGATGCAGTCGTATTGCGCCTTTGCCGCGCCCATCATGGCCTGGCGCCACCAGTTCTGGACGATAGATTGCACCGCACCGCCCTTGCGGCGATTGAAGCCGTAGAACGGGCCGCTGGGGAAATCGACGAAGAACTGCGCACGGTTCGTGGCAAGCTCGCGGCGTAGCTCGTCGAATGCGGAGCGCGGTGCGCCTCCGGGATTGGCAGGCGTCTGGAGCATCAGCGGCGGCACGGCGCCGACGAGGACGGCTTTCGCAACCCTCCCGGGGCGAGCCCGCGCGACATAGCGCGCCGCTTCGCCGCCGCCGGTGGAGTGGCCGATGTGTACGGCATTTTTCAGGTTCAGCGCTTCGACCAGCTCAGCCACATCCGTGGCATAGGTATCCATGTCGTGGCCCTGGTCGGTCTGTTCGGAGCGACCGTGACCGCGGCGGTCATGCGCAATCACGCGGTAGCCCTGGTCGAGGAAGAACAGCATCTGGGCGTCCCAGTCATCGGCGCTCAGCGGCCAGCCGTGGTGAAAGAAGATCGGCTGCGCATTCTTCGGGCCCCAGTCCTTGTAGAAGATGCGGGTGCCGTCACGCGTCGTAAAGTTGGTCATTGTGGTCTCTCCATGGTCGATGGGCTGAGCGAGGCTGGTCCCAGCGAGCAATGGCCCGCCGGTCAGGACGAACCCGGTGGCGGCCATTCCGCCGAGTACGCCGCGGCGGCTGGAGCAAAACGGCGCGGAAACACCGTCGCCATTGGGCGAAATCATCGAGAATCTCCCTGTGGTGGTGGGGTAGATCGACAGGGCGTGTGTCAGGCCATTGCGATCCAGCGGCGCAGCCAGTCTTCGAAGCTGGTCGGCGCAAACCGGGGATGGTCGCCCCCCGTGAGCGGTTCGCTTTCGAAATGAGCGCCGAAATAGGGCGCATCGGGATCGACGACGATCCGCCGGCTGTCCTCGTTGGCGGTCAGGATCATCGCGGCGAGGTCAGGCAAAGTGCGACGATCAGGGCCGGCGATCTCCACCACATGGCCGGTCGCAGGCGCGAAGACCATGCGGGACAAGGCATTGGCGACATCGTCGGCAGCGACGGGCTGCATGTGGACGGGCGGCAGGCGCACGGCGTCGCCTTGCCCTCCCGCATCCACGATGTTGTAGATGAACTCGAAAAACGGCGCTGCGCGCAGGATCGTGAAAGGCACGCCGYCGTCCCGCACCAGGCGTTCCTGCGTTCGCTTCGCTCGGAAATAGCCGCCCTCGAGCGCGTCCGCGCCGACCGCCGAGAGCAGGATATGGTGAGCGACCCCGATCTCGCGCTCCAGCGGCATCAGCCTCGATCCGGCCGCCGCGAAAAAGGCCTCCATGGCCGCGGCGTCTTCGTAACCCGGATTGGACACGTCGAAGACGACGGTTGCGCCGGCCAGGGCATCTTCCAGACCGATGCCTGTCGATACATCCACGCCGCGAGACCGGGCGACCACGGCAACGTCGTGCCCGGCGGCTGTCAGGCGCTCGGTGAGCTTTTCGCCGATGAGCCCGGTTCCGCCAACGACTGCGATTTTCATCGAACCATTCCTTTCAGAGGTTTTCGTCTCCGAAAGTAATGATCCCCGTCAGATCAGTGGAACAGACCCAAGATAGACCGCTGTTCTTGTACCGTTACCGCATCGGTACCGACTTCGCGCTCATACCAAGACTCTTGGATTGAAACCCGTCTCCTGCTTTTCGTCATCGCGAGCCCGCGAAGCGGGAGAAGCGATCCAGAGCCACATAAGCCGCCCCTGGATTGCCGCGCGACCTGCGGTCGCTCGCAATGACGAGGGGAGACATGAGTCATTGTCAGAGAACTTTGGTATCAGTCCTGTTCTGGAGACAACTCCACTTCCGGGAGGTTGAACTGCGATCCGGCCTCCAGAGTACGGTGCACGGGGCAGCGCTCCGCCACTTGCTGCAATTCTTCGAGCTGCGCGGCGTCTACCTCGCCGGTAACTTCGATCCTGCGTGAGAAAGTATCGGGCCGATCGCCCTGCCCTGTCTTGTGGTGCTTCACGAAAGTGTGGATGTGGCGGACCGGCCAGTTCTTGCGCGCCGCATAGAGCCGCAAGGTCATCGTCGTGCAGGCTGCGAGCGCGGCGGACAGCAGGTTGTAGGGCGTGGCGCCGCTTCCCATGCCCCCGACTTCGGCAGGTTCGTCGGCAAGAAAATGGGCCTTGCCCGCGCGCATCGCCAGTTGGAACTTGCCCACGCCCGTCTCGCTCGCTTCGGCGTCGTAAGGGGACGCGGCATCGGCGGGCGCCATCCTCAGGTAGCGCCCGGCCCAGGTGGCGATCATGTCGGCGGCGAATTCGGCGTCCTTCTCCCGAGTCAGCAGATGGTCGGCGCCGTCGAGAGCGATGAAGCTCTTGGGATTCTGCGCCGAGAGATATATCCGCGTCGCGCTCGCCACCGGCACCACGCGGTCGGTTGGGGAATGGAGCAGTAGCAGCGGCCTTCCCAGTTCCGCGATCCTCCTGCCCTGGTCCTGCAGCCGCAGTTCCTCGGCAAGGTGGCGCCCGACGGTGAAGGCCTTGTCCTCGATGGACACGGCGTCACCATCAGCCGACATCCGGGATATGTCGAAAGGCGCCCCAATCGTCGCGACGGCCGCTACCATCGGCAACGAACCCGCGGCTGCGAGAGCGGCGGAGCCGCCAAGGCTATGCCCGACCAACAGGGACGGCGCCATGCCCTGCACTGCCATCGCGGCCGCCGCATCGAGCAAATCCGCGACGTCCCGCCCCTTTTCAGCAGGTTCGAAATCGCCCTCGCTGCCGCCAAGACCGGTAAAGTCGAAACGCAGCACGCCGATGCCGGCGTCGGCCAGGCGACGGCCGATCCTCACCGCGGCATGGCTATCCTTGCCGCATGCAAAACAGTGCGCGAAGATCGCCCAGCCGCGCACGTTGACGGCGGGCACTTCCAACCGGCCCGCCAATCGCAGGCCGGAGCGGGCGGTGAACTCGAACGGGCGCGTCGGCATCGGCATTCCATTTCCACAAGAGGCAAGCGGGCCGGCAGCGGCGACTCGCCGCCCCGATCACCCTTCCTCGCGCATGTTCTTCGGCATGACCATGCCTTCCGAGCGCAGCGTCGTCTTCACGCCTTCGCGCTCCCCGATGCGCCGACGCAAGGCGATCAGCCGTTCGGGAATTTCGACACCGAAGCGCGCGGCCCAGAGGGTCATGACGAAGACGTAGAGATCCGCGACCGTCGGGCGCGCGCCGAACAGGTAGTCGCTCACCATGCCGCTCACGACCTGCTGAAACAGGGCCGTGAGCCTGGCGCTGGCAGCAGCCTTCTCTTCCTCGGTGCCGCCGTGCCAGAACGGCTTGAATCCTTTGTGGATCTCGGTCGCGACCAGGGAGAGCACTTCCAGCAGCCGCGTCCGCCCCAGCGCATCCTCCAGGCCGTAAGCCGGGTAGAGCGTGGAGAGGTAGTAGAGCACGGCGACGTTCTCGGTAATGACCTCGCCGTCACCCAGCACCAGCGCCGGGACGTAGCCTTTCGTGGTCACCCGATTGAAGTCGCCGCCGCTGGCCGTGACTTTCGTCTTGAGATCGACGCTCTCGCTGTCGAACGGCTCGCCCACCTCGGTGAGCACGATGTGCGCGGCAAGACTGCAGGCCCAGGGGCAATAATAGAGCTTCATGGTCATATCTCCCAAAAGGGACGGCCGGAGCACCGCCTGCGGCAGCACTCCGGCCATCGACGCGGCAGGCGGTCAGGCGGTGACCGGCGTCTCCACCGGATGCACGGCGCGCAGGCCGATCTGGACCTTGTTCCAGAAGTTGATCGCCGCGACGGCGACGGTCAGGTAGGCGATTTCCTTGTCGTCGAATTGCGCCTTGAGCATCGCATAGGCATCGTCCGGCGCGTGAGTCTTGGCGATTTTGGTCAGCGATTCCGCCCAGTTGAGCGCGGCACGCTCGCGCTCGGAGAACAGCGGGGAATCGCGCCAGGCGTCCAGCAGATGGATGCGCATGTCGCTCTCTCCGTTCTTCACCGCGTCCTTGGCGTGCATGTGGATGCAGAAGGCGCAGCCGTTGATCTGCGAGGCCCGCAGCTTCACCAGTTCGAGCAGGCCATGCTCGATGCCGGCATCGTCGATCGCCTTTTCCACGGCCATCATGCCTTTCATGGCATCGGGCGCGGCCTGGAAGATGTTCATACGTGGTGTCATCGATAATCTCCTTCAGTTGCGGTCTTGGTGGGGTCGAGGATGGCGCAGGTGGTGATCACCAAGCCGAGCAGGGCGGGCAGGCTCACGGYGGGAAAATCGCGCAGGATGGCGGAGGGCCCGCAAATGCCCACGGCTACTTCCCAGTAGTGGAACAGCGCGTGGCCCAGCAGCCAGACCGTCGCGCCGCCCCAGCAGACGGTGCGATATTGCGGCCGTGCGGCCCCGATCAGGAACGCCGCTCCCAGGAACAGGAAGACCAGCCCGATGTCGCGGATGAAATGCTGGTTGAAGGGGCCGGTGGTGGTGACGCCGGGAACGGCGAAATACCAGGCCGACGGCGCATAGAGCATGAAGGCTCCGTTCGCGAGCGCCAGGAGCCCGAGCAGCAGGGCAATGATCGCGCAGCTTCTCATGAGCATGGCGGGGCCTTTCGTTGCGGGGATTGATCCAGGGGTGGGGACGGCGATGGGACGGACACGCACGGGCACGTCCCAGGGCACGATCACCGCTTGGGCGGCGGCGGTACGTTGGCCAGCCACCAGTCGAATGCCGTCTCACCCAGCCGCGCGCCCGCAGCCGGCAGCAGCGCATCGTCTTTCAGGCGAATGCCGTAATACCGGGCCTCGGGATCGCGGACGACGGGGTGCGGGTCCTTGTCGAAGGCGAGCACGCGCGCCACGATCTCGTCGAGGCGGAACTTCTCCGGCCCGGCGATCTCCACCATGCCGCCCGCCGGCTTGTCGAGCGCGACGGCAGCCACGGCGGCAGCGACATCGTCGGCGGCCATGGGCTGGATCCAGGCATGGGGCAGGCGAACCTCATCGCCGACAATCGCCGACTGCGCGATGCCGCGCAGGAATTCCATGAACTGCGTGGCATGGACGATGGTGAAAGGAATGCCGCTTTCGCGGATCGCCGTCTCCTGAACCTGCTTCGCGCGGAAATAGCCGCTTTCCTGAAGCCGATCCGTTCCCACCACCGAAAGCGCGATGTGGTGCCTGACCCCCGCCGCAATCTCCGCAGGCATGAGGTTGGCCGCCGCCTTCTGGAAGAAGTCCATGGCCACCTGATCGTCGAAGGACGGCGAGTTGGCGAGATCGACCAGGACCTCGCAGCCGACCAGCGCTTCGGCCAGGCCTTCTCCGGTCAAAGTATTGACGCCCGTGTTTGGGGCGGCGGCCAGGACATCGTGCCCCGCCTGCGCAAGCCTTGCCACGACCTTGGAGCCGATCAATCCCGTTCCACCGATGACGACGATCTTCATCGTGCTGTCCTTTCCTTGCATGTGCAGATGCCGGTCGATCCGACGAGCAAAGGGATAAGGGAGCGGGAATGCCGCCGGCAGGACCGAGACAGGCAAATGACGATGTACCAACCGGGCTTGGTACAGGCGCTTGCCGCTATCTCGGGACTTAGCCGGAGCGGCTCCATGCGATCATTGTGGCGTCGTGGCCGAAGCGGCAGCCGGCGATGGACTATCGCCATCCCCACAACGGGCGCTGCAAATCCGCCAACCCCCGAAGCCACGCACCTGGGGGAGCCGTGTCAATCGGACGCGACAGGGATGATGAACGCAGGGGTTTTTCCGATTTCACCCTGCGGCCAACGAATTGGCAGGCGAGCATCCCACCTGTCCGGCTCCTCACTTTTCTCTCTCATCCACACCCGGAGTTAGCGATGTCCATGCCCCGATCTGCGATTTCCGATCACAAAGCCGTTGCGTCCACGCAGCAATTGCGCAGCGAGCAGGCCGCGCTGCGATCCCATGCTCTGCCCATCATGATCGGCGGCATGACACATGAGCTGCGCAACCGCGTCCAACTGCTGACCAGCACGATCGATATCCTGAAATCGGCCACCAGACTGGAACCGGACGAAATTGCCAGCGTGATCGACGACGCGGCCGAGGGAGTCAGCCAGATCGGCCGCATGGTCAGGGCATTCCTTCAGTTCGCTGCGCCCGAGGCGCGCACCGACGAAACGGTGGACCTCTGCACCCTGCTCGAAAGCTGCCAAAGGCGTCTGCAATGGTTGGTGAAGGACAATGTGACTCTGGCGGTACATGCGGCGCCGGACCTTCCGAACCTGCGCTGCAACCCGTGCCGGCTGGAGAACGTGATCGTCGATCTCGTCCTCAACGCCGACAGCGCCATTGCCGAGCGCGGCCTGATCGTGATCGCGGCCAAGCGCGCGGCCGCAGACGGCATCATGCTGGAGGTGGCAGACAGCGGCACGGGAATGACCCGCGAAGTCCAGGCTCAGGCCTGCGAGGCCTATTTCACCACCAAGCTTGACGGAACCGGGCTCGGCCTCGTGAACGTCCATCGCTTCGCCCGGGACCTTGGCGGCGCCTTGACGATCGACAGCCACCATGGCGAAGGAACGACCATCCGCCTGATCCTGCCGGCGGAGCGCATCGAACCTGATGTCCGGCGAAATGACGAATGGCTGGACCAGGCCCTTGCCGACAGCTTCCCCGCCAGCGATCCGCTGCCCTATTAGCTGTCACCCGGCCGATCCTGCACGCCAGGAATCGTCACTTCCACCTTGGCGCCGCCATCGGCCCGGTTCGAGATCTCGATGCGCCCCTGATGGGCCGAAATGATGGATTCGCAGATCGACAGGCCGATGCCCATGCCTCCGTCCTTGGTGGAGAAGAAGCCGTCGAAGATCCGTTCGAAGTGTTCCGGCGCGATGCCCGGTCCATTGTCGCAGATCACCACCACCGCCGTCCCGTCCTGGTTCGTGCGGGTGACCACGATGATATGGCGTCCACCAAGGTGTTCGCCGGTCTCCAGCGCCTGCGCGGCATTCAGGAGGAGGTTGACCAGGACCTGCTGGAGTTCGACCCGGTCACCCAGCACGCGCGGAGAAACCTTTGCCAGCGTCATGCTGAGCGCAATCGACCGGTTCTCGATATCGTGGCGGACGAAGAGCAAGGCCTCCTCGACAATGGCATTGAGATCGAGGACCATCCGCTCCGGCCGCCGTTTGGCCGCCATTCCCCGGATCCGCTGGATGATGTCGCCCGCGCGACGGGCGTTGGCTGCAATCCGCGAGGTCAGGTGCTGTATCTTGCTCAGATCGGGGGCGCCGCGCCCCAGCCAGCGCAAGCTGGCATCGGCATTCGTAACGATCGCGGCGAGGGGCTGGTTCACCTCATGGGCTATCGATGTCGTCAGCTCGCCAAGCGTGTAGATCCGCGCGGCATGGGTGAAATCGGCCTGGATCTGGCGGAGCTGTGCCTCGGTCTGTAGCCGGGCGGTCACGTCCTCCAGGCTGATCATGGTGATATCGAGGAGTTCGGGCGCAGTGGGATAAGTGACCGAGATGCGCACGTCGCGCAGTTCTCCATCGTGACGCGCGATACGGGTAATTTCGGTATAGGAGCGTTTGCCTTTGAAATGGGCGTTCATCACGCGCCGCGCGGTGTCCTGTGCCTGGGAGAACAGATACTCCACCGAGGTCAGCAGCGGCGCCGGATCGTCCAGGCCGAACAGGCTCATGGCATAGTGGTTTGCATCGGTTACGCGCACCGCCTCGCACGAGAACGCGACCAGTTCGGGATGGGCGTCTAGGTACGCGAACAGGTCCATCACCCCTTCCGTCCTCAGCCGGCTCCATATCGGCTCCATGGCCGTGGCATCGACCTGCAGGAGCGCAAACGGCAAGTGATGGATCAGCCTGCGAAAGCGCGCCTCGCTCGTCCACAACTGGTAATAAGTGCGGTTCTGCTTCAACTGGCCGGAGACCGAGAAGAACACCTCGTCCCGGTCCCCTTCGTCCCGCCAGACCGAAAGCGAGGGACGGTCGAGGACCAGCGAGCGGACTTCGCGCACCTCCCTGCCCGCCGCAGGCTTCCGCCGGGCCAGGGCCGCTATGGCATCTGCCAGTTCCGGTTGGCTTTCGGGCGGCCAGACTTCGGCAAGCGATTGGCCCGCAATTCCGCCGCGCGCCGAGTAAGGCACGATCAGATGGACCGCCGCTTCGTTGAGATCGACGACCCGCGTTCCGGAAAGGAGCGAAGCCATGCCGTCCAGGCCAGTAGATTGCTCAAGCTGCGCCGCCTCAAACAAAGGGCGAAGCGCGGAGATATCGATGCGGAAGCACGGCAGCTCCATGCCATGAATATCGCTCGCTGCGGGGAATGCAGGCCGCTCTGGGTGTTGAGGGCCCTGCTTCATGTCATCCGGCATCCGTACGGGGATCGGAACCCGATCCGCTCAACGCGCGCTCAAGGCTCGCGAGCATCATCGCATCGTCGACCGGCTTCATGAGATAGGCGCAGGCCCCACCTGCCACGGCTCTCTGGCGGCTGTGTTCATCCATGGCCGATGTGAGAACGATCACCGGTGTCCCTGCGCCAAGCTCCTTCAGGCGATCGATCACGTCCAGCCCATTGATCTCCGGCATGCGAATGTCGGTGATGACGCAGTCGAACCGGCCAGACGGAAATGCCGCAAGAAACGCGCTTCCCCCTTCGAAGGGGCGGCAGACGAAGCCCATCACTTCAAGCAGTTCGCACAAGGCTTCACGGACGTCCTCATCGTCATCGATAATTGCAACTGTCGGGGCGGATGCCAAAGAAATACCCTTGTGGTTCGGGCCTGCGGCCGCCCTTCCAATTTGCCGCCAAACCGCCCGGGATTATAACTATACCAAGGTCTAGGTCCCTACCGCTTCCCGCAACTCCGTGGGCAGGCTTTCCCAGGCGCGGATCAGTTCTCCGAGCGAAGCGGCCTCCATTTTCTTCATCACATTGCCGCGATGGAGTTTCACCGTGATCTCACTGATGCCGAGATCGTAGGCGATCTGCTTGTTGAGACGGCCGCGAGCGACTTCGCGCAGCACTTGTTCCTCGCGCGGGGTCAGGCTCTGGAAGCGCTCCACATGCCGCCGTACGCGGGCGCGCTCGGCGCTCTGGGCAATATCGCGCTCGATACCGGCGGTTACCGCATCGATCAGCGTCTGGTCGCGCACCGGCTTCGTCAGGAAGTCCACGGCGCCGGCTTTCATGGCCTGAACCGACATCGGGATATCGCCATGCCCGGTCAGGAAGACGATCGGCTTGGCATTGCCCGCCGCGACCAGATGATGCTGAAGATCGAGGCCGCTCGCCCCCGGCATTCGCACATCGAGTATCAGGCAGCAGGGCCGATCCGGAAGCGGCACCGCCAGAAGTTCCCGGGTGGAGGCATAGCAGGCCGCCTCTATCCCGACCGAGAGCATGAGTTCGGCGATGGCCATGCGGATTTCCTCGTCATCGTCGACCACGATGACCAGCGGCTGTCCCGCGGCAATTGCGATGTCCATCATGTGCCCTCTCCCGTCCGCTGGGCCGGCTGCGCCTTGCGGTTCTCGAACCAGTCGCTGACGGAAGCCGAAAACGTATCGGGCGCCTTGGTCGCAACGGAGGCGGATATCTGGGCGAGCGTCTGCGCCGCCAGCGAACTGCGCATCGCCTTTTCGGCTTGCAGCATCGCGGCATGGATCGAACAGACGCCGTGGTCGGCCCAGGCCGGTCGCTCCGGCTGGAAGAGGGCGCAGCGCCCCCGCACTTCCTGGCAATCGAACAGCGGCTTGCGCCCCTCGATCGCGTCGACAACATCAAGCAAGGTTATCTCTTCGGGCGGACGTCCCAATCGGAAGCCGCCGCGGGCGCCCTCGAAAGCACGGACGATTCCCGCTTTCTCCAGCTTGGCCAATATCTTGAGGAGATAGCTGGGAGGAATGCCCTGGAACGCCGCCAAATCCCGGCCGCTGCGCGGTCGATCGCTCTCGCCCACCAGCCAGAGGAGCGAGTGCATGCCGTATTCCACGCTGACGGTAATGTGCGCCATAACGTGGATCATACGAGTCCACGTTATGGCGCACAAGTCCTAGAGCAGCGCCATCCCTCCATCGACGCGAAGATTTATGCCCGTTACGAAGCTGCTCTCGTCCGAAGCCAGGAACAGCGCCGCGCGGGCCAGTTCGTCCGGTGCGCCGAGCCGCCCAAGCGGAATCGCCGCCGACATCCCGGCTATGAAACCCTCCAATTCCGCCTCCGGGACACCCAGCTTTTCGATGATGGCGGTATCGGTGGGTCCGGGGCTTAGCATGTTGACCCTGATGCCCCGGCCGCTCAGTTCCACGGCCCAGCTGCGGGCAAAGGCGCCCAGCGCCGCCTTGGTCCCGGCATAGACCGCATGGCCCGCCAGCACCCGCTCGCTGGCGAGGGAGCCTACCACCACGACGGATGCGCCGTAGCGCAGCAAAGGCGTGATCTTCTGGACGCCGAAAAACGTGCCGCGCGTGTTGATACCGAATTGCTGATCGAATTCGGCTACCGTCACCTCGTGAGCAGGCGTGATCGTGTTGACGCCGGCATTGGCGACGTAAATGTCGGCCCCGCCGAACGCCTGGCGCACGATACGGGCCACATCGTCGTGATGCGCCAGATCGGCGACGTCGCCCTGGATGGCCATCGCGCCATCGCCTATCTCTGCCAGGGCCGCATCGAGCGTGTCCTGACGGCGGCCCGTAATCACCACGCGGGCGCCATGCTTCACGAAAAGACGCGCCGTGGCGAGACCGATGCCGCTGCTGCCTCCCGTGACGACGGCAACTTTGCCTTGCAGACTGCTCATGTCCGAATGCTCCTTTATTCGCTGTGAAAGCCGATCCTGCGGTGCGTGCCGTCGCAGAACGGCTTGGTGCTGCTGCCGCCGCACCGGCACAGCCGCGTCTCTGTGACCCGCGACACGATCCGCCCCGTGCCGCTAACGATTTCCAGATTGCCGGCGATGTGCAGCGGACCATCCGTTTCAGGCGCTATCGCCAGCGGCCCATCGCGAACCGCCAGCGCCTGGCTTTCGCGCGTGTCGGGTTCGCCCGACGCCTGGAAACCGGAAGCGACATGCGACTTGTCGCACCAGGGCTTGCGGCGCGATGCTCCGCACCGGCAGAGGGCAGCGCGGTAGCCGTCGGACACGCCATCGATCGCCAGCTGCGCGCGCACGGCATAAGGTCCGTTTTCGCGCACGGCGATGAGGTTGACCTGAGGTGCCGGTTCATTGTGGCCGTCCTTGCGGCTGTATTGCAGCGCGCCCGAGGGACATTCGCGAATGACGGCGCTGACCAGTTCCGGGTCGGTCGCATCGGGGAAAATCCAGTCCCCGGCACGATCGGCCAGAAAACTGTCTGGCGCTCGGGTCACGCACATGCGGGAATGAATGCAGCGTCGCCCCTCGAAGCTGACGGTCATGGCCTTTCCCTCGGTCACCGTGACACCCTCGTGGGCGATGGCGGCGGCGTCCCTTTGAGGCGCTGCACCATCTTGTCGAGCAAGGCCGACGCGCTGCGGCAATGCGGATCGCTCTGGTCGAGGCTTGCCGCCACGCCAGCAAGCTCTTCCACCCGCTCGACGTAAAACCGCCGAGCGGAGGGCCCATGCGGAAGCGCCGCAGCGTTGCGCAGCGCCGTGAAGGTGATTCCGGCGTTCACACCCGGATGGGAAGCCCCGGCCGGAAGCCGCGCGGCGCGCGCTGCGACATGAGCGATGCCGTGCATCAGGCCGATAGCGCACCCCGCGTAAAGGGCTTTTTCCGAATCCTGCGCCGGGATCAGGTAAGTTCCGCCCAGCAGCCGCAGCGCCAGGGCATAGATGGCATTGGCGAGATCCACCGTCGCCACCGCCTCTGGATCTTCCAACCACACGCGCCCCTCGGGACGCGGCGGTTTGCGCAAGACCGGATTCTCGGCGCAGGGCCATGCCGGAGCGAAGGCCGGATTGCGTGCCGTCAGTTCGCGCAGTTCATCGCGCACCGCAACGAAGCGCTGGAAATGCGAACCATCGACATGCTCCGGCGCGCCCTCCCCTTCCTCGACAATGCGCTTCAGTGCCGCCAGCGCGCTTTCAAGCCCCGTAACCGGATCGCCGGCCATCCCGACTTGCGCCGCGGTCAGTTGAAGCGCGGGTTCGCCGCAAAACACCTGCGCTTCCCCAAGCTGGCCGACAAGCCGGCGAAGCTCGTCCTCCAGCGTCTCGTAGAAGATGCCGATCATCGCATAGTCATAGCCTGCGGGCGTGAGCCTGGGCGGCACCGGCGTCCGGCTGGGCCCCGCCGTCTCGAAGCCTGCTCCATCCGGTTCGTCGGAACTTTGCGGCCGTTCGAGATGGATGAAATGCTGGATGACCTCGTCACCGAAAGGCGCCAGTTTTACGGAAATGCCAGCCGGCAGATAGCCCGGTGACAAGGGGAAGTTCGTGCGGCCGAACTGCGGTGCCCCGCCGAGCGCTGCGGTAATATTCCAGACCGCGACCAGATGGTTCATCTCGTCGATCGCGACGTCGAGAATGGTGCGCCGCCAGCGCGCGACGGCCTCGGCTTCCTGCGCGGAAAGGCCTTCCCCTTCGCCGTCCTTCAGGCTGAACGCCGCGTAGAGGTAAGTGCACATAAGGTTCTGCTCCAGCTCGGCCGCCTCATAGAGGGCGTGCATGAGCTTTTCGCGGCTCGCCGGTGGGGCGCTCTGGATGTCCTGCATGTCTGTTCGATGCCGATGCTGCCGAATGGGAGCATGAAGGGTAACGGCCGCGACGGAGGCGAATGCAGGCGCGAGATCCGACAATCCACCTGTACCAAGCCATACCGAGGCCAGCACAGCCTAGACCTTGGGATAGGGCATGCTCGGCTCGACAGTGCACAATTGTACACATAGCCTGCAAAGCCTGTTCCAAGATAAACCAGCACCATGAGGTGATGACGTGGATGCACTAACCCATCCGGCGACGCTTGCGTTCGCCATCGACCGGGCGCGGCCCGTACCCCTGACGACACAGATCACCGCCACTTTGCGCACGGCCATTCTCGATGGCCAGCTTGAGCCCGGCGCCCGGCTTCCCTCCTGGCTCGACCTTGCGGCGCAACTGGGCGTTTCGCGAGGGACCGTAAAAGCGGCGTACGAAAGCCTGGAAGACGAATTTCTCGTGGTACCCTCCGGCGCGGCCGGCACCCGCGTTGCGCAGCTCCGCGCTTCCAACGCATCGGCCGCGCCGGCCGCCGAACCCATCCGGATCGCGCCGCCGCTCAGCGAGATCGAGCATGGCTTCTTCCAGCGCCCGCTGCCGTTCCAGATGGGTGTGCCGGCACAGGATGCCTTTCCCGCCAAGCTCTGGGCCCGGCTCAGAACCCGAGCGGTCAGAGAGGATGCCGGCGCTCCGGTCGGCGTTCCCGATCCGCGCGGCCGCCCGGAACTGCGCGCCCAGATCGCGGCCAATCTCGCGATCACGCGCGGCATCCATTGCCATCCCGATCAGGTGATCCTGACCAGCGGCTACAAGAACGGCCTCTGCCTGACCTTGCTCGTCCTGCAATTGCAGGGCCGCCGGGCATGGGTAGAAGACCCCGGCTATCCGATTGCGCGCATGGCACTGGAATTCGCGGGTCTGGATATCGTCCCCGTTCCGGTGGACGGCGAGGGGCTCGATATTGCCAGCGGCATGGCGCTGGCTTCCGATGCCGCCGTTGCCATCGTCACGCCCGGCCAGCAGGCGCCAACGGGCGTGACCATGTCGAACCGCCGCCGCAAGGAACTGATCGCCTGGGCCGAGCGGCATGGCGGGTGGATCGTCGAGGACGACTATCTCAGCGAACTGCAACTCGGCGGACGCGCCGCACCGGCCCTGATGGCGGGCGACAGGTCCGAGCGGGTGATCCACGTCGGAACCTTCGGCAAGACACTCAGCCCTGCCCTGGGACTTGGCTTCGTCGTCGCGCCATTATCCCTGGCCGAGCGCTTTGGAGAAGTGGCGGCATGCCTCAATCCAGCCCCCAACCTGACGACCCAGCTCGCCGTTGCCGACTTTATCGCGGACGGTCATTTCCTGCGCCACTTGCGGCAGATGAAGGCGCTCTACAAAGCGCGGCGCGATGGTCTGCGGGACCGGTTGGCCGGGCACGACGCGCCGGAATCGTTCGCCGGCCTGGCAATGGTGCTACGGCTGCCAAAAGGAGTGGACGATGTCGCGCTCAGCCGTGAGGCTGTCCGCCACGGCATTGCGCCCGCGCCGCTTTCCGTCTGGCGCCACGATCGCAGCAAGGCCGATCCCGGCCTGCTCCTCTGCGTGACCAACCTGCGCGGGAATGTCCTGGATCGCGCCTGCGACACGCTGGAACGGCTGATCGCCGGGCTCGCACCTCCAGACACGAGCCTGTCCACTCTCGTCGAGGCATGAACCATGAAACTGCTGCACGTCGACGCCAGCCCCAAGGCTGACCGCTCCGATTCCCGCGAGCTGAGCCGATATTTTGTGGACCAGCTTTGCTCGCACCTCCCAACGCTGTCGGCCGACCATCTGGATCTTTCGGCGGAGACGCCGCCGCACCCGACCGCACTCTTTGCGGCAGCGACTTACACGCCCCAGCATGAGCGCACGCGTGAGATGACCGCCGAACTGGCCAGTTCCGATCGTTTGTGCGCCCGGCTGCTGGGCGCCGATGCCCTGCTTTTCGCCATGCCCATGCACAACTGGTCCATGCCTTCCACCTTCAAGGCTTTCATCGACAATATCGTCAGGGCCGGCCTCACGTATCGGACCCGGGACGATGGCGGCTTCGAGGGCCTGCTGTCCGGCAAGCCCACGTTGTTCCTGACGACCCGAGGCGTCGATCTGCGACCCGGCTCGCCATTTCACGGCATGGACGCCCTCACCCCCGCACTGCGAGCGGCTTTCGGGTTCATCGGCATCGCCGCGCCTCATTTCGTGGATGCGCAGCCTTTGCAGTTTGCCGCCGCCGCCGAACGGGCCGCAGCGCTTGCCTCCGCCCGAAAGGCGCTATCCGATTTGGCGACGCGCTGGGCCGTTTCGATCCACGGTACAGAGGTTTCGCCGAGCCTTGGTCCTGTCGGCTAGTCGGCCCGCTTTTATGCTGGGGCACGGAAAAAGCGGAGAAGAGCCATGCCCGGTAAAGTACATGAAAACATTCGCGAGCTTCGGTTCGAGCTTTCGCTTCCCGATCAAGCCATGGCGATCATCAATTACCGCATCGACGAGGCCGGCCGCCTCGTCCTTCTCCATACCGAGGTTCCCGCGGAATTTTCAGGCCGCGGCTTAGGGTCTCACCTTGCCCAGGGGACTTTCGAAATCATTGGCGAGACCTGCCGACAGGCCATTCTCCGCTGCCCTTTCCTCCAGATTTTCTTCCGCAACCATCCCGAATACGCCGGCATCGTCGCCGGCTGAGCAGGAGCGGCCCCTTGAGTTCGTCATTGGCGAGCGGCGTGATAACGATGCCGGGGCTGATCGCATTGATGCGGGCACCGCGACGCCCCCAGCGGAYGGCTTGCGCCTGCAGGCGCAAGCCGTTGCCCCGCTTGGAAAGCTGGCGGTGCGGGCATCGTCGCCCGCATCGCTCAGCACTTTGGCGGCAGTCTCGGCATTTTCGGACCGCAGATCGGCCAGCAGCACGGTCTTGCCCACGCCGAGGCGCCGGGCAATGGCCTGGCCGATAGATCCAGATCTGACAACGACGACGACTTCGCGCTTGCCCTTACTCCTTCTCGGGGGCGTCGATACCCGCCATGGCGTTGGCGGCGGGCGTGTAGCGCTCGCCTTCCACTTCAAGACCGGCAAGCGCCGTCTTGATCCGGTCGCGATCCGCTTCGGTCAGTTCCACCGTTGCAGCGCCGAGGTTTTCTTCGAGCCGGTGCAGCTTGGTCGTGCCGGGAATGGGCACGATATAGTCGCGCTGCGCGAGCAGCCATGCGAGCGCGATCTGCGCAGGCGTCGCGCCCTTGTCCGCCGCGATCTGCTTGAGCAGGTCGACGAAGGCCTCATTCTTGGCCAGAGCTTCCGGCTGAAAACGCGGAATAGTGGCACGGAAGTCGCCTTTCTCCAGCTTGGTTCCTGCACTCATCGCGCCGGTGAGGAAGCCTTTGCCGAGCGGGCTGTAAGGTACGAAGCCGATCCCAAGCTCATCACAGGCATCGAGGATGCCATTGGTCTCAGGGGCACGCCACCATAGCGAATATTCGTTCTGGACGGCGCTGACCGGCTGCACGGCATGGGCGCGACGCAGCGTCCGCACGCCCGGCTCCGAGAGACCGAAGGCCTTCGCCTTGCCCTCGACGATCAGGTCGCGGACGACACCCGCGACATCCTCGATCGGCACGGCCGGATCGACACGGTGCTGGTAGATGAGATCGACCGTCTCGACCCCAAGCCGCTTGAGCGAGCGCTCGACATGGCCACGGATGTTCTCCGGGCGGCTCGATACGCCACGGTTTTCGGATGTCTCCGGATCGATGTCGAAGCCGAACTTGCTGGCGATCACCACCTGGTCGCGGATCGGGCGCAGGGCTTCGCCCACCATGTCCTCATTGGTGAAGGGGCCATAGATCTCGGCGGTGTCGAAGAAGGTGACGCCGCGATCGGCCGCCTGACGGATCAGGGTGATGCCCTCCTCACGGGTGAGGCGATGGCCATAGCTGAAGTCCAGGCCCATGCAGCCGAAGCCAAGGGCGGATACGGTGAGGCCATCCCGGCCGAGTTTGCGCATCTTCATGGCGTGTTCCTTCCGATTAGCGGTAAGAGAGTTCGAGGACGGCGGCGGGAAGGCGCTCGCCGTGGATTTCGATCGCCGCTACCGCGCGCTCGATCTCTTCAAGATCGTCGCTGGTCAGGACGACATCGGCGGCGCCTATATTTTCCTGCACGCGGTCAAGGCGCCGCGTTCCGGGGATCGGCACGATGAACGGCGCACGGGCGAGCAGCCAGGCCAGCGCAACCTGTGCCGGCGTCGCCTGCTTCCCGGCCGCGATTCCGGAAAGGAGATCGACCAGCGCCTGGTTGGCCGTGCGCGCCTCTTTCGTGAAACGCGGCGATCCAGCCCGGAAGTCGCTGCTGCCGATCGGGGTCGAGGGATCGATCTTGCCGGTGAGATAGCCGGCACCCAAGGGGCTCCAGGGTACGAAGCCGATGCCCAGTTCTGCGCAGAGCGGCAGCACGTCCGGCTCGGGATCGCGCGTCCACAGCGAATATTCGCTCTGGATGGCGGTGACGGGCTGCACCGCATGAGCCCGGCGAATGGTGCCGGCGGCGGCTTCGGAAAGACCGAAGTGCCTGACCTTGCCGGCAGCGATCAGATCCTTGACCGTGCCCGCCACATCCTCGATCGGCACCGCCGGATCGACCCGGTGCTGGTAGAGCAGGTCGATGGTCTCGATACCGAGACGCCTGAGGCTCGCATCGACGACCTGTCGCACATGATCCGGACGGCTGTTGACCCCCGCGCCACGTTCCCCGGTGCGCGGGTCGATATCGAAGCCGAATTTGGTGGCGATCACAACCTCGTCGCGGATCGGGCGCAGCGCTTCGCCGACCAGTTCCTCATTGGTCCAGGGGCCATAGGCTTCCGCCGTGTCGAAGAAGGTCACGCCGATATCATGCGCACCGCGAATGACGCGGATCGCTTCGGCATGGTCGGGGGATGCGCCATAAGTAGAGGCGAAGCTCATCGTGCCGAAGCCGATTTCGCTGACGGCCAGACTTCCCAGATTGCGTTGCTTCATGGAAAATGGTCCTTCGAGAGAGTGTACAGGGTTTACCGCAAGCGGCGATCAGCCGGGGGGCGGCAGCTTGCCGGCGCGCATCGCCGCGATGACACCGCCGTCGATCAGCAAGTCACTGCCGGTGATGAAGCCGGCGTCAGGACCCAGAAGAAAGCTCGCGGCAATCGCGATTTCTTCGGGAGGCGCCATCCGTTTCGCGGCCGAGGCATCCACCATCGCCCGAAAGATGTGGCCTATATCGGAGTTCAGCTCGTGGCGGCCGAGCGGCGTCATGACGATGCCGGGACTGATGGCGTTGACGCGGGCGCCGCGCTCGCCCCAGCGAACCGCTTCGGCCTGCACCCGCAGGATATTGGCACGCTTGGCGACCATATAGGCGACCAGCGTGTCGGGGATCGCGTCGGCCTGCAGGCACGGAAGTGCCAGCAGTTCGTCGGCCGGAGCATGGGCCAGCTGCTTTTCATCGTCCTCGGGAAGCTGGCGCATCATGTGGCCCGCCATGCTGGAGACGACCAGACCCGCCCCGCCGCTGGCAATCACCTTGCCGAACTCCTCGAACACGACCGCCGACCCATAGAGGTCCACTTCGAGAATCTTTTCCACGGGCGCCATGTTGGGCGAAAGGCCGGCGGTGTTGACGACCTGCCTGACCGGACCCATCGCCGCGGCGATTGCTGCGAGCGCCTTGACCGAAGCGCGCGAGGACACATCGACCTGTTGCGTGGTCACATCGTAGCTGGCGGCGGCCAGCTCGGACGCGGCGTGCGCGAGCGTATCCTCATTCCAGTCGGCCAGCAGGATCGCCCTGCCGCACCCCTGCCGCCGTGCGATGGCCTGGCCAATGCCGCCGGCTCCGATCACTACAATCACGTCTCTGGTCACGGTCCGTCTCCGAAATGGGCGGGCGCCGCGCGCCTCCGCCGTCAACGGAGATCCATATAGGCCGTAGCTCTTTCAGCTATTAGACGCTAAGTTCTGCATGTTCTTATATCTGGAGCTTATCAATGAAACGGGAGGAGCTGAGCGATCTTGCCGTCTTTCTCGCCGTTGCCGAAGCACGCAGCTTCACCCGGGCTGCCGCAACGCTCGGCACGTCACAGTCGGCGATCAGCCAGATCGTGCGCCGCCTCGAAGCCGGAATGGGCGTGAAGCTCCTCACCCGTAACACGCGAAACGTCGCACCGACCGATGCAGGCGAGCAATTGATCGCCACCCTTCGTCCGGCGTTCGACGAGATCGACGCCCGGCTTTCGGCGCTCAGTGCCCTGCGCGAACGTCCGGCCGGAAAGGTCCGGATCACGTCGAGCCGTCATGCCGCCGAGACGATTCTCTGGCCGGCAGTCGGAAAGCTGCTGAAGGACTATCCCGAGGTAACGGTCGAGATCTCCATCGACAGTCACCTGACCGACATCATCGCCGAGCGCTTCGATGCCGGCATACGGCTTGGCGAACAGGTCGCCAAAGACATGATCGCGGTGCGCATCGGCCCTGAGCTGCGCATGGCCGTGGTCGGTGCGCCGTCCTACTTCCAATCGCACGGCAGCCCGCGGACGCCCCATGACCTGACCGACCACGCCTGCATCAATATCCGCATGCAGACCAAAGGCGGGCTCTACACATGGGAATTCGGCCGCGATGGCCGTGATCTCAATGTCCGCGTCGAAGGCCCGCTGATCCTCAACGACGTACCCATGATCCTGGCAGCAGCGGCCGAGGGTATCGGACTCGCTTGCGTCATGGAGGATCAGGCAGAGGCGTTGCTGAAGGCAGGCAAGCTCGTGCGGGTTCTGGAGGACTGGTGCCCGCCCTTCTCCGGCTATCACCTCTATTATCCGGACCGTCGCCAATTGCCTCCCGCATTCTCGATCCTCATCGAGACGCTTCGCTTTCGAAGTTGAGGCGAACGGCATTTCGGCTCGCAAAGTGTCGCTCCGGCCTCGACCAGCATGCGCCGGGCACTAGCGGCCGGGTGAACGGCCGCTAGTGCAGGAAACAGCGGAGGACCGGCGCCTATAACGTGAATCCACCATCGATGGTGAGGCTCGCCCCTGTGATATATCCCGCTTCCTCGCGGGCCAGATAGGACACCAAACCGGCGATTTCCTCAGGCTTTGCCACGCGCTTCAACGGGCTCATCTGGGAGAGCATGTCGATGGAACCCGCGTTGATGTCGGTGTCGGTCGGCCCCGGCTGGATGTTGTTGACGGTGATCCTGCGCGGCGCCAGGTCCAGGGCGACGCCCTTGACCATGGCCGCGACCGCCCCTTTCGTCATCTGGTAGACGCTCGATCCGGCAAATCCGGTGCGGATCGCGACATTGCTGCCGATCGTGACGATGCGTCCGCCATCGACGATGTGCGGCGCGGCCGCCTGTATCGACAGATAGACGCCGCGGACGTTCACTGCCAGCATGCCGTCCAGTTCATCGAGCGCGACCGCCTCGATCCTGTTCATGCGGAACAGGCCGGCATTGACGAGGACGAGGTCGATCTTTTCGAAGCGATCGACGAAGCGGGCAACGGCTGCGGTGATCGCGGCAGGGTCTTGGCTATCGGCCCGAATTGCCAGGGCCTCTCCGCCTTGCTCGGCGATGGTTTCGGCCAGTGCGCCGGCCTGTTCTTCGCTGTTGACGTAAGTAAAGCCAACGGAATAGCCGTCCTGCGCCAGTCGTTTGACGGCGGCAGCGCCAATGCCGCGTGATCCGCCGAAGACGAGCGCAGTCCTGGTCGCGGGTTCGATATTCATGGCAAGTCCTTTCTTGAGAATGATGGTGGGGAGAATCAGGGGATCAGCAGCAGCTTGCCGGTGGTCGCGCGGCTTTCCATGTCGCGGTGCGCCTGCGCCGCATCGCCCAACGGGTAGACGCCGCCGAACCGCACCTTGAGATCGCCCTTCAGAACCCAATCGAACAGGCGCGCGGCGTGCTGCCGAAACCGTTCGGGGCTATGGATATGATCGGAGAAGACTGCGTAGCCGAGCTTGATGCTGCGCGGCAGGGCGAGGAGATCGATCGGGCCAGGGCCGCCCAGAACGGGGCCGTACCAGCAGAAGGTCGCGCTCCGCCGGAGAGAATCGATCGATCCCTGAAATGTCGTCGGCCCGGAGCCGTCATAAACCACATGCACGCCTTCGCCGCCGGTCAGCGCCAGCACTTGCGAGGCAAAATCCCCCTTGGCATCGACGATGACATGGTCAGCGCCCGCTTCCCTGGCGGCGGCCACTTTGTCCGCGCTCGACACGCGGCCGATAACGGTCCCTCCCCGCAGTTTCACGATCTGGGTCAGCAGCAGCCCCAGTCCGCCCGCCGCCGCATGAACGAGGGCGATCTCGCCTGCCTGGACAGGGTGGAAATCCGTGGCGAAATGGCTGGCCGTAAGGCCCTGCATCATGATCGCGGCTGCGGTTCGGTCATCCAGCCCATCGGGGATGGCCACGAGCGATTCTGCCGGCAGCATGATCTTCCCGGCATAGCTGCCCGGTGCGTAGACCCAGGCGACGCGCTGGCCGACAGCCATGGCAACACCCGCGCCCGCCGCGACGATGCGGCCTGYACCTTCCACACCCAGGATCTTGGGATTGGGCATTTCCGCCCAGGCCATGCCCTGGCGAACGCCGATGTCCATGAAATTGACGCCGGCAGCGGCAATCTCGACGAGAACCTCGCCAGCTCCGGGTGTGGCAGGCGGCTCGGGAACGTCAGCCAGGTCGAGCACGTCCGCCCCGCCTACTCCGGTCATCACGATGGCCTTCATTTTCCGTATCCTTTTATTGAATGATCGTTCCATAATTAGGCAAATAAAAAGACGTCCGGCGCCTATCGCAAAGCGCGTAGGGCCAGATCGCCAAGAGCACGCAAGTCCTCGTCTCCCGCACCGGCCCGCGCGGCAATCCGCAAACCGGAAAAGCTCATCACGATGAACGAAGCGATCGTATCGGCAGACACATCCCGGGCAACATCCCCCTCGGCCTGCGCGCGCGCTATCGTATCGGTCAGGATGGCCCGCATGGCAGCGTCGGCAGCGTCGCGGATGGCGACCAGTTCCGGCCGGCTACGGCCGAATTCGCAGATCGAGCCGACGCCGAGGCAGGCATCCCGGGCATTGTCGACCACCCGGTCGACCATCGTCTGGATACCGTCGATGGCGCGCGGCTTGCTTTGCAGCATGGCGATATGCTCGCCGGTTTCATCGGCAGCATAGCGGCGCAGCGCCATCTGGTAGAGCTGCCATTTATCGCCAAAGGTGTTGTAAAGACTCTGCCGCCCAATGCCCATGGCATCGACCAGCATCCCGGCCGACGTGCCCTCGAAGCCATGTTCGCGGAATACCGCCATGGCTGCGTGCAGCGCTTTGTCCTGATCGAATTCCCTTGGTCTTGCCATGATGTGCCAGATAGGCGTTATGGAACGATCAGTCAAGTATTGATGAATGGATGCCAGCTTGGGGCAGTCCTGCCCATTCAGGAAGGCAAGCCGGCCGGTCCGCGCTTGGAGCAAAAAATCGGACCCTGAATAAGCTGCCGACTTGAGGACCTTGGGAAAGATACCGCGTACCGACCTTGCTTCTATCCATCACCCCCCTGCAAAATGCCGCTCGAGGCGCGCGGCTTCGCCGGGCGTGATCGGCATTACCGCGCCGTGCTTCGGACCGGCGAAGTTGGTGGCCTTCATCGGCGAGCCGGGGTCGTTGAACCGGCCGAGGTTGCGGAAGTGCTTGAAGTCGCTCGTTTCGGAGAAGCCCATGTTGTTCGGCCTGGCGCCGAACACGTCGTACATCAGCACATAGGTGTTCGTTCCGGCCCGGCGCCAGAGATTGGGTGCTTCGGTTCCCACGGTCTCGGGATCGACGGGTTTGGGATCGAAACGATAGCCGCCGTCGATCCTGTCGGAGACGGCCTGGCGAAGATGGCCGGGCTTCTCGTGCGCGACGTAGAACAGGCGATACTCTTTTCCGACGCGGGTGATGTCTCCATCGATCGAGCCGACATTGGCCTTGGGGTACGTGAACAGCGGACGCGGTGGCAGGGTAAGCGTCGTGAACGCGTCGTCGGCATAGGAATAGACCATGTGTTCCGTCCCGGCTCCGTCGCGCGTGGTGTAATAGACCATCATCTTGCGGGCCTTGGGATCGAAGAGCGTCTCTGGCGCCCAGGCCGCGCCGAGGCGAGAAGTTTCGGGAAAAAGCTTGTCAACGGGGACGATGGCATGAGTCCAGTGGATCAGATCGCGGGACTTCATGAATATCAGCGAGCGGTTGTTGCCCCAGCCATGTGTTTCCTTCGGCTGTTCCCATTCCGTTTCCCGCAGTCCCTCCCGCTGCGCGTAAATGTGAAGATCGGTCATGCTGAGGTAGAAGGCGCCATCGGGTCCGCGCATGATATGGGGATCGCGAATGCCCTTCTGTTCGGCGATGTCGCGGCCCTCCAGCACCGGCTTGCCGCCGTTGACGTCCGTGAAGGAATAGCCGTCGCGCGAGACCGCGATGTGCAGGGAATGGGTCTCGTCCTTGAAGTAGACCAACAGATAAGCGGTAAGCGCAGAAGCCGAAGGAACCAGCGAGGCTTTTTGATCGGCAAGGCTCTGCACGATCTCAAGCTGCTTTTCCGGCACGCCGCCGCCGGGCTGCGCCATGCCAAACGTGGCGGAAGCGCCGAAGGCAGCAAGCCCGATTGCTGCCAGACAGGCAAACTTCACCTTCATTTTCCTGACTCCTCTCGATGGCCCGTCGGCGCATCTCATTCCACTTCCAGCACCGTTACCGACCTAGCCGGCAGTTCGAGGTCCACGCCGCCGCCGGCGAGGCGGGCCGGCAGCGGCCGCGGGACGAACGGGTCCGCCTTGTCGAACGTGATGCGGGTATCGATCCGGTCGGCGGTGAGCACCCTGGCGTTCGCGCGGTGCCAGCGGCCGCCATCCAGGCGGATGTTCAGCTTGTTGGCGCGCCCCGGATCGAGATTGGCGATCGTCACATGCAGCTTGCCGCTCGCATCGCGCGATGCCGAAACGTCGATGGAGGGCAAGCGAACGTCTCCCTGCACGTAATCCGGCGTCCGCACCGTGGCGGGCAAGGCCTGCGCCCCCTGATGGACCTGGTACATCTCGAAGACGTGGTACGTCGGGGTGACCACCATCTTTGCACCTTGCGTCAGCACCAGCGACTGGATGACGTTCACCATCTGCGCCAGGTTCGCCATTCTCACCCGGTCGGCATGGCGGTTGAAGATATTGAGGCTCTTCGCTGCGATCAGCGCATCACGCAGGGTGCTTTCCAGATAGAGCTGCGAAGGGGCGTTCTTCTCGCTCTGGAACCAGGCACCCCATTCGTCCACCGCGAGCGCGACGCGCTTTTCGGGATCGTAGCGATCCATGACCTCCGAATGGCGGCGGATCAGTTCGTCGGTAAGGTCCGCACGCGCCAGTGCCGCCGCCCAGCCGGCCTCGTCGAAGCCCACGTTCCGTCCCTTGGCATGCCAATCGTTGCCGGCGAACGTGTAGAAGTGCAGCGACAGGCCCCAGAGCAGCGGCCGGTCCGTCGTCAGCGACAAGGGGGTCGGCTGCGGGCGCCACTTCATCGCCTGCGCCATCACGCGGTCCGTCCACGCATAATCGTCGGTATCTGCGCCCACGGCGATGAGCTTCGCCCGCTCGCCGGAGTATGTGCGCAAGAAAGCGGCATAATGCCGGAAGGCCGCGGCATAAGTGTCCGCGGTCATATTGCCGCCGCAACCCCAGCTCTCATTGCCGACGCCGATGAAAGGCACTTCCCAGGGTGCCGCATGACCGTTCGCCGCCCGCTCCTGCCCCGGCGCACTGTCCTGCGGGGCGGTCATGTAGCGAAGCCAGTCGTCGGCCTCCCGAACGCTGCCGCTGCCGAGGTTCACCGAAACGAACGGCCTGGCGCCGATCTGGTCCAGGAAATCCATGAACTCATGCGTGCCGAAGGCATTGGTTTCCGGAGATTTGTCCCAGGCGGCATTGATCCCGCGCGGCCGCTTGTCGGCGGGACCGATGCCATCCCGCCAATGATAGCCATCCGCAAAACAGCCGCCCGGCCAGCGGATGTTCGGAACCTTGATGCGGCGCAAGGCGGTGACCACGTCCGAGCGAATGCCACGCACATTCGGGATGGCGGAACCTGTGCCTACCCAGATCCCCTCGTACACGCCTCGCCCGAGATGCTCGACAAATTGGCCGTAGATGTTGGGATCGATCGTCGGACCGCCGCTGTCTACCGAAATAGACACCTCCGAGCGCAACGTCTTCGCCGCCTTCTCCGAGTCTTGAGCCGTTCCGCTCGCAGAAACGAAAAGACTGCCTGCAGCGAGAACCATCGTGACCCGTCCCGGCCACCGCCTGAATGTTCGAAGCATCCTCTCCTCCCAATTGTCGGAGTATTAATGCCATAAACTGGCTGAGGTCAATTGCTAAGCGGAACACCAGTCCACATAGAGGGCCGAGGAAGATCGAGATGCCAGACCTTGCCTCTGCAATCGCCTTCATCCGTTCAGCCTGACCCTTCGGGAAGCGTCCGGCTTGGCGACTACTATCAGCCAGTTGTGCCGGACTCTCATGCTCAAGGCGGGGTCTTCGACTGCCCGGTAATTGATGCGCTCTGACATAAGTAAGGCGAGAGGTTCCCGGAAATACGCTTTAGAATATTCCACGCATTCAGCTCCCTTGCATCGGGAGCCTTGCATCATCGTGCGCATTCGCAGCGCTGGCATCCCAGGTGCGGCTCAGGCCGCGAGTGCGAGTTTCACGGGTCTCGAAGTCCATCTTGAAGGCGATTTCGCCTTCCGCAGCCTCGTCTTCGAAAGCCATTTGAAGAAACGGCTTCGGTCGAAAAGCTGAAAAGTCCTCCACACGCCAGTTGCAAATGCTTCGCATTTACGCAACACGCTCGCAAAATTCATTGAGGGTGCGACATGCGGGGACATGGGAAATTGCGGTGCGCGGCGCTTTGCGGTGTTGCGGTGGTGGGGATGCTGCCGGGAATCGCTCTCGCTCAGACAGCGGAACAACCAGAGGCGACGCGTGCCGAGGACATCGTCGTCACTGCGGACCGGCGTGACAGCTTCAGCGCCGACTTCGTGCAGGCCGGTACGTTCCGGGACGCTCGCCTGCGCGATACGCCGCTTACCATTGCCGTCCTGACGAAAGACCTGCTGGAGGCGCAGCAGGCCCGCTCGGTGATCGACGCGGTTCGCAACACCCCCGGCGTCACCCAGGCCCAGATCAACAGCGCGATCTACAGCAACCTCGCCATCCGCGGGATCACGCTCAGCAACTTCACGAATGTGCGCTGGAACGGCGTCCTGCCGATCGTCAACCTCGTCGAGCAGCCGATCGAGAGCAAGGATCGCATCGAAGTGCTCAAGGGCGCGGCCGGGCTCTATTACGGCTTTGCCACGCCGTCCGGCATCATCAACCTGGTGACCGAGCGCCCCCAGGCCGTGCCCGTCAACCGCATCGACTTCCAGGGAGACAGCAACGGATCGCTGGGCGCCAATTTCGATGTCGCCCGGAATTTCGGCACCGCCGGTCTGCGCGTCAATGGCGGCGCCTCGACGGTGGAGACCGGGATCAAGCGTAGCTCCGGTTCGCGGCGCTTTGTTTCAGGCGCGTTCGACTGGCGCCCGCTCGATGGACTGGAGGTGCTTCTCGACGCGGAATACAACTTCAAGACCGTGACCGAGCCCACCGAGTTCAGCCTGCCTGCCGCCGTGAACGGCACGATCGCCCTTCCTCCCCTGCAGCCCGCGTCCAAGAATCTGGGCGCGTCCTGGATGCAGGGCCGCGGATGGGAAACCAACCTGCTGGCCCGCCTGAACTACGATTTCACGCCGAACTGGCGCGTTTCCCTGGCTGCGGGCCAATCCTACCTGACGCGCAGCCGCGCCTATTCCTCGTTCGGCGGCTACAATCTCGATACCGGCGACGGCCGCATCACGGTGGCGATGACGCGCGGCAACGACTACAAGAACGTCATCTATCGCGGCGACATCTCGGGTTCGTTCGAGACCGGGCCGATCAGGCACAATATCCTGATCGGCATTTCCTACTATACCCGCGACAGCAACGTGCCCACCGCGGTGCGCTACAGCTTCGCGCAGAACCTCTACGACCCGGTGGAGATCCCCCAGCAGCCCGCCCCGCCGCGCATCATTGCCAACCCTTCGCGCGCGGAAGACCTGGGCATCTACATCCTGGACCGCGCATCGCTGGGCGAGTGGCTCCAGGCGACCGTCGGCTACCGCAAGACCGACTACAGCGACGTCAGCCGCACTTCGAACTACAAGATCAAGCCGGGCACCTGGTCCTATGGCCTGATGGTGAAGCCGGTGTCCTGGGCGAACCTCTACGCGAACTATATCGAGGGCCTGGAGCCGGGCCCGATCGCGCAGCAGATCGCCAGCAACGCGGGTGAAATCCTGCCCGCCGCCGTCAGCAAGCAGAAGGAGGCCGGTATCAAGATCGAGCCGATCCGCGGCGTGTTGATGACGGCGGCCTACTTCCACATCAAGCGCCCATCGGCCTATCTGAACAGTGCCAACCTGTTCGTGCAGGATGCCGAAGCCGTCTACGAAGGCGCGGAATTCAGCATCGTGGGTGAAGTGCTGCCACGGCTGTCACTCTCGGCCAGCGCGCTCACGCTCGATGCCGCGCAGAAATCCGGGAACGCTGCCGTCGTCGGCAAGATGATCGAGAACGTCTCGAAATTCTCCGGCTCGATCTTCGCCGAATATCGCGTGGCGGCAGTTGAAGGCCTGCGCGTTTCGGCGGGCATGTTCCATGTCGGCCGCCGCGCGGTGAACGCGCTCAATCAAGCCTTCGTGCCGGGTTATGAGACCTTCGACCTCGGCGCCAGCTACAGCTTCGACCTGGCCGGCAGCGCCGCGACCGTGCGTCTTTACGGCGAAAACGTCACCGGCAAGCGCTATTGGGCCTCGACCGGGTCGAGTCTGCTGGCGCAGGGCTTGCCTGCCAGCGTCAAGATGAGCATCTCCACACGGTTCTGATCCGCAGACTTACGGCGAACGTCGCCCCCGAAAGGGCGCTGCAAAGGGAATTGAAGCGAACAGACGATGCGTATTCTTGTCGTGGAAGACGATCACGCCCTCGCGGCTGAAGTGGCGCGCACGCTGCGGAGCGAAAACTTTGCCGTCGACCTTGCGGACAACGGCGAGGAAGGCCTGCACCTGGCCACAACGGAAGGGTACGATGYGCTCGTCCTCGATCTGGGCCTGGCCCGGATGGACGGCATCTCCCTGCTGCAGGACTGCCGCGACAAGGGCCTGACGCTGCCCGTCCTGATCCTGACCGCGCGGGATTCCTGGGCCGACAAAGTGGCGGGTTTCCGCGCCGGGGCCGACGACTACATGACCAAGCCGTTCCTGCCCCAGGAACTGACGATGCGCCTGCGCGCGCTGATCCGCCGCGCCAACGGCCATGCGGCAACGCGGCTGGTCTGCGGACGGCTCGCCTACGACGCGCAGCTGGGCCACTTCGAACTCGACGGCATAGCGCTACGCGTCACGGCCTTCGAATGGCGCGTCCTCTCTGCGCTCGTGCTGCGCAAGGGCGTGGTGGTGGACCGGCGCGAGCTGCTGGAGCGGGCCTACGAGTACCACGTGGACTCCGATTCCAATTCGCTGGACGTCATCATCGGCCGGCTGCGGCGCAAGATCGGCGCGGACATGATCGAGACCGTACGCGGCCGCGGCTATCGCCTGAGGCCGGGCTGACCATGGCGCCGCTCAGCGCGGCAGCGTGAGCACCGCGCAGAGCCCGCCCATCGTCGATCGCGTCAATCCCAGCGCCCCCCCGTGGAGTTCCGCGAGTTCGCGGGTGATGGACAGGCCGAAGCCATGGCCGTCGCCCCGCTCGTCCAGCCTTTGACCGGGAAGCAGCGCCTGCTTCAGTGCCGCGCCGCTCAGTCCCGGACCATCGTCTTCCACGGCGATGGCGATCGCCCTTTCCTGCTCGGTCGCGGCGATACGCACGGTGGTCCGGCCCCACTTCGCGGCGTTGTCCAGCAGGTTGCCCAGCATTTCGCTCAGATCCTGGGGATCGCATTTCACCAGCATGTCCGGGGCAATGACCGGCGCGAATGCGATCCCGCGATCCACGTATATCCGCTGGAGGGCATCCACGATGTCGGCCACGGCAGGGGCAAGCAGCAGGGATGGCCGCCCCGGCGCGCCGGGGGAGGCCGCACGGGCGCGGCCGAGATGGTGCCTTATGGCGCGGTCGATCTGGCCGGCCAGTTCCAGAAGCTCCCCGTCCGGATCGCGCGCGGGATCCCTCAGCTTGATGCTGAGCGTGGCCAGCGGCGTCTTCAGACTATGCGCCAGGTTCGCGACGTGTGAACGCGCCCGGGCCAGCGAGGCTTCGTTCTCGTCCAGCAGATTGTTCGCCTCCTGCACGAGCGGGCGCAGTTCGGCGGGTTGATCTACCGGCAGGCGCGCGATCCGGCCGCTGCGCACGTGCTCGAAGGAGCGCTTCAGGCGGCCGAGCGGCAGCAGGCCGACCTGCAACTGGAAGATCGACGTTGCCAGCAGGATGACGCTCAGACCGCCGAGGACGAGCAGGACCGGGCGCACGGCCGCGAGGCGCAGCCGCTCGTAGACGGCATGAGGCGCCGTCGCGACGATCCGGACGGGGCCGCCGGGGGTCTGCTTCTCCAACAGGCGAACGTAGAGATCGCCGGAGCGCCCGGTGCGCAGCAGTTCCGGCGGTGCGCGGAAATGTCCCTCCCGCCCGCGCGGCCCCTCTTCCCGGAAGTCCAGCGCGCCGATCTGTTCCGTGGAGCTTACCGCCTCGCGCGGGGTCTCGATCCGCCAGGCCCATCCGCGCCGATACTGCGTGAACGGCCCGATCTCCACCAGCATGTCCCGGTCCACCGAACCGTTCGGCCGCACGCTGCGGGACAGCAGCCCGATCTGGCCGTCCAGGCTCTGGTTGAGGCTGCGACGGACATATGTGTCGAGCACCGTCTCGACCGAGAGGCTGGCCGCGATCAGGGCGGCGATGGTCAGGACCGTCCCGATCAGAAGCAGCCTGGACCGGATGGACAACCTGGCCAGCGAAGATGGCATCGAGAGCCATCGGTAAGGGATCGACATGAGGAACTTTTCCGTAAGAGACCCGGGTCGATTGCGACGCGCGGCGGCTCTTGTCAAAGGGATCCGGGCCGAAGCCCTGCAGGGGGACGCGCACCTTAAACCGAACATGAACGGTTCAGTTCACGTTCGGTCTGGACGCCCTGCGATAGACCCGCGCGATGCGAATGCTTCGTTACAATGTACGGCCGCGGCTCCTGTCCAGGAGTTCCGACGATGCCCCGGCGTTGGAAGATGTTCCGGCCGAAGTGGGCGACCAGGCCGCCGCCAGTGCGTTGGTGTCGCTGGGATCGCTGGCATTTCGCGAGCGCCGCCTGGTGACGATATTGCGCCGCCTGTTCCATCCGCAGAAAGCGGCCCCGGTGGACAGCCGGATTCTGGCGAACCTTCCCGGCCCCATACTCGACAGCTTCGAATGGCTGGCGCGCGAAGCGAAAGCCAACGACATCGTGGTATTTCCATCCGGCGCGCCTTTCATCAGCCGCGACGAGAACACGATCATTCACCGCATCGCGGCGCTGCAACGGCCGTCGCTGTCGGGCAACTGGCATCTCGCCAATGCCTTGCAGCGGGCGATGAACGCCTGTGCGGTCGCGCTGGCAAGCGATGTCCGCCGCCTTCCTGCGCGCGCCATGCTGCTGGAGCGCGATAGCTCGCAAAATCCCGCGCTGCGGATCGAATATATCGGCAAGCCGCGCTCGGGCCCTGCCGCTCACGACAAACCCTTCCGCCGGCGCGGCAAGCTATGGGACGGCAAGTCCGAACCGCCGCCCGGCTCGCTTCGCGCAAGGGCCCTGGAGATCGTGCGCCGCCATCCCACCGCCTCCACCGCCCAGTTCCTGGCGGCGGGCATCACGCATCAATATCTCAGCACGCTGCACAAGGACGGTTGGGTCGAGCGAACCGGCCACGGCATCTACCGCTTCCCGAAAAGGCTGGACAGGAGCAATGATCAAAGCTGAGAAATAATATAGATTAGGTACATCAAGCCCTAATCAACAATATCATCCCTTCATAAACGCCGATGACATTCGTCATTCGGCGATTTTCTCGTTGTGATTTTGGAACGTAGAAATAATTACTTCACGATAATTACAATTCGTGAAAATTCATCCTTGCCAGAATCGCAAATCATTCTCATTAGCGCCTCCAGTTGACATGCAATAGCAACATCAGGGGGTTTTCGTGTCTCTTTCACGCCTACGATCCAAGTCCGCCGCCGTCGCGCCCGCCTATCTGGCGATGAGCTGCCTGGGCCTGGCAGCAACGCCCGCAATCGCACAGGAAGAAGGCCAGACCGCTTCGCCGCGACTGGGCGGCGTCACCGTCAGCGACACCGCTATCGACGAGGAAAGCTACAAGACCGACAAGGTCGATTCGCCGAAGTACACGGCGCCGCTCGTCGATACGCCGCGCTCCATCACTGTCATTCCGGCGCAAGTGATCAAGGACACCGGTTCGGCCTCCCTGACCGAAGCGCTGCGGACCGTTCCCGGCATCACGCTGGGCGCCGGCGAAGGCGGCAACCCGCTGGGCGACCGTCCCTTCATCCGCGGCTTCGACAGCCAGACCAGCACGTATCTGGATGGCGTGCGCGACGTGGGCGCCCAAAGCCGTGAAGTCTTCGCGGTGGAACAGATCGAAGTCGTCAAGGGCTCGGACAGCTCGATGGGCGGCCGGGGCAGTGCGGGCGGCAGCCTCAACCTGGTCTCGAAGCTCCCCACCGCCGACCGCTTCATCGCGGCGAGCGGCAGCCTGGGCACCGACGACTACAAGCGCGCCACGCTCGACGTGAACCAGCCGCTCAACGACTTCGTCGGCCTGCGCGTCGCGGCGATGTGGCACGATCAGGACGTGGCCGGACGCGATGCGATCTGGTCCAAGCGCTGGGGCGTCGCACCGTCGATCAAGCTCGGCCTGAACGGTCCGACCAGCCTGACGGTCAGCTACTATCACCTCGAAACCGACGAACTGCCGGATTCGGGCATTCCCTACCTCTATACTTCGGCCAACGTCCCGGCGGGCATCACCGAAACCGGCCCGGCAGACCGCTACACCACGATCAGCGGCGTCGACGTCGACCGTCCGCGCGGTGCTTTCTACGGACTGGAGGACCGCGACTTCCGCAAGACCAATGTCGACAACTTCACGGTCCGCGCGCAGCACGAATTCGACAACGGCATCACCCTGCGCAACACCTCGCGCTATGGCCGCAGCGACCAGCGCTATGTCTGGACCCAGCCTGACGACCAGCAGGGCAATGCCTACGGTGTTCGCAATGCCGCAACTGGCAGGATCACCGCGCCCGGCGGCCAGGTATGGCGCCGCGCCAATACCCGCTACAGCTACTCGGAAGGCCTGATCAACCAGACCGACCTGTTCGGCGAAGTCACCCCCTTCGGCCTCAAGAACACGTTCGCCGCCAGCTTCGAATGGGCGCGCGAGAAGGCCGCGAACGGCACATACGTCTCCAATGCCGCGACCGGCGCCGCGATCGCCACCGGATCGACGCAGAGCCCGCGCTGCAACACCGACATGCTGGCGCGCTACAACTGCACCTCGGTCGACAATCCGAACCCGAGCGATCCCTGGGTCAGCTACGCCAGCGACACGTCCTCGGCGCTGGCGACGATCGAGCGGAGCCTGCCCAAGACCTGGACGCTCTCGCGCGTCGACAGCTGGGGCGCCTCGCTGTTCGACACGATCACGATCGCCGACAACCTCCTGCTGAACCTGGGCGGCCGCTACGACCACTACAAGACCGAAGTCAGCCCCGGCCTGACCGCGACGTCCACGGCGAACCGCACCTGGGTGAGCCGCACTGACGACTTGTGGAACTACCAGGCGGGCCTCGTCTTCAAGCCGACGGCCGACAGCAGCATCTACATCTCCACGTCCAGCTCGGCGACGCCTCCCGGCTCGTTCCTGGCGCAAGGCAGCGAAGGCAATGCGCTGAACACGACCGCGCAGGATCTGACGAATGCCCTCAAGGTGGAAAAGACCAAGTCCTACGAAGTCGGCACCAAGTGGAATCTCTTCGATGACACCCTGGCGCTGACCCTGGCCGCCTTCCAGACCCGCACCAAGAACGCCCGCACCACCGGTGAAAACGGCACCGTGGCGTTCATCGGCGATCGCCGCATCCGCGGCATCGAATTCGGCTTCAACGGCAACATCACGCCGCAGTGGAACGTCTTCGGCGGCTATACCTACATGGACGCGAAAATCGTCGACGGCGGCATCACCACCACGACGGCCATCGACACCGTCACCGGCCAGAGCGTCACGACCTTCGGGCCCTCGGTCAACACCGGCACGCCGTTCCCGAACACGCCGAAGCACAGCTTAACCGCCTTCACCAACTACAACGTGACCTCGCAGTTCACCGTAGGCGGCGGCGCCATCTACATGAGCAAGGTCTATGGCGGCATCCAGGAAGTCGGCGCGCGCACCATCACCAATGGCCAGCTCGTCCTGCCGCGCACGCTGGCCCGCATGGTCCCCAGCTACTGGCGCTTCGATGCCAATGCCTCGTTCAAGATCAACGAGATGGCGCAGGTCCAGGTCAACGTGCAGAATGTCTTCAACAAGCTCTATTACGACAAGGCCTATACCGCGCATTACGCCAGCCAGGCAGCCGGTCGCACGGCCATCCTGACGCTCAACGTGAAGTACTGACCTCACCGTCATCGTCACGCCATCGGCCTGCTTTCCACCGAAAGCAGGCCGATGTGCTGTCAGGCGAGGCGGCCAGGCGGGTCTGGCCTAGCTTTCCGTGGGTGTTTTCCGGAATGCGATCCGCACGGTGAGGCCGATGTCCGTGTCGGGAATGGCGTGGTCCGCCCCGTGCAATCCCGCAATCGCGGAAACCAGCGCGAGGCCCAGTCCCGACCCCGGTGTGTGCCGGCTGGCATCGAGCCTGTAGAAGCGGCGAAAGACGTTTTCCCGCTCCTCCGCTGGAATCCCGGCGCCATTGTCGCTGATCGTGGCCACGGCGCGTCCATCGACGATCGCCACGCGCGATCGGATGATCGATCCGGCACCGGCATGGACGATCGCGTTCTCGATCAGGTTGGTGAAAAGCTGCGCGAGCAGTTCGCTGTCGCCCTCCACGATCACGCCGGGCGCATGGTCCGCGTGAAAGGTCTGGCCGGCATCTTCCGCGACCGGCGCATAGGCCTGGTGGATGCGGTCCATCAACTCGCTGAGGTCGACTTGGGCAAAGCGCCTGCGCCCCACCCCTCCTTCCAACGAGCCGATCCGCAGCAGCGCCTGAAACGTCGCGAGAATGCCGCTCGTCTGGGCGAGCGCATCGTCGATCATCGCCGGTTCGACCGCGGGACCGTCCTGCATCTGTTCGAGGCGCTGGTGCAGGCGGCTGAGGGGCGTGCGCAAGTCGTGCGCGATGTCGGTGGAGACCTGCCGCAGCGCTTCCATCGCGGCGGCGTTGCGCTCCAGCATGCGATTGAGGTTGTGCGTCAGTTCGTCGAATTCGGGAGCCAGGCCGATCATCGGCAGGCGCTCGGCACGATCGCCTTCGATGATCCGATCCACCGCGCGGTTCACCCGGGCGAGACGCCGCAGAAACAACCGCCCGGTCAGGTACCCGCCCAGCAGGGCGAACAGCGTGATACCCAGCCCGCTGAGGAAGGTGAAGCGGCCCAGCCGCCGGCGCAGCATCTGCACGTCGTAATTGTCGCTCGCCACGATCAGCGTCAGTCCATCGGACAGCGGCGCGCCCAGCGTCGTCATGCTCTCCTTTCGGATCCCCCGGCCGCCGGGCGCCGGCTCGGTCACTTCCACCATGCCCCAGCCCTTGCGCGCGACAGACATGGGAAGGTCGCCGAACAGCCGGCGACCATCGGCGCCCAGCAGCAGATAGCGATAGGGCGCCTCGGGCCGGACACCGGCGTGGCGCGCCATCGCATCGGTCAGTCCCGATCGGCCGAGCTGGACATATTCGCCTTTCAGCACGGTCATCTCCGCGCCGATCCCGCCGTTCGTCGCCTCGACCGCGTATCGGCCGATCTGCTGCTGCACGACCACCAGCAAAGCCGCCGAGCCGATGGCGAAGACGGCTGCCAGCAGCAGGGCGAAGCGGAACGCGGCGCTGCGTGTGGCCCCCGATCGCGCGGTGTCACCCGCCATCGATACGGTATCCCGCCCCGCGCACCGTCTGGATCAACTCCTTGCCGAACCCGCGATCGACTTTGCCCCGCAGCCGACTCATGTGGCTTTCGATGACATTGGTCCTGGGGTCGAAATGGAACGACCAGACGTTTTCGAGAAGCATCGTGCGGGTCACGACTTCTCCGGCGTGAAGCATCAGATATTCCAGCAGCTTCAGTTCCTGCGCCTGCATGTCGATGCGCATGCCCCCGCGCGTCACGGTGCGCTTGATGCGGTCCAGCTGCAGATCCTCGATGGTCAGTACGGTCTGCGTCTCGACGATAGGCGGCCGCCGGGCCAGAGCATTGACCCGCGCCAGCAGCTCGCTGGCGGCGAAGGGCTTGGCCAGATAGTCGTCCGCGCCGCCTTCAAGGCCCTCCACCCGGTCCTCCACGCCGTTCATCGCCGTCAGGAACAGCGCCGGCGTCCGCACACCCATGGCGCGAAGGGCCTTCAGCGCTCCCAGACCGTCCAGCCCCGGCACCATCCGGTCCAGGATGAGCACGCCGTGGTCGCCGGTGGAAGCCAGGAAGATCGCGTCCTGGCCGCTGGTGCACGTATCCACCACATGCCCGGCCGCACCCAGCACGCGCTCCAGATGCGTTCTGGTGGCCTCGTCATCCTCAAGCAGCAGGATCTTCATCAGGCCCTTTTGCCTCGACATCCGCTGCGTCCGCAAGTTGGCAAAAATCAATGTTCGGATCATCTTCGGCGAAGGTTGCCGCGCCTATCGTCCTCGGATCGGGCCCCGGCGGAACAGATCTGCCGGCCCTCCCCGCGATCTTGGAAAGACAGCCTCGAGGCATGGCAAGAAACCGTTCCCGTCATTTTACGGCTATCTCGCTCGCCGTCGCTCTCTCGGGCTGCGCGCACTATACGCCCTTGCCGCTCTCGACGGCCGCCCCCCTCGCCGCGACTCTCGACATCGCAGACCAGCAGGCACCGCTCACCGTGGAGCAGGTGGTGACGCTGGCGCTCGCCCATAATCCCGATCTCAAGGCGCTGCGGCTCCAGCGCGGCATCGCTGCCGGACAGACCACGCAGGCAGGCCTTCTCGCCAACCCCTCGCTGAGCGGCGCCCTCTTGCCGCTGCTCTCGGGCGCGGGCAGCGTCCCGGCCTGGAACCTGGGCATTGCGCAGGACATCAAAAGCATCCTCACTTACAAGTCGCGCAAACGCGCTGCGCTCGCCAGCGAGCGGCAAATCGATGCCGACGTGGTCTGGCAGGAGTGGCAGGTCGCCGGGCAGGCGCGGCAGATCGCCACCGACCTCATCGTCGGCGCGCGCAGCCGGCAGAGCTACCTGGCCGCGTACCAGCTCCTTGCCGACCGCGGCGCGAAGCTGGAAGGTGCGCTGGCCGCGCACCGCGTCACCTTGCTCACGGTCGCGCCGGACCGTGTCGCGCTGCAGGCGGCGCGGTCTGCCCTCGATGCGCTCGACCAGCAGCAACTTGCCCTCATGCACCAGCTCGACGCGCTGCTCGGCCTCGCGCCCGACGTGATCGTGCCGCTCGCCCGGCAGCCCGACCTGCCGCCTTTCGATCCGGAGGAAGTGCGCGGCCAGATCGCCACTCTGCCCGACCGGCGGCCGGATCTCGTGGCGCTGCGCATGGGCTATGCCGCTGCGGACGAACAAGTGCGCCAGGCCATCCAGTCCCAGTTCCCAGACCTCATCCTTGGTGGCAGCTTGTCCAGCGACAACGCCAAAGTCATCAATGGCGGTCCCGACATCCAGATCGGCCTGCCGATCTTCGACCGCGGCCAAGGCGCCATCGCCGTCGCCCGGGCGACGCGGGAGCAATTGCATGCAGGCTACGACGCCCGGCTGGCCGCAGCCGTCGGCACCCTGGGCGCCCTGCTTCGCCAGTACGAGCAGCTCTCCGCCCAACTGGCGAGGGCACGGCGCGATCTGCCCGCCGTCCGCCTTTCCGCAGACCGCGCGCAGGCCGCCTTCGGCGCCTCCAACCTCGACGAGCGCAGCTATCTCGATCTCGTCACGAACCGCTTTGCCAAGGAACAGGAAATCATGACGCTGGAGCTGGCCCTGCTCGATCGCCAGATCGCGATCCAGACGCTTGTCGGATCCGGATTGCCGGGGCTTGCCCCCTTGCAGGACGCCCCGGCAGGTGCCCGATGAGGGCCCTGCTCGCATGGCCTTTTGCGGCGCTCCTGGCCGGTTGCGGCTCGACCGCGACCGATCCCGACACCAGTTCCCAGCCCGCGGCAAGCGCGCTCGTGAGCGTCGTCGCTGCCCGACAGGGCGCTCTGCCCGCAACCGTCGTGGCTTACGGTACCGTCAGCCCCGCGCTTGATGGCACCGTGACTTTGAGCGAAGCGCAGCCGGGGCAGGTCACCGCGCTGGCCGTGGCTCCGGGCATGGCGGTGCGCGCGGGGCAGAACCTCGCGACTTTCGTCACCGCGCCGGCATCGCGCAGCAGCTATCTCCAGGCGGCCAGCGCGCTCGCCGCCACGCGCAAGCAGGAGGCTTCCACCGCGCAGCTCCTGTCGCAGCAGCTCGCGACGCAGGACCAGCTGACCCAGGCGACCAAGGCCGTCACCGACGCGCAGACCGCGCTGGCAGCATTGCAGGCGGACGGTGCGGGCAAGCCCATCCATGCGGTGGTCTCGCCGTTCGACGGCATCGTCACCGCCGTCGCCGTTACCCAGGGCGATCGCACCCAGGCGGGCGCGGCGATCCTCACCCTCGCGAAAGCGGGCGACATCGTCGTCACCGTCGGCGTGGACCCGGCCCAGCGCGCAGGCATCGCGGCAGGTCAGGCCGCCAGTCTCAGGCGCCTCTCGGGCGGAGGTCCGGTGCGCGGCAAGGTCGTCCGCGTAGACAGCGCGCTGAATCCGGTAAGCCGGCTCGTCGATGTCGACCTTGGCTTTCCCGCTGGCAGCCTGCTGCCCGGCGAGTCCATGCAGGTCGCGATCGAGACCGGCGCAGTCCGTGGCTGGGTCGTGCCGCACAAGGCAGTCGTCACGGCGGGCGGGCCCGCGCGTGTTTTCCAGATCGCGGGCGGCAAGGCCAAGGCGGTGCCGGTGCAGATCACGCTCGCGTCCGACGAAGGCGACGTGGTCCAGGGCGCGCTCGATAGCGGCAAGCCCGTGATCGTCGAGGGCGCCTACCAGATCAGCGATGGCGACGCCGTGCGCCGGAACAACCGATGATCGAGAAACTGCTGCGCACCCAGTCGCGCGCCATCATCCTCGTCGCGCTGGCGATGGCGCTTGCCGGGATCGTTGCGGCCCTGTCGCTGCCGATCGGGCTGTTTCCGCAAGTCTCGTTCCCCCGCGTGGTCGTCGACCTCGATTCCGGAAGCCGCCCAGCAGACCAGACCGCCCTGACCGTCACGCGTCCGGTCGAAGAAGCCATCCGCGCCATCCCCGGCGTGCAGAACGTGCGCTCGGAAACGAGCCGCGGCTCGGCTCAGATCTCGGTCGATTTCGGCTGGGGCCGCGACATGATCGCCAGCACCCTGCTGGTCGACACGGCGGTGGGCCGCACCCTTCCCTCGCTTCCCTCCGGCACGCAGTACGACGTGCGGCGGATGGATCCCACGGTATTCCCCATCATCTCTTACGCGCTGGTATCCGACAGCGCGGACCCGGCAGCCCTGCAGGACTTTGCCCGGTATCAGATCACGCCGCTGCTCTCTTCCATCACCGGTCTCGCGCGCATCGGCGTGCAGGGCGGCGACACCTCGGAAGTGCAGGTCCTCGCCGATCCGCACCGCCTGGCCGGCTACGGCCTGTCGATGACGGATCTTGCCGCAGCGATCCGCAACGGCAACGTGCTGAGCGCGGTGGGTCAGGTGCAGGATCGGGGGCGACTGTCGCTCGTCATCGCCGATCGCAGCGTCGCCAGCGCAGCGCAAGTGGGCGACATCGTCGTCAAGGCGGAGAGTGCGGGCGTGGTGCGCGTCCGCGACGTGGCGACCGTGCAGGACGGCGCCGTTCCGGTGTGGCAGCGCATCGTCGAGGACGGCCGGCCCGCCGTGCTCTTCAACATCTACGAGCAGCCCGACGGCAACGCGGTCCGGATCGCGCAGCAGGTCGAACAGAAGCTTGCGGGCCTCAAGCTGCCGCCGGGCGTCAAGCTGGTGAACTGGTACGACCAGAGCCAGCTCGTCACGCAGTCGGTGTCCAGCGTCCGCGATGCGGTGCTGATCGGTCTGGTACTGGCAGGGCTGGTACTGCTGTGGTTCCTGCGCAGCTGGCGCGTGACGCTGGTTGCCGTCATCGTCGTTCCGGCGACGCTCGCCGCCACCGTGCTGGTGCTGAGCATGCTCGGCATGAGCTTCAACATCATGACCCTGGGCGGCATCGCGGCGGCCGTGGGCCTGCTGATCGACGACGTCATCGTCATGGTCGAGCACATCGCCCGTCGTGCCGGGGCCATCGGCCCGGACGGAAGACCCGCGGGAAACCTGGCTGTGACGCCCGCCGCGCGCGAATTCCTGGCGCCGCTCACCGGATCGAGCATGGCCACCCTGATCGTCTTCCTGCCACTGTCCTTCCTGACCGGCGTAACCGGCGCCTTCTCCAAGGCGCTCTCGGTGACGATGGCCGCGGCGCTGGCGATCTCCTGGGCCATGACCGCTTTCGTGGTGCCGATCCTGGTGCGCCGACTGGTCGACTTCGACACCTGGCGCGACCCCGGTGAAAGTCATCCGGACGGGCCGGGCGAAGGCACCGTCGCCCGCGTCCACGACCGCACGCTGGACCGCCTGACCGCCCGCCCCTGGCTGCTCGCGGCAATCGCCGTGCCCTTGCTCGCCATCGGCTACATCGGATATTCCAACGTTCCCACCGGCTTCATGCCCAAGGTCGACGAAGGCGGCTTCGTCATGGACTATTACACCGCCGCCGGGACGTCGCTCGACGAAAGCGGCCGCCAGATCGGCCAGATCGACGCGATGCTGCATGCCAATCCCGAAGTCCTCACGTTCTCCCGGCGTCTCGGCACCGGTCTGGGCGGCGACCTGGGCCAGAGCTACCACGGCGATTACTTCGTGCGCCTCAAACCCGATCACAGCCGGCCGACGGAAGAGATCGCCGCCGCCGTTGCCGACGATATCGCGCGCAAGGTGCCCGGCGTGCAGATCGAGGTCGCGCAATTGATCGAGGACCTGATCGGCGATCTGACCGCCGTGCCGCAGCCGATCGAAGTGAAGCTCTATGCTTCCGACCCGACGATCCTGGAAGCCGAAGCCCAGAAAGTCGCGGCTCTGGTGGGCAAGGTTTCCGGCGTCGTGGAAGTGAACGACGGTGTGCAGCTTGCCGGCGATGCGCTCGACGTCCACGTCGATCCGGTTCGTGCCGGTATCGAGGGCGTGGCCCCCGCCGATGTGGAAACGCAGCTCTCCACCGCGCTGACCGGCACCGTGGCGACGACACTGGCACAGCCGAACAAGGCCGTGGACGTGCGGGTGCGCCTGCCGGATGCGACGACGATCAGCGAGACCGGCCTCGCCCAGCTGCCGATCCGCGCTACCGACGGCCACATCTTCCCGCTCGCGCGGGTGGCGACTATCCAGCCGGTCACCGGACAGCCGCAGATCGGGCGCGAGAACCTCGAACCGATGATCGCCGTCACCGGCCGCATCCAGGGCCGGGGCATCGGCGCGGCCGTGGGCGATGTCCAGGCCGCGCTCGAAAGGCCCGGCACCCTGAGCCCCGGCGTGCGCTATGAGCTTGGCGGCCTCTACCAGCAGCAGCAGATCGCCTTCTCCGGCCTCATCAAGGTCTTCGCCGCCGCGCTGGTGGCGGAACTGGTGCTGCTGCTGGTCCTCTACCGCCGGTTCTGGCTTCCCGTCATCATCATCGGCTGCTCGCTGCTCTCCACCACGGCCGTGTTCACCGCCTTGTGGCTGGCAGGCGTGGACCTCAACATCACGGCGCTGATGGGCATGACGATGATCATCGGCATCGGCACGGAGATGGCGATCTTCTACGTCTCGGAGTTCGAGGAACTGTCGCGCAGCATGCCGCCCGCACAGGCGGCGCGGGAGGCCAGCCGCAACCGCCTGCGCCCGATCACCATGACCACGCTGGCCGCGATCCTCACCCTGCTGCCGCTCGCTTTCGCGATCGGGCAAGGGTCCGGCATCCAGCAGCCGCTGGCGATCGCGATCATCGCGGGCCTGCTGCTCCAGTATCCGCTGGTCCTGCTGGCGATGCCCGTACTGGTCCGGCTCACGCTTCCCCGGCGGGACTGATCCCGAAACGGATCGGGAGCGCCGAGTGAGCGGCGTTCAGGCTACCTGCGAACGGCGAACCATGTGGCCGTAGTCGGCGAAAAGACGCTCGAAATGCTCCACGTTGCTCACGACATCGCCCGCGTTCCGGCGATGGACGGCCCCCGCGCCGACAGTCCGGATCGCGTTGGTGAGCGAGAACATGTTGCCCGCCTTGTAGGTCAGTCCGGCGCCGCCGCGCGCGTGGTCGGCGGCGCCCCCGGCATCGGGAACGATCACGAAGGTGCCGCTGGCCCTGGCTTCCGCCGCCACCATGCAGAAGGTTTCGGCTTCGCAGCCATGAACCACGGCATCGGCGCTCGCCAGGATAGCCGCGAAAGCGGTACGGTCGCGCTCGGGCTCGAACAGGCGGATATGCGGATTGCCGCCGATGGCCGCCCGGATCGCGCGCTTCTCACGCCCTTCTCCCAGCAGGACCAGGCCCACGGGCCGGTGCAGGCTGGCGGCGGCGACGGCGTTTATCACCATCGGCCAGCGCTTTTCGGGGGCCAGCCGCCCCGCCGCCACCAGCAGGAGGGCATCCGCGCCCAGCCCGCAGAGGTTCAGCAATCTCGCCCGCAGGCCGGAATCGCGGTGCGCGGCGGAGAATACGCCGGTTTCGACGCCCAGCGGATGAACGCGCACCCCGGCCACCCCGCCTTCCACGAGCCGCCGGGCCAGATCCCGGTTTGCGCAGACCGTCATGTCGAAGGCCCCGCCCAGATAGCGCAGGTGTTCCCAGTAGCGTTCGAAGCTGCGATCGATCGAGGGCCGCGACAGCACCGGCGCGAACCACCGATAGGCATAAGCGGAAAGCGGATCGGCATGCATCACCAGGCTGCGACGCGCGCTACCCCGCCAGCGGGCCACCATCGCCGGGCTGCGCCAGGGCGAAGAGACTTCGACGACATCGGGATGCTCGGCGCTCAAGGCATCGTGCAGCGCCGGTTCGTCGGCGAAATAGCCGTACTTCCGGTCGAGCGGAAAGCGGGGTGACGGCAGGGTGACGATCCGTGCGCCGGGGCCGCGCTCGGTGATCGAACGGGTCTCGCCCGGAACGATCACGACGATCTCATGGCCAAGCTGAGAGCCGATCCGCAGTTTCTGTTCGATATAGGTGCGGACACCGCCGCCCCGGGGACTGTAGAAAGCGCAAACGTCGACGATCTTCAAGGAAATCGGTCCTTTACCTGAGAGGCGCGACACCCAGGCCGCTGCGGTAGTTCATCACGATCGACAGCCGCGTCAGCCCGGGCCCTGCCGCGAAGGCGACCTTGGCGGCCTTGGGCTTGCTCCAGCCGAGCTTCGGGTTGGACGAGAAGCCGATGCCGTCCACCCTCCAGCCGAACTTGCGGTTGCCGTCGCGGTCGTGAAGCAGGGAAGCGGCATAGGTTCCCGGCCCCGGCAGGCGGATGCACAGTTCCACGGGACCGGCGCCGGGCACGGGAACTTCGACCCGGCGAAACACTTTGCCCGCTGCCAGCAGGAGGTTGTCATCCGCCAGGAAGTCCGTGTCGGTTGCGGGATAGACCTCCAGCTTCAGGTTCCCCTCGCGGTCTTTCAGCCCCGCGACGCTGACCAGCAGCGCCGGGCCGTGCTCGCCCGTTCGGCACTGCCCTTCCTTCTTCCCGAGATCCGGCGAGGACGGCATCGGCGCCGCGGCCGCGGTCAGTGCTGCCAGGATCACGGCGCCGCCCAACCTCACGGGCGGACCACCCGGCGCGCCAGGTCGTACAACACCAGTCCCAGCCCCAGCAGCAGATGGACCAGCAGGATCGCCGAGGCCATCATCGTCATGAGCGCCGCGATGTCCGTCTCGTGGCCAAGGGTGAAGACCGCGACCCCGGCGAAGACCACGTCCTTGTTCGGGATGAACGGCAGGCGGGAGATCAGCAGTCGCAGCGTGGCGAGCAGCAGCCACCAGGTCACCGGAACGCCCGGCAGGACCATGTGCCAGAGCACCGCCGAGAGGATCGTGGTCACGATGATGCGCAGCAGGTGCATCACGGTGATGAAGCCCAGCACCTCGGCCCCCAGTGAAAAAATCCGGCGCCGGAACGCCATCGCCAGGATCGAAGTGGCGAGCACCACGGAAAGCGAAAGCAGCCCGGTGCGGTTCTCCAGCCCGATGCTCGTGGACCCGACGAAGGGCCACAGCGCGACCAGCAGCACCAGCGTGACCCCGTTGCCGATCATCGCCGAGAGGATCGACACGTCCTTGATCGCCCCGAACGGCGCCGCCGTCATGGCGCTGCGCCGCCGTGCCCAAGTGTAGAAATAGGCCTCGCCAAGGTAGCCCAGCAGCAGTTCGTTGCAGACCAGCTTGCGCAGCAACGCGGCGAAACCCTCGACGGGAAGCTGCCAGAGCCGGCGATAGATCACCCATTCGCTCGCGGGGCCGGCCAGGTAGCTCACCGCGAAAACGAACCAGAACCCACCGTCGCGCGGCACCATGGCCAGGATCTTCGCCATGTCCATGCCGCGCAGTTCCAGGATCACGCCCAGCGCGATCAGGATCGAGAACAGCACCGGCACCAACGAGGTGCCGCGTTTCCAGGAAAAGGTGTCCTGGGCGCGCAGCGTGACGATCGGGCGCGGGGAACCGGGGTCGCCGGTCGGCGCCGCGGACAGGAGGGAGGCCGGCTGTGGCACTGGGTATTTCCTCAGGGATGAAGAGGGATGTGCGGGAGGCGCAAAGTGCGACTATCGGTGAGTGGGAACGCCCGTCAGCATGCGGATCTGCCGCGCCGAGACGATCGCCCGGCGCATCGCCGCGACATAGGCACCGGCGGCGGACTCCACGGTAAAGCGGGCTGCATACTGGCGCTGGGCGGGGTCGGGCCGGGGCAGGCGATCGGCCTGGGCAATCGCCCTTGCCAGCGCGTCGATGTCCCGCACCGGCACGAGAGTCGCCCGCGTGCCCTGCCCGGCAAGCAGGTCCATGCTGGAAGAGCAATCGGTCGCCACGATCTGCAGGCCAGCCGCGATCGCCTCCAGCACGGCCGCCGGAACACCTTCGTAATCGGAGGACAGGAGCAGGCAATCGGCGTCGCGGAGATAGGGGTCCGGGTCTGTGACATGGCCCGGAAAGTGAACCCGATCCTCGACGGCAAGACGGCGCGCGAGCGTTTGCAGGCGGGTCAGTTCCGGCCCGTCGCCCACGATCGTCAGCGCGTCTCCCGGCCGAAAACCGGCAGCAAAGGCGCGCAGCATGACTTCGAGGTTCTTTTGGGGAACGAGCCGCGACAGGGCCAGGAAACGGTAGCGATGGCGGCTCCTGCCAGGGCGCGGGATCGCGGCGAGGCCATCGAAGCGGTGCCGGGTCATGGCCGGATCGTGGATCGTCACCACCCGGTGCGCGCCCACGCCCAGCCGGTCGACGATCTCGTCATGCATCGGCTCGGCCAGGGCCACGAAGCGGTCGAAGACCATGCCCTGGGCGCGCAGCCAGCCGCGATAGAGCACGCGGTGCAGCGGCGACGTGTCGCGCCGCACCAGATCGTTGCTGATCTTGCAGACGATCGGCGGGCAGCGCTCACCCAGCAGCAGCGACATCGCGAAGCAGACCACCGCGTAAGTGTTTCCGGGGCAGAAGATCACGTCCACCCGTTCGCGGGAAAGGGCCAGAAGGAAGCACCAGATCATCCAGAGCGTCTCGAACCGCGCGGTGGGCACGCGGCTGGAACGGATCCGGTAGGCAAGGCTGGGCGAGGCCCGGCCGCGATCGAGTCCTTCGTCCCGTCCCAGCACGATCATCACCTGATGGCCGGTCTGCTGCCAGTGCTCAGCCAGGCCCAGTGCCACGCGCTCGACACCGCCGGGTTCGAAGCTGTGGATGGGTATTGCGATCCGAAGGGGCACTGTCATGCCCATGGGACTCCGCGCCCCGGCAAGACCCGCACCATCCCGGTGCGGTAAAACAGGATTTATTCGATGAGGTCGGCGTAGCGGCCGGGAACGTGGCGGCGGGAAAAGGCGCGGAGCGTGGCATCCACGCTTCCGACGATGGAGGGCTTGGTCACGTCCCCGGGATGGACCGCCAGCCGAAGGGTCTTCAGCGGCTGGAGCGCGGGCCGGGCCAGAGCGGCGAAGGCCAGCGAGGATGCCGTGCGCATCGTGCTGCGCGATGCCCAGGTCACCACCGGGCCTTTCGCCAGCGGCTTGTCCTCATGACCCGGCCGCCAGACGCGGAAGTGGTCCTCCGCCAGCGGGAACCCGCATTCCGCAAGCGCCTGCATGGCGCCGGGTCCATAAAGCCACGCCGGCGCGATGAAGCCCGCCGCGGGCCTGCCGATCACATCCTCGATCAGCGCCTTGCCGTCCGCCATCCGCTGCAGCGCATCGGCATGGGAGAGTCCCAGAAACTCCCCTTCGCCGGCCGTCATGTGGCGCGCCTTGAAGCCAGCAGCGCCCTGATGCCGCGAACTGTCGCGGTGGAACCAGCCATGGACGAACATCTCCACGCCTCGCTCCGCCCAGCCGCGCAGCCGCGCCTGGAACGCCGGTGCCTGCGCCAGCGGCGCGCGGCCCCAGTGGTCCGGCACGACCAGCATGGCATAGCGCGCCGGTCCCAGCCGCGCATCGATCAGGTCCGCCAGCCGGTCGACCTCGCTTTCGAAACAGGGCGCGACATCGTGGATGGAGACGAGCAGGCGTCTTTCAGAAACTGGCATCGATTCCGATCCTGATGGAGCGCGGACGCATCGGGGTCTGCTGCAGGCCGTCCGCAACGGTAAAGGGATTGCCGAAAGCAAACGTGTTGGCGCGGGTGTTCAGCACATTGTCGAGATCGAGCGACATGCCCCACTTGCCGAAGCCCAGGCGGGCGCCGGTGGAGACATCGTAGTAGCGCCCCTGCCCCAGCGCGAACGGCGCGCGGATGGCCAGCTTCGAATGGCCGACATAGCGCACGGCGGCGTCGACCGTCAGGCGAGCCCAGCCCATCTGCCGGTCGTACTTGCCGGCCAGCCGCCACCCCTCGTCGGCGATGTTGGGCAAGTCGCGGTCGGTGGCATCGGCGAAGTCGGGGGCCGGCTTCGAGAGGTCGCTGGAATTGAGGAAGCCGGCCGCTTCGAAAGAAAGGAAGTCGCGGGGGTGCCAGGCCAGCGAGAATGCCAGGTTGCGGACCCGGCCGGAGCCGATGTTGGCGATATAGGGCAGCCCGTCCAGACCCACGAGGTCTGCCTGAACGTCGCGCCACTGCGCGAGCGACGCCGCGATGCTGCCCGACAGGCGCGATCCCTCGTCCATGCCGAACCGCAGCCCCCCTTCGAGCGTGCTGATGCGGTCCGCACCGAAACGCTCGGCCGACTGCGAGTTCGAGGAGCCGGATACCTGAAGCCCGCCGGGCCGATAGCCCTGCTGGAAACGCCCGTAAACGAGCAGGCCCGGCCGCGCCGTCCACGAAAGCGCCGCGGACGGCAGGAAACGTCTCTGGGTCCGCGCCGGCTCATAGTCCTCCGAGGCCATCTGCCCGGTGAACTGGCTGGTCTGGCGCACATAACTCAGCCGCCCGCCCACCGTCAGCACCAGATCGCGCATCACCGGCACGCCTGCCTCTCCGAACGCGGCAAGGTCGAGCGTGGTATTCGAAAGGCTGGTCAGCAGATCGGGCGCGCCGGGGGTGCCCAGCCTGCGCGCCACGCGGTCGTCGTTGTGCACCAGGCTCACGCCGCCAAGCCAGGTGCCGGAACCGCCCCATTCCCCGGAGAGCCGGGTCTCGTGGGAGAGCAGGCGCACCTTGATCTCCTCAGTGAATTCGGCCGGACTGCCGGCGCCGGAGCGTGTGGCATCGAACGTGGAATCGATCGAGTGATCGGCATATCCGGTCGAGGACAGGAACTGGAGACCGCCCCAGTCGCGCCGCAGCGTCACGTCGGTCAGGCGGTAGTCGTTGTCGAACGGCTGGGCGATGGCGGAGCGGCGGATCAGGTCGGGTTCTCCGCGCAGGGTATATTGCCCATCGCGCGAGCCTATGTCCTGGCTCAGCGCCGAGAGATCGACCGTCCAGGCCTGGTCCGGCTGCCAGCGCAAGGCTGCCCGGAAGCCCGAGGTCTTGTTGCGGTTGATGTCCTTCAGGCCCCGCTCGGCGTCGTCGATGTAGCCGCCCTCGATACTCTGGTAGACCACGGCCCTGAGCGCGAGCTGGCCTTCCACGAGCGGCAGGTTGACGGTGGCCACGGCATCCCCGCCCGGGGCGCCGTCCTGCGTCGCGCGCAGCCCGCCCGATAGATTGACCCGCCAAGCTTTCGGATCGGGGGCATTGGGCACGATGCGGATGATCCCGCCCAGCGTGCCCGCGCCGTAGAGCGTGCCCTGCGGCCCTTCCAGCACTTCCACCTGCGCGACGTCGTACAGCGCAAGATCGGGGTCGGGCGCGCTGTAGATCAGGCGCGTCTCGCCGAGGTACTGGCTGATCGTGGCCTGGCTGGAGCCATTGAAACTGCTGTCGGCAATGCCGCGGATGAACACCTTGTTGCGCCCCGGCCCGAGGTTGGTCGAGGACAGCTGCGGCAACTTGCCGAGGATGAAACCGGTGCCCTCCCCGCCCGCGCGCGCCAGTTCGCTACGCTCCGGCTGAACCACCGAGATGCTCGCCGGGTAGGACAGCAGGCCAAGACGCTGCTTGGTCGCGGTGACGACGATGTCGGGACCGGAACCTTCCAGCGGAGGCGTTGGGCGCGAAGGCGAACGCAGAGGCGGCGAAGATGCCGCGCCAGACCGGCGCGGCCGAACCGGCGCCTGTTTCACCAACCGCACGGTCCGCGCATTCACGAAGACGAATCCGTAGCCGCTGCCTTCCAGCACCCGGCGCAGCGCCTCGGACACCTCGTAGCGTCCCCTGACCCCGCGCGTGGGCAAGGCATCGAGCCGCGGATCGCCAATCGCGATCGAGATCCCGGCCTGCTCCGACAGCGCGATCAGCGCGTCGGACAACCGTCCCGATGGAACCGCAAAGGCCTGTACGGCGCGCGTCTGGGCATAGACCGGCACAGGCACCGGGGCAGCAAGGGCCGCCGCAGCTGCAAGACAGGTTCCCCCAAAGCCATCAACGCGAAATCGACCAACCATCGGCAGTTGCCGTCACCTTCACGTCCAGCAGGGTTTCCATGCGCTTTTGCAGGGCCGCATCGCCCCCATCAAGCTGAATGACACCGGAAAAACGACGATCCGCAAGCTCGGGACCGATCTCTATCGACATGCCCCTGGCCCGCGTGATGTCCGCCGCCACGTCCACCAGCGAGACATCGCGGTAGACCAGCCGTCCCCGCGTCCAGCCGCCGATCTCCCCGACCGGCTTCGCGCCTTCGACGATACGCCCGCCCGCCGCCTCCAGCGTGTCCCCGGCATTGAGGCGGAGCCGGGTCATGCCGTCCTCGAACCGCACCGCGCCTTCCGCCACTTCGACGCGCAGCGCGCCCTTGCCGCTGCGCACGTTGAACAAGGTTCCCACGTCGACGATGCGCTGCTCGCCCACCGTCAGCGTGAAGGGACGCGCGGCGTCATGATGCACCGTGAACTGCGCCTCCCCGGTCTTGAGCTGGGCCACGCGCGGGTCGGACTTGTCGAGCACGATCTCGGTGGCGCCGTTGAGCACGATCCTTGTGCCGTCAGACAGCGCGAATGTCCGCGTCTCGCCCGGTGCGGTCTGCACGGTATAGGCGCTTCCAAGGCTGCCGATCACCGCCCAGCTGCCGAGCGCCGCGAAAGCCACGGAGGCGGCCACGGCCGGCCACATCCAGCGGCGCGGACGATGCACTTCGAAGACTTCCGCCAGAGATTCTGTTTCCGCTTCCGCGGGCTCCACGCGCGCAATTGCCACCGCGGGTTCGAGCGCCAGATCGGCATCGCAGACAGCTTCGTAGATGTCGTTGTGGCGGGGATCGCGTTCGAGCCAGCTGGTGAACCCGTCCCAGTCCGCGTCCGAACCGTCGTTCAGCTTCAGATGCCAGGCGATCGCTTCCTCGCGCATGGTGTTCTCAGCGAGCCCTTGCATCGGTGCCTCCTGTCTGGCCTGCCACGTCCGCATCCAGCCGGCTGCGTATTTCGAGCACTGCACTGTATGCCCTCTGGAGATGTTTTTCGACCGCGCTGAGGCTTATGCCCAGATCCCGGGCGATCAGCTTCTGGGAAACGCCTTCGATCCGGTACTGCCGGAAGACATGGGCGGTCCGCTCGGGCAGTTGGCCGAGCCGCGCCTCTACCCGCGCCAGATGGTCGCGCGCCAGCAGCGTCGTTTCGGGGTCGGGCGCCAGATCGGGCATTTCCGTCTCAGCGCCGGCCGATCCCGACCCCGTTCCCGCCCCCGTTCTTGCCCCCATTCTCGCTGGCGCATCCAGCCAGTCCGCATCGCGCGCCTGCTGCCGCGCTTCGGTGCGGCGGCGGGTGTGCGCCATGTTGTTCAGCATCTGGTAGAGATAGGCCCTGGGCGAGCGAACCGGGCCGGTCGCGCTGGTCTCCACGCGCAGGAACAGGTCCTGCAGAAGGTCTTCGGCATCCGCCTCGCTCAAGCGCCGCGCCAGCAGGAAGCGGCGCAGTTCGGGGCGGAGTGCCAGGCATAGCTGGCGCAAACCCGCATCGGCGGGCACTTCCTGGCCCTGGGACGTCATCGCTCGTCCTCCCTCCGCAAATGCAGTCTCCCTTCCCAGTTGGATCGGATCATTACGAGATCGCGCCGATGGAGTCATGGTTTTCTCCTCAGAACGACGAATTGAAAGTGAGGCCGGCTTCGCTGGCGTGGCGCATCGTTCCGCCGCTGCAAGTGCCGAGGCACGCCGCGCGGCTGCCTTCGCGGACTTCCAGCATCATCCAGGATCGCGCCGACCGGGCGGAAACGCCAACCGCAAGCTGCACGGCCGCGCGCAAGCCGCTGGCGGCGGCAGCCTCGCCATTACCCAGGCGCGTCACGTCCAGGTGCATGCGGCGCCGGCCCCAGCCGCCCTGCCGGTACCATCCGGTAGAGATGGCCAGCCGCTCGCCGTGATCCCAGGTCACGTGCGCGTCGGCATAAGCAGCCCTGGACCTGGCCGCAAAGGCGACGGCCGAAAGCGCGCGCCGACTGGCCTTGCCCATATCGGCCCGCAGCCGGATCGCATCGCCGCCGCCCAGCGCATGCCAGGCCTCCATGCCGGCCTGCGCTCCATGGAAATGGCGCGCAGCGGCGCAGCACGCGTCTTCGCCGAGCCGGGGCGAGCGCAGCGACAGAAAGTCGAAACTCCAGCCCGCATTGCCCTTGTCCATGGAGAAGTCGATCACTTTTGCCCGGTCGACGGCCGCGCGGTCCTGCGCGGTCCAGTGGACCTGGCCGGGCAGCAGCGACACGGCATTGGCGCCCTGCACCTTGATCGCCCGCGTCTCGGCCCCCAGCGGCGCCGCCGCTGCCAGCACGCAGATAAAACTCAGGGTTCTGGTTCCGCGCATCCGCGCCGCTTCCCTCTGTTGCCGTCCGGGCAAAGGCCGGGACAGCCATGGGACTCCGCCGATCGAAAGGAACCGCACATGCATTTTCCCTGCACTTTCGCCATGCGGGTGACGCGGGCCCGCGGCGTCTATTGCAGGAACCTGTGGGAGTATCTCGCGTGAAGCGCCTGCGCTTGTTGACCCTTGCTGCCCTGGCCGGGATGGCGGCCCTGAACCTGCCGCTCGCATCGCCTGCCGCCGTGTCCGAAGTGCCCGGCGACGCCCGGCCGCTTCCCGAAAACGAACTTTCGGTCATGACCTACAACGTCAAGGGCTTGCCCTTCCCCGCCGCCTATGGCCGCGCCGACAAGCTGGAGGAGATCGGCAAGCGCCTTGGCGAACTGCGCAGCGCCGGGCGCCAACCCCATGTCGTGCTGCTGCAGGAGGCGTTCATCCCCGAAGCCAAGGCCATAGCCCGGGGCGCGGGCTATACCCATGTCGCCATCGGGCCGCAGATCGCCGATGTAAGTTCGCAAGTCTCCGACACCGACTTTGCCGGGCACGCCTCGTGGTTCAGGGGAGAAGGGATCGGCAAGTGGGTGGACAGCGGACTGGTGATCCTGTCCGACTACCCCATCGTCCAGACCCGCAAGATGGCCTTCCCCGCCGATCTCTGCGCCGGGTTCGACTGCCTTGCCGCCAAGGGCGTGCTGCTCGCCTGGGTGAAAGTGCCCGGGCGCGACGACCCGATCGCCATTGCCGACACTCACCTCAACTCGCGCAAGGCCTCGGGCGTGGGCGTCGCGCGGGCGAATGCGGCCTATCTCGGGCAGGTTGCCGCCCTGCGCGGCTTCATCCGCGACAATGTCCCTTCCAGCACCGACCTGATCTTCGGCGGAGACTTCAACACCGGGCATGACAAGGCACGGATCGCAGCCCAGACCGCCGCCGGCGGTATCGTCGGGGGCGGCAGCGAGGCGACCCTGGCAGCCGCTACGCACCGCCTGCCGGGCATGACCCTGCCGGACCGCGCCGCGATCCTCGGCCGCGCCAAGGACAAGCAATACTTCCGCGCCGGTGCCAACGGCCGCCTGACGCTGCGCGCCTTCGACGTCCCCTTCGGCCTCGGCAATGGCGGGAGCGGGCTTTCAGACCATCTCGGCTACGTGGCCGACTACGCGCTCTGAGGCGGGCTCAGGATTTCCGCGGAAGCCGCAGTTCCACGGCGAAGCCCGGTACGTCGAGGATCGACACGGAGCCGCCATGCGCCTCCGCGATCGCCTTGACCATGCTGAGGCCAAGGCCATGCCCGGCCGTGGAACGCGCCTGCTCGCCGCGCGCAAAGCGGTTGAACAGTCGCTCCCGATCCGCCTGCGAGGCTCCCGGCCCATCGTCCCCGACGACCACCGAGACGCCGCCTGCCGTGGGGCGCGCGTAAAGCTCCACCGTCGTACCCGGCGGGGTGTGACTGAGGCCATTGTCCAGCAGATTGGCCACGACCTGGCTCAGAAGCCGGTGATCGCCCTGCACCGACAAGTCCGGCGCGATCCAACATTGCAGGATGTGCCCGCTGTCCTCGAAATCGGGCCTGTAGCTCTCCGCCATCTTTTCCAGCAGCGCCGTGAGGTCCAGCCGCTGGCGGGGCAGTCGCTCGTTCATGCCCTCGATCTCGGCGATGCGCAGCAAGGCGGCGAATATCTCCAGAAGTTCCGCCGCCTGGGCACGCGCGCTGTCGAGGCGCTCCGCACGCAGGGCCTCGTCCTGCTCCCCGGCGGCCTGGTCCAGGCTGCCGCAGAGCCGCGTCAGCGGGGTGCGCAAGTCATGCGCGACGTCGCTGGAGACCTGCCGCAGGCTCTCCATCAGTCCCTCGATACGGTCGAGCATGGCATTGAGCGTGCCGGCCAGCCGGTCGAACTCGCTTCCCGATCCATCGCGCGGGACGCGGCGCGTGAAGTCTCCGCCGATGATCGCCTGCGCCGTCGCGTCGATACGGCTGAGGCGGCGCTGCGTCAGCCAGCCGATGATGCTGGCCGCCAGCGCGCCGACCACGAGCATTGCCGCCAGCGCCCCGGCAAAGAGGATCGCCAGCGTCCGGTCGATCTCGTCCAGCCCCGAACGGTCGGCTGCGACCACCAGCGTGCCGCCCGCGACTTTCGTGGTGAGCGCCTGCGCGGTGGCGACCTCGTCCTGCCCCGGCTTGCGATAGTGGAAGAACTCCTCGAAGCCCGGCTTGGCAGGAACGTCAGCCTGGAGGCTCCCGGCCAGGCGGCTGCCCGTCTGGTCGACCAGCAGGTATTCCAGGCTCGCCGTGGACCGCGAAGCCTCGCGGCGGGTGATGGCGCCGGCGATTGCGGGCAGTCCATGGCGATGGGCCTCGGCCAGCAATCCCGCCGTTTCCGCCGCGATGCGGTGATCGAGCTGCTGCTCCAGCGCCTCGTGCGTCACTTCATAGGATATTGCGCCGATCGCCAGGATGGCCGCCGCGAAGACGATGCCGACGATGGCCACCAGCCCGGTCGTGGTTCGCCAGAGCCGGCGCAGCAATAGTCTGGGCTTGCGCAGCATCAGCCGCCCCGCATCATGTAGCCCGCGCCGCGCACGGTCTCGATCGCATCGCCGTCGAACCCGGCGTTGAGCTTGGAGCGCAGACGGCTCATGTGCGTCTCGACGATATTGGTCTTCGGATCGAAGTCGAAGTCCCACACCCGTTCGAGCAGCATCGTTCGCGTCATCACCCGGCGCGGGTTGCGCATCAGTTCGGCCAGCAGCGTGAACTCGCGCGGCTGCAGGGTCACGCGCCGCCCCCCGCGCTCCACCGTCCGGCGGTCGAGGTCGAGCACGATCTCGCCCACGATCAGCCGGTTCGCATCGACGCGCACTTGCGGGCGGCGGCCCAGGGCATTGATGCGCGCGCTCAACTCGGAAAAGGCGAAGGGCTTCACGAGGTAGTCGTCGGCCCCGGCTTCCAGACCGTCCACCCGGTCCGCGATCCCGCCGAGCGCGGTCAGCATCAGCACCGGCGTGCCGTTTCCGGCGGCCCGCAGCGCCTTGAGCAGGGACAGCCCGTCCAGCCCCGGCAGCATGCGATCGACGACGATGACATCGAACGCGCCGTCAGTCGCGTGGAACAGGCCGTCAGCGCCATCGCGCGCACAAGCCACGATATGTCCCGCCTCTTCCAGGCCCTTGGCGATGAAGCGCCGTGTCTCTTCGTCATCTTCGACGATCAGGATTCGCATGGCCCAGCCTAGCGCGCCTGCGGGCCGGTGCGCCAGCCGCCTCCGAGCGCGCGGAACAGGGCGACTTCCGCCTGCCCCACGGCCAGATCGCTCTGGACCTTGGCCAGGCGCGCGGCGGCAACGGTGCGCTCCGCGTCGACCTGGAGCAGGCCCGCCGCATCGCCGTAGCGCACGCGCGCCGTGGCACGGCGGGCATAGGCCCGCGCTTGAAGGGCCGCCTCGCCCAGATCCCGATTGCGGCGCGCTTCGGCGTCATAAGCCGCCAGTGCGGTTTCGACCTCGCGCAGCGCTTTCAGCATCGCCACATCCCATCCGGCGAGCGCCGCCTGCTCGGAAGCGCGCGCCTGCGCCATCTTCGCGCGGGCCGGAGCGATGTTGGGAAAGGCCCAGCTGATCAGCGGCGAGGCGGCGGCGTCGAACCCGCCCGCGAGCAGGCCAAGCGCTCCGCCGAGATTGACCCTCGGGTAGAACTCGGCCCGCGCCACCCCGATGCGGGCGGCGGCGGCGGCCAGCTTGCGCTCCGCCTCGCGCACGTCAGGGCGGCGCAGGAGCAGCGCGGTGCCGTCGCCCACGGGCGCGGCAGCCTTGAGGCGCGGCGCGGCCTTGCAGGTCAGCGGCAGCGTGCGCGCCTCGGCAGGCGGGCGGCCCTGCAGCGCGGCGATGCGGTAGAGCGCGTTCGAGCGCCCCGCCTCGAACGGCGCAATCCCGGCGCGGGTGGAGGCAGCAAGCGCGGCAACTTGCGACACTTCCAGCGGCGAGACTTCGCCGGCGGAGAACTGCTCGCGCACCAGAGCCACCGATCGTTCCTGCGCGGCGGAGACGGCCCGAGCCTCAGCCATGGCACGCGTGGCGGCGCAGAACTCGACATAGGCCTGAACGGTGTCCGCCACCACTGCGACGCGCACGCCGTCCAGCGCGGCCTGCTGCGCCTCGGCATCGGCGCGGGCGGCCAATGCCCCGGCGCGCAGGCGGCCGAACAAGTCGATGTCCCAGCTGGCGGTCGCCGCGATGTCCCAGTCGCTGGCCGAGACCGAGGCGGCGCTGGGCTGATTGCTGGGGTCGTCGACCGTCAGTGCGCTCTCGATCGTGGTCGTCGGCAATCGCGCGGCCTGCGCCTGCTTCAGGGCGGCGCGGGCCCCATCGAGGTTGGCGTAGGCGACGCGCAAGTCCGCATTGGCGGCAAGGCTTGCCTCCACCAGCGCGTCGAGTTGGGGGTCGTCGTAGAGCCGCCACCAGTCGTCCGGCACCGCCTCGATCGAGGCGACCGGCAGCGCAGCGAACGGCCCCGCAGCGGCGGGCGGCACCACCGTCTCAGGCGGTGTAGGTACGCTCATGCAGGCGGAGACGGCGAGCGCGATCAAGGGCGCGCTCCAGCGCGAAAGGCGCAGGGTCATGCCAAGACCTCCGTGGGTTCGGCGGGCGGCGGTGTGCGCTTCTCCTCCCCGTAGCGCGCGTAGAGTGCGGGCATCAGGAACAGGTTCAGCACGGTCGAGGAAATCAGCCCGCCCAGGATGACGATCGCCATGGGATGCTCGATCTCGTGTCCCGGAGCATTGCCGGCCAGGATCAGCGGCACCAGCGCCAGCCCGGCGCAGGCCGCCGTCATCAGGATCGGCACCAGCCGCTCCTCCGCCCCGCGCAGCACGAGGTCGCGGCCGAAGGCCATGCCTTCCTCCCGCTCCAGATGGCGGTAGTGCGACAGAAGCATGATCCCGTTGCGCGCGGCGATGCCGATTACCGTCACGAACCCGACCAGCGAGCCGAGCGACAGCACCCCGCCCGTCAGCGCCACCGCAACGACGCCGCCGACGAGCGCGAAGGGCAGGCTCACCCCGACCAGCGTGGTAATCCGGCGCGAGCGGAACTCGATCCACACCAGCAGCAGCACACCCACGAGGCACAGCGCCCCGGTGGTCCACAAGCGCTGGCGCGATTCCCTGAGCGCGGCATATTCACCCAGCACTTCCGGGTGATAGCCGGTGGCGAACGGCACCTTGCCGACCGCCGCCTCGACGCCGCGCGCCACGGTGCCCAGATCGGCGCCGGACACATTGAGCGTCACGTCGAGCCGGCGCTGGCCGTTCTCGCGCTTCACCTCGTTGGGAGCGGGCACGATCTCGACATCGGCGATATCGGCAAGGCGCACGGGCGCACCGGTGGGAGACTGGATCATCAGGTCGCGCAAGGCGTGGATGTTGCCGCGCACCGCCGGTTCACCCCAGAGCGCCACGTCGAACGCCTTCTGCTCGCGGTAGATTTCGCCCACTTTCTGCTGGGCCACGAGCGTCTGGGCCTGACGGCGCACCTCACCCGCCGTGAGGCCGAGCCGCGCGAGGTCTTCGGGACGCGGGCGGATGCGCAGCTGGGCGACGAGAACCTGGCTTTCCAGCTTGAGGTCGCTCACGCCCGCGATCCCGGAAACCGCATCGCGGACGCGCTGGCCGGCGGCGCGCAACTCGTCCTGTTCGGGGCCGTAGATGCGCACGACCACGGTGGCGCCCGCGCCGGTCAGCACTTCCTTGATGCGTTCGCGCAAATAGGTCAGCACGTCGCGGAACAGGCCGGGATAGCCGTCCACCACGGACTTGATGCGGGCGACGGAAGCATCGTAGTCGGCCTTTTCGTCAAGGCTGATCCACAGCTCTGTGAAATTGGGGCCGACGACTTCGTCCGCCTGCTMGGCGCGGCCGATGTGGGCGCCGAAGTTGCGCACACCGGGGATCGCGCGCAATTCCTTCGAGGCGCGGATGGTGATGCGGTCCATCGCCTCGATCGAGGTCCCCGGCTTCTCGACGAAGTGCATCAGGAAGTCGGTCTCGCGGAAATCGGGCAGGAACTGGTCCTTGAACGTCGCATAGCCCAGGCCGGAGAGCAGCAGCCCGCCCGCCACCACGCCGATCACCACCTGGGGCCGCACGACGAACCGGGGCAGCGCGCCCGCGTAGCGCCGCTTGAGCCAGCGCACCACGCGGGTGTCGCGTTCCTCGGTCAGCGGTGCGCCGGGAAGGAGCAGCAGGCAGAGCGCCGGGGTGACGGTGAGCGCCACCAGCAGCGAGGTGGCAATGGCTAGCACATAGGCGATGGCGAGCGGCTGGAAGAACGTGCCCGCCACGCCGCCGAGGAAGAAGATCGGCAGGAACACCAGCATGACGATCAGCGAGGCAAAGACCACCGCCGAGCGGACCTCCAGCGAGGCGGCCAGCACGACCGAAAAGGCGGAGCGCGGGTTTGCGGCCTCACGCTCCAGCCGCAGGCGCCGGGCGATGTTCTCGACGTCGATGATGGCATCGTCCACCACTTCGCCCAGCGCGATGACGAGACCGGCGATCACCATGACATTGATCGTCGCCCCGCTCCACAGCAGGACCAGGCCCGCGCCCAGCAGCGAGAGCGGGATCGCGGTGAGGCTGATGATGGCCTGCCGCCAGTCGCGGGTGAAAAGGAACAGCACCGCCGCCACCAGGGCGCAGCCGATCAGCAGGGCGCGCGTCAGGTTGTCGATCGAGCGTTCGATGAACGTGGCCGGGCGGAAGATCGTGGTGTCGACCTTCACGTCCTTGAGTCCGGGCTTGAGTTCGACCAGTGCCGCTTCGACGGCCCGGGTCAGTTCCAGGGTGTTGGCGGTCGGCTGCTTCTCGACGATCAGCATGATGCCGGGCACGTCATCGATGATGGCATTGCCGATCGGCGCGGCGTGGCCGTCGATCACGCGGGCGACGTCCGAAAGGCGAATCGGCGCGCTGCCCGATTGGCGCACGATCGCCTGGCCGAGCCCGGCAGCGTCCTGCACCATGCCTGCCTGCTGTACCGCAATGCGCTGGTTCGGCGTGTCGACGAAGCCGCCGCCGCCCACCAGCACCGCGTCTCCGGCAGCGGCGCGCACTTCGGCAAGGGTGACGCCGGCGGCGCGCAGGCGGTCGGGATCGACCAGCACCTGAAGCTGCCGGTCCCGCTGGCCCCATACCGCGACGTTGGCCACGCCGGGCACCGCCATGAGCCGGGGCCGGATCGTCCAGCGCACCAGTTCGGACAGTTTCATCTGATCCAGCTTCCCGGAGGTCAGCCCGATCTTCATGGCACGGCTGGTGGAGGAAAGCGGCGGCATCAGCACCGGCTGGCGCGCGGCGAGCGGCAGGCGCGGCTGGACTTGCGCAATGCGCTCGCCCACCATCTGCCGGGCGCGCATCACATCGGTGCCCCGTTCGAACAGGATCTGCACCGACGACAGGCCGAGTACCGACTTGGAACGCAGCGTCGCCAGGTCGGGCACGCCGTTGACGGCGGTCTCGATGGGAACGGTGACGAGGCTTTCCACTTCCTCGGTGGAAAGGCCGGGCGCCTCGGTCTGGATCTCGACCATCGGCGGCGCGAATTCGGGGAAGACATCGAGCGGGACATCGCGCCCCGCGCGGATGCCGAGCACCACCAGCAGCGCCGCCACCGCGAGCACGAGGACGCGCTGGGCGAGCGCGAAACGGACCAGTCCTGCCAGCATCAGTGCGCCGCCCCGAACTCGGTGCCGAAGAGTTCGGCCGCACCCACCGTCACCACTTGCGCACCCGGCTCCAGCCCGCGCGCGAGCAGCGCCTGTCCGCCGGTTTCAGAAGCGACCTCGATGCGCTGGCGCACGAAAGTGTCCTTGCCGGTCATCCGGTAGACCCATTCGCCGCCGTAGATATCGCGAACGATGGCGGAGGAGGGAACCGAAAGGCCCGCAGTCCGGCCCGCCAGCGGCAGCTCCACGGCAACGCGCTGGCCGACCCGGAACTGACGGTCGCGATTGCCCAGGGCGTAATAGAGATCCACGGTTCCCGCCGCGCTATCGGCCGAGGGCGGCGCCTGCACCGGCCGGACACCGCGTGCCTGCTCGCGCCCCTGCACGCCAAGCGGGCGCACCATGGCCTCCGCCCCGCGCACGACGGCGCCCACGTCGCTGGCGAAGACCGAAGCCCGCACCCAGAGCACCGACTGGTCGCCCAGTGCCGCGACCGAAGGGCCAAGCAGCCGCCGCTGCTGCCGCGCCGCGCCGAGCGCCGCCTGCGCGGCCGCAAGAGCCGCCGCCGCTTCGTCCCGCGCGCGGATGCTGCCGGCTTCCTCACGCACGAGGGCTTCTGCGCGGGTCAGGGCGATGCGTGCAAGTCGCGCTTGCGCTTCCGTCCGCGCGACCTCGCCATCGGCTACGGCCTGCTGCGATCCCACTTGAGCCAGATTGGTCAGGGAATTGGTCGGCACGCCCCCGGCGGCGGTGGGCGGAACCACGATTTCGCCGGTCACCTGCCGCACCTGCCGCGCCGAGCCTCCGCCCGCCGGCTGGACAACAAGCCCAAGCCGCTGCTGCGCCCGCGGCGTCAGGGTCAGCTTCAGCAGCTCGCTTTCATGAGCGATCAGCTCCGCATGGGCGGGTGGCGACGAGGATTTCCGAGGCGAATCCTGGCACGCAGCGAGGACCAGCACGAGCAGGATGGGGGCGGACCGATACATGAGGCCGGCCTAGCCGGTGGAGATTGGGAGAGGCTGGATGCAACCTTACCAAATCCCAATGTCGCGCGTGACCAGCCATTATTGCGGCAATTCCGCGCGTTAAATCCGCAGGTTGCCCGCTCCAATGTAACGAGTTGTAACAATTTGTTGCAACGCATCACTGCTATTGATACGCGGTCGCAGAAATTTTCATGAGGGATTCTCAGATTGTCGGTGCGCTCACTCTTCGCTTCGAAGGGCGCTTTCGTGCGCTTTCTCGCTACCTCCGCCATGGCCCTGCCGGCCATCACCCCTGCGCCCGCCGCCGCCGCTGACGGCGAGCCGGAAGGCTCGATCATCGTGACCGGCGTTCGCGAGAACGAGGGCTATGTCGCGCAGGAATCCGGGGCTGCGAAGATCGCGATCCCGCTCAAGGATCTTCCCCAGTCGGTTGCGGTCGTGCCGTCCGAAGTCCTGCGCGACCAGCGCGCGCTCTCCTTGCAGGATGCCCTGAAGAACGTCCCCGGCGTTTCGTTCTCGCATGGCGATGGCCAGCGCGACCAGGTGACGATCCGCGGCTTCACCGCCATCGCCGACCAATACGTCGATGGCTTCCGCGACGACGGCCTTTATTTCCGCGATTTGTCCAATGTCGAGCGCGTCGAGGTCGTGAAGGGCCCGGCAGCAGTGCTCTATGGGCGCGGCTCGTCGGGCGGCCTGATCAACCGCGTCACCAAGAAGCCGAATGTCGACGTGCTGGCCGGCACGCTGACTTACGGCTCCAAGGATACGGCCCGCGGCGAGATCGACCTCGGCCGGTTCGATCCGACCTCCGGCGTCGGCTTCCGCGTCACCGGCGCGCTGGAGGACAGCGACAGCTTCCGCGACCAGCAGTTCGTGAAGCGCGTGGCCCTGGCGCCCTCGCTGCTGCTCGGCGAAGGCAAGGACACCACCATCCTGATCCAGGCCGACTATCTCAAGGACCGCCGCCTGACCGATTTCGGCATTCCCGCCATCAACGGCAAAGTCGTCGACGTTCCGCGCTCCACCTACTACGGCGCCGCAAATGCCCGCGATACGGACGTGAGCCGTTCGGAAGTCCTGTCGCAGACGGTCACGCTGGCGCATCGGTTCTCGGACGCGGTATCGTTCCGCAACGGCTTCCGTCACTATCGCTATACGCTGGACCGCCACAACACGAATACCACGGCGGTCAATGCGGCGGCCGGCACGGTCACGCTGTCCCACGGCGGCATCCTGCGCGACGAGGATGGCTGGTCGAACCAGTCGGAACTGACGCACAAGTTCGAACTCGGCGGCACGAAGCACACCATGCTCTACGGCGTGGAAATTGCGCGGCAGGTGAAGGACGCAGACACGATTGCTTCGCGCATCGTCGCGGTCACGCCGATCCTGGCGCCGGTTCTGCCGACGCTGTCCAACGCCAATTTCACGGCCCTGAGCGCCAAGTCCGTCTCCACGTTCGACACCCGCGGCCTTTATGCGCAGGACTTCGTCGAACTGGGCGCGGGCTTCAAGGCGCTCGTGGGTGTCCGCTATGACTGGTTCAGACAGAAGTCGGACCTGATCATTCCGGCGCGTGCGCAGCCGCTGCAGCGCACCGACAAGAAATGGAGCCCGCGTGCGGGCCTGGTGTTCCAGCCGGACGATATCCAGTCCTATTACGCGTCCTGGAGCACCAGTTTCCAGCCTTCGGCAGAGACTTTCGCGCTGGCGGCCAACAACACCGACATCGCGCCAGAGAAGACCACCAACAAGGAAATCGGCGCCAAGTATACCCTGCTGGACAGCCGGCTGAATATCCAGGTCTCGGCGTTCATTCTCCGCCGTACCGGGATCAAGGGCAGCGATCCGGCAAATCCGCAAGTCGTCGTGCCCATCGGCACCCAGCGCACCCGCGGCATCGAGGTATCCGGTGCGCTCGACCTGCCTTCGGGCTTCCGCGCCATCGTGGGCTACGCCTACCTCGACGCGCAAGTGACGGACTCGGCCAACCCCCTCTTCGTGGACAAGGGCGCCACGCTGACCCCGAAGAACGCCGCCAATGCCTTCATCACCAAGAGCTTCGGCGAGAAGTTCGGCATCGGCGCGGGCGCCAACTACGTCGGCAATCGCTGGGCCGACCCTGCCAACACCACCGTGCTGGAGCACTACTTCACCGCAGACGCCATGGCCTGGACGCAAGTGGGTCCGGCCCGGTTGCAGATCAACGTCTACAACCTGTTCGACAAGAACTACATCGTCTCCGGGCATGGCACGTCTCCGCTGCTCAACCTTCCGGGCGCACCGCGCACGGTCCTCGGCACGGTCCGTTTCGCACTTTGATCGCCGCCAGAGCCCGGCCCATGCGGCCGGGCTCTGGCAGAACCCGCCTCCGAAGTTTTTCCGGACGGACCGCAACGCCGCGCCTCGGCGCGCTCATCGGCCCGGGATGAATGCCAACTTGCACTCCGCCGCGCATTGCGCTTTCGTTGTCTCCTGGCCGCGGTGCGACGGCCGACGGGGGGCGAGAATGAAAAGCGTGGCAATGGTGGCGGCATTTCTTGCCGCATGGTGCGTGACCGGGCCTGCTCTGGCAGAGGATTTCGCCGTAGTGGGCGCCCGGATCTATGCCGATCCCCAAGCAAAAGCTCTCGAAAATGGCGTCGTGATCGTCCGCGACGGCCGGATCGCCGCCGTCGGCTCCCGCGCGCAAGTATCGGTGCCCCAGGGGATGAAGACCATCCCGGGTGCAGGACGCACGCTCGTCGCGGGTTTCTGGAACAGCCACGTCCATCTGATGACGCATGACTTGCTTCACCCGGACGCGGCCGACCCTGCGAAACTTGCAGGGCAACTGCGTGACATGTTCACGCGCTGGGGCTTCACGACGGTGTTCGATCTCACTTCCAGCACCGCCAGTGCGACCGCGCTACGGCGCATGATCCGGGAAGGACGGTTTGCCGGGCCGCAGATACTCACGGTAGGTGATCCCTTCTTCCCGAAGAACGGCACGCCGGTCTACGCGCGTCCGGTCTATGAGGCGGAGCATATTGCGGTGCCCGAGATACGCTCGACGCCAGAGGCCGTAGCGCGGCTCGATCGGCAGGCGCAGGCGGGTGTGGACGGCGTGAAACTGTTCGCCGGCGCCATTCTGGGCGCCGAGGACGTCATGGTCATGCCGGCAGACCAGATCCGCGCGCTGACGGCCGCAGCGCATCGCCATCGCCTGCCGGTCTTCGCGCATCCCACCAATCGCGAGGGCATGAACGCGGCGGTGGAGAACGGCGTAGACGTGCTCGCCCACGCCACGCCGATCGCGGGTCCCTGGGATGCGGCGCAAGTGCGCAAGTTGGTCTCGGCCCATGTCGCGCTGGTGCCGACGATGATGCTGTTCGAAGTCTATCCGGCAGACAGCACGCCGGTCGCCACGGTCGTCCAGCAGGTCCACGCACTCAGCGAGGGCGGCGGCGAGGTCCTGTTCGGCACCGACGCCGGCTTCATGGACGTGTTCGACCCAAGCGCGGAGTATCGCCTCATGGCGCAGGCGATGGACTGGCGCCATGTGCTGGCGGCACTCACCACCACCCCGGCGCGGCGCTTCGGTCAATCCCATGAGCGGGGCCGGATCGCGCGGGGATTGGCAGCCGACATGGTCTTGCTCGATGGCGACCCTGCACTGGACACGGCGGCCTTCGCAAAAGTCGCCGTGACGATCCGCGCGGGGGAAATCCTGTCCTCGATGGAGTGAGGGTGTACAAGCCATCCACCTGCCGGCACGAGCCGCTGGTTGCGGCGAGCGCTATCGCGGGAAACCTGCCCCGCCGGAGACTACGAAAGGGACGGCAGGCAACTATCCTTCGACTGCAAAGTCCCTTGAACCGCTTACACAGTCATCGCGGTAGCTTTCCCGTTTCCGCGTGAGGATGGGACCTGGTGATGGGTCGTGACCGTCGCCGATATGCCTTGTTCCTCCAGGGCACTTATGGCCTGTTGCACTACGGACGTGGCTTGGACGCCTACCAGACACTCCCTTATGCGTCTCGCCTCATCCACGTAACTCGCGCCCATTTTGTCGACGCCATCCAGAATTTCCTCGGCAGTGGTGCTTCTTATGTCGAAGACATAGTCCTGCTGCTGGAAGAGTGCCGCAAGGTCAGTATACTTGCTGGCCCACCCGAGCACGACTGCAGGGACACCGCTTCTGTAAGCGAACACCACCGAGTGATAGCGCGACGCGACGACATATTTGAACCGCGCGAGGATGTCGATCAGCTCCGGGCTTGAGAATTCTCCGGAAATTACCTGAACCTTCTGGCTATTTCTCACTTTGCCAAGGACTTGCTTGACCAGATCCGTGTCAGCGGTGGACGTGTTCAGAATGTAGACGTTTTCGCCATTTTCGAGCAATCTCTGGAGCATTTTCGCATAGAGATCGATTACCGCGGAAGCGTCACCGATCCTGAATACGTTCTTGTTTATAATGAAGCCAACAGAATTTGGCGCTGGATAATATTCTTTTACGTCTCTGTGCCTCGTGGAGATTTGGCTGGCGCTGGGGAAAATCTTTTCCCTTATCACCATGTCTGCCGACAATTCGACATTCTGCAGGCCAAGAGAAGTCAGGCATTCATACCCCTCGCACTCGCGCGCATATATCTTCAGGGGGTACGTCAGCTCTTTCTTCACCTCGTCGATGAAGTCGGAATCGTCTTTCTCACCCCAGTCGAATGGACCGAAGCTCTGCGGCATGAGGATGATCTTCTTGTTGAAGCGGCGAGCGATCCTGATTGTATCCAACAACATCCGCCCGCTCTGCTTGGGCCACCCGGAGCCCAGCGTGTATCCACTCGCATCGAAGATAGCATCCGCTCTTTGCAGGGCCTTCTTCATGTCCGTGATCTTGTTGCGCCACTTGTCGCTTTTCCTGAGGTACCCGACGATGCCGGTCGCTATCGGCACCAGGAACGGCACCTTGTACAAACCGTATCTCAAAGCAGGGCGCGTGAAATCGTCGTATGGCAGTAGCGGGAAGGTATACTGTTCCGGATCGTCGTATTTGTTCGCGAAACCGATTACCTCGCATTCGCCGTAGATCGATTTCAAGGAATAGCTCAGAGAGAGAAACATGGCCTGCGCGCCTTTGTTTCTCATCTGGATGCCGGTAATGATGAACGTCTTCATATTGCCGACCCTGCCCCTTGATAATTGATCCGTCTCAACGTGTCGGCACCAGTCATGTTCTGCTCCGAACGTCCCACCGGTCCGTACCAGTGACTGAGCGATTGGCCACTCATCTGCTCTAATACCTCGATCGAGGGACCATAATAATCGTTAAGACGCTTTCGCAACTCATCGGTTAGCGGCGGGTACTGGGTTTCTCGCGCGATAAGATTGCGAACGGCCCGGAATGCGGTGGTGCCTCGCAAGGGACGGGCGATCGGTTTCATCCAGGCAAGACGCTTGCGCAATCCTGCGGGCACGACCGGCACCGTCTTGTCCTTCACTTTATCCTGTCCGCCCGGTGCCAGAGGCCGCGGCGGCAAGCCCAGATGCGCCCGGACCCGCGACATCTGCGTTTCCGGGTCGCCCGTCACACCCTCGAAGAAGAGGGTAAGAAGGGCCTCCCGCCCATAAAGCTCGATATAGGACTGCAAATGCGAGGCAAAGTTGCCGGCAACCAGGAACCGCAAATTCTCGCCCAGCGAGGGATCGAGGTAGTTTCCTATATCTCCCCCAACCTCGCCGCGCCGGAACAGCATGCAGTAGTCGGAATAGGCCCGCTCGACCGGGTTGCGTAGCTGCACGATCAGTTTCACATGCGGCAGGTGGCGGTGAAGGCGGGCCGCTGCTTCGGGCACATAGAGGTAGGAGTTGGATTTCTCGCCGACGATCCTGCCGGCCCCCTCCTCGCTGAACTGCGACAGATACCAATCTTCTCCCCGGCCGTATTCCCTGGAAAAATAGTGCAACTCCGGATCGGGCATGTAAACGGCCGGATCCGACTGCAGCTGTGTCTGAAGCCAGGTGGTTGCCGATTTTGCGGCGCCGATAATGATGAAGTCAATGTTATCGAACTGCATGGGATACTGGCGCCTCCGGTTGATGCGCTGGTACGGGGAGCGGTGAACCTCGACGATACCGCGCAAATGCGGTCCGGCTTGCGTAAGCTGGCTCCGGCAAGCCCTGTCCTCGGGGTTTCAATCGGCCATGTCGCGCTCGGCGTTGGAACGGCCCGTGCCGACGCGCACGGCATAATGGCAGCGGCCACGATTGTCCTGCCGGGCACACCGAACGTATTTACCGAAGATCGCTGAATCGCGGCGCACACCAACTCCCAAATTGCGTTTGGAAAACATAGGTGAAGCGCAGTCGAAACAAGAAATGTTCTTTTGGCTTAGACCCAATGCGTCCGTTAAGGTTGTTCCGCATGCAGGGCCACGCGCATGGAAGATGATTCTGCCTTGCGACCTGTTCGCCAGACAGTGTCAGGAGGGCCAGCCGGAGACCATTTCGCGGGAATCCGCAGGTCAAACACCCGCGCCGGAGCTTCGGATATTCTCCCTTACTCCGGATAGGCATTCAGCAGGCCCTGCTTGCAACGCCGTGCGCGACGATGGCGCGCCTGCCGCCCTGAGGAGTCGCTTGCGCAGGATCGCCTCGCCCGCCTTTCGTGAAACCCGCAAACGCCTCGCCGGGTGTGTTCCGGCCTTTGCGGGACGGCGTTGGTAGAATCTTCCAGACCGATGGCGGGTTAACCCCGATACCAAATACGCTGCACCCAACTACCACTTTCCCCCGCGAGCGCAACGCTGCCAAAGGAGGAATGCGATGCCCAACGGTAAGCCTAACATCCTGGTCATCTGGGGTGACGACATCGGTATGTGGAACGTGGGTGCCTATACCCATGGCATGATGGGAGATACGCCGAACATCGATCGTATCGCCAAGGAAGGCATGATCTTCACCGATCATTATGGCCAGCCGAGCTGCACCGCCGGTCGCGCGGCTTTCATCACCGGCCAGATGCCGGTCCGCACCGGCATGACCACGATCGGCATCCCGGGTTCGCCGCGCGGCCTTCAGAAGGAGGATCCGACCCTGGCGGAAGTGCTGAAGGTTGCCGGGTACAAGACCGGCCAGTTCGGCAAGAACCACCTGGGCGATCGCAACGAATTCCTGCCCACGGTCCATGGCTTCGACGAATGGTTCGGGAACCTCTACCACCTCAATGCCGAGGAAGAGCCGGAGGAACTCGACTATCCGGGCCAGAAGGATCCCGAATACAAGGCGAAGTATGGCCCGCGCGGCGTGTTCCACGCCTGGGCGACCGAAGAGGACGATGACACCGACGACGGCATCTTCGGCAAGCGCGGCAAGCAGAAGATCGAGAATACCGGCCCGCTGACCCGCAAGCGGATGGAGACGTTCGACGGCGAAGTGCTTGGGCACACGATCGACTGGCTCGACCGCAACAAGGAAGGCCCGTTCTTCTGCTGGTTCAACACCACCGCGATCCACATCTGGTCGCACCCGCAGAACAAGTACATCCAGCAGGCCGTCGACGAAGGGCGCGCCGAGGAAGATGTCGTCCGCGCGAAGATGCTGGAGCATGACGAGCAGATCGGCGTCCTGCTCAAGTGGCTCGACGACAACGGCCTCGCCGACGACACCATCGTCATCTACTCGACGGACAACGGCAACGAGCTGATGATGTGGCCGGACGGCGGCTATGCTCCGTTCCGCGGCGAGAAGGGCACCACCTGGGAAGGCGGCGTACGCGTGCCCATGATCGCGCGCTGGCCGGCCCAGATCCCCGCCGGCAGCAAGTCCAACGCCCTGCAAAGTCACGAAGACGTCTTCGTCACGCTGGCAGCGGCCGCCGGGCTGACCGACATCAAGGAAAAGCTCCTCACCGGCACCAAGCTCGGCGACAGCGAGATCACTTACAAGGTGCATCTCGACGGGTTCAACCAGCTTGACGTGTGGAAGGCCAAGACCGTCAAATCGGCGCGCGGCGCATACTTCTACTATGACGAGACCGACCTGACGGCAGTGCGCGTCGGCAACTGGAAGATGCATATCGGCATCAAGAAGGAAGGCAGCTGGTGGAATGCCAAGTACTGGCCTTCGGTGCCCTACATCTTCAACTTGCGCATGGATCCCCTGGAGAAGATGGATCCGGAAAGCCACGAATGGGGCTACATCGGCCGCAAGTTCGTCGCCAAGAAGCTCTGGGCGCCGACCGCGGCAACGCCCTACATCGCCGAGCATATGAAGAGCATCAAGGCCTATCCCCCGCGCCAGGGTGCCGACTCGCTCAGCGTGCACGTCGCGCTCGAAAAGGCGATGGCCATGCTCGACAATCCGGGCGCCAGCAGCAACTGATCGCGCCGGGCTGAGACCAGCGTAACCGAAGGGGCCGGATCCACGGGAACCGGCCCCTTCTCGCGCCGGGCGACCTCCGCGCAGCCGCCGCCAGGCCCCGCGCTAGCCCGCTTGCCCGCGCTTGCCCGCGCTTGCCCGCGCTTGATTGCCGACGGCCCTCGGCCTAGCCTGTCTATTCTTCAGCAGGATGCGACGATTTGAACCGCGAAGCAGACGATCCGATCCGCGCTTTCTACAACGCTCATCCCTATCCTCCGCCGGTGGCAAATCTCGATCGCGCCCGCGCCCTGTGGAGCGAGCCGAACCGGCTGCGGGGCGATTTCCACTTGTTCTGGCCCGACCGGCCCTATCGCGCCGATATCGACATACTCGTCGCAGGCTGCGGCACCTTCCAGGCGGCCAAGCACGCGGTCTGCCGCCCGCAGGCCCGCGTTACCGGGATCGATGTCAGCGCAACGAGCCTCAAGGAAACCGCGCGGCTCCAGCGCCAATACGACCTCACCAACCTCACCACCGAACTGCGCGGCATCGAGGATGTGGGCGGCATGAAGGATCGGTTCGACCTGATCGTCTGCACCGGTGTCCTGCACCATCTCTTCGATCCCGAGGCCGGGCTGCGTGCGCTGCGCGCGGTGCTGAAGCCCGGCGGCGTGATCTACCTGATGGTCTACGCACCTTACGGCCGCACCGGGATCTACATGCTGCAGGACTATTGCCGCCGGCTGGGGATCGGCACCTCCAGGCGCGAGATCGCGGAGTTGGTCACGGCGGTGCAGGCCCTTCCCCCGCAGCATCCGCTGATGTCGGTCCTCGGCCAGTCGCGGGATTTCGAAAACCTCGATGCCCTGGCCGATGCCCTGCTCAACCCGCGCGACCGGGCCTACGACGTACCGCAGCTGTTCGAGGCCCTTGCGGCGAGCGGCCTGTCGTTCAACCGCTGGTACCGGCAGGCGCCCTACCTGCCCCAGTGCGGCGCGATGGCGCAAACACCGCATGCGGCGAAGATCGCCGCACTGGATCCGGCCGCGCAATATGCGGCGATGGAACTGTGGCGCGGGGCGATGGCGACCCATAGCCTCATCATCCGCGCGGATGACGAGACCGAGCACGTCCCTGTCCAGTTCGACGATGGGCGCTGGATGAACTACGTCCCGATCCGCCTGCCATCCACCGCCTGCGTCGCCGAGCGCCTGCCGCCGGGGGCCGTCGGTATGCTGTTCAACCGCAATCACTGGTTCCACGACCTGATCCTGCCGATCGGCCCGGCTGAAAAGGCAATGCTGGACGCCATCGATGGCGAACGCACGATCGGCCGGATCGTCGAGATCGCAGGCGGCGAGGCAAAGGATCGTGCCCGGACCTTCTTCGAGGCCCTGTGGTCCTACGACCAGATCACGGTCGACGCCTCCGCCGCGCGGAGCTAGCGACGGCGCCAAAGCCCGCTTGCCGGGCGCGGGGATCGACGCCATTACGATAGCCGATGTTCGGAGGGGCTTCACCAGGCGGTCCCCGGCCATAGCCCCTATCCACGCGAAGATTGCTGAACTCGACGGAGACAGATCATGACATCGTGCCCCCATAGCAGCACCATCAATCAGGTCACGCCCAGCGCGCGCGGCTGCGAGGAATGCCTCAAGATCGGGAGCCCCTGGCTGCACTTGCGCATCTGCCGCAGCTGCGGCCACGTCGGCTGCTGCGACCAGTCGCCGCACCGCCACGCCACCGCGCACTTCCACGCGGCGCACCATCCGATCATCGAGGGATACGACCCGCCCGAGGGCTGGGGCTGGTGCTACGTCGACGAGGAAATGATCGACCTGCCCGACCAGACGCCGCAGCTGGGGCCGATTCCGCGCTACTACTAGGGCGTGAACGCAGGCACCAAGGCGGCCGCGGGGCGTTGAGCAGTCTCCCGGTCGTTGCATGATGGAGCCCTTCCTTGGAAGAAGCCGCTGGTTGGATCGCCCCCGCCGCAACGATGATTGCGGCCATGATGACCGCTTCCAACCTCGGCGCCCGCGTGACGGGATGGGGCTTTGTCGTGTTTACCCTCGGCTCCATCGCCTGGTCGGTGATCGGGCTCTCGTCAGGCCAGACCAACCTGCTTGCCACCAATGGCTTCCTGACGCTGGTGAACCTGATCGGCGTCTGGCGCTGGCTCGGCAAGCAGCGCGCCTATGAGGACGGCGGCAAGTCCGCCACCGAGGCGAGCCGGCGCTCTGCCTCTCCCACGCTGTTCACCGCCAGCGGGATCGCCGGAATGCCCGTGACCGCCCGAGACGGAACATCCATCGGCAAGGCCGTCGAGGCGCTGATCGCTTGCGAGGACGCGGCGCTGAGCTATGTCGTGATCGCGTCGAGCGGCGTCGGCGGGATTGGCGAGGAACTGCGCGCCGTCGCCCGGGCCGACCTCTCCTTTGCAAGCGACAGTCTGAAACTGCGGCGCGAAGCGGCCTGGTTCCAGGCCTTGCCGCCGCTGGCCGATGGCGACTGGCCGCCCGCGCCGGAGTGAAGGCCGCTGCCAGAGCGCCCTGCGAAAACTACCGGGGAACGATGGCAGGCCCAGCGCCGGGCGAGGAGTTCCGCTTGATCCACACCGGGTTCGAATAGAACCAACGATCGGCATCGGGGTCTTCGCCCTCTGTGTCGAGGGCCGGTTCGCCCTCTCCGGTATTGGTCCCGCGAAGCCGGATGTAATAAGGCGTCGAGGCTGGCGGCAGCGGGAAATCGACGACGACCTCGCCCCGGTTCACCTGCTTTTCCGACAGCACAAAGCGCTTCGCCACATGGCTGTCCGGGGCGCCGGCCCGCACGGAGCCCAGGATCACATCGACATGATGCAGCGAGCCGCGACGCGCGGCACTCCCCGCACGGCCGGGCAGGCGCAGGCGGAGGGTCATTGTGGCTCGCTCGCCCGGCGCCAGCGAGACCGTGTCTCCCAGCTCGACCGCCTCACGCGTACCATCGCGGTGAGACAATGCGAGCGAAAGGCCCGTCACGAGATTGCCCGTCGTCACGAACATCCGGCCGTTCCGAAGTCCATCGAGGAGGTCTGCCGCATTGCGGCGGGCATGGACCCAGGTTCGGGCATATTCGCCCGGCCAGAAATCGGCGCCGCCCTCGCTATAGTGCCCATGCGAGTCCGAACCGATGGTGATCCACCAGTGACGGCCCTCGGCCAGCATGGCGTCCCAGGCGCCGCCGAGCGTGGCGGTCATCTGGTCGAAGCCGCCCATGGTGGGATATCCGCCGTAGAGCCCGCGCGAGCCGTGCGCCTTGTCTGCGCCGGACGCGGGATGCGCGGCCTGATGGCCCGGCGCCCCTTCCATGCCCACCGCCACCTTCGGCGCCGCGTCCATCCAGGCGCGGAACTCTTGCGGGTCGTGAAGGCCCCAGATGCCTTTCCCCGTGGCTGTTCGCGAGGGATGGTTGGCCAGCAGCACCGGCGGGCGGTTCAAACCGGCCATGAAGCGCAGGGCTTCCAGCATCTTCGGCTTGGTATCGCGTGCGGCATCGGTGGGCCAGGCGTCGCGCTCCGCAAATCCCGCCTCGATGCGGCGCAAGTCTTCCCGCTCGTCCGGCCCCATCGGCATGACCAGGCTGGCGTGCTCGCCGCCCGGCGTATCGAACTCCAGACCGTAGAACAGCATCAGTTCGGGAAAGTCCTTGCGCACATCCTCCAGGGCCGGCCAGCCAAGGCGGTATTGCAGCGCCGAATGGCCGGGGCCGCCGTGATCGGTGGAGACCATCCAGTCCAGGTCGAAGCGGCGCGCCATCTCGGCATTGCGGCGGATCGTGTGGCGGCTGTCTCCGCCCAGGACCGGCTTGGGCAGAGAGCGGGGATGGCCCGGGTCCGTCTGCCAGCCGGCGCTGAATTCGCTGTGGACGTGGTGATCGCCGGCAAGCCATTCGCGCGCGCCCAAGTCGGGTGACGCCTGCGGGGACGGGGATGGCGGCGATGCGGCCGTGAGCAGGAACGCGGCGCAAAGCAGCGCGGAGATGCGGAGCATGAAAGGCACTCGTTTTCGGAAAAAGGCCGTGCGGGTGGCAGCCTGGCGCCGCCACCCGCACCGCGTCGTTACAGGCTCATGCGCGCCGTCAGGCGGATCGTGCGGCCATAATCGGTGTAGCCGCCGAACCAGTTGTTGGCCACGAACTGGCGCTGCTTGGCATTGGTGATGTTGATGCCCTGCAGCGAGACCTTGATATGGTCGTTCGCCTTGATGCTGACGCTGGCATCGAGGCTGCCGAAGGCGCTGTCGTTGATCGAGAGATTGTCGTTGGTCCCCACCGACTGCAGCACCTTGCCGCGCCAGCTATAGCTGACCCAGGCCTCGAAGGGGCCGTTCTCATAGAACCCGGTGAGGTTGTAGCTGTGCCGCGCGATATTGGCGAGGTCGTCCTTCAGGGTGTCGCTGTAGCTCGCCCTGGAATCGGTGAGCGTGTAGTTCGCCTGAAGGCCCAGGCCGTCCAGCGGCGCCGGCAGGAAGGTCAGCTTGTGCTGGAACGCCAGCTCCAGGCCCTTCACCGAAGCATTGCCGCCATTGGTGGGCGCGGTGAGCATGTAGGTCTGGCCGTCCACCACGAAGTCGGAGACCTGGTTGTACACGAACGTGCCGATGTCCTTGTAGAACAGGCTGGCGCTGATCACGCTGCCCGGCGCGAAGTAGTATTCGAGGCCGGCGTCGTACTGCCAGGCCTGGAAGCGCTGGAGTTCGGGGTTGCCGCCGCTCGCTTCCAGGATCGTGCCCGAGGAGTTCAGCGTCAGACGCGGGGCCAGGTCCGAAAGCGAGGGCCGGGTGATGACCTTGGCCACGGCGAAGCGCGCGATCAGGCCGTTCGCCGGCTCGATGACGAGGTTGGCCGAGGGCAGGAAGTCGTCGTAAGTGGACGTGAAGCTGACCGGGTTTGCGGCCGTGCCGTTATCGGCGTAGCCTTCCGAGGTCTGCCGGGTATGGGCATAGCGCAAGCCGAAGTTGCCGCGCACCGGCATCGTGCCCAGCATGGAATCGAAGTCCGCCATGGCGAAGGCCGACGTGATTTCCTCACCGATGCGGTAGGAGTTGCGCAAGTCCGAGCGGCTGGGCGTCGAGGATTCCAGGGCGCTCTTGTTGCTGTCGTTCCAGAACGGATCGGGGTCGGGCTGGACCCAGGTGGTCGGCAGCGAGCCGCTGGTTCCCGACAGGAAGTCGCCATAAGGGAAACGGTTGAAATACGTGCCGTCGAAATACTGGCCCGCCAGCGAGGTGAGGTTCACGTCGCGCCGGTCGTAATCGCGGCTGCGGTCGCGATACTTGGCGCCGAACGAGATCCGCGTCACCGGCCCGAATTCGACCGGGCGCTCGGTGGAAAGGCCGAAGGCATGTTCGGTGTCCACCGAACGCACGTCGCGCCATTCGACGCGGCGGAAGGGAAGCTGGCCCGGATCGTCGAGATCGGCTTCGAGGAAGTCCACGCTGGGCACGTTGGTGCCGGTGGCCTTGGGCATCGTCACGGCAACGAGGCCGACCGGCCCGAGCAGGCGGGTGCGGGTGATCGGGGCGCTCGTCTCGCTGACCGCGCGGGTGAGGTATGCGGTCGGATGGAAGGTCCATGCACCGGCCCGCACATCGCCGCTGAGGCCGAGGAACCAGTTCTGGTGCCGCATGTCGGAAACTTCGCGCCCGATCTGCGTGGTGCCCTCGCTCGTCGCGCTCACCAGCGCGCCGTCCTCGATCACCGCCGTGCCGGGGACGATCGAATCCACGTCGATGTCGGCCGAATAGGTCAGTTCGTCGTAGTGGTCGTCGAGGCGGGTGTAGAAGCCTTCGAGCGTCAGGTTGACGGCATCGCTGGGCGCGAACTGGACGGCGGCGTTCACCGCGTAGCGCTGGCGGTCTTCCTCCTCCAGCGTCGGGCGCACGGCGGAAGGCGCGATGATCGGGCCGCTGTCCGCCACGCCGTCGCCGTCAGTGTCGATGCCGTCCGGCAGCGACTGCCAGCCCACGCCGGTGATGCGGTCCTGCCGCAAGGTGCGCTGCGCGTAGGAACCGGCCAGCAGCAGGCCCAGCGTCTCGCTGTCGTTCTTCCAGCTGACGAGGCCCGAGACGTTCGGATCCACCTTGTCCGCCTTCTCGACGTAGCTGGCCGTCGCGGTGCCGATCACCGTCCCGGCCTTGAGGTCGAGCGGCTTGAACGTGCGGATGTTGACGATGCCGCCGATCGCGCCCTCTTCCAGGTCGGCCGACGGGCTCTTCACCACGTCCACGCCCGAGATCAGTTCCGAAGGGATGGTGTCGAAGCGGAACTGACGGCCGCTCTGGCCGCTGTCGCGCACGTTCTCGTTCACGGCGATCGACTGGCCGTTGAGCAGGGTGACCTGGAAGTTCGGGCCGAGGCCGCGCACCTTGACGAACAGGCCCTCGCCGCGATCCCGCTCGATGGTGACGCCGGGCAGGCGCTGAAGCGATTCCGCTATGTTCTGGTTGGGGAACTGCGCGATGTCGACGGCCTCGATGGAGTCGACGACATTGTTCGCCTTGCGCTTGCGGTCCAGCGCGCCGGCGATCGAGGCCGAGTACGTGCCCTGGACCAGGATTTCATGGCCCTCGCCGCCGGCCTCGGCGGTGGCCACGGGCGCAGGTGCCGCCGCCACCGCCGTCAGCGCCACCTGTGTGCGCGCGGCAACGGATGGGCGGTAGAGGATCGCGGTATCGCCCGAATAGCGGACCGAAAGGCCGGTGCCGTCCAGAAGCTTGCGCAAGGCGGCTTCGGCGCTGCTGCGGCCGGCCAGCGCCGGCGCGCTGCGGCCGCGCACCAGGTCCGGGCGGAACACGATCTCGATCCCGGTCTGGCGCGAGAGGTTGCGCAGCGCAGAGGACAACGGCTGTGCCGCCAGGTTCACCTCGTGAAGCTGATTGGCCGGTGACTGGGCATAGGCCTCTACGGCATTGGCCGGCACCGCGAACAAAGCACACGACACGAGAAAAGCGGAACGGAAATTCTTGAACACAGGCCCTCCAGAAACCGGGAAATGGTGTCTTCCAACGGACGACAAGACATTTCCCGAAGAAGAACCCGGACAATGTTTTTTATTAAAGTTTCAAGTAGTTATTATTACATTTCAATTACAGTGACAGTTTTATTTCAATATGACCCCGTCATTTCGCGATGCGATATCCCTCAGCGGTACGGCTGGCATGGAAGCCGTAGACCGGCCCCAGCTTGGCCAGCAACTGTTCGGGCTGGGTGATGCGGAAGCGGCCGGAGACCTGCACTTGCGCCAGTTCCGGATCGACGGTGATTTGGGTTCCGGTGCGCTGCTCGATCAGCTGCGCCAGGGCGCCCAGCGAAACGCTCGCCTCGTCCACCCAGCCGCCGCGCCAGTCCTGCTCCGTGCCGGGATCGAAACGGCCGATCGTCACGTCGCGCCCCACGGTGACGCGGGTACCGCGCCGCACGCGCATGGTGGAGGCATCGGCGGCAGGCGCGCGGATTTCCACGATGCCGTCGAAAACGTCCACCCGCGTATCGGCAGGCATCTCGCGGATCAGGAACCGGGTCCCGACGACGCGAACACCGGCGCGGTCGGTGGCGATCAGGAAGGGGCGCGCCGTGTCGTGAGCGACTTCGAAAAGCGCCTCGCCTTTCGTCAGGGCGAAATGCCGGGCGTCCCTGGCGAAGCGGACGTTCGCCTCGCTGCCACCCGCCATTTCGACGCGGGTGCCATCCGGAAGCTGGACCAGCAGGCGTTCGCCGTTCTGGGTCTTCAGCGTCATTCCATCGGCAAGGCGCGCATCTTCCCCCGTGGAGGGCGTGCGGCCGAAGGGGTCGATCAGGCTGGCAAGACCGATCACCAGCAGGATCGCCGCAGAGGCCGCCACCAGTTTCGGGGCCGCACCGCGGATCAGCGCTTCGTGCAGCCAGCGCCCGCCCTGCGCCAGCGCTTCCTTCCACCGTGCGCCGCGCGGTTCGGGGACGTAGCGCGGCACCAGACGCATGGCGGCAACGAGGTCGTCGTCGGCATAGAGGCTGTCGGCCAGCATATATTCCAGTTCGTGCGCCGGGCTGCGCGCCAACCAGTCCCGCAAGTCCATGCGCTCCGCTTCGCGCATGCGGCCGGTGTGTTCGCGTGCCACCCACCACGCCGCCTGCGCCCGGATTTCGTCCAGCCGCTCTTCGTAGCTGCGAAAGGCTCCGATCCGGATCACCATGGCCGTTCGCCCTCGATCATGTGCTTGTCCTGATAGGCCCGCAGCGAGGCAAGGGCCCGAACGACGTGTTTCTCGACCGCGGCGGCAGAGAGGCTGAGCGCCTGGCCGATCTCCTGGTAGGACTGGTTTTCCAGCCGCCTGCGGATCAGCACCTCGCGCCGCAGGGGCGGCAGCGTTTCCAGCGCCCGGCGGAATTGCTGCAGACGGTCGCTGTCGAGCGCGGCGCGCTCCTGCGAGGGCTGCTCATCCACGAAATCGTCGGCGAAATCGTCGACCAGGCCCGCGACCATGCGGCTTTCGCGCCGCTGGTGGTTGATCAGGAGGTTGACGGCGATCTTGAACAGCAACCCGCGCGCATTGCGCACTTTCTCTCGCTGCTGGAACTCCACCAGCCGCACGATCGCATCCTGCGCGATGTCGTCCGCCAAGATCAGGTTGCCGGATTTGCGCGCCAGGAAAGCCACCAGGGCGGCGCGCTCGGAGGAATCTATCTCGAACGAGGCAGGCTGGACCGTCATTGCGGCGGCAGGATTCCGACCCGCCCGACGGTCGGAATGCACGGACAGGTCATGCTCAAATCAACTCCTGCGAAACCGGCGGCGCCGATGGCCCTGACGATAGACAATTCGAAACCCCCAACCCGGACAGCCGCCACACCGTTTGTTGCCCGGTGTTTGTGGTCCATCGTTCGTGGCCCATCGCTTGTGGCCCATCGTTTATGGACGGGTGCTCGTCGCGGTTCGAAAATCCGCCTCTCAGGACGCGGAATATGTCGTGTGCATGGCAATTGGGCCGGAAAGGCAGGAAAGATCGGGTGCGGCCGCCCCGCTCAACGGTCCCGGGCGATTACTGCGGCCCCGCGCACCGGAAGCTGGCGGCGCGCTTCGGGTCTCCGCTGCCAAGGTAGCGTGCAGCCTCGGGATAAGGGCAGAGCGGGCGCTCTGCCGCGACTTTGCCGTTTTCGCGCTTGATCGAGAGGATCGCGCCGGGGGCCGTGCCCGTGTCGAGCCAGCGTTCCAGCGCGGAGAGCATGTCGTGCTCGGGCGCCCGGTCCAGCCCCTCGCCGCCGGTGGCGCCGAACAGGTCGGGGCCGGTGCCGCCCACGCAGTGGTCCATGCCCGGCACCATGTAGAGCCGCAGGAAGTCCGACACCGCGCCCATCCGCGCCGTCACCGCGTCGAAATAGCCGGTGGTCGACTGCGCCAGCACCAGCGGATCGGCCCAGCCCTGGTACATCAGCAGCTTGCCGCCCCGCGCGCGAAAGGCGGTGAGATCGGGATTGTCGGCATGGAGGTTCATCACCCGGTCGATGGCGGGCAGATCGTCGGCAATGCGGAAGGTGGCGGCATCCCAGGTCCGGTCGCGATGAACCCCGTCTCCGAACAGCGACACTGCCAGATAGGGAGGCCCCGGCGTGAACGGCTCGGGCAGCGGCGTGGCGCTGACGGGAACGCAGGGCAGGATGCCGGAATCGATGCGCTGGCCGTTCTCGTCGTGAAGCGGACCATAGATCCGCCGGGCGAATGCGATCTGCGCGGCGCTGAGGCACGCGCCGGAGCCGGGGCGGCAGAGCAGTTCGCCCAGGTCGAAACGGCAGGCGGCCGGGTTCGAGACGAGACCGTCCCTGACGCCGTCGTCGCCATCGCACCGGGCGGCGCCCCTGCGGGCCACGAGCGTCCAGTCGGCCGCGGACATCAGCCCGGCATGGCGGCGGTGCTCGATCATCTCCCACATGCGCCGCGCGCTCATGGCCGGGGTGTTGACGCCGGGTGCGCCGGCCAGGATGCCGTCGTAGTCGCCGGGATAGCGCTGCGCCTCGGTCATGGCCTGGCGGCCCCCGCCCGAACAGCCGGAGAAGATCGCGCGGCGCACCGGCTTTTCGTAGAAGGCGGCGATCGCCGCCTTGGCCTTCACGGCCAGCAGGTGATTGGCGCGCTCCGCATAGTTCGCCGCGCGCTGCGGATCGCCCAGCAGCCAGTGCGGGTCGCTTGCCTTGTGGCCGGTGTCAGTGCTGGCGGCGGCATAGCCGCGCGACACGCCGCGTGCCAGTTCCCGGTAGTTGAAGCTGCCCGCCTGCCCGCCGACGCCGCCGGTCAGGAGATGGCCGTTCCACGCCCGCTTCACCGGCAGCCACAGCTCGAAGCCGATCTCCTTCTCGATCACGCCTTCGATCCGGCAGAACCCGGCCTCAACTTTCGGCGCGCGGGCATCGGGAGAGGCAAAGCCGCTCCCCGCCGCGACCGGGGTGGCCCGCGTGATCCGCAAGTCCGGCACCGCGATCCGGGCCGCACCGTCGCAGGCTCCACCCGCCTCTACCGGCCCCGCGCCCAGCGACAAGGCCGCGAGCAGCGCCAGCAAGGTCATCTCAGCCTCCCTTTGCGGGGATCACGGGAAGGGCGACCGAGGAGGCATGGGCCCGGTCGAAATAGACGGTGATGCGCGGCGGGGTGGCAATGTCGCGCGCGCGCTCGCGGTGGTCCGAACCGGTGACGGTGATCTGCATGCGGTGGCCCTTCCGGAACACCCAGGAAGTGGGCATCATGTCGAAGTGCAGGCGAACGGCCTCGCCCGGCTTCAGCGGCTGGGCGTCTTCCTTGTAGGCGCGGTGCCAGGGCACGCCGGCCGGCATCTTCCAGGGCGACGGCGCCTCCTTGCGCAGCGAGGCCTTCAGCCGCCCTTCGGTAACGACATGCACCGCACCGTCCGATCCTACGTCTTCCAGATAGGCGAAGACATTGGCGTCGGGCTGGTCGGCCGAGATCCAGAGGTCGGCGATGGCATTGCCGGTCACCTCGGTATCCGCCGGAAGCACGGCGCCCGCCATGCTCACCCCGTTGCCCGCGACATGGCAGGGCTGCACTTGCGATCCGGAACCGGCATCGGGGCACTTCACGTCGTAGTTGGCGGTGAAAGTCACCGGCTTGCCCCGCCCCGCTGCGGCCGAGAGTTTCGCGCCGTCGAGGAAGAAGGCGCGCATCTGCGTCTGCCTGAGCGGCCAGTCCGTCGTCGCCCGCCACTCGGTGCCGGGGGCGGCGTTGACGGTGAAGTAGTGGATCGGCGCGTCCTTCTCCACGCCGGTGTCGATGCCCTTCAGATAGCGATCGTAGAAGCGGTGCATCTCTTCGAGCAGCGCGAAATCGTCGCTGTTACAATGCTTCCACGGGCCGATGACGACGCGCGATCCGGGAATATTGGCATGGGCGATGAAGGCCTGGTCGCGCAGTTCGTCATTCCACCCGCCCTGGATGTAGAGCGGCACCCCGCCGAGACGGATCTGGTCGGCATAGCTGGACGCGCTGCCTTCCGCCCAGAACCGGCTGGCGACCAGAGACGACCAGCTGTCGCGATAGGGAAGCTGCTTCCACATGTCGTAGAGCGGCGTGGAAAGCTGGTGCTCCTCGGCGGCCTGGCGCAGGATCACCTTGTTCTCGTCCCCATCGACGGGCGAGACCTTCATGTCGTCCTCGATCGTGCGCGTCGGGCCGGTGCCCCACTGCGCGAAGATGCCGCCGCGGCGGAAGGCATCGTACTTGTTCCAGGAGAAGCAGCCCGCGAAAACCGCCTTGAGGGCGGGCGGACGCATGGTCATGACATGCATCGCCGCATCGCCGGTGTTCGAGCAGCCGTAGACCCCCACCTTGCCGTCCGACCAGGGCTGCGACGCCAGCCACTGCGTCATGTCGAAGGCGTCCTGCGCCTCGTTGCGATCGTGATAGCCGCGACGCACGCCGGTGGACTGGCCGTTCCCCCGCCGCGCCACCTGCACCACGACATAGCCGTAGCGGGTGAGTTCCTGGATGCGGCGATAGTCGCTCACCCGCTCGCCCGCCCCGTCGGCGGTCTGCTGCGAGATCGACAGCGTGTGGTGCCAGATCACCGGGAAACGGCCGTCGACCGGCTGGCCGTTCCTGGTCGGGCGGTCCACCCGGATCGCCAGCTTCACCCCGTCGCGCATCTCCACATAGCGCGAGGAGGACGCCATGCCGTCATACGTGGCGGCGGGCTGGTAATGGCCGAAGCTGCTCTGCGGGGCCTGGGCATGCGCCGTCCCGGTCGAGAGGGCTGCCATGACGAGAGAGGGGGCGAAAAGAGATGCGGACAGCGGCTTCATCATTTCAGACGTACTCTCGAATGGAAACACACAGGATCAGGCACGGGGAGCAGGCGTATCACTGCACCGGGAACTGGGCCTCGGCATCGCGGCGGGCCTTGGCCTTGAGCGCGGCGGCATCCTCGGGCAGCAGCCAGCGCTGCTTCACCATGGCGTCGACTTGCGTATCGTAGCGGCGGACGAAAGCCTGCGCCGAGCCGTATCGGGCCTTGAGCGTCGCGGCGTCGAGGTTGGTCCGCACGAAGATCGGGCGACCCTTGGCAGGCGTGCAGGCAGGCAGGTCAGTGCCCTTGTAGGGGCCGTAGGAGGCCAGCGGCACCTTGAACTCCGCCACCGGAAGCCCCCCCACCGGATTGCCCGTGGCATCGCGGCGGATCTTGTCGCCGTCCCACGCCAGCAGCGGCGCGTGCGGCGGCGCAACGCCCTTGTCCGCCCATTGCCGCAAGTTCTCCACCGCCGCGCGCGCCAGTGCGCCATGAGGGACGTCGCTGATCGGCAGGCGGCAGGTGTTGAGCGCGTCCTCCCCCTTCACGCCCGCCAGCGGATAGCCCTTGGCCGCCAGCTGCAGGAAATTCGGGCGCTTCTCGCGCGGTGGATTGCCGTCGATCATGCTGGCGCTGTGGACCACCGCGCCGAGTTGGTAGATCCGGTGCGCCCCCACTCTGGCGTCGCTGTCGGGCGTCTGCGGTCCGGGGCCGGTGCCCACCTCGAACTCGGACATGAATTCGATCACCGGCACGTCGATCGGCTTCAGGCTGCGGCGCGGATCGTCGTTGCGGGTCTGCGCTTCCTCGCTGTTGAGCGGGATATAGCCGCCGCCATTCCAGCGCGAGGATATGCCGATCAGGTAGCCGTCGAACACCGGCCTGCCGTTCGGCAGGCGCGCGCGGTCATGGAAGCCTTCGTTGATGAAGGTCCGCTGGACGCTGCCGGTGAAAGACCAGCCGCCCACCAGCATGCGCCGAACCTTCAACCCGCGCAAAGGGTTCTCCGCGCGGTCGCTCCGCAGCAGGGCGCCGATATCCGCCATGACCTGATAGCGGATGCCGTCCTCCTTCGGCCACTGGATCGCGCCGTAGCGCTGGGGCTCGAACCACTGGAGCACCTGGCTCTGCGCGGTCGGCACCGGTCCCTTGGCCGAAATCACGCGCGAGGGTGCATCGTCGCCCAGCCCCGCCGCCACGTAGATGTCGCCATGCGCCATCATGTAGCCGGACATCGCCACCCAGTGCGACGTGCCGCCCTGGGAGGGGTGGATCGGCTCGAAATGCACAACGCCGCTGAACTTCGCGGGATCCTTCGGGCGCCGCACGATGATGCGGGTGCCATAGGGAATGTCCTTGGCCAGCACCGCCAGCGCGCCCGAGGGATCGCGCCGGTAGGCATCGGCCGTGCCGTGGAGGAAGTATTCCTCCTCGACATAGCCCGCCGCGGCCAGGTCTACGGCCGGTACCGCGCCCGGCACCCAAGCCGTGTTGTAGACCTGGCTGTCCGCCGTGACGGGGATCGGGCCGTCGACCTTGTCGATCCCCGCCCAGGCCGGGACCGAGGCCGTGAGCGCCCCGGCCAGGATCATCATCGGGCCGCACACCGCCCGGCGCATCGGACCCGGCATCAGAACGTCTTGCTCAGCGAGAGGGAGACCATGCGGCCGATAGCACTGGTGGTCTGCGGATCGAAGCCGCCGCCGCCGCCGTTGGAGGTCGGCGCAAGGTCCACGAACGGCGGGTCGCGGTCGAACAGGTTCTGCACGTCCAGCCCGATCTTCACGCCCTCGGTGCCGGGAATGCCGGTGCCCTCCAGATCGTAGGACAAGCGCAGATCCACGGTGGTGTAGGACTTGATGCGCTCGACCGGGGTGACATACGTGTTGTTGTAGCCGTTCTGCCAGGCCACCACCACGCTGCCGTCGAACCCGCCCTTGGACCAGCCGGCGATGCCGCGTGCCCGCCACTTGAGCGGATAGTCGATATTGTTGGCCTGATCGATCACCGGGCTGTCGGGCGTGATGCCGACCTTGTAGGTGAAGAAGTGCGTGCCCCGCAGCGAGAAGCGGAAATCGCCCGCGCTCTCGGTCGGGATCGGCACCGAAAGCCCGAAGTCGAGACCGCGCGTGATCGTGGTGCCCAGGTTGCTGGGGCGCCCGTCGATGAAGACCCCGGCCGCCTGCGCATTGGCCGCCGTGCCGCCGTTGACGTTGAGACCCGAGGCCACCAGATCCGCGATGCGGGACTGTGCCGCCGCGCCCCGCGTGATGATCGAGCCGAACAGGTTCTCCTGACGCAGCACGTTCAGGTTCGACAGATAGCCGTTGATCTGCCCTTCGTAGACGATGTCGAAATAGTTCAGGCTGAACACGGCGCGCGGCAGGAAGGCCGGCGAATATTCGCCGCCGAACGACCAGGTCCGCGCCGTCTCGGGCTTCAGATCGGTATTGCCGCCCGAAAGCGCCACGCCCTGCACCGTGGTGCCAACGGTGGGGTCGTAGTAGTTCTGGATATAGAGCTGGGTGCCGCCGGCACTCACCAGCTGCGTGAGCAAGGGCGCGCGGAAGGATTCGCCGTAGCTGCCGTGCAGCTTCAGGTCCGCCACCGGTTCCCAGTTGATGCCGATCTTGGGGTTCTTGGTGGTGCCCACGTCGCTGTACTTGTCGATACGGCCGGCCACGTCGAGCTGCAGGCTGTGGAAGCCCGGGATGGCATTGCCCGGTCCGAAGATCGGTACCAGCACTTCGGCATAGGCCGACTTCACGTTGCGCGAGAGGCGGAGGTCAGTGCCGGTCTGCGCTTCCAGCCGTCCGCGAAGCTGCCCCGTGCGCAATTTGAGCTGGTAATATTCCGCGCCGATGGCCAGCTTCACGTCACCGCCGGGCAGCGTGAACAGGGTGCCGTCCAGCTTCGCCTCCGCCGCCTTCATGCGGCTGATGCCCTGCGTGGTGCTGACGTTGTTCATGATCGCGGCGATCACGTCGGGATCGTTGACCGAAGTGCCGAAGGGATTGAAGGCGGTGGCCGGGTTGCTGCTGGCCAGAGCGGCGGCCAGGGCGGCGGAATCCGTCTGGCTGCCCTGAGTGAACACCCTGTCCTTGTTCCAGCCGTAGCTGCCGTAGGCGTCCAGCTGCCAGTCTCCGAACAGGTCCGCGGTGATCCCCGCCGTGCCCTGGATCGTCTTGGAGGTGATGTCCGAGGTCGAATAGGGGCCGTAGTCGTTGACGAAGGAATACTGCACGATCTCGCTGGCGGGGCTGGTTCCGGCAGGGGCCACGAAGAAGGCGTTGCTGCGCGGCACGTTCAGGTTCTGCGCGGCCACTTGTCCCCGCCGCACGGCATCGCGCCGAGAGGCATAGACATCGGCGTAGAAGCGGATCCCGTCCGTGATGTCCTGGTCGAAGTTGATGGTGCCCGCGTTGATCTCCTGCTGCGGCACCAGATCGATGGCCTTCAGGTTGTCGCACTTGTTGCTGGTGCCCGCGACGAGGCCGCCCGGCGTCGCGCCGCCCGCGGGGATCGCGTAGCTGCGGCCGCCGGTCACGATATTGCCCGGCGCGCACTGGGTCACGCGGTAGTCCGCACCCCCGCGCGCGGTCAGGTCGGCGCCGTAGAAGTCGCGGTCCTGGCCGCTCAGGTTGCTGCGATACGTGTGCTGGAAGGTTGCGGTGACCTGGCCGGTCGACCACTTGTGGCCGGCGATCATGCCGATCTGGCTTTCCAGGTAGTGATCCGCGACGCCGTGCTGGACCTCGATCTGCGCGCCTTCGTAGTTCCGGCGCAGGATCAGGTTGGCAACGCCCGCCACCGCGTCAGAACCGTAGACCGCCGAGGCACCGTCCGCGATCACTTCCACGCGCTCGAGCGCCAGGGTGGGGATGGTGGAGGGGTCGATCGTGGCCCCGGTCGTGCCTTGCGGCACCGCGCGGCGGCCGTTGATGAGCGTCAGCGTGGCATAAGGGCCGATGCCGCGCAGATTGATGGAGTTGCCATAGACCACGTTGCCCGCGCCGCCCGCACCGCTGCGGCTGGTATCGGAAACGCCGTAATTGGTGATCTGCGGGGTTTCCTGAAGCACCTTGATCGTGGTGGTCGCCGCCGACTGCTCGATCTCCGCGCGGCCCACGGCAACCAGCGGGGAACCGACCGGCGCGGCCCCCCGAATGCTGGTGCCGGTGACGATGATTTCCTGGATCGTCGGCGCTTCGGCTTCCTCTGCCTGCGGCTGCGGAGCCGCATCCTGGGCCCAGGCCGGCGTCGCCACGAGCGCGAAAACGGCCATGGCCCGACGCGAAACCAGGCGGGAAACGGGGTGACGCAAGGTAATGCGCGACATGTATTGACCTCCCAACCCGGCAGCACCGGGCATTTATCGTTTCGGCGATCTCACCGGCGCGAAGGGAGCAACAGCAGGGTGCCCGACCGGGCACGACACGACCTCTCCACCCGTCGCAGCGGCGTTATCGCCGTCCGCAGGCACTCCTTGGCGCCATCGACAACACAATGATGGGGCTAGATCGTGGAGATTGTCAACTATCTTTTGAGAGGACGGTATTGTTTTTATTTATAGCGATATCCCCGGCTCGTCATAAGCCAGATACATACGGTCCAGCAGCTCGCGCAGAAGCGCCAGTTCGGCCTTTGTCAGCTGATGCAGAACGGCATCTTCCGTTTCCGCCAGGATCCCGAACAGTTCGTCCAGATAAGTCTTGCCGGCCTCGGTCACGAACAGCGCATGGCGGCGGCGGTCGGTGGGCGAACGTTCGCGCACGGCCAGTTCGCGCTTCTCCAGCTCGTCCACGATCTGCACCGTGATCGACTTGTCCAGGCCCACCGCCTTGGAGAGTTCGTTCTGCGAAATCCCCGGATTCGCCGCCACGATCGAAAGCGAGGAGAACAGGCCCGAACGCATGTTTCGATCCGCCGTCGCCGCGGCGAAATCCCGCGAGAGCTGGTTCTGGATTCGCCGCAGGCGAAAGCCGATGAATTCGTCGAGCCGGCCGAGCTTGATGCCCGAATCCGCTGCTTGCGCCTCTGCCCGCTTGCTGCCGCCGCGCGTCACTGTTCCGTCCCTGCCTTAATCTGGTTTAGTGTAGTTGACAGATAGTTGAATTTCTCTACCATCATGCCGATCGCGTTATTAGACGGTTGAACCGCAGGGCTGTCAATAAGGCGGCCTTCAGGAGAGGAAGATGCAGAACGACCTGGACACAGGCGAGGAATCGCCTCCGGCGCTCGAAAAGCCCGAAGCGGAAAGCGCCGCGACACGCGCGGCCTATCTCGTCGGCGGCACCGGCCTGTTCGTGGCCATGGCCACCGACGCCATTGCCGTACTGGGCCGCCACACCGGATTCACCCTGCTGGGCTCGATCGAAGTGGTCCAGACCTGCATCGTTCTCATCGCCTCATCGGCCATGATCTTCGCGACGCTCAAAGGCTCCCATGCCGCCGTCCACATCCTTACCGAGCGCCTGAGCGCCCCCACCGTCCAGCGCCTGGCCCGCGTCGCCTCGGCGCTGTCCGCGGCCCTGTTCCTGGTCCTGGCGGCAGGCTGCCTCTGGCTCGTCGCCGACCTCTGGAACGGTCATGAGAGGACCGAGTTGCTGCACATCCCGATCACCCCGCTGCGCCTCCTTCAGATCGCCGCGCTGGCCTTCGTCGCCCTGCTGTTCCTGCGCAACGCCCTTCGCAGGAGCGCACGATGAGCCCCGAAATGATCGGACTTCTCGGCATTGCCGCGCTTCTGGCCCTGCTGGCGGCCGGCGTGCCCATCGGCGTGGGCCTTGCAGGCGTGGGCCTGCTCGGCCTGGCCGTGCTGATCTCGCCCGAGGCGGCCGTGATCAAGGGCGGCGTCGTCGCTTTCGAAACCGTGATGAAGTATGAACTGGGCGTCCTGCCGCTGTTCCTGCTCATGGCGCACTTGTGCTTCGCGGCGGGCGCCAGCCGGGACTTCTTCGACGTCGCCGCGCGCTTCGTCGGGCACCGCAAGGGCGGATTGGCGCTCGCCTCCATCGCCGGATGCGCAGGCTTCGGCGCGATCAGCGGCTCCAGCCTCGCCACCGTCGCCACCGTGGGCGCGGCCGCCCTGCCGGAAATGCGCCGCGCCAAGTACCAGCCCGGCTTCGCCGCCGGTGCGCTGGCCGCGGGCGGCACCCTGGGATCGCTGGTTCCCCCTTCGGGCGCGTTGATCGTCTTCGGCATCATCGCCGAGCAGTCGATCGGCAAGCTCTTCGCCGCCTCGATCATTCCCGGCCTGACCCAGGCGCTGTTCTACATGATAACGATCAGCGTCCTGTGCCACCTCAACCCCTTGCTCGGCCCCAAGTCCGAGCGCGTGGGCTGGCGCGACCGCCTGATCGGCATCGGCCGCATCGTCGACGTCATCGCGCTGGTGGTGTTCGTGATCGGCGGGCTGATGATCGGCTGGTTCACCCCCACCGAGGCGGCCTCCGTGGGCGTGGTCGCGGCGCTTGGCCTCTGCGCCCTGCGCGGCGCCTTCAACCGCCAGGCCATCGGCAGCGCCGTGGCATCCACCCTGCGCACCTCGGGCATGATCTACGTCGTCATCATCGGCGCCATTCTGTTCGCGACCTTCATCAGCACCACCGGCATCGCCGACGTCATGTCCGCCTGGGTGCGCGACATGCACGCCAGCCCGGTTCTCGCGATCATCGCCATGGCCCTGCTGCTGCTGCTGCTCGGCTCGTTCCTGGACGGTCTGGCGCTGATGCTGCTGACTACCCCGATCTTCCTGCCGATCGCGCAGGAACTGGGCTACAGCGCGATCTGGTTCGGCATCTTCCTGACGCGCACGATGGAGATCGGCTTCGTCCATCCTCCGCTCGGCCTCAACGTCTACGTCATCCAGGGCATCGCCAAGGACATCCCGCTTTCCGCGATCTTCAGAGGCATCCTGCCGTTCCTGCTCGCGGACTTCCTCCATCTCGCCCTCATCATCGCGGTGCCCGCGCTGACCCTGTGGCTGCCCAGCGTGACGGGAGGCTGATCCGATGCGTCCAAAGTTCCTTTTCGCCGCCGCGGCCCTGGCGCTTTCCGGCTCCCTTACCGGCTGCGGAGCGGCGCCGGCTCCGCAAGGCCAGGCGCAGGCCGAATATACGCTGACATATGCCAGCCCCTATCCGCCCAGCCATCCTTTCAGCCGGGCCGACCAGGAATGGATGGCCCAGGTCGAGAAGGCCAGCCAGGGCCGGCTCGCCTTCCGGCCCTACTGGTCCGGCGCGCTGCTCTCCAGCGACATGAGCATGGAGGAGATCCGCCACGGCGTTGCCGACATCGGCCTGATAACGCCGATCTACGCCAAGGGCGGCGCGCATCTGCTGCGGGTCCAGTCGGGCTTCTACGGCGGCGTGCGCGACATCGGCGAGCAGATCGCGGTCTACGATTGCCTGGCCGCCCGCTTCCCCGGCTTCGGCAGGGAATTGCACGGCCTCCACGTCCTGGCGGTGCAAGGCGGCAACTTCCCCGGCGTGCTCACCCGGACGCGGCCGATCCGCCACCTCGAAGACTTCCGGGGCCTGCGCCTGCGCGCCCAGAGCGACGCGGTGGACGTGCTCAAGCAACTGGGCGCCGATCCCGTCAACATGCCCATGAGCGAGGTCTATTCGGCGCTGGCCAAGGGGGTGATCGACGGTGTCGTCGCCCCGGCCGACACGATCAAGAGCCTGCACTTCTCGGAAGTGGCCAAGCACTTCACCTCGATCCGCTTCAGCCGCGGCGCCTATCCGGCCCGCGCCGTGTCCGACCAGGCCTGGCGCCGCCTGCCGCCCGACTTGCAGCGTTTGCTGATCGCTTCGCGCAAGGACTGGGAAGCCGCGCTCAACCGCGAACTGATCGCGGCCGAAGCGGCCGGCATCGCCTTCGGCAAGACTGACGGCGTCGATTTCTCTCCCCTCCCCGCCGGCGAGCAAGCGCGCTTCGACCGGCTCTACAACGCCGACGCCTTCGGCCAGGCCCAACGCCTGTCGCAAGTCGGCATCGACGGCGTGCCCGTGTTCCGGGCCGCCCAGCAACTCATCACCACCGGCACCGCCCATCAATGCGCGCCGACGGAGGACCGCCCATGACCACTACCGAACGTCCGCTTGAGGGCCTGCGCGTCATCGACCTTACCCGCGCCCTGGCCGGCCCCTATGCCACGCTCCTGCTGGCCGGCCTCGGCGCCGAAGTCATCAAGATCGAGGACCCGCGCGGCGGCGACCTGGCCCGCGAGAACAGCCCTTACGTGGGCCGCGACGGCATCGTCGTGGAACGCCGGCACGAGGACGACGTCTCCGTGTCCCACCTCACCCGCGCCCGCGGCAAATACGGTGTCGCGCTGGATTTCAAGAAGCCCGGCTCGCAGGAGGTCTTCCGCGACCTCGTGCGCTCGGCCGACATCGTCGTCGAGAACTTCACCGCCGGCACCGCCGACCGCCTGGGCATCGGCTATGAAGTGGCGCGCGCCGAGAACCCCGGCGTGATCTACTGCTCGCTCAGCGGCTTCGGCGCCACGGCGGCGGACGGCAAGGCGATGGACATCATCATCCAGGCCCTGTCCGGCGCGATGTTCGCCAGCGGCGGGCATGACGAGCCGCCCGTGCGCATCGGCATTCCCATTGCCGACATGCTCGCCCCCGTCTTCGCGGTGATCGGCATTCTTTCCGCGCTGGAGCAGCGCCACCGCACCGGCACCGGCCAGCACATCGACGTATCCATGCTGGGCGCCCTCACCAGCTTCGTCGCGATCGAGAACTGGTCGGCCATGGCCGCGGCGGGCATGCAGGCCCGCACCGGGCTCACCGTGCAGCGGCTCTCGCCCTTCGGCGTCTTCGAATGCGCGGACGGCTATGTCGCCGTGGTCGCCGTGCATGAAAAGCTGGCGCAAGGCCTGTTCCGCGCCATGGGCGAGCCGGCGCTCTCGGCCGACCCGCGCTTTGCCAACCGGGATTCGCGCGTTGCCAATGCCGCGGTGCTGGAAGCCCGCATCAACGCCTGGTCGCGCAGCCTGCCGACGGCCGAAGTCGTCGCCCTGCTCGAAGCCGAAGGCGTGCCCGTGGCGCCGGTGCGCCACCCGGAAGACGCCCTGGTCGATCCGCGCGTGGTCGCCCGCGCCGAGACGATGGAAGTCCATCACCCCAGCTACGACACGCATATCGACTTGCGCACCGCGGGTATTCCCATCGTCTTTTCAGGCGCGCGCACCGGTTTCGACGATGTGCTTCCCGTGCGCGTCGGCGAACATGCCGAGACGATCCTGACCGGCCATCTCGGCTACTCGGCGGAAAAGATCGCCGATCTGCGCGCCGCCGGAGTTATCTGAGGTGCCGGCCAGCAGCGCTCTCGACACGATCGCCGCCGCCTATCGCGACGCGGAAGGCGTGGCAGCCCGCCTGCGCGCGGAAGGGCGCGCCGTGCTTCGCGTGATCGGCAGCGATGCGCCCCTGCCGCTCCTGCGCGCGGCGGGTTTCGCGCCGGTCCGCATGGCGCCGCGTCCGGAGATGGCAACGCCGCGCGCCGATGCCCTGCTTGGCCCATCGACCGGCCGCCGCCGCGCGCATCACCTGGTGGAACTGCTGCTGGACCCTGCCATGGTCGACCCGGTGCTGTTCACCCGCGCCGATGCCGAGCAGGCGCAAGTCTTCTCCGCCATCCGCGAGAACGCGCGCCTGCAAGGGCTGGGACTGGGCGTGCCGGGGCCGCGCAAGGCGACGCTGCTGGATCTGCTGCACATCGATCGCCCCTCCAGCCGCCGCTATAACGAGACGCGCCTCGCACAATTGCGCGAATGGCTGACGGCCGAAGGCGGCCGCGCCTTCACCGATGAGGACCTTGCGCGCGAGGCCGACACGGCCGACGCCGTGAACGCCCTCCTGCGCGATCTCGACGCGCTGCGGCCGCGCTTCTCCGGTACGCAGATGCTGCAATGCCTGGGCGCCGCCGCCATTCTCCCGCCGGAGGAACTGCTGCCCCTGCTGCGCCTCCTGCGCGACGAAAGCGCCTCCCTTCCGGAAGCGACCGGCCGGCCCGTGCTCCTCGCCGGCTCGCCCCAGGAGACGGACCTGCATTACGCGGCGATCGAAGCCGAGGGCCTGCGCATCGTCGGAGAGGTGCAGGACTGGGGCATGACGCGCGCCGCCCTCCCCGCCCCGCGCACGATGGCCGAGTGGACCGACCCCGCTTACGCCGTGCCGGTCGCCGCCGCCCAGAGCGCCGCTCTGGCGCAGCAGGCGCTCGAAATGGCCGGCCGCCGCGGTATCGAACGCATCCTGCACCTGACCGTGGACGGCGACGAAGCCGCCCCCTGGACCCTGGCCGCGCTCCGCAGCGCGCTGCCTTCCCATGAGATCCTCGCGCTCCAGAGCGCTCTGGGCGACACCGGCGAGCTGGCCCTGTCCCTGCGCGGGGAAGAGCCGCCGCGCCCTGCCGCTCCCAAGCCGCAAACGGCGCCATCGGCACCGCGCCTGCGCAGCCGCAAGGTCCTGCAGGCATCGGCGTCCTCGGGCGACTATCAGCGCGCGTGGTTCGCCTCCGTGCGCAAGCAGGTCGCGCAAGGCTCACCCTTCGCGGTGGTCAACGCCAATGCCCCGCAGGAAATCCTGCGCGCGCTGGGCGTGCCGTTCGTGGTCAACCAATGGTGGGCCTCGATCGTCGCCGCCAAGCAGCAGAGCGGGCGCTATCGCGGCCTCCTGCGCGGCCGCAACTACCCTACCGACGCCGAAGCCTACAGCGCCCAGGGCCTGGCCGCCGCGCTGGACCATGACGCCGAACAGGCGCCATGGGGCGGGCTACCGCGGCCGGACTTCGTGCAGGCCATCGCTTCGAGCGACGCCACGCCCGGCATCTTCGAGGCATGGGCCGGGGAAAGCGGCGCCGCGCCCTACCTCTACGAGCGCACGGTGGACCCGCGGTGGGAGATCGAAACCCGCTGGTGGGACGCCCTTCCGCACCGCTGGGACGAAGTGCTGGAGCCGGCGCGGCTCGACCTTCTGGTGAGCGAACTGCGCGACGTGATCGCTGCCGTGGAGAAGCGCACCGGCCATCCTTTCGACGAGGCCCGCTTCGTCGAGGTGATGAACCTCGTCAACGAGCAGGAAGAATATTACCGCAAGACGCGCGACCTGATCGCCCGCACCGTGCCCGCTCCCATCGGCCTCGTCGATTCCATGCCGGCGACGATGGTGCCGCAGTGGCATCGCGGCACCGAATGGGCGCGCGATGCCGCCAGGGCGCTCTACGAGGAAGTCGCCGCGCGCGCCGCCGAGGGCCTTGGCGCGGTAACCGACGAGAAGGTTCGCCTCATGTGGGTCGGCCGGGGCCTCTGGAGCAATACCGCGTTCTATCAGAAGTGGGAGGACAGCCACGGGGCGGTCTTCGTCTGGTCCATGTACCTTTCGCTGGCGGCGGACGGCTATATCCGCAGCTTCGATGCGGACGGAACGGGCGGGCGCGATCCCCTGCGCGCGCTGGCCGCCCGTTTCCTCACGATGGGAGACGAACTGCGCATGCCGAGCTGGGCCGCGCCCTGGCATGTCCACGAGGCCGAGACCCACGGCGTCCACGGGGCCGTGGCCCTGAGCGACGCCGATCCCTTCGTGCTGCGCGCCCTTGCCGCCGCCGGGATCCCGGTGCTGGAACTGGGCGTGGACAACTTTGCGCTGGACCGCGCGGACGGCGCGGACCTCGAAGCCCGCATCGCCGCTTTCATCGAAGGCCCCTGCATGCAGATGGCCGAAGCCCGCCGGAAGGCAGTGGCATGACGGCGCTTGGCGGGCTGACGGTCCTGGACTTCTCGCGCTTCCTGCCCGGCGCCTATTTCGGCTGGCTGGCGGGCGACATGGGGGCGGACGTCATCCGCATCGAGCACCCCCGCGAGCTGGCCAAGGCGAAGACGATGTTCGGCGCCGGTGCGGACGAGGACGCGGAGACCCTGCGCCGCGCCCGGCCGACTTATACCCGCAACAAGCGCTCGCTGCTGCTCAACCCCGGCCATCCCGAGGCCGCGCCGGTCATCCATGCCCTGGTCGAGCGGGCGGATGTGCTGCTGGAGGACTATCGCCCCGGCGTGATGGCCGCGATGGGCCTCGGCTACGAGGCGCTGGCGGCGATCAATCCGCGCCTGGTCTACTGCTCGGTGTCCTTCGCCGGGCAGACGGGACCGATGGCAGGCCGGGCCGGGCACGATCCCGCCGCCCTGGCACTCGCCGGCGCGCTGTCCCGCCTCAACGGCACGCCCGTGCCCACTTTGCCGGGCGCACAAGTCGCCGATGTGCTGGCAGGTGCCCATGCCGCCATTGCCGTGCTCACCGCGCTCCAGGCCCGCCATGCCAGCGGCAAGGGCCAGCATGTCGACGTGGCCATGACCGAAGCCGCCATGCCGCTGCTGATGGTCGCGCTCGGCCGCGCCGAGGACCCTGCCGCCATCGGCTTTCCCACCGGCGCCTGGCATCCCAAGGGCGGCGTCTGGCTCTGCGGCGACGGTGAGTGGCTCTGCACCACCGACATGGAGCCGCGCTACTGGGCGCGCTTCTGCGAGGCCGTGGGCCGCCCGCACTATGCGGCGCGCCAGTTCGACACCGCCGCCCATCCGGCCATGCAGGAAGACCTTGCCGCCCTGTTCGCCGCGCAGCCCCGCGCGCACTGGCTCAGCCTGCTGGAAGCGGCCGACACCCAGGCCATGCCCGTGCTCACCCCGGGGGAAGCACTGCGCCACCCCCACGCCGAAGCGCGCGGCATGCATGTGACTCTGCCCACGCCGGCCGGCACTGTCGAGCAGATCGGCACGCCCTTCCACCTTTCCGATCATCCACCGGTCGCACACCGCCCCGCGCCCCTGCCGGGCGCGGACAATGCCGCGATCCTCGCCGAACTCGGCTTCGATGCCGCGGCATTGGAGGCGACCGGCCTGTTTTCCAGCGGCGCGGGAGCCAGCCGATGAACGCGCTCGACGGCATCAGGGTGGTCGACCTCACGCACGCCATTTCCGGTCCGACCTGCACCAATGCGCTGGTCCAGATGGGCGCCGAGGTCGTGAAAGTGGAGCCGCCGCATGTGGGCGACGGCTTCCGCCACTATACGGAGCATGCGGGCGAGCCGCTGCTCAGCGTTCCCTTCGCCTCGATCAACGCCGGCAAGCGCTCGATCGCGCTGGACCTCAAGACCGATGGCGCCCGGGCCGCCTTGTGGAAGCTGGTGGAGCAGGCCGACTTCCTGGTCGAGAACTACCGCCCCGGCGTGCTGGCGCGGCTCGGCTTCCCGGTCGAGGAACTGCGCCGCCGCAATCCGCGCCTCATCGTGATCTCGATCACCGGCTTCGGCCAGAGCGGCCCGCTGGCCCAGTGGGGCGCTTACGACCATATCGCGCAGGCCATTTCCGGCATTGCCGCGCTGGGTGCCGTGGACGGTGAACCGCGCAAGATCGGCCTGCCGATCATCGACAGTTTCACCGGCTATATCGCCGTGATCGCCGCCCTGGCCGCCATGCGCCGCCGCGACGCCACCGGCGAGGGCGAACATGTCGACGTGGCCATGCTCGACGCGGCGCTCAAGCTGGCGAACCAGACCGTCTCGGTGCACAGCTATACCGGGCAGACGCCCGGCGGCACCGGCAACCGGGGCTTTCGCATGGTGCCCACGTCCGAGTTCTATCCCACCGCCGATGGCTGGATCGCGCTCGGCGCCAACAACCAGGCCCAGGTCGAGGCGCTGCTGCGGGTGCTGGGCGAAGAAGCCATGCTTGCCGACTCGCGCATGGCCGACCACGCCGCGCGCGTGGCGAATTACGATTTCGTGCGGAACTGGCTGGAGCAGGCACTTTCCCGCTGGGGCGCAGAAGACCTCGAAGCGCGCCTCACCGCCGCGAAAGTGCCCGCGGCGATGATCCGCGAGGTCGGCCAGATCGTGCAGCATCCGCACATCGCCCAGCGCGGCTCGCTGCAGGCGGTGGACCTGCCCGGCCACGACCGGCCGCTGGCAACGATGGGGCCGGGCTTCGCCACCGATCCGCTCGCCGCGCGGCGCGTGCCGGTGCTCGGTGCCGACGGGGAGGCCGTGCTGGCCGAACTGGGGTACGACGCGGCCGCCATCGCCGCCTTGCGCCACGAAGGAGCACTGGCATGAGCCGCCCGATCGATCTCCTGTTCCTCGGCGACATCATCCTCGACGTTCCCGATCCCGACCACTGGCTTTCGGGCATCGCCGAAGTGACCCGCGCGGCCGACCTGGTCATCGGCCATCTCGAAGTCCCGCACACCCTGCGCGGCGAGGAGCTGGAAGGCGACGTTCCCGCCCCTGGCGCCGAACCCGCGCATCTGGCGGCGCTGGCGCGCGCCAACATCGGCATGCTGTCGATGGCGGGCAATCATATCGCGGATTGCGGCGCGATCGGCATTGCCGACACCATCGCCGAACTCGATCGCCTCGGCATCGCCCATGCCGGTGCCGACGCGAACCTCGCCCTTGCCCGCAGGCCTGCCGTCATCGCGCGCGAGGGGCGGCGGATCGCGCTGCTCAGCTACAACTGCGTCGGCCCGGAAATCAGCTGGGCCACTGAGAGCCGGGCGGGCAGCGCCTATGTTAACGTCCTCGCCGCCGACGGCGGCCCCTCGCGCCCGCAGGCCGAACTCGTCGCCGCCGATCCCGCGTCAGTGGCGCAGATGCAGGCGGACATCGCGGCGGCAAGGCTTGAAGCAGACATCCTCGTGGTGGCTCTTCACAAGGGCATCACTCACCGCCCCGCCGCGCTCGCACCTTACGAGCGCCCGCTGGCCCATGCCGCCATCGAGGCGGGCGCCGACATCGTGGTCGGCCATCACGCCCACATCGCGCGCGGCATCGAGTTCCATCGCGGCCGGCCGATCTTCCACGGCCTTGGCAACGGCTGCGTCGTCACGCATGCGCTCACCCCGGCGCAGGACCATCCGGCCCGCGCGGAATGGGCGGAGCGGCGCAAGAAGATGTTCGGGTTCGAGCCCGATCCGGCCTATCCGCTGGCCCCGTTCCATCCCGAGGCGGTCAACGGGTTGATCGGGCGCTGCCGCATCCATGCCGGCGGCAGGGTGGAGACCGGCTTCCTCCCCATTTGGTTCGCGCCGCCGGGCCGCCCGATCGTTCCGGAGGGTGCCCGAAAGGACGCCGTTGCCGCCTATATCGATCGGATCGGCCTTGCGGCGGGGCTGCCGCCGCTTAAAATCCTGGAAGAGAACGGCTGGATCCACCTCGGCTCATTCGCGTCTGACGCGCCACCAGCGCGGTAGATCGCGGCGGGGCTGGCACGGCAGCACCGTATACCGTCATCGATTTGACACCGGCGAGAAATAGGAGGGCGGCCACCTCATCACCTCAAGCTGGTTTCCCGTGCCCGTCATCCGCCCGATCGATATCTGGTTTGCAGACGAAGTCTTTCCCCACGAAGACCGTTTCCTCGCCGCTGCCCTGCGCATTTCGGGCTCGCGCGAGGAAGCCGAGGACCTCGTGCAGGAAGCCTTCGCCCGTCTGTTCACGCTGGAAGGCTGGGCCGCGATCGACAACCCGCGCGCCTATGTCGTGCGCATGCTGCGCCATATCGCCATCGAACGCCTGCGGCGCCAGCGCATCGTCGATTTCCGCCAGCTTGCCGATGCCGACCATCTCACCCTGGCCGACGAGACGCCCGACCAGCACCGGATCGCGGCCGGACGGGAAGGCCTGCGCCGCGTCTCCGACCTGATCGCCAGCCTGCCCGAGCGCTGCCGCACGGTCTTCGTCCGCCGCAGGATCGAGGGCGAATCCTCGAAAGCCATCGCACAGGACCTGGGCATCAGCCTCTCGACTTACGAGAAGCGACTGGCCCGCGCCATCGAACTGCTCTCCCGCGCCCATCTCGGCGGCGAGACCGAGACGGCCGGCGACGGTGCCGAGACCTGCGACGCGCAAGGCAAGCGCTGAAGCGAAACCCGAAAAAAAGATCGGAGCGGCTTGGCGGGTTTGACTTCGCCGTTCGTCTGCTATTCCGGCCTTCGAAATTACCGCATCCGGAAAAATGAGCATCTTCAACGATCAACGGCATAGGCGCCGCAAGGCAACCCGCGAAGCGGCGGGCTGGCTCGCGCGCCACGAAGCCGGCACGATCGACGAAGCGCGCTTCGAGGCGTGGCGCGCCGCACATCCCGGAAACGCCATAGCCTTTGCCCGCGCCCTGTCGGTATGGCGCGCTGCCGAGACGCCCTCTTCCGCCCTGCCGCAGGCGCAGCCTCTCGCGGCCGCGGGCCTCTCCCGTCGCCGTGCCCTGGGCGCATTCGGCGGCATGGGGCTGGTCGGCCTGCTCGCGGCGGGCGGGGTCGCCACGCGCGCTTATGCCTGGGACAGCGCCCGCTCCGGTATCGGGGAATGCCGGCGCCTGATCCTGCCTGACGGCAGCCGCGCCATGCTCAACACCGACAGCCTCCTGCAATGGCGTTTTTCCGACACCGAGCGCAGCCTCTGGATCGCCCGCGGCGAAGTGGCGCTGGAACTGGTTCCCGGCATTCCCGCCCGCGTCCATGGCCAGGGCCTGACCGCCGCGCTCTCCACCGGCCGCTTCAACGTGCGGCTCCAGACCGGCGCGATGGACGTGACGGTGCTGACCGGTCGCGCCGCCGCCTCCACCTCCGCTCCCTCCAGCGCCATCGGGAGCCCGCGCCCCGCAGAGGTCGCCGCGCCGAACGAAGGGCTGCTGCTCTCCGCAGCGGATCCCTCGGTCCGCCCGGCCAGCCCTCAGCACATGGCCGCGACGGTCGCCTGGCAGCAGGGCGAGATCGTGTTCGACAACGAGCCGCTGCAAACCGCGGTGCAGGAATACAACCGCTACCTGCCCGGCAAGATCGTGATCGCCGATCCGGACCTCACCGGCATTCCCGTGGGCGGCCGCTTCACCTCCACCGATCCGGCGGCTTTCCTTTCGGCACTTGAGCTGGGGCTGGATATCCGCGCGACACCGCATGAAGGCGGCTTCATTCTGACCCGCTGAAAATTTTTTAACCGGCCCTTGGCGGTTCCGAGAGGCCGGATCGTCTGGAAGGGCAGAGGCGCAGATCGGCGCCTTTCAAAAGGGTCGTTCATCCATGTCCGCACGGTTTCGCCGCGCGCCGCTTTTCGCGGCGTTGCTTGCCACGTCTGCTGTCTGCGCCACGTCTGCCGTCTTCGCCGCGCCTGCCATGGCCGCCGAGGCCCATGCCTTCGCCATTCCCGCGCAGCCGCTCTCCAGCGCGCTGACGCAGTTCGCCCGCCAGGCGCAAGTCCAGATCTTCTTCCCCAGCGCCACCATCGGCACGCTGCGCGCTCCGGCGCTGAGCGGCCACATGACGCGCCAGGTCGCCCTGGGCCGCCTGATCGCCGGAACCGGTCTCGCCGTGAAGAAGGATGACGGCAAGACCGTGGTCCTCGGCCTGCAGGAAGACCGCTCGGAGTCCGCCCCGCGCGGCGGCCGGGCCGCCACGCCCACCGATGACGCGGGCAGCGACATCATCGTCACCGGCACCCGTGCGCAGGCGCAGACCGTGTTCACCGCGCTGTCGCCGGTGGACACGCTGTCCGAAAAGCAGGTCAAATCCACGGTCACCGCGCGCCTGGACGAGAAGCTGACGCAGCTTGTACCGGCCTTCATCGTCCAGAAGCTGCCCGCTTCGGACGGCCCGGAATTCATCCGCCCGGCCTCGCTCAACAACCTCTCGCCCGACATGACCCTGGTGATGGTCAACGGCAAGCGCTTCCACCGCTCGTCATTCCTCAACAGCGGCGCCCAGGCGACCGACCTGGCGCAGATCCCCTCGTTCGCGATCGGCCATGTCGAAGTGCTGCGCGACGGCGCCTCGGCGCAATATGGCTCCGACGCGATCGCCGGCGTCATCAACGTGATGTTCGACACCAAGCCCGGCTTCTCGGCCTATGCGCAAGGGTCGCAATACTACAAGGGCGACGGCGAGCAGGTGCAGCTAGGCGGGCGCGCGGGCTTTGCCCTTCCCGGCGGCGGCCACTTCGTGGTGACGGGCGAATTCGCGGACACCAACCCCACCTCGCGCAGCCAGCAGCGCCAGGACGCGATCGACTTCTCGAACGCCACCGGCATCGCCGTGAAGGACCCGGTCCAGCGCTGGGGCAACCCGCAGCTCCAGACCATCAAGTTCGCGGTCGATGCCGCCGAACCCATCGGCGACGACGTGGAAGTCTACGGCTTCGGCACGTTCGGCAAGGGCAAGGGCTGGTCCGACATCAACTGGCGCAACCCGGCGACCACCACCTCGGTCTACAACCAGACGGCCGCCTTCCCCGGCTTCGACGTCAACGATATCTACCCCGCCGGTTTCGCACCCAGCGAAGGCGTGCGCTATACCGACTTCCAGACGGTGGGCGGCATTCGCGGCGGCCAGTCGGGCGACTTCCGCTGGGACCTCTCGGGCTCGTTCGGCCAGAACGCCACCGCGTTCTACCTGCACAACTCGATCAATGCCTCGCTCGGCCCGGACAGCCCGCTGAACTTCTACCTCGGCCGCAACATCCAGCGCGAGTTCAACCTCAACGCCGACGGCGTCTATAACCTGTCGCTGCCCATCTTCGCCAAGCCGGTGACCGTGGCCTTCGGCGCCGAACGCCGCGTGGAAACCTACCGGATCCGCGCCGGGGACGAGGCCTCCTATGCCGTGGGCGAAGGCGCGGCCTACGGCCTGGCCGCCGGGTCGAACGGCTTCCCGGGCTTCTCCGATCTTCAGGCCGGCTCGTGGAGCCAGACCAGCTATGCCGGTTATCTCGACGTGACGGTCCCCGTCACCGAGGCCTGGAGCGTGGAAGCCGCGCTGCGCGACGAGGACTATTCCAGCTTCGGCAACAGCTTCAACTACAAGTTCTCGACTCGCTACGAACTCTCGCCCGCCCTGGCGGTTCGCGGGTCCTATTCCACCGGCTTCAAGGCCCCAACCCCGGCGCAGATCAACTCGACCAGCACTTCGCAGGGCCTCGATACCACCACGCTGCTGCTCTACACGACCGGCCGCCTCTCGCCGCTCAACCCCGTCGCGCAGTATTTCGGCGCCACCGCGCTGGAGCCGGAAACCTCGAAGACGGCCACGGCAGGCTTCGTCTGGCGCACGGGCTTCGGCCTGTCCGGATCGGTGGACGCCTATCAGATCAAGGTCGACAACCGCTTCAGCGTCTCGCCCAGCTATGTCCTGACCGACGCGATCAAGGCCAGCCTCATCGCCCAGGGCATCAGCCAGGCGGCCGACTACCGCACGATCACCTTCTTCACCAACCACTACGATACCCGCACGCGCGGCGTGGACTTCGTGGTTTCGTACAAGCACCCGGTCGGCCCGGGCGTGCTCGATGCCACGGCGTCCTACAGCTACACCCAGACCAAGGTGGTCTCCAGCCAGATCGCCCAGAGCGACACCACCCGCGTGAAGTACGAAAAGGGCCTGCCCGAGCATAATGCCGTGGCCACGCTCAACTACACGCTGGGCAAGGTCTCGCTGATGGGACGCCTTCGCTATTACGGTGGCTGGACGGATTCGAGCGGCAATGCCAGCGGCGACATCTTCCAGGACTTTGGCGGCATCGCCTTCGTCGATGCAGGGGTGACCTACGAATTCCGCCCCGGCCTGTCCATGCGCGTCGGCGCGGAGAACCTGTTCAACAAGTACCCGGAGAAGGCGACGTTCCAGGCCAGCCGCGGCCTCGTCTACTCACGCAACGCCCCCTACGACACCAACGGCGGCAATTACTACGCCCGCGTCGACGTGTCGTTCTGAGCAGGAGGTCCAAGGCCATGGCTACCGAGATTCATCGCCGCACCCTGATCTCCGGGGCCATGGCTACCGGCCTTCTCTCTCCCCTGTTCGCCGCCCCGGCCGCTTCGGCCGGCGCGAGTGCGGGAACGGCGCCCCTCGGGTCGCAGCTTCGGCGCGCCGTTCCCGCCGATCCTCAAGCCATTGACCCCCAGGACAGTGCCTACTGGGCACAAGTCGCCGCGCAGTTCGATGTCACGAAAGCGATCGTGCAGCTCGAAAACGGCAACTGGGGTTCGATGGCCCGCCCCGTCGAGCAGGCCTATGCCCGCAAGCTGGCCAAAGTGAATGCCGAGAATTCCTACTACGCCCGGCGCGGGTTCTGGCAGGACATCCTGCCCGTCCGCGCCCGCGCCGCGGCCATCCTCGGCGTGGAGCCGGAAGAAATCGCCTTCACCCGCGGCGCCACCGAAGCACTGCAAACCCTGATCGCCGGCTACAACCGCCTGCGTCCCGGCGACCAGGTGCTCTATTCCGACCTCGACTACGACAGCACCCAGGCCGCGTTTCGCTGGCTCAAGCAGCGCCGCGGCGCCGACCTTGTGACTTTCGCGCTGCCGGAACCCGCCACTCACCAGGGCCTGATCGACGCCTATGCCCGTGCGCTCGAAGCGAACCCCAAGGTGCGCCTGATGCTGCTGACTCATGTCGGCCATCGCAGCGGCCTGGTCATGCCGGTGAAGGAAATCGTTGCTCTTGCCCGCGCGCGCGGGGTCGACGTGATTCTCGATTCCGCCCATGCCTGGGGCCAGCTCGATTTCACGCTCCCCGAACTGGGGGCCGATTTCGTGGGGCTCACCTGCCAGAAGTGGATCGGTGCGCCGATGGGCGTGGGGCTGGTCTACATCCGCAAGGACCGGCTGGACGCGATCGATCCCAACATGAGCGAGGTGGGCAATCCCGACCATGGCACGCAGAGCCGCGTCCATACCGGCACGGCCAGTTTCGCGGGCTATCTCGCGCTTGCCGACGCGCTCGACTTCCACGAGGCCATCGGCATCCGCGCCAAGGAGGCACGCCTGCGCTTCCTGCGCGACCGCTGGGCCGAGGCGCTGCGCGGCCATCCCGGCCTGGAGATCCTGACGCCCGCCGATCCGCGCCTGACCAGCGCCCTCACCTCGTTCCGCCTGCGCGGACAGACCAGCGTGGCACAGAACAAGGCGCTCGCGGCCACGCTGCTCGATCGCTTCGGCATCTTCACCGTCCACCGCGAAGGCCTTGCCAGCGGCGCCTGCGTGCGCGTGACTCCCGCGATCTTCACGGCGGAGGCCGATATCGAGCGCCTCGTCGCCGCGCTGAAGACACTGGCGGGCTGACGGCCCGGCCGCGCTCCCATTGCTACCCGGCCGTCCTGCGGGATGACGCCGACGGTGCTGGCGCCCACGACCGGGCAGCGACGCGTGCCGCGATGACCCGCGCGCCTGCGAGCAGGCGCCGCCGATAAAGCCGCGCGCCGGGCATAACCACCGCACGCCATCTTCCCGGCCCCCGTCTTTCGCGGCGCTTCGTGCCCCGCTGCCCCGAAAAGCCATGCCCCAACCGGACCGGGTCTCCCCCCGTTCGAGGGCTATACCAACGGTTAATTTCGCTCGGGCCGCGTTTGGGGTCAAATGCTGCTCGCAAGTCGCAACAGCAACACCCGACCTTTCGTACATTTCAATTTAATCGAACTATCGGATCGATTTTATACGTCTTTCTGGAACGGCCAATTCGCTCCAGAACACTCTCACCGGGCCGCGACGGCCAGCAGACAGGAAGACCCGCAATGACCATCACCGCTACGCCGACCGCCACCGCCACCCCCGGCAAGTCGCTGATCTCGCCTGACAATCACGCGCTTGTCCTGATCGATTTCCAGTCACAGATGGCCTTCGCCACCAAGTCGATCTCGGCCGAACTGCTGCGCAACAACGCCGCCCTGATCTCGCGCGGCGCCAAGTCCTTCAACGTCCCGACCATCCTCACCACGGTTGCCGAAAAGAGCTTTTCCGGCCCGATGTTCGAAGAGATCACCGAAGCCTTCGACGGCCAGGAGATGCTCGACCGCACTTCGATGAACACCTGGGAAGACGAAGCCGTGATCTGCGAGATCAACCGCATCGCCAAGCCCCGCATCGTCTTTGCCGGCCTCTGGACCTCGGTCTGCATCGTCGGGCCGGTCGCTTCCGCCATCGACCAGGGCTTCGAGGCCTATGTCATCACCGATGCCTGCGGCGACATTTCCACCGAAGCGCATGAACGCGCGGTGGAGCGCATGATCCAGCTCGGCGCCGTGCCGATGACCTCGCTCCAGTACCTGCTCGAACTGCAGCGCGACTGGGCCCGCACCGAAACCTACGACAGCACCACCGGAATCGCCAAGAAGTGGGGCGGTGCCTACGGTATCGGTATCAACTACGCCAAGACCATGTTCGGCGCATCCGAAGGCGGTCACTGATTTGAAGCTCGGGACCGGCGGCCAGATACCCCCCATCCGGCCCTCACGGACAAGGCTTCCGGTCCCTACCTCCTTTTTCCCGCGAAGACTTCACTCTCAACATCGAAGGATCAGCATCATGGGTTACGTAACCACCAAGGACGGCGTCGAAATCTTCTTCAAGGACTGGGGCCCGAAGGACGCCCAGCCCATCGTCTTCCACCACGGCTGGCCGCTCTCGTCTGACGACTGGGACACGCAGATGCTGTTCTTCCTCTCCAAGGGCTTCCGCGTCGTCGCCCATGACCGCCGCGGCCACGGCCGCTCCGAGCAGGTGAGCGAGGGCCACGACATGGCGCACTACGCCGCCGACGCTTCCGCCGTCGCCGAACACCTCGACCTCAGGAACGCCGTGCACATCGGCCACTCCACCGGCGGCGGCGAAGTTGCGGCCTATGTCGCCCGCTACGGCATTCCGCAGGGCCGCGTCGCCAAGGCCGTGCTGGTCAGCGCCGTGCCGCCGATCATGCTCAAGACGGAAGCCTACCCCGGCGGCCTGCCCATGGACGTGTTCGACGGCCTGCGCGCCGGCCTTGCCCCCAACCGCGCCGAGTTCTTCCGCGATGTCGCCGCAGGGCCGTTCTACGGCTTCAACCGCGAAGGCGCGGACGTGAAGCCCGCCGTGATCGACAACTGGTGGCGCCAGGGCATGATGGGCAGCGCCAAGGCCCATTACGAGGGGATCAAGGCCTTCTCGGAAACCGACCAGACCGACGACCTGAAGGCGATCACCGTCCCCACGCTGGTCCTCCACGGCGATGACGACCAGGTCGTCCCCTACAAGAACGCCGGCGTGCTCCAGGCGGAAATCCTGCCGAATGCCACGCTCAAGATCTACGAGGGCTATCCGCACGGCATGCTGACCACCCATGCCGACGTCCTCAACCCCGACCTGCTCGCCTTCGTGCAGGCCTGATAGGAACGTCGCTCTCCATCGTTCGTCATTGCGAGCGTAGCGAAGCAATCCAGGGCGGTTTCCGCCGCTCTGGATTGCCGCGGGCCACAGGCCCTCGCAATGACGACACGGGGAACGGATTGAACGTTCGAGGAACCCAAAGCCATGAAAGCCTACCTTCTCTCGATCGCTGCCGGGCTGCTGGTGGGTGTGGTCTACAGTCTCCTCGGCGTGCGTTCGCCCGCCCCGCCGATGATCGCCCTGCTGGGACTGCTCGGCATTCTCCTCGGCGAACAGATCGTCCCGCTGGCGAAGAAGATCTGGGCGCACGAGGAAGTCGCCCACTACGTGCAGACAGATTGCCGCAAGCACGTCCTGGGACGCCTGCCGGGGGACAAGTTCCCCTGCCGCACGGCCGACCACAAGGCCGAAGCATGATCACCCGCCGACAGACCATAGCCGGAGCGGCTGCCAGCTCGCTCCTGCCCTCGCTATTCTCCCAATCCGCACGTTCCAAGGAAGCCGTCATGTCCGACACGATCATCGTCAACGCCAAGGTCACCACCCTCGACCGCGAAAATCCGCAGGCCGAAGCCGTGGTCATCCGCGACGGCAGGTTCCTGACCGTAGGCAGCGAGCAGGAAGCGCGCGAGGCCGCCGCGCCCGGCGCCGCGGTGATCGACGCCAAGGGCCGCCGACTGATCCCCGGCCTGATCGACAGCCACATGCACATCATTCGCGGGGGCCTGAACTTCAACATGGAACTGCGCTGGGACGGCGTGCCCACCCTGGCCGATGCCATGGCCATGCTGAAGAAGCAGGTCGACAACACCCCCGCCCCGCAGTGGGTGCGCGTGGTCGGCGGCTTCACCGAGCACCAGTTTGCCGAAAAGCGCCTGCCGACCATCGCCGAACTGAACGCGGTCGCGCCCGATACGCCGGTGTTCATCCTCCACCTCTACGACCGCGCCCTGCTCAATGCCGCAGCCCTTCGCGTCGTCGGCTATACTAAGGACACCCCGAACCCGCCGGGCGGCGAGATCGTGCGCGACGCCGCCGGCAACCCCACCGGCCTGCTGCTGGCCCAGCCCAACGCGACGATCCTCTATTCCACGCTCGCCAAGGGCCCCAAGCTGCCGCAGGAATACCAGGTCAACTCCACCCGCCACTTCATGCGCGAAGTCAACGCGCTGGGCGTAACCGGCGTGATCGACGCGGGCGGCGGCTTCCAGAACTATCCCGACGATTACGAGATCATCGAGAAGCTCCACGCCGAAGACCAGCTGACCGTGCGCATCAGCTACAACCTCTTCACGCAGAAGCCGAAAGAGGAACTGGCGGACTTCGCCGGCTGGGTGAAGCAGGTCACGCCGGGCCAGGGCGACGACACCTATCGCCACAACGGCGCGGGCGAGATGCTGGTCTATTCCGCCGCCGACTTCGAGGATTTCCGCCAGCCGCGCCCGGACATGGCGCCCAGCATGGAAGGCGATCTGGAACCCGTCATCCGCCTCTTGGCCGAGCACCGCTGGCCCTGGCGCCTCCACGCGACTTATGACGAGACCATCGGCCGCGCGCTCGACGTCTACGAGAAGGTCAACCGCGACATTCCGCTCGAAGGCATCAACTGGTTCTTCGACCATGCCGAGACCATCTCCGACCGCAATATCGACCGCATTGCCGCGCTCGGTGGCGGCATCGCCGTGCAGCACCGCATGGCCTATCAGGGCGAGGATTTCGTCGAACGCTACGGCGCCAAGGCGGCCGAGCGCACGCCGCCGATCGCCAAGATGATTTCCGCCGGAATCCCCGTGGGCGCGGGCACCGACGCCACCCGCGTCGCCAGCTACAACCCCTGGGTCTCGCTGTCCTGGCTGGTTTCCGGCCGCACCGTGGGCGGCCTGCGCCTCTACCCCAACGCCAACCGCGTCAGCCGCGAAAAGGCGCTGGCGATGTGGACGCATGAGAACACCTGGTTCTCCAACGAGATCGGCAAGAAGGGCCAGATCAAGGCCGGCCAGCTTGCCGACCTCGCCCTGCTCTCCGACGACTTCTTCTCTGTGCCCGAGCATGACATCGTTCATATTCGCGCAGTCCTGACCGTACTCGGCGGCAAGGTGGTGCATGGTGAGGGCGACTATCGCCCGCTCGCCCCGGAACTGCCGCGCCCGATGCCCGACTGGTCGCCGGTCGCGACGTTCGGCGGCTATTACCAGACGCCCGAAGCCAGGCAGAAGCTCGCCTCGGCCTGCGGCTGCGCCAGTTCCTGCGGCGTGCATGGCCATGACCATGCCTCTGCACTGGGCGCCAATGTCCCGGCCGCCGATGTCCAGACCTTCTGGGGCGCGCTCGGCTGCGGTTGCTGGGCCGTCTAGCTTCGATGAGCCCTGCCGCATGCGGCGGGGCTCATGACATTCTATTCCATAATCTCGAACATATCGGACGATATTATTCGGATCGATAGCCGTTCGTCCTCACCTTAAACCGATCTCGCAAGCCCCGCTCACACGGTGAGGGCCGAACGAGACGACGACGAAACGTGCCCCCCGGAAATTTCTCAAGGAGACCTTCGATGAAGCGCTTTGCCCTCCTTTTCGCCACTGCCGTAATGGCGGCCAGCCCCATCGCCGCCCCCGCCTTCGCGGCGCCGACGGCGGACTATTCGGTCGGCGCCCAGTACGACACCACGCACGTCTACGTGCCGCAGGACCAGTTCGACACTTTCGTCGCCAGCTTCGTCGCCACCTTCGGCGGCACCACCAGCAAGCAGGGCGAATTCCAGGTGACGCCGACCACGAGCCTCACCAAGTCGCAACTGGTGCTGACGCCCGCGGGCACGATCTCGGTCTTCGGCTTCAAGACGCCGATCCCCTATCCCTTCGGCGACGAGCGCACCGGCTATCTGGTCACCGACATCGACGCCGCCGTGAAGTCGGCCCGGAGCCACGGCGCGGTGCGCCGTCTGGAGACTTTCCCCGATCCGATCGGCCGGGATTCGGTGGTGCAATGGCCGGGCGGCGTGAACATGCAGCTCTATTGGCACACCGCCAGGCCGAACTACGCCAAGCTCGAAAGCGTGCCGGAAAACCGTATCTACCTGACCGTCGATGCCGCCGATGCCTTCATCAGGAGCTGGACCGGCTTCGCCCATGCCAAAGTCACCGCCGACGACAAGGCCGCCAGCGGCGCCGAGATCGGCGAACCCGGCAAGACCGTCCGCCGCGTCTCGATCGACAGCGGCTACGGCAAGATGGTGGTCTACGTTTCCGACGGCCAGTTGCCCTGGCCTTACGGCCGCGACATGACCGGCTATGCCGTGAGCGATCTCGCTGCCACTCTCGCCAAGGCCAAGGCGGCAGGCGCCGAGACCCTGGTCGCACCCGTCACCGCGAACCACCGCCAGACCGCCATCGTGCGCTTCCCCGGCGGCTACGTCGCCGAAATCCACCAGGGAGCATAAGCCATGGCCGGCCTCCCTTCGATCGATCGCACGCCTCCGGCAGAGCGGCTCGCATTCGTGGGCGCCGTGCTGGACTTCAAGCCGACCGCYTTCCTCGCCCGCCTCGCGCTGGTGAGCGCTTACCTGGTGGGCGGGATGGACAAGCTGGGCGACTGGCCCGCAGCGCTGGCGGAGCAGAGCCACTTCGGCCTGACCCCGCCCGCGCTCTGGGCCGGGCTGACCATCGCCGTCGAACTGATCGGCGCGTTTCTCGTCCTCGGAGGACGGCTGATCCTGCAGGGCCGGCTGGTCTGGCTGGGCGCGGGGATGCTCGGCGTGTTCACTTTCCTCGCGGCGCTGGTGGCCAATGCCTTCTGGACCATGCCCGAAGGCCCCGAGCGCTTCGGTGCGATGAACGCCTTCTTCGAGCATATGGGCCTTGTCGGCGGGTTCGTGCTGGTGGCGATCCTGGCGCGCAAGGGGGCCGGCGGTGCCTGACCTCGTCGTCCCGGGCCGGATCCGGGACCGGTGCCTGTCCTCAGGCGCCCTTTCGCGAGCATGGCGCGGCACGGCCAGCGGTCCCGGATCGGGTCCGGGACGACGGCTGGCGGCGCTGTCGCTTTCTTTCGCGGCCCTGCTGCCCACCACCGCCCAGGCCGCGCCGAAGGAAGCGTGGGAGGCCCCCACCCTGTCCATCACCCGCTACGACGAGGACTGGTCGGACCTCGAAGACGCCGAGAAGCGCGATCATCACTGGACCGGCCCGTTCAAGTACATCCCCCTCGGCGATGACGCCTGGCTCTCCACCGGCATCGAACTGCGCGTGCGGAACGAGAACTACGACGACAACCTCTGGGGCAGCGCCGAGGCGCCTGACGACGGCTATGTCTGGTTTCGCGCCCTGCCTTATGCCGATCTCCACCTCGGCAAACTCCGCGCCTTCGTGCAGCCCATCGCCTCGACCTCGGCGGGCGTCGCGCCAGCGCCCGGCCCGGTCGACGGGTCGGGTATCGATCTCCTGCAGGGTTTTGCCGAGGCCGACCTCGGCCCCGTAACCCTGCGCGGCGGGCGGCAGATGCTGTCGCTCGGCACGGAGCGGCTGGTGGGCACACGCTACGGCCCCAACGTGCCGCTCGCCTTCGATGGTCTTCGCGCGGACGTGGCCCTGGGCGCGGCGACGGTCAGCCTGCTGGCGGTAAGGCCGGTGCAGGCGCGCAAGGGGGATCTCAACGACCGCACCTCGCCTGACGAGGCGCTCTGGGGTGCCTATGCCGCGCTGCCCGCGCTCGACCTCTACTACCTCGGCTATCGCAACGACGCCGCGCACTGGGGCACGCGCGACGGCACCGAGACCCGCCACAGCCTGGGTGCCCGCTGGCACGGCAGCCGGGAGGACTGGCACTGGAACGTCGAGGGCGTCTACCAGTTCGGCCGCTTCGCGAATGGGCCGATCTCGGCCTGGACGCTGGGCACCGAACTGGGCCGCGCCTTCCCGGACGCGCCGCTGGCGCCCGACCTTACCCTGCGCGTCAATGTGGTGAGCGGCGACAAGTCCGGGGACACGCGCCAGGACAGCCGCCTGGGCACTTTCAATGCCATGTTTCCCAAGGGCAAGTATTTCGGCGAACTGTCGCCGGTCGGCCCCTACAACATCGTCAATGCCTATTCCTCGCTGGGCCTGCAACTGGCCCCCACGGTCTCGGCCAGCCTCGCGGCCATGGCCTACTGGCGCTATTCCCGCGAGGACGGGATCTACGACATCCCGGGCAACCTGATCCGCGACGCCGGAGACAGCCGCGCGAAGTTCGTCGGCAAGGAAGTGGAGATGACGCTGGCCTGGCAGGCGAGCGCCGAACTGGAAATCTCCGCCTCGCTCTCCGCTTTCGCACCCGGCGCTTTCATCCGCGAGACCGGATCGGCCAGGACCATCCACATGCTTGGCCTCGAAAGCAATTTCCGGTTCTGAAAGCGCTCCATTTCGCCTTGTGCGCAGGGCCATACCAAGGTTTGCTTGTCCACCGCCGGCCGCCATGCAATGCGCACGCCATGCGTCCCGATCCAGCCCCTGCCCGACCCTTTCTCCATCGGCTGGCGTCGCTGGCAGCCCTGCTCGGCCCCGTCATTTTCGGGGCGGTCGTCCCGGCACCCGCCGTCCAGGCATCACCGGCCACGGAGATCCCGGGCTACAGCAGCCGTCACTGGTCATTGGCCGACGGCGCCCCGCCCGACATCCGCGCCATGGCCCGCACCCGCGACGGCTTTCTCTGGCTTGGCTCGGGCGACGGGCTCTATCGCTTCGACGGGCTGAAATTCCAGCGCGTCGATCCCGAGGACTTCGACAACTTCCGCGCCCGGCAGGTCACGGCCCTGGCCGCGGCGCCCGACGGCAGCCTGTGGGTGGGCTACGCCTTCGGCGGCATCGCCCGGCTGAAGGACGGCAAGCTGCGCGGCGCCAACCCGGAAAGGAAGCCGCGCGGACGCGTTACCGACATCGTCGCCGCGCCGGACGGCAGTGTCTGGGTCTCGGCGTGGAGCGGCTTCGGATCGCAGCTTCGCCACCTGGTGAAGGGTCGCTGGGACGTGATCGACGTGGACGGTCCACTGGTGCGCATGTTCCGCCAGAACGACGGCACGATGTGGATCGCATCGAACCCCGAACTGCGCCGCCTGCCCCGCGGCAGCCGCACTTTCGAGGTCGTGCCGGGCCTGATGAACCTTGGCCCCGCCTTCGGCCAGGACCGCGCCGGCACCATGTGGTTCTTTTCGAGCGACGGGCTCCAGAAGCTCGGCCCGCGCGGCTTCCTGCCCACCGGCATCGCGTTCGGCGAGCCGCTGGGCGGCGGGGACGGCATCCGCAACCTGCTGTTCGATGCCGACAATCTGCTGTGGGTCGCGGGCAATGCCGCCGGGCTGGCGACAGTGCCGGGCAGCGATCTGTCCATGAGCCGGGCGGAGACCTATCCCGTCCAGGTCTCCACGCTGCTGCGCGATTCCGAAGGCACCATCTGGGGCGGCGCGCCGGACGGTCTGCACCGCTTCGTACGCTCCCCGGTCATACACTATTCCGCGATCAAGGGCGTCCGCACCGGCATCGCGACGGGGCCGGACGGCTCGCTCTATATCGGCGGCGACGAGGGCCTGTACCGGATCATCGACGGCAAGGCGGACCTGATCCTGCGTTCCAGCCTGCTGTCCGAAGTCTGCTCGGTGGCAGGGGTGGGCGCTTACGTCCTGACCTACAAGAACGAGTATCTCGTGCGCGGGTCCACCCTGACCCGGATCATCGGCCCGCTCGAACATGAGCGCCAGTTCGGCCAGGCCTGCGCCGCCGATCACCAGGGGCGTCTGTGGGAATCGGTATCGGCCTCCGGCATGTTCCGACTGGAGGGCCGGCGCTGGATCAAGGACGAAAGCCTGCCGCCGGCCACCACCTTCGTCGTCACCGGCCCGAACACTTTCGTCATCAACCAGCCGCTGCGGCTGCTCGCCCGCGTGCAGGACGGCAAGACGACGCCCCTCTGGCCGGGAAGCGACGACGAAGGACACGACGGGGAGAAAGAGAAGACCGGCGTGGGCTTCGTGCGGATGCTCAAGCAGATGGACGGCAAGACCTGGATCGGCGGTGAGGCGGGGCTGGCGCGCTATGACGGGCGCCGCGTCCAGCAACTGAGCGCGCGGACCTACCCCTGGCTTGCCGGGGTCATGGGGATCGTCCGGGTGGCGGGCCACTACTGGCTGATCTCCTCGGGCGGCATCATCCGCATCGCCGAACCGGACCTGGAGGCCGCTTTCGCGCGCCCGGGCAGGCCGATCCCGCTCGCCCGCTTCGGCCAGAACGGCGCGATCCGCGCCCGTACCGAACCCTATTCCGCCAACGATGCCGCCGTGGACGCGCAAGGACGGCTGTGGTTCGTGACGAGCACCGGCGTGGTGCAGGTCGACCCCTCGCGCATCGCCGCCGGGCAGGCCGAGATGCCGGTCCGCGTCACCGCGCTGGAAGTGGACGGCCGCGGCTATCCGCTCACCGGCACGCGCCTGCCGGCGGGAACGTCCCGCGTCAGCCTGTCCTACGTGGGACTGAGCCTGGCCGACGCGGAAGGCAACCGGTACCGCTACCGGCTGGACGGCGTCGACCAGGGCTGGGTCGATGCCGGAGGGCGCCGCCGCGTGGACTATGCGGGCCTTGGCCCGGGCACGTATCGCTTCCACGTCACCGCCGCCACCGGCGACGGTCCCTGGGCCCGGCGCGAGGCGGTGACGAGCTTCGTCATCGCGCCCTATTTCTGGCAGACCGGCTGGTTCCGGCTGGCCGTGTTCCTCAGTCTGGCACTGGGCATCTATGCGCTGTTCCGCTGGCGCATGCGGCTGGCCATGCAGGCCATGCGCGATCGCATCGAGGAACGCGTGACCGAACGCGAGCGCATCGCGCAGGATCTGCACGACACGCTGCTCCAGGGCTTCCAGGGCCTGATGCTGCGGTTCCAGACCGTGCTTCACCTGACCACGCCCGGCACCCCCGCGCATACCGCCATCGAGGACGCGCTGGAGCGGGCCGACGACGTGCTCCTGCACGGCCGCGAACGGGTGCGCGGCCTGCGCGAGGATGCCGAACCCAAGTGCATCGCCGAAACCTTGCGCGCCTGCGCCCAGCGGGTGGTGCGCGATGCCCTGCCCTGGGAAGTGCGGGTGGACGGCCCCGAGCAGCTCGTCGGCGCGCCGGTGGCGGAGGAAATCGAACTCGCCGTGGGCGAGGCGCTGGCCAATGCCGTCAAGCACGCGCAGGCGAGCCTGGTGCGCATCGAGATCCACCACGGCCGCGACCGCCTTTCCCTGCGCGTGGTGGACGATGGCATCGGCCTGCCGGAAGACGTGCGCGCCGCAGGTGGGCGCGACGGGCACTTCGGCCTTACCGRCATGCGCGAGCGGCTGGAGCGGCTGGGCGGATCCTTCGCCATCGCCAGGGCCGCCGGGCAAGGCACTTCGATCCGACTGACCCTGCCCGCGAAGATCGCCTATCGCTAGCCCCCGGCTGCCGATCCGACCTAGAGTTCGATCAACCCGTTGCGCACGGCGATCGCCACGGCATGGGTGCGGTCCATCGCGCCCAGCCGCGCGAAGATCGCCTTCATGTAGCCCTTGACCGTCTCTTCGGAGAGCGACAGCCGCGCCGCGATCTGCTTGTTCGAATTGCCCGAGGCGGCCAGTTGCAGCACGTCGCTTTCGCGCGCGGTGAGGCGCTTGGCCTCGCGGTCCGCCGCGCCGAACACCTGCCGGTCGAAATGCGTGCCGCCGCGGTGGATCGACCGGATCGCGTCGAGCAGCTCGGTACGCAGGCTGTTCTTCAGCAGATAGCCCGAGGCCCCGGCCTTGATCGCCTGCGTGGCGCGGCCGTCGCCCGAATATGTGGTCAGCACGAGGATCCGCGCCTCCGGAAACTCGGCGAGGATCCGCGTCATCGCCTCCACCCCGTCGACATTCGGCATCTGCAGGTCGAGCAGCATGACGTCTGGCCGGTGCTCGCGGAAGAGGCGCACGGCAGCCTCTCCATCCTCGCCTGCAGCCACGAGTTGCAGGTCGGGCTGGGTCGAGAACACGGCGATGATCCCGTCGCGCAGCAGGGGGTGGTCGTCCACCACGGCGATGCGGATGGGGGGCTGAAAATCGCTGTTTTCCATGGCTTCCCTCTACGCTCTCCCGCCGCGTGATGGCAATTCCCCCCAAAAGAGGGGATTGCCCGTTGTGTTCACTTTGAACCATTTCTGCGCCGCCAGCAGGAGTAGTGCGATGATTCATGTGACAAGCGAAGCGATGCACGGTTGTGTGGACGAAGCCACCACCCGGGGACGCGTCCTGATCGTCGATGCCGATAGCGAAGCCCGCTCGCACCTCCGCTCGCTGCTGCGCGAGGAAGGCTATGCCGTGGAGACTTTCGCCTGGGCCGGAGCGCTTCTCGATCAGCCGCTGCCCGAGGCGCCCTGCTGCATCGTCGCGGACGTGCAGATGCCCTCGATCGACGGGCTCGAACTCATCGCCCGGCTGAAGAGCCGCAGCGAACCGATTCCGGTCGTCTTCGTCACCGACCATGCCGAAGTCCCGCTCTCCGTCCGCGCGATGAAGGCCGGCGCGGTGGACTTCCTGCCGCGCCCCTTCGACGAGGGCGACCTGCTGGGCGCCATCGACTATGCGCTGGAGATCGACACCGAGCGCCGCAGCGCGAACCGCACCCGGCACGCGCTGACGCAGCGCTTCGACCGGCTGACACCGCGCGAACGCCAGGTCATGGAAGGCGTGGTCCGCGGCCTGATGAACAAGCAGATCGCCTGGGAACTCGAAATCAGCGAGATCACGGTAAAACTCCACCGCTCCAGCCTCATGCGCAAGATGGAACTGCGTTCGGTGGCCGACCTCGTGCGTGCCTCCTTCTCGCTGTCCGTGCATTGACCGGCCGCCCCGGCTGTCTCAGGCTTCCCCTGCCCGGCAGCGACAACGGAGAGACACGGTGAATCTACGGAAGATCGGCGCGGCCTTCGGCACGGCCATCGACGTCGCGGCCTGGGACGCGGTCGGTGCCGAAGTGGACCTTTCCTGCGCCGGGATGTTCGCCCGCGAGCCGGCAGGCAGCCTCACCGGAGGCCTGGCGCACCTCGACACGGCCCTTCAGGGAAAGCTCCTGCAGTTGAGGCGGGAAGGGCATTTCCGCGGCAGGCTCGGCGAATGCCTGCTGATCGCGGCGCCCCCGCAGCCCCTCGCGGCGAAACGCCTCCTGCTCGTCGGCCTCGGCGAGCCGGAGGGATGGTCGACCGCCTGCCTTGAGGAGGCCATGCGGGCAGCGGCGACATTCGCCCTGGCGCTCGGGGCAGACAGCGCCGCTTTCGCGCCCGGCATGCTCGACAGCGGCATCCCCGCGGCGGCCACCGCCGGCGCGCCGGGGCACATGGTGGACGGCCTCGTCTCGGCCTTGCGGTCGCACCGCCGGCTCCAGCAGCTCGGCCTGGCCGGGCCGCCCGCCTTGCGCCGCTGGACTTTCGATGTCGGTGCGGCCCGGCTGGAGCAGGCCGCGCAGCAGTTCCAGGACAAACTCGCCGCGACTGCCGACACCGGGAGCTAGGCGCGCCTATCGAGCCACGAAGCCGCCGATCCCGGCGATCGCCAGATTGCCCGCGGGAAGCGCCGTTTCCGCGAAAGTGAACCGCAAGTAACGCGCATCCACCGGCTTGGCGAAAGCGATGCGCTGGGTGGCCAGGGCATAGGCGATATTGCCGAACTCTCCGGTTGCGGCCCGCGTCCAGGTCTTGCCGTCGCGGCTGGTCTCGGCAACGAAGCCCTTGGGCGGAGCGGCATCGGCCATGACCTGCCGCGAAGGCGTCAGCGTGAAGCCGGCCAGCGGACTGCGCGCGCCGAGATCGACAGTGACGCGCGCGGGCTTGCCGGTCTGGGGCGCGGGCTGCTTCCAGATCGTCGCCGCGTCATTGTCCAGCAGGCGCTCCGCGCCCGGCGCGCTGGCCGCGACGATCGACCACTTCGTGGAATCGAGCACGGTGGGGTCGGTGGAGACGATCGGCGGCACGTCTACCGGCGCCGCGCTGGCGAACAGCGCAAATTCCGAGATCGCCGGGGCGGCGCTGCCTTCGAGCACGACCAGCCGCACCCGGCGCGGCGCGATCGGCTGCGGCAGGCGGAGGATGCGCTGGGCACCGATGCATGCCTTCTCGGCAAGGCGCTGCCACTGGCCGTCGATCTCCGCCTCCACGGCGAAGCGGGTCACGCGGATGCCAAGCGGCAGATATTCGCGCAGGCGCACGACATCGAAGCGCGTTCCGGGCGCGAGGTCCAGCGTCAGTGTGGGCGTGAGCACGCCGTCGGGGGTGGACCAGAAAGTCTCGCGCTGCCCGTCCGTCACGTTGGCGGGGACGAACCGGCCGCCGCGCGTAGCGCTGGCATGGGCCACGCTGGCCCGCGCAAGATCCTTTGCGAAAGTCGCGCGGATCGCATCGCCGAACGACTTCAGGATCTTCACGTCCTGGTCGGCGATCCGGCCCCGGCGGTCGGGCGGCAGGTTCAGGTTGAGGTTGGTGCCGCGCCCCACGGATTCGTCGTAGAGGCGGATCAGCCGCGCCGGGTCCTTGACCTTGGAATCCTCGTCGGCGTGATAGAACCAGCCGGGACGGATCGACACGTCGGTTTCCGCAGGCCACCAGATCTCGCCGCCGCGCAGGCCGGAATTGCCAGTCGCCTGCTCGTAGGGGACGTTGGGCATCGTCGGCCAGCAGGGATCGCCCGCCACGCCGTCCTCGTTGCCAACCCAGCGGATATCTGCGCCGAGCGGGTCGAAAGTGCAGGCATCGGGCTGAAGCTCGTGCACCAGCTTCACGATCGAGGGCCAGTTGTAATACTTCGGCGCATCGATCTTGCGCGCCTCGCGCGCGCCGCCGTAGTAGCCGTCACCGCCGTTGGCGCCGTCGAACCAGACTTCGAACAGCTTGCCATAGCGGGTGCAGAGTTCGGTCAATTGCTGGCGGTAATAGTCGATATAGGCCGGGCGGCCGTATTCGGCGTGATTGCGGTCCCAGGGCGAGAGGTAGACGCCGAACAGCATGTCCGCCTTGCGGCAGGCCTCGGACATTTCCGCGACGATATCGCCCTTGCCCTGCTTGTAGGGGCTGTTGCGGATCGAATGCTCGGTAAGCCGGGTCTGCCACAGGCAGAAGCCGTCGTGGTGCTTGGCGGTGAGGATGACCCCGCGCATGCCCGCCACTTTCGCCGCCGCGACGATCTGGTCGGAGTCGAAATCGGTGGGATTGAACCACTTCGGGTCCTCGTCTCCGAAGCCCCATTCCTTGTCAGTGAAGGTATTCATCGCGAAGTGCACGAAGGCGTACATTTCATGGGCGTGCCAGTTCCACTGCCGCGGTGAGGGGACGGCGCCGGAGGGCTGAGGCGCAGCGGGCTCGCGCGCGGCCTGCGCAGCATCGGCGCCGAACGCGGCGGCCCCGACGGCGGAAGTGGCGAGGAAACGGCGGCGGGAGAAGTCCATCGTCAGTCCTTAATGTATCCAGGCGCGCGTCAAAGCGGCGCGGAAAGCAGTTGCGGCCGCGTGTCGGCCAGCTTGACCAGGAGTTCGCCGAAGAGGCCGTTGGCCCAGGCGAACCAGTCGCGCGTGAATTTCGAGGGGTCGTTGCTGTCCACCGCCTCGTGGATGAAGCCGGTGCCTGCGTCGCTGTCGCGCAGCATGCGCAGCATGGCGCGGATCACCTGGTCGTCGCTGCTCGACAGCGCGCGCACGATCAGGCTCATCGGCCAGACCTGCCCCAGCCCGACATGCGGCCCGCCAATGCCCTCCACTTTCGATCCCCGGAAGAAGTAGGGGTTCGCTTCCGACCAGCAGGCATCCGCCGTGACTTTCCAGAGCGGATCGCTGGCCGGCACGCATTCGAGGAAGGCAAGGCCCAGCAGCGAGGGGACATTGGCGTCGTCCATGAACATCGCGTTGCCGAAACCGTCGACCTCGTAGGCCCAGACCCGGCGGCCGTCCGGCAGCAGCATCGTGCCCCATTGCCGCAGCGCAGCCTCCACTTCGTCCGCCAGAGCACGGGCGTCGGCGGCCAGCGCCGTATCTCCCCGCGCCTGTTCGGCAACGCTGGCCATCTCGCGCAGCGATGTCACCGCGAAGAGGTTGGCCGGGATCAGGAACGGATAAGTGCAGGAATCGTCCGAAGGGCGGAAGCCGCAGTGAATCAGCCCGACCGCGCGGCTCGGCGCGCCCCAGCCGTCGAGCTGCATGGTCTCGGTAGGCCGGTTGCTGGTGCGCAGGAAGCGATAGGGGCCGGGCGAGCCCTTGCGCTGCTGCTCGCGGAAAGTGCGCACACAGGCGCGCGAGGCTTCGGCCCAGGTCTCGTCGAAGGGCAGCTTGTCCTGCGTCTGGCGCCAGTAACGGAAGCCGAGCCGCATCGCATAGCAGAGCGAGTCGATCTCCCATTTGCGCTCGGCTACGCCGGGCTTCATCTCGGTCTGGTCCTTCAGGGACCACGAGAGGTTCGTCTTCGCCGCGGGATCGCGCATGAAGGCGTTGGCGTAAGGATCGATCAGGATCGAGCGCGACTGGCGGGAGATCAGGCCCCGGAACAGCGCGGTGAGCGCCGGGTCCTTGTTCACCAGATGGAGGTAGGGCAGCACTTGCGCCGTGCTGTCGCGCAGCCAGAGGCAGGGGATGTCGCCGGTGATGACGAAAGCATCCGGGCGGCCGTCCACCGTGTCCATGTAGACGGTGGTGTCGAGCGTGTTCGGATAGCAGCCCACGAACATCGCGCGCAGCTTGGGGTCGGCGATCTTGCGCGAGACGCGGTCGATCTCCGCTTCCACCGCGCGGCTGACGTAGCGGCGATCCGCCACGGCCGGACGGCCTCCGCCTTGCGGCATGGGGATGGTCGCCGCGCGGGCCGTGGCCGGAAGGGCCAGCGCGGCGGCGCCTGCCATCCCGGCAAGCGTGGTGCGGCGATCGAGGTTCGTCATGCTTGTCACTTCGGCAGCTCCTGTGCCTGTCCGGTCAGAGTGAACTGCACCCATGCACCCGCGCTGTCACCCGGCTGGCCGCCGCCGATCCACACTTTGTAATCGCCCGGAACGACCCGGCGCGTGCCCCTGCGGTCCACGACCGAGAGGCTGCGCGGATCGATGGTCAGCGAGACTTCCCGCGACTTGCCCGCCGCCAGCGGCACCCGCGTGAAGGCCGCAAGCTGGCGCTGGAGCACACCCTGCGTCATGATCGGATGCGGTTCGATCACGGGCGGCACGACATAGGCCTGCACCACTTCCTCGCCCGCCATGCCGCCGAGGTTGCGCAAAGTGGCCGTGACCGTCACCGGCTGGCCGAGTGCGGGCGCGGAGACTTTGGCACTATCGTAGCCGTAAGTCGTATAGCTCAACCCGTGCCCGAAGCCCCAGAGCGGCGTGCCGGTGAAGTAGCGATACGTGCGCTCCTTCATCGAGTAGTCGACGAAAGCGGGCAGATCGCTGGTGGACTTGTAGAAAGTCACCGGCAGACGGCCCGAGGGGTTGTTGCGCCCGGCCAGCGTCTCGGCAATGGCAGTGCCGCCCGCCTCGCCCGGATACCAGGCCTCCATCACCGCATCGGCCATGGTGGGATCGATCGAAACCGCGCTGCCGCTCGTCAGCACGACGATCACCGGCTTGCCGGTGGCGTGGAGCGCGGCCAGCAGTTCGGCCTGCGGCTCGGGCAAGGCGATGTCGCTGCGGTCGCCGCCGACGAAGCCGGGCACTTGCACTTGCAGCGCCTCTCCTTCGAGATCGGGCGAAAGGCCGAGCACGGCTACGATGGCGTCGGCCTGCGCGGCCGCCTTCACCGCCTCCGCGCGCTGGATATCGGCGGGCGGCAGCCACATCAGGCGCAGGCCCTCGTCCTCGCCGTAGTGGTCGAGTTCGAGGCTAATCGGTTGCGGTGTGCCGTCGGATACGACGTCGAATTCGACCCGCTGCTTGCCGAGAACCCCGGCGTGGAGGGCCTTGCCGCCCAAGGTCAGGCGCACGTCGTCATGCCGCGTGCAGTCCTTCCAGCAGGCCGGAATGTCGAGCGCGAGGCGATACGTGCCCGGCCCCGGCGGAACCAGCGAGCCGGTCCAGCGCACCTTGAAACCCTTGGCATCGAGGCCCTTGGGCGCAGTGCGAGTAAGGTTGAAGTCCACGCGGCGATCCTGCCGCGCCAGCACGCGCTTGCCGGACATGTCGAAATATTCGGCCTTGAGCCCCGGTTTGCCGTCCGCGACAAGCGCGGTTTCCGGCACGACCACCGGCGCGCCCTCGGCCAGGACCGAGCCTTGCGCATAAGCGACATTGGCCGCGCCGAACTGGCGGCGGATGCCTTCCAGCGGGGTCACGGCATCGGCGGCGGTGCCGTGGTAATTGGCCTCGATCACCGCGAGATCGTCGGCATTGGTGCCGATCACGGCGAGGCGGGTGCCGGCCTTCAGCGGCAGGCGGCCGTTCTCGTTCTGGAGCAGCACCACCGACTTGCGCGCAGCCTCCAGCGCAAGCGCGCGGTGGGCAGGCGTGCCGACCTCGGAAGGCTTGATCCTGGCCCACGGATTGCTTGCGCCGAAAGCGATGCCCAGCTTGTAGCGGGCCTCCAGCGAGCGGGCGAGTGCGCGGTCCACTTCGGCCTCGCTGAGCAGCCCGCGCGCTACGGACTGGGTGAGCGCGGCATACGTCGTGCCGCAATCGAAGTCGGTGCCCGCCTTGATTGCCGCTGCCGAAGCCTCGGCGGCGTCATAGCGGTAATTGTGGAACATCCAGATGTTCGCCACCGCATCGCAGTCCGACACGACGAAACCCTTGAAGCCCCAGTCGCGGCGCAAGGTGCCGTTGAGCAGCGCGTCATCCGCGCAGACCGGCACACCATGCGTCGAATTGTAGGCGCACATCAGCGAGAGCGGCCTGGCCTCGGTCACCGCCTTGCGGAAGGCGGGGAGATAGGTCGCCTCGCGGTCCTGCGGGCTGACGTCCACGTCGAAACTGTCGCGCCCGGCCTCGGGGCCGGAGTGGACAGCGAGGTGCTTGGGCGTCGCGATCACGCGGGGATGGAGCGGGTCCGGCCCTTGCAGCCCCCTGATGAAGCCCACCGCCAGCGAGCCGGTGAGGAACGGGTCCTCGCCGTAAGTCTCCTGGCCCCGGCCCCAGCGCGGGTCGCGGAAGATGTTGATGTTGGGCGACCAGATGGTCAGGCCCTCGTAGATGCGCCGGTCGGCATTCACGGGTTTCGCATTGAACTTCGCCCGCGCCTCGGTGGAGACGACGGTGCCCACTTGCTCCATCAGTGCCGGGTCGAAAGTGGCGGCCAGGCCCACGGCCTGCGGGAACACCGTGGCGACACCATTGCGCGCGAGGCCGTGGAGGCCTTCGTTCCACCAGTCGTAGGCGGGCAGGCCCATCGCCTTGGCGGCGGGCGCGGTGCTCTGGAGCTGGTCCGCCTTTTCGGCGAGATCGGCTTTGGCGATGGCGGCGATCACGGCCTGATCGGCCTCGGCTTCTTGCGCCGCGACCGGAGGCGCGGCCAGAGCCATGGCGAGCGTGGTCGGGAACAGGGCCTTCATCACTTTTCTCCCGCCAGAGTACGCAGCACCAGCGCCTTGCGCAGCACCGCCGCATCGGCCTTCGAGGTAATCTCGATCCGCAGGCTTTCGCCCGGCAGCAGATCGAAACCATTGTCCGAGGCCTTCGCGTCCACCGCCCCGAAATCGATCATGACCGCACGGGCCAGCGCCTTGGCGGTGATGGTCACCGCCTTGCCGTCCCACGTCGCGGAAAGGCCGGGCGCGGGATAGGCCATGGCCTTGGGCAAGGCGCGTTCGACGATCTGGCGCGAGACGGTCTTGCCGCCGACCACCAGTTCCGCCACTGCATAGCTCGCCTCTGCCGGGGCATTCGCGAAGACTTGCGCGTCCGACACATCGGGAACGGCAGTGGCAGTCGTGAGAGCCAGCGTCACCGCCCCGCCCGCTTCGCCCAGCTTCACGCCGTCCATGGTATAGCCGGTCAGGCGCCACTCCGCCGCGACGGGGCTGGTCGCGTCCGAAGCGAAGCTGACCGTGGTGGCGCCCTGCTTGTGCTCGGCCACCACCACCTGCGGCGCGAAGAACCGCCGCGCGGCATAGTGCAGCAGCTTCCAGCGCCCGTCGTAGTCCACGCTCGCCCAGGAGATCGAGGGCCAGACATCATTGAGCTGCCAGTAGAGCGAACCCAGCGTCACCGGCGCGCAGGCACGGTGATGGCGGGCGGCAAGGTCGATGGCCTGCGCCTGGTTCACTTGCGTCAGGTAGACGAAGTCCGCCAGGTCCTTGGCGGGACGCAGCCGGGCGTCGAGGTAGAACTTGAGGCGCTCGTTGCCCTCGCCCGCAAGAAACTTCTGATGCGCCTTCATCACCGGACTGTCCGGCGCCTGCGCGGCATCACCAGCGAAGCCGCGGATCGTCGCCATCACCGGCATCGCCTGGAAGCCATATTCCGACATGAAGCGCGGGCAGGAGAGCGTATAGTTCTCGACCGGCTTGGAGCCCGACCAGACATCCCAGAAATGGCGGTCGCCTGCACCATCGGTATCGACCGGGCCTTCGTAATCGGTCGAAGGTGAGCCCGGCCAGTAAGGCGTCGTCGGCGCGTGATCGCTCACGGCGCCGCGCAGCACGCGGTCGAACAGCACGGTCATGGAAGTCGCCATGCGCTCATGTTCGTCGGCGCCGACGGCTTTCTTCCACGCCTTGCGGTCGCTCCAGGTCTCCCAGCCGGACAGCACTTCGTTGCCGCCCGCCCAGATGACGATGGAGGGGTGCGAGCCCAGCCGCTCGACCTGCTGATCGGCCTCAATCCGCACGTTCTCGCGGTAAACCGCATCGGCGGGCGGCAGCGCGCCGCCGAACATGAAGTCCTGCCAGACCATCAGGCCCATGCGGTCCGCCATGTCGTAGAAGCTGTCCGGCAGGTAGTAGCCGCCGCCCCAGACGCGGATCATGTTCATGTTCGCCGCGAGGGAATCCTCCAGCAAACCGTGCATCTTCGCGTCGGTGACGCGCGAGGGGAACATGTCGAAGGGGATGAGGTTCGCGCCCTTGGCGAACACGGTCACGCCGTTGACCCGAAACCCGAAAGCACCTTCTCCGCGCACGAGTTCGACATCGCGCAGGCCCACATTGCGCGCTGCCTTCGCTCCGGCGCCCGGGCCCGAGGCGATCTCGCCCGAGACCTTGTAGAGCGGCTGCGCGCCGTAGCCGACCGGCCACCAGCGCTTCGGCGCGGCAATGGTCAGCGGCACGGTGACGGTGCTTGCGCCCGCATCGAACGAAGCCTCGCGCGAGACCGGAGCGAGCGCCTGCCCGTCCGGCCCGGTCACGCGGGCAGTGAACTGCGCCCTGCCCGGCTTGTCCGCCACGACGCGGAACTTCGCGACCAGCCGCGCCTCGTCCTGGCCGAGCGCTTCCTGCACCACTTCGAAAGCGCCGAGCCGCGCCTCGTCCCAGGCTTCCAGGCGCACCGGCCCGGAAATGCCCTGATTCACGATGCGCGGGCCCCAGTCCCAGCCATAATGGTACTTGGCCTTGCGGATATAGGCGGAGGTCTGCTTGCCCTTGGGCTCGTCCCCGAAGGCGGAATCGTATTCGCCCGGCAGCGGATGGGCCTCGGCCAGCACCATTGGCTGCAAGGTGCGGATCGGCGAGGCGAAGCGCACGAGAATCTCGTTGCGTCCCTGCTTCAGGAAGGGCTTGGCCGCGACGCGCCACTGCCGGTGGCCATTATCGGCCTTGAGCACCTGCCGGCCGTTGATGAATACGGTCGCGAACGTGTCCAGTCCGTCGAACACGAGGTCGAGATGCTCGCGGCTCATCGACGCCGCGCTGACGTCGAGCGTGCGGCGCAGTTCCCAGTCGGTCAGGCCCGCCCACTGGATCGCCGCCTCGTTGGTGCCAAGGAAGGGATCGGGCACCTGCCGCGCGGCGATCAGGTCCTGCTGGACCGTGCCGGGCACTTGCGCCCGAAACCAGCGCGCCGCCTTGGGATGCGCCTTGGCGGCAGCGCTGTCGCTCGGCGCGACGCGGACCTGCCAGCCCTCGTCCAGGGCCGTCTGGCTGGGAGGAGCGGCCAATATGGCCGCAGAAGCGCCGGCCAGCCAGATGGCCAGCGCACCCTTTGCGAATGCTCTTGCCATGCTCACTTCACCTTCTCGCCATAGACGACCTTTTCCACCGCGTAGAACGGATCGGAAAGCGGCGAGGTGAACTGGAAGCATACATCGGCCTCGTCCTTGAGTTCCGGCCGGTCCGGCAGGTTCGCGGTGAAAGTGAACTGCTGCGGCGACGTCTCGGGATCGGGCAGCGGGAACGCGGCGAGGACGGTCGCTCCGGGCATCGGGGCATGCTCCTTCTGCTTGCGATCGGCAGCCTTCTCCGCCGCGCGGCAGCCCGCGCTGATGACGAGTTCGCCGTGCGTCGTCACCGCGATGTGCCCGATCAGCGCCGAAGCATCGTGCGCCAGGCCGTAGTTGCGCGGCAGGCGCGCGACCGAGACGGTGATCGACTTCGCATGGGCGAGCGGCGCGTGATCGTCCGCCTGGCAGGTGTCGAAAATGTTGACGTTATAGGCCGGGCCATTGCTCGTGGCATCGGCCGAGAGCGGCACGCGCAGGCCCTGCGCGCCGCGCGGGCAGGCCGCGAGCGTGGAGGCGGTGGAAGTCAGCAGCGTCTCGCGCGCGGTATCGTAGCGGCGCGGCGCGGAAAGCCGGGTGCCGTCCGGCGCGAAGCTGGCGGCGGTGACGACCGTGCCCGGCTTCACGGCAAGCGGCCCGGCATAAGCGGGAGACTTCGCCCCCGGTTCCTTGCCGTCCAGCGTGTAGCGGATCGTGCCGTAAGCGGCCTGGTTGGCCAGCGACATGCCGATGCGCGTCGCCTCAAGCTGGGCGCCGCGCGTCTGGGTGGGGGTGAAGGCAACGCCGAAGGCGCTGTCGGACACTTCGAAGCCGCCCTGCTTCCAGCGCTGGATCTGCGGCGTCAGGCGCGCGAGGAAGCCCGGATAGTCCTTCTCTCCCGCGACCCGCGGCGACCATGCGGTCTCGGCAATCGCGCCCACGCGCGGGAACAGCTTGTGCTGCAACTGCCAGGGCGTAACGATATATTCGCTCCAGGCATTGCCCTGCACGCCCAGGACATGCTTCGCCTTAGCGGCATCGATGCCCTTGGGCATCGGATCGTAGCGATAGACCGCTTCCATCGTCTGGATCGAGATGCGCCCCGGCGCCTCGTCCGGCAGGGTCGATTCCAGATTGTCGAGATAGAGGTTGGGCGCGGGCGAGAGCACCACGTCGTGCCCGGCATTGGCCGCATCCACCGCGCCCTGCTCGCCGCGCCAGCTCATCACCGAGGCGGAGGCAGGCAGACCGCCTTCCAGGATCTCGTCCCAGCCGATCAGGCGGCGGCCATGCTGCGCGAGATATTCGCCGAACCGGTCGATCATCCAGCTCTGCATCTCGTTCTCGGTCTTGATGCCCAATTTGCGCATCTGCGACTGGACTTCGGGCGAGCGCTCCCACTGGTCCTTCACCGCCTCGTCGCCGCCGACGTGGATGAACTGCGAGGGGAAAACGGCCATCAGCTCGTCCAGCACGTTGCGCACGAACGTCATGCCCGCATCGTTCGGATTGAACAGCCAGGGATTGACGCCCCAGTCGTGCGACACCGCCGGACGGTCACCCAGCACGCCGAATTCGGGATAGGAGGCGACCAGCGCCTGCGCATGGCCCGGCAGGTCGATTTCCGGGACCACGGTGATGCCGCGCTCGGCGGCATAGGCGACCAGCGCCTTGAGCTGCTCCTGCGTATAGAAGCCGCCGTGCTTCGGACCGGGACCGCCGCCGGTATCGGGCGGCAGGCGCCATGCGCCGATGCGGGTGAGTTCGGGATAGCGCTTCACTTCGAAGCGCCAGCCCTGGTCGTCAGCGAGGTGGAAGTGCAGCGTGTTGAGCTTCACCTCGACCATGCGGTCGACGATGGCATAGACGGATTCGATGGGCTGGAAGTGGCGCGAGGGATCGACCATCACCCCGCGCCAGGAAAAGCGGGGCGAATCCTGGATGGTCAGCACGGGAACCGATACGGCCTTGCCGTCCGCGCCCGCGTGGGGCGTCAAGAGTTGCAGCAGCGTCATCGCGCCGTAGACGAAGCCGGACTTGGCCGATGCCGAAATGACCGCGCCCTTCGGCGTGATCCGCAGCCGATAGGCCTCGGCGCCGGCGATCCCGGCATCGCGCTCGAAGCGGACGGGTGCGGCAGGCGAAGCGGACTCCGCCGCGGCGAGCACGAGGCCGCTGGCGCGCTTCACATGATCTGCCAAGAGCTTTGCGGCCGCAGCCGCGTCGGCATCACCGGCGGGGATGGCGATCGCCGATCCCGATGCGACCAGCAAGGTCCCCTGCCCCTGCTCGACCGATGCGGGCCAGGGCGTGAGCGCCGGTGCGGAAGGAGATGCAGCGGAGCCAGGTGCCGCGAGGGCCGGAGTCGTCAGGGAGAAAGCCGCCAGGGAGAATGCCGCCGCCAGGATCGAGGCGCCTGCCGCGCCGCTGCCGCGCACGCGCCGATAACCCCTTGCCGTCATGCCCATACCTGCCCCTCATTTTCTTGTGACCAGAGCAGGCAAGGTAACCAAAATATATCCTTTATCGCAATAGGTCTTATCCCATTCCTGCGAATTGACCTTGAACTGCGACAATTTACTGCGATTGTCACCCCAACATGACCAATGTAAAGCCATTCCCAGAGAATGGGCCGAAGGGGGATCGAATGTCATTTTCCGACCGGATTGGTCGTCTGCGCGAAGACAACGCCGCACCGCTGTATATCCAGCTCCAGCAGCTGATCCGCGATGCCATATCCGAAGGCGTGCTCAGTCAGACCGAGGCGATCCCGCCGGAACGCAACCTTGCCATCGAATACGATGTCTCGCGCATCACCGTGCGCAAGGCGATCGCCGGTCTGGTCGAGGAAGGCCTGCTGACGCGGCGGCGCGGTGCGGGAACGTTCGTGGCCTCTCGCGTGGAAAAGAGCTTTTCCAAGCTGACCTCGTTCAGCGAGGACATGGCCGCGCGCGGCAAGCGCGCGTCCAGCGCCTGGGTTTCGCGCATGACCGGCCCGGTCAATCCCGAGGAATCGATGGCGCTGGGGCTTGCCCCCGGAAGCACCGTCCTGCGCTTCACCCGCATCCGCTATGCCGACGACGAGCCGCTCGCGCTCGAAATCTCGACGATTGCGGGATATTGCCTGGCCAGCCTCGATGTCGTGGGGGATTCGCTCTATGCCGCGCTGGAAAAGAGCGGCAACCGCCCGGTCCGGGCGCTCCAGCGGTTGCGCGCGGTGCCCTTCGGCGCCGAACACGCCAAGATGCTGGGCGTGGAATCCGGCCATGCCGGCCTGCTGATCGAACGGCACGGCTTCCTGCGCGACGGGCGCACGGTGGAATTCACCCGCTCCTATTACCGCGGCGATTCCTATGACTTCGTTGCCGAGTTGATCGAGGGTTCATGAAAAGACGCGAATTGCTGCTGCGCGGCGCCTCCACCGGCGCCGTCGCTACCCTGCTGCCTGCCCTTTCGACTTCAAGCCTTGCCGCGCCCACACCGCAATTCGGACCGGGCATGCCGGACGGGCTGCCGATGCCCCCGCCTCTTGCCGGACCATCGCCGCGCCTGCCGGAAACCGACCCCTCGCGCACCCTGCTCGAACGGGGCTGGCGCTTCCACGAGGGCGAGGTGGCGGTTGCCGAACCGGCCGATCACAATGCCACTTACCTCTCGGTGAAAGCCGGCAACGCGCGCGGCGCCGCGGCCCTCGCTTTCGACGATTCCGACTGGCAGGCGGTCGATCTCCCGCATGACTGGGCCATCGCGCAGGACGTGAGCGAAAGCGCGAATGTCTCGCAAGGCTACCGTCCGCGCGGCATCGGCTGGTATCGCCGCCTGCTGCGGCTGGACGAGAGCCAGAAGGGCCGCCGCCTCGAACTCCATTTCGACGGCATCGCCACGCATGCCACGATCTGGGTGAACGGCAGCGAAGTGGCCCATTCCTGGTCCGGCTACAGCAGCGTGATCGTCGATCTCACGCCCTTTGCCCGCTTCGGGGACGAGTTGAACTGGATCGCCGTGCGCGTTGACGCCACCGCGCGCGAGGGCTGGTGGTACGAAGGCGCGGGACTCTACCGCCATGTCTGGCTGGTCAGCCGCCCGGCCGTGTCGATCGAGACGGACGGCGTCTATTGCGACCCGGTCCATCAGGATGACGGCACCTGGCTCGTGCCCGTCCAGGTCAGCCTGAGCAACGTCGGCGAGACCATGGCCGAGGCGGAAATATCGACGCGCCTGCTCGATCCCGACGGCCGGGAAATCCATCGCACGGGAGGCCGGATCTCGGTTCCCCCGCTCGAACAGGCCCAGGTCGTCAACAGGTTCGATCCCGGCACGGTCAAGCTCTGGTCGCCCGACAGGCCGGTGCTCTACTGCGTGGAAGTGGACCTGCTGCACGAAGGCAAGGTCGTCGACACGCGCCGCCAGTTCATCGGTTTCCGCACCGTGCGCTTCGATCCCGCGCGCGGGATGGTGCTCAACGGCGTGGAGACCAAGCTCAAGGGCGTCTGCATCCACCAGGACCATACCGGCGTGGGCACGGCGATCCCGGATGCGCTGGCGCTCTGGCGCTTGCAGCGGCTGAAGGCGATGGGCTGCAACGCCATCCGCATGTCGCACAATGCCCCCGCCAAGGAAGTGCTGGACTGGTGCGACCGGCTGGGCTTCGTCGTCATGGGCGAGAACCGCCTGTTCAACCCCGCGCCGGACTATCTGGCGCAGCTCGAATGGATGGTGCGGCGCGACCGGAACCATCCCTCGATCGTGCTCTGGTCGGTGTTCAACGAGGAACCGATGCAGGGCACCCATGCCGGCGTCGAGATGGTGCGCCGCATGCGCGCCGCCGTGCGCAAGCTGGACAGGCAGCGGCCGGTGACGGCGGCGATGAACGGCTCGTTCTACAACCCGGAGAACGTCTCCTCGGTCGTCGATGTCATGGGCTTCAATTACTACCAGGGCGACTACGACAAGTTCCACGCCCTGCACCCCGACAAGCCGATCACCAGTTCCGAAGACACCAGCGCCTATGAAACGCGCGGCGCGTTCGGGAGCATCCCGGCGCAGCAGGTCATCACCTCGTTCGACAAGGAAGCCGCCTCCTGGGGCGCCACTCACCGCGACACCTGGAAGATGATCGCCGAGCGGCCTTACGTGGCCGGCGGCTTCGTCTGGACCGGCTTCGACTACCACGGCGAGCCTACGCCTTACGCCTGGCCCACGGTCAGCAGCTTCTTCGGCATCATGGACCTTTGCGGCTTCCCCAAGACCGCCTTCGGCATTCATTCGGCCCACWGGCGCGACGATGCCCCGGTGATCTGGCTGGCCCCGCACTGGACCTGGCCCGAATACGAAGCGCCGGGCCGCGAAGGGCAGACGCTGGAGGTCTTCGCGATCACCAATGCCGAAGCCATCGAACTGCGCCTGAACGGCGAAGTGATCGAGCGCGTCCCCGCGGCCGACCGCATCATGGGCCATACCTTCCAGGTGCCCTACCGCCCCGGCCGGATCGAGGCGGTGGCCCTGCGCGGCGGCAAGGTCGTGGCCCGTGCAGTCCACGAGACCACCGGCGCCCCCGTGGCACTGCGCCTGACGCCCGCCCGACAGGCCCTGGCCAGCGACGGCGAGGATGTGCAGGCGATCACCGTGGACTGCGTCGATTCCCAGGGGCGCCACGTTCCCACCGCCAACCTGCCGGTGGACTTCACGATCTCCGGTGGGCGGATCATCGGCCTCGGCAACGGCAATCCCAACGACCATGCCAGCGAAAAGGGCAGCAAACGCGCGCTCTTCAACGGCCTGGCGCAAGTCATCGTCGAGGGTGATGCCAGCGGCCGCCGCCTGACGCTGGAGGCCCACACCGCCGGCCTGCGTCCGGCCCGCCTCGCGCTGGCCCGCGCGCCGCGGGCGCCGCGCCCGCAAATGCCGCCGGTGCCGGCCGAAATGCCGATCACCGATTTGCGCCGCTCGGCCGGTTTCGCGCAGAAGCCCGATCCCGCTTTCGCGCCGGTGGATGGAGACAACAATTCCTGGGACTTCGTGCGCTCCGGCGTCGCCGCACCTGCCGGAAGCGGCGGCTGGCGCAGTTACCGCACCCGCTTCACGCCCTGGCGCAAAGTCGCGGGCGAAGGCGGCACGCTGCACTTCGCGCAGATCACGGGAGCGGCCGAAGTCTGGCTCGACGGCAAGCTCGTCGCCCGCAAGACGGATGCCGCACCGGCAGCCCTGAGCGCGCCCCTTTCCGCCGGCGCCGGCGCGCGCACGCTGGTGGTCCTGATCGAGGCCGCGCAAGGCGCCGCCAGCGGGTTGACCGGCAGGGTCTACGTCTCCGCCTGATCCAGGCGCCGCCCTTTGATCGGCCGCCCATGGCCCCGGAACCGCGGGAGCATGGGCGGCCGAAGCAAAGGGTCAGGCGGCAAGCCGGTCCAGATCGGCCGCCGCGAACAGCAAGTGGATCGCCGCAGCTTCCGTCGTGACCAGGGCGCGGACGCCTGCGGCAGTAAGCGCGGGCGCGTCGATGGCGGCGGTGTCCGCGAGTTCCACTCTCAGGCGATTGCCGTACCGGGCCGCACCGCGCAAGTTGGCCGCGCCGCCGAGAGCCTCGACCAGAGCCGCCGGAAGCGGCATCTGCTGTGCGCCCTGCGCAGCCCCCGCGGCCCGCGCGACTTGGGGCATGGGCGCAGGCCCCGCCGCCATGGCTTCCCGGATCTCCACCGAAACGATGTCGGCCACGGGGCCGAGGATCACCTGCAGCGCCTTGTCCGAAGGGCGGATCACTCCGCGCGCCCCCAGCGCCTTGAGCCGCGCCTCGTCCACCGCGCCGTGATCGACGATGATGAGGCGCAGGCGCGTGGTGCAGGCGGAAACCTCCACCAGATTGCCGCTGCCACCCAGCGCGGCGAGGTAGGCGCCGCCGCGCGTGTCGCCGGCCGGGTTCTCTCCGGCCGCCAGGACCGAGGTCGGGGCCGGAGCCGCCACATCCTCGTCCTCGCGCCCGGGGGTCTTGAGGTCCAGCTTGCGGATGGCGAAAGCGAAGACGCCGTAATAGACCGCGAAATAGACCAGCCCCACCGGCAGCAGCAGCAGCGGGCGCGTCGCCTTGCCGAAGTTCAGGACATAGTCGAACAGGCCCGCCGAAAACCCGAAGCCCAGATGCATGCCAAGGGTATCGGTCAGCCACATCGAAAGGCCGGTCAGCACCGCGTGGATCGCGTAAAGCACCGGGGCGAGGAACATGAAGCTGAATTCGATGGGCTCGGTAACGCCGGTCAGCAGCGAAGTCAGGGCCAGGCTGAAGAACATGCCGCCCACCGCCTTGCGCCGCTCGGGCCGCGCCGCGCGGTACATCGCCAGACAGGCCGCGGGCAGGCCGAACATCATGACCGGGAAGAAGCCGGTCATGAAGCTGCCGGCGGTCGGATCGCCCGCGAAGAACCGGCGGATGTCGCCGTGGGCGCCGTTGTAGTCGCCAAACACGAACCAGAACAGGTTGTTGAAGACGTGATGGAGGCCCGTCACCAGTAGCAGGCGGTTGATCAGGCCGAACAGGAACAGGCCCGCTCCGCCCAGGCCGGTGATGCCGTGGCTGACGCCGTCGATCCCGGTGGCGATCGGCTGGAAGCCCAGGCCGACCAGGCAGGCCAGCAGCAGGCCGGCCACGCCCGAGACGATCGGCACGAACCGGCGCCCGCCGAAGAAAGCGAGGTATTCCGGCAGCTTCATGCCCGAGAAGCGGTTGTAGAAATTGCCGCCGATCAGGCCCGAGACGATGCCGATCGGCACGTCGAGCCGCCCGATGGCCTGGCTCTTGGCCGCCGCTACCGCCGCCGCGAAAGCATCCTTCGACAGCGCAGGATCGATCCCGGGCGGTACCGGCATGAGCACTTTGGCGCCTTCGGTAGCGACCAGGAAGCAGACGATGCCCGCAAGGCAGGCCGCGCCATTGCCGTCCCGCGCATAGCCCGTGGCGACGCCAATGGAGAACAACAGGCCGAGGTGCGAAAACAGCGCATCGCCCGCCGCGCTCAGCAGCGCGATGTCGAGCAGATCGGGCTGGCCCAGCCGCAACAGCAGGCCCGCTACCGGCAGGACCGCGATCGGCAGCATGAGCGCACGGCCCAGCGGCTGCAATGTTTCGAGAACCCGCCTCATGCCCCCTGCTCCTTCAGAAATTCGCGTGACAATGCGCGCACCTCCCCGGCCGAGGCGCATTCCAGCGCCCGGGCCGCAAGCCCGCGGCAGTCCTCCAGGCTCAACGCCGAAACCAGCGCCTTGATATCGGGAACTTGCGCCGGCGTGGCGGACAGTTCTCCCACGCCGAGACCCAGCAGCAGCGGCACGGCCAGCGGGTCCGATGCCAAAGAGCCGCAAACGCCGGTCCAGCGGCCATGGCGCGCGCCGCCTTCGCATGTAAGGCCGATCAGGCGCAGCACCGCCGGGTGCAGACCGTCGATGGCAGAGGCCACGGCCGCATTGCCGCGGTCCATGGCCAAGGCGTATTGGGTGAGATCGTTCGTGCCGACCGAGAGGAAATCGGCCTCTCGCGCCAGGATGTCCGCCGTGGCGGCGGCGGCGGGCGTTTCCACCATGATGCCCAGCGAAACCGGCCCCGCCAGTCCCAGTCGGGCCGCCACGCTTTCCACCACCGCCCGCACGGCGCGCAGTTCGGAAAGGCTCGCCACCATCGGCACCATGATCCGGCATTGCCCGGCCGGACGCACCCGCAGGATCGCCTCGACCTGCGCTTCCAGCAAATCGGGATGAGCAAGGCCGACGCGAATGCCGCGCAGGCCCAGGGCCGGGTTTTCCTCCTGCGGCATCGGCAGGAAGGGCGCGGGCTTGTCGCCGCCGATATCCAGCAGGCGCACGATCAGCGGGCGGCCTTCCAGGGCATCGGCGATCGCCTGGTACGTTTCGCCCTGTTCGGCGGCGCTGGGCGCGCGGGGCTGGTCCACGAACAGGAATTCGCTGCGCAGCAGACCGCATCCTTCGGCGCCGTTCGCCTTGGCCTGCCGTGCATCGGCCAGCGAGCCGAGATTGGCGAAGACTTCGATGCGGTTGCCGTCTGCGGTGTGGCAGGGGCCGGTCGCTTCCAGCGCTGCGGCGCGGCGCGCGGCCTGCGCGGCGATCTGCGCGCGAACGCCGTCGATCCGCGCCTGTGACGCAGCCGTCTCCAGCCGGGCAGCGGCGGCATCGACCACCAGCGGCGCACCGTCCGCGATGTCGTCTAGCGCGGTACCCATCGCCACCAGCATCGGCACGCCCAGACCGGCCGCGAGGATGGCGACATGCGAGGTCGGGCCGCCGTTGATCAGGCAGATCGCGGCGAGACGCCCGGCATCGAGCGCCATGAGCTGCGAAGGCAGCAGGTCTTCGGCCAGAAGCACTGCCTCCTCGGGAAGCGCGAAGCCCGTGGCATCGCCGCCGCTCAGCCCCGCCAACACCTGCCGTTCCAGATCGCGCATGTCGTCCACCCGCTCGGCCAGTCGGGGATCGCCGGAACGCAGCAGGAGATCGACTTGCTCGCCGATGGCAAGCCGCCAGGCCGCCCCGGCGCTCTTGCCTTGTGCCATGGCTTCATGCGCGGCGGCGAGCAGGTCCTCGTCCTCCAGCATGACGGCATGGGCCGCGAGGATCGAGGCCGCATGCTGCGCCGCGCCTTCGCTCTCGCGCGCGATCTTTGCGCGCAAGGCCGCCAAGGCCTCGTCCAGCGCCGCGCGTTCGGTGGCAGGATCGCCGGAGCCTGCGGATACCGCGATCTCGCCCAGACGGTAGTGGACCGCGCGGCCAACGGCCAGACCCGGCGCGGCGACCACTCCGGCCACCGTGCCATCAGCCGCAACCTGCGTGACGCGGCGCTGCACCGGCGCTGCGGCCGCGCTCACCGGCGGCGGGACGGCTTGCTCGCCCTCTTCCGCCAGTTCGCCCATGCCGCCAGCGATCAGGGCGGCCAAGGCATCGAGCACTTCGGCGGCCTGCGCGCCGCGCGCGTGAAGCGAAATCCGGTCGCCCAGCGCGATGCCCAGCGCCAGGACGCCCACGGGGCTGCGCAAGCTGGCGGACCTGCCCGCGATCTCCACGCGCACGGCCGCCTCGAACGAGGTCGCCACTTGCCGCAGACGTGCGGCCGGGCGGGCATGGATACCGTGGCGCAGCGGCACGAGCAGCTCGCGCACCAGTTCCCCGTCAGGTGTTTCGGACTGTTCCGCCCCGCCGTTCGCGGAAGCGGCCAGGCGGCGCAAGGTCATCACCGCCTCGCCCACCGCGACCGGGCCGGGCGCGCGCTTCCAGTCCAGCGCCCATTCCTCGCCGGCCAACAGGAGCACCGGCGTCATCGCGCTCGGCGCGCCGGTCACCACCGCGTCGAGATCGAAGCGCACCAGCGGGTCGCCTGCCGCCACGGCCGCATCCGCCACCACCAGCGGCGTGAAACCACGTCCGGCCATGGCCACGGTATCGACGCCGAGGTGGACCAGCACTTCCGCGCCTTCTTCGAGGCGAAGGGTCACGGCATGGCCGGTCGCGGCGAGCGAGGCCACGATGCCCGCGCAAGGCGCATGAAGCATGGACCCTGTCGGATCGATGGCCACGCCATCGCCCACCATGCCCCCGGCAAAGACCGGATCGGGAATTTCATCGAGCGGCGCCAGCCAGCCTTCGAGCGGGGCAAGGATCGTGATCACGGCTTCACCGGTCGGGCTGGTGCGGTCGGCGGTCATGGTATGGGCAACGGCGGCGGTCATCGGATTGGCTATTTCCCCGTGATCGGATCAGAATACCCGCTCGCCCGCGATCCAGGTCGCCTGCGGCGCCATGGCGCGGTCGAGTTGGACGAAGTCGGCGGTGCGTCCGGCGGCAATCGTGCCTCTTTCCCCGGCGATGCCCAGGAATTCGGCGGGTTGCACGGTGGCCATGTCGACCGCCTGCGCCACCGAGAGGCCCGCCAAGTCCACGGCATTGCGCACCGCGCCGGCCATGTCCAGCGAGGCACCCGCCAGCGTGCCGTCGGCGCCCACGCAGCGCCCATCCGCCACGGTGATCTCGCGGCCGTCGAGCGTGAAACGCTCAAGGTCCGAACCCACGCAGGGCATGGCGTCGGTGACCAGCACGAAACGGTCGAGCGGGCGGCTTGCCAATGCGATGCGCATGACGGCGGGATGGACATGGTAGCCGTCGGCGATCAGCCCGCACCAGGCCGAGCGGTTCTCCAGCGCCGCGCCGACCATGCCGGGATTGCGATGGTGCAGCGCCGACATGGCATTGAACACGTGCGTCACGCCCGTCACGCCCATGCCGAAGGCCGCGCGCGCGGTCTCGTAATCGGCGTCGGAGTGGCCCATCGCCAGCACGACTCCCGCCGCGACCAGCGCCCTGGCCTGATCGGCGTGGAGATATTCCGGCGCGATGGTGAAGAGCACGCGGCCCGCGCGGGGCCTGATGAGCAGGTCGACCATGGCGTCGTCCAGCTTGCGCAAGTTGCCCTCGGAATGGATGCCGCGCCGCTTCGCGTTGAGCACCGGCCCTTCGACGTGGATGCCGATGCAGCCGGGAACTCCCGCCGCAATGGCCTCGTCCGCGGCGTCGAGACCTCTCGCAATCACGTCGGGCGTGGCGCTGATGAGGGTGGGCAGCATCGCCGTCGTGCCGAACCGCGCGTGGGCGGCGGCGATCGCGGCGATACCTTCCGGGGTCGGCGCGTCGTTGAGCAGCACCCCGCCGCCGCCGTTGACCTGAACGTCGATGAAGCCCGGCAGCAGCCAGCCGCCGGCGAGATCGATGACTTCGTCGGCCTCATCGGGCGCGTGGCCCGGCACGGCCGCGGCGATGCGCCCCTGCTCCACGGTCACGACGGCATCCCGCGACCAGGCGCGGCCCAGGTAGACGTTGCCGTTGGCGAAGGCGATCTTCATCAGAGTGTCTCGGTGACCTTGCGCAAGTGGGCTGGATTGTCCGGGTCGAGCCCGCGTGCAAGCGAAACCGCGTTCACTTGCGGATAGAAGGCCTGGATCATCAGCAACGGCTCCAGCGCCGCATGGCCCGCAAGCGCGGCCAGTGTGCTCTCGCCAAAGGGCTGCGCGGCGTCGAGCAGAGTGACTTGCGCGCCGCGCCCCGCGAATTCACGGGCAGCCTCGCGCACGCTTTCGCCGCTGGCGTCCGACGTGGCGAAGGCGACGATGGGGAAGCCCGCGTCGATGATCGTCATCGGGCCGTGGCGCACTTCGGCGGCGCTATAGGCCTCGGCGTGAAGCGCGCAGGTTTCCTTGAGCTTGAGCGCCCCTTCCTGCGCCACGGCAAAGCCGTATCCGCGCGCGATCACGAAGAGATTGCTCGCCCCGGAAAGCCCTTCCACCAGATCGAAGGGTGCCGTGCGAGCCGCGATTTCCAGCCCCGCGGGCAGCCGTTCGAGCGCCGTGCCGAGCGCGGCATCACCCGTCCACTGCGCCGTCAGCGCCGCCACCCCGGCCAGCGAGGCGATGAACGACTTGGTCGCGGCCACCGATTTTTCCGGGCCGGCGTGAAGCGGCAGCACCCAGTGCGCAAGGTCGGCCAGCGGCGCGGAAGCGTCATTGACGAGCGCGACCACCCGCGCCCCGGCACGGCGATGCGCCTCCACCGCAGCCAGCAGATCGGGGCTGCGGCCGCTTTGTGAGATCGCCAGGACGAGAACCCGCCCCGGCTGCATCTCCGCGCCGAACACGGAAGACACGCTGAGCGCGGAAGAGGAAACCGGGATGCCGGCCAGCGTCTCGATCAGGTACTTCGCATAAGTCGCGGCATTGTCGGACGAACCCCGCGCGCAAGTGACCACCACCGAGGGCGGATTGGCGCGCAGGTCCTCTGCCAGGGCGGCAAGGGCGGCGCGGTTGTTTTCCAGGAAACGGCGGACGGCCTCTGCAGCCTCGGCCGCTTCCCGGGCCATGAGGGACGTCGAAGGGCTTGCGGTGTCAGTCAGCATCTTTGGGGGACTCTCCTGCGCATCGTCGCCGGCCGACCATGAAGTCGAGCCGGAAGCGACGGCCTACCAATCTGGTATAAGTTCTATATTGGTATTCCCGAAGTCCGATCGATGCGCAAACTGTTTTGCACCGGCTCCGACCGTTTTCTTCACGTCTCCCAGTAGAGCACCGGTTTTCCGGCTCCGCTCAACCCCCTCACGTGCGTTCGATAGCGCGTTTCAACCGGGCGACTTGCGCAGGACTCGTCACTGCCCTTGGCCCCTTCTGGAAGCCCAGTTCCTCCAGCCGCGCACCGCCGGAACCTGACTCCCCCGGCGTGCGGCAAGAGGCGTGAAACTCCGCGATTCCGGCGGAGCGAAGCGCGGGTACAGCCTCCGGAGACACCCCCGCGCCGGCCAGGATGACGATCCGGCCCGCCGCCAGTTCCTGCAGGTGCGCCAGCATGGCCACACCGTCAGGCGCGCGGACAGCCCCGCCCGAAGTCAGGATCCGATCGAAGCCCAGGGCCACGGCTTGCTCCAGACCCGCCTCCATATCATCGAGCAGATCGAAGACCCGGTGCAGGGTCAGGGAAAGCCGAGCCCCGCGCGCGCTGCCGGCGCGCCGTGCATGGTCGATCCACGCGCCCAGAACAGCAAGGTCCAGACCCTGCGCCGACCCGGCGCCGATCACGACGCCGGCCAGCCCGGCCTGCGCCGCCAGATCGATATCGCCCATCACCTGGCCGACTTCCTGCGCATCATAGACGAAGTCGCCCTCCCGCGGGCGGCAGAGCATGTGGACCGGGATCGGCGCGGCCGCTGCAAGGCGGACCAACGATTGCGCAGGCGTCAGACCGCCCAGGGCGAGCCCGCTGCAAAGCTCGATGCGGTCTCCGCCGCCGGCAACCGCCGCGGCAATGCCCGCGGCATCTTCGACACAGACTTCAAGCACTTCGCCGCTTCCTCATGACGCTACGCCCCGCGATTTTCTCCGGGGCGATTCGGTTGCCGACGAATTGGACATAGTTTGGCCTTTCGCACTACCCCATCCCGCGTCGACTGCCTGAGCGCTCCACCGCTTGGGCAACAGCGCCGCCAGCGCTTGCCACGCATTTCCGCGGTTTAACGCGCCACGGCCACCATTGCCCGATGACGAGAAAATTTCCCATAGACATCAGGATCTATTTTGGTGACATTCAACCATGACATTGGAATGATATTGGCATTGTCACAGGAAATAGTCGGCGCGCATTCCTCACAAAATAGATGCTGAAGCGCGGGGACAGGTTCGGGCCATGAGGGAAACAATGATGAAATTCGCACGCGCGACTTTGCTGGCCACCGGCGCCACCGTGGCATTCGCCGCCCCTGCGTTTGCCCAGGACGGCCAGCAGCCGGCAGCGCCGGAAGACGCGGGCGCCATCGTCGTCACCGGCATCCGCGACGCGCTGACCAATGCCATCAACGTGAAGCGCAATGCCGATGCGGTCGTGGATGTCATCACCGCCGAAGGCATCGGCAAGTTTCCCGACCGCAACGTCGCGGAATCGCTGTCGCACATTCCCGGCGTCAGCGTCGACCGGCAGTTCGGCATCGGCGAGCGCGTCTCCATCCAGGGCACCGATCCCGCGCTCAACCGCGTCCTGATCGACGGCCATTCCATCGCTTCGGCCGACTGGGGCGGCAATGCCGGCGATGTGACCGGACGCACGTTCAACTATTCCCTGCTCGCGCCGGAAATCGTCTCGCAGATCGAGGTGTTCAAGTCGCCCGAACCGCGCATCGACGACGGCTCGCTGGGCGGCACCGTGATCGTGCGCACCCGCAAGCCGCTGGACCTCGACAAGAACACCATCAACGGCTCGATCGGCTACGGCTACAACGACCGCTCCGAAATCGGCAATCCGCGCGGCTCGCTGCTCTATAGCTGGAAGAACGACAGCGCGACCTTCGGCATTCTCGTCGCCGGGACTTACGACAAGGACTCGCTGGCCCGCGCGGGCGTCGAATACTTCGGCTACAACAGCGGTTCCGACTTCACCTCGACCGATGCGGCCGGGAACGTCACGCTCAACAACCCCGATGCCGTGCTGACCGGCGGCACCGCGGCGGACCTCGCCGCTGCGCGCTATCCCTATGGCATCAACCATGCCTACTTCAAGCAGACGCGCGAGCGCATCGGCGGCCAGTTCGCCGTGCAGTGGGCGCCGAGCGACCGTCTCGAATTCGACCTGACCGGCCTTCACATCGAAGGCACCTACAACAACTTCAGCCAGTCCCAGTACGTCGTACCCACCTGGGCCGCCGGGGCGCTGCAATCGGCGACGATCTCGAACGGCCTCGTCACTAACGCCTCCTTCGGCGCGACCGACCTGCCCTCCACCAGTTCGCAGCTGGACATGAACTACCGCAAGACCAAAGTGCGGACGGACAGCTATAACCTCGCCTCCACCTGGAAGGCGAACGACAGCCTGACTCTTTCCGGCAATGTGGGCTGGACCAAGGCCACGGGCGGCACCGATCCCGAATACCTGATGAACCTCCAGTCCAACATGCCCTTCAGCTACAGCTACGGGCAGAACCAGACTGCAGTGACGTATTCCACCGCGCCCACCGATCCGACGGCCTTCTTCCGCTCGGACCTGCGGCCTGTCACCCTGCCCGATGGCAGCACGGTGCAAGCCTACCAGATCGGCGGCATCGCCACGTCCCGCCAGCGCGACAAGGAAACCTACGGTCAGCTTGACGCCAAGTGGGACGTCGAGGACAGCTTCTTCAAGTCCGTGCGCATGGGCGTGAAGGCATCCGACCACGTCAACAGCCTGAGGGCCACCGGCTCCCAGGTCTACCTGACCGATCCGATCAGCCTGGCGGACTACGACTACACGCTCACGCCCTCGGGCCTGTTCAAGGGCCTGGGCTCCGGCGGCAACGCCAACCAGTTCGCCACCTTGCGCAGCGGAGACGTGATCGACACGCTGGAAAACGGCCTCTACGTCGACACCGGCCTTGACGAGGGCACTTCGTTCAAGGTGCACGAGAAGTCGGCCGCGGCTTACGTCCAGCTGGACTTCGAGACCGGGCCGATCCGCGGCAACCTGGGCTACCGCGCGGTCTATACCCAGGATGTCTCGGACTATTATCTCTACACCGCGGAGAGCGACAGCTATTCGCCGGCCCGTGCGAAGAACGACTATCTCAAGGGCCTGCCCAGCATCAACGTGAGCTGGGACGTCAACGACCAGATCAAGGTTCGCGGCTCGATCGCCAAGGTCATCGCCCGTCCCCGCTACGGCCAGCTCGCCGGCGCCTTCAGCCGCAACGACACGCAGCTGACGGCCAGCGGCGGCAACACCGACCTCAAGCCTTATGCCTCGACGAACTACGAGCTTTCGGCCGAATGGTACTTCGGCCACAGCGCGCTGCTTTCGGCCGAGTATTTCCGCCGCGAGATCTCATCCTACATCGTCACCACCACCAGCCAGCAGGTGCTGTTCAACAACCTGACCCAGCAGAACGAGACCTATATCGTCTCCAGCCCGGTCAACGCCTCGAACGCCACCGTCAATGGCGTGTCGCTGGGCTTCCAGACCCCGATCTGGGGCGGCTTCGGCATCCTGACCAACTACACCTTCGCCGATGCCAAGGGCGGCACGGGCGAAAACGGCGCGGTGCTGAACCTGCCCTATCTCTCGAAGCACACGATCAACGTGATCCCCTACTTCGAGAAAGGCCCGTTCCAGGCCCGCGTCAGCTGGAACTGGCGCAGCCACTACTTCACCGGCATCGGCCGCCTGGACTCGGTGGATTCGACCGACGGCTATCACCAGCTGGACGCATCGATCTCCTACAGGATCAACGACCACTTCACGGTCCAGGCCAACGCGCAGAACCTGCTCGATTCGACATATTATTCCTACAGTGGCAGCAAGAGCGCGCCGACGGCCTTCTACAAGAACGGGCGCGTCTTCGCCGCGACCGCCCAGTTCAGCTTCTAAGTCCCGTGCAAAAGCGTGCAGGTCCCTCTCCTCCTCCTTGAGATCTGCAGGCACACGGGCCGGCGCCTGTCCACGGGCTTGACCCGGCGGACAGGCGCCGCCCTTTTCGGGTCGTAACGGCCTTTGAAAGTTGAATGGATGCCTGAATGACCGCGCTTTCCCGCCGCCGCCTGATGTCCGGATCCTGCCGCCTCGCGCTGCTGGCCGCCGCCGTTCCCGCCGCACCGGCGCCGCTTCTGGCCGCCGAGGCGGAGCCGGCCGCGAAAGCCGATCCCTTCATCGGCACCGGCGGTGATGGTCATACTTTCCCCGGCGCCACCCTGCCTTTCGGCATGGTGCAGTTGAGCCCGGATACCGATACCGCGCGCTGGGACACCTGCTCGGGCTATCATCACGGCGACGCCTCGCTGCTGGGCTTTTCGCATACCCATCTGTCCGGCACCGGCATCGGCGACATGCTGGACGTGCTCGTCATGCCCTGCCGCGGCGAAGTGCGCCTCCGGCCGGGACCGCTCGACCGCCCGGACGAAGGCTATCGCCTGCGCTACAGCGACGAGGCGGCGGAGCCCGGCTATTACCGCGTACAGCTGGAAAACGGCGTCGCCAGCGAACTGACCGCAACGCTGCGCACCGGCATCCAGCGCCATGTCTATCCCGCCGATGGCAGCGGGGGGCATCTGCTGATCGACCTCTCGCACCTCGTGCTGGATTCCTCGGACAAGCATCCGCTGATCGACGATGCGGAACTCGCCCTGGATGCGGACGGCACGCTCACCGGGCAGCGGCGGGTGTTCCGCTGGGCCAAGGGGCGGCGCATCCACTTCGCCATGCAGTTCTCGCGCCCGCCGAGCCGCATCGATTTCTTCGGCGACGACGATGCCCCACAAGCCGCGGGCAGTGCGCAAGTGAAGGGCCGGCGCCTGAAGGCCGCAGTCCATTTCGACGATGCCGGCAGCGCGCCCATCGTCGTGCGCACGGCCGTCTCGGCCGTGGATGTCGCGGGCGCCCGCGCCAACCTGGCGGCGGAAGCGACGCACTTCGACTTCGACCTCTATCGCCAGGCCGCTGCCCGCGCCTGGGCCGGCGAACTGTCCCATGTCTCGGTGACGGGCGGCAGCGCGGAACAGCGCACGATCATGGCCACCGCGCTCTATCACGCCGCCATCGGGCCTACGCTGTTCTCGGACGTGGACGGCCGGACCATGGGGCTTGATCGCAAGGTGCACCAGTTGGCCCCCGGCGAGACGGCCTATAGCGCCTATTCGCTATGGGACACCTATCGCGCCTTCCATCCCCTGCAGACCTTGCTGCGCCCGGCGCGAGTCGGGGAATTCGTGGCCGACCTCGTTCGCCAGACGCAGCAGAGCCCCTATGGCCCGCCCGTCTGGCCGCTCCAGGGCGTGGAGACCGGCTGCATGATGGGCTGGCATGCGGTGCCGGTACTGGCCGAAGCCATGGCCAAGGGCATTCCCGGAGACTACGCCGCCGCCTGGCCGAACATCCGCCGCCGTTCGTTCGACTTCACCATGCCCGTGCTCGACAATGCGCGCGGCATCCCGGACTACGACGCCAAGGGCTATGTCCCGGCGGACAAGGTGTTCGAAAGCGTGAGCCGCACGCTCGAATATGCCTATGACGACTATGCCGCCGCCCGGATCGCCCGGGCAGCAGGCGCCGCCGGCGACGCCGCACGGCTGAAGGCGCGCTCCGGCAACTGGAAGAACGTGTTCGACACCGCCACCGGCTTCGCCCGGCCCCGGCTGGACAACGGCGCCTGGACCGAGCCTTACGATCCGGTGGAACTCGGCCATTCGGACAAGTGGCGCGACTTCACCGAAAGCAACGGCTGGCAGGCGACCTTCCTCAACCAGCACGACGTCCACGGCCTTGCCGAGGCGATGGGCGGTCCGGCCGGGCTGGAGGCCAAGCTCGACGCCTTCTTCAACGCGCCATCCACGCTGCCCAGGAACGCACCGCCGGACATCAGCGGCATGGTCGGCCAATATGCCCATGGCAACGAACCCTCGCACCACGTCGCCTACCTCTATGCCTGGACGGGCGCGCACTGGAAGACGCAGGCCATGGTTCGCCGCCTGCTCGCGCTCATGTACCGCGCCCGACCGGCAGGCGTGATCGGCAACGACGATTGCGGGCAGATGAGCGCGTGGTACGTGCTTTCGGCGCTGGGGTTCTATCCGGTCGATCCCGTCAGCGGCGTCTATATCTTCGGCAGTCCGCTGTTCGAGGAAGCGCGCGTCAGGCTGGGCAACGGCCGCGAACTGATCGTGAGCGCGCCGGGCAACCGCTCGGACCGGCCCTATTACGGCCGGGTGGAGTGGAACGGCAAGTCGCTGGACCGCTGCTGGATCCGCCACGAGGAATTGATGAAGGGTGGCCGCCTGACATTCCACATGCAGAACGTGCCCGAGCTTTCGTTCGGACAGCGCCTGCAGAGCCGTCCTCCCCGTCAGGTTGATGGCCCGCCAGGACTGATGGCCCTCCGGGACTGAGGGCCTCCTGCACTGCGCCCCCTCATTGGCGTCGCCGGACTGGATCCTGGCGGCGGCACGGGCGCGCGTTTCCGTGCAAGTGGCAGCACGCAAGGTGTTTCGGAAAAAAGGAAAACTTAACCGCGCGGAGCAGGCGATAGCTCCGCGCGGCGCTTCGCGTTCTGGCGTTGTCGTGAGACCAATTAGCGACATATTTCGCCAAATTACGGAAAAATATAATGCCAATTTGATTTTTGGAATTGAATTTATTTAATACCTATGACAGCTCTGTTGCAGGACAGGCTTTGGGAAGGGCCTGCCGGTTTCAGCCGCCGAAAAGGGAAGCGGCGGTATTGGCTGAGGAACTGGGCATGGGAATCTCGCGTCGCGATACCTTGGGCATGGCCCTGGCCGGAGCCGCCGTGGCTGGAACGGCGCGCGCGGCCGCACCGTCGAACGAAAGCCACAGCCCGGCCCTCGTGGTTTCCACATGGGACTTCGGCGCCGCGGCGAATGCGGCCGCCTATGGCCGCTGGAAGGCCGGCGGAACGCTGATCGACGCGGTCGAGGCCGGCGCGCAAGTGCCGGAGGCGGACCTTTCCAACCACTCCGTGGGCATGGGCGGCTATCCGGACCGGGACGGCCATGTCACGCTGGACGCCATCATCATGGACGACCGCGGCCACGCCGGCGCCGTCGCCGCGCTGGAAGGTTACGTCCACGCCATTTCGGTCGCCCGGCGCGTGATGGAGCGTACGCCGCACACGATGCTGGTGGGCGAAGGCGCCGCGCAATTCGCGCGCGAACAGGGCTTCGCGGCACAGGACCTGCTGACTCCCGAGGCGGAAGCCGCCTGGAAGGAATGGCTCAGGACGGCCGAATACAAACCCGTCGCCAATATCGAGAACCAGCGCGGTTCCAAGCTGGACCATGACACGATTGGTATTCTCGCGCGCAGCCCGGAGGGACGGCTGGCGGGCGCCTGCACGACCTCCGGCATGGCCTACAAGCTGCGCGGCCGGGTCGGCGATTCCCCGCAATCGGGCTGCGGACTGCTGGTGGAGCCGGGTGTCGGCGCCGCCACGGCAACGGGCGTGGGCGAGGAAGTGACGCGCATCGCAGGCGCGGCCCGCGTGGTCGGCTCGATGCGGATGGGCATGTCGGCAATGGCCGCATGCCGCGAAGCCGTCGAACATATCGTCAAGCTGCGCGGAGACGCCGTGAAGGACGCCCAGGTCGCATTCCTGGCGATCGACAAGGACGGCCGCGTCGGTGCTTTCGCCATCCAGCCCGGATTCACTTACGCGGTGACGGACGCCGCCGGTCGCACGGCCGTCCACCCGTCGGACAGCCTGCGCCGCGCCTGACCGCGCCGACCTGGAATCGATCGATAACGCAAGAGGAAATGCCGGCAACGACCGGGCACCAACAAATCCGGTCGATAACGACCGGGGACCGACAAATCCGGTCGATAGCGACCGGGGACCGACAAATCCGGTCGATAGCGACCGGGGACCGACAAGTCCGGTCGATAACGACCGGCAGGCGACAAGGCCGACCTGCACACGGCGGCCCATCACTTCAGGGAAAAAGGGTTCTCGAATGAGGAAGATCACCAGGATACTCTTGGCCACCACCTGCATGGCCGGTCTGGCCACGCCGGCCATGGCGCAGGATGCGGCACCGGCCGAGGCAGCCGAAAGCGCGGGCAGTTCTGCAGGCTCGATCGTCGTCACGGGTTCGCGCATCAACCGCCCGAACTCCACGGCCGCCGCGCCGATCACTTCCGTCACCAACGACGCGATCCGCGCCCAGGCCGCCGTCAACATCGAGGAAGTGCTCAACCGCATTCCGCAGATCGCGCCGGACAGCCAGCAGAACTACTCGGATTCCGACGGCCGCCAGCGCATCAAGCTGCGCAACCTCGGCTTCGAACGCACCCTGACCCTGATCGACGGCAAGCGCGTGGGCACCATGAACGGCGTGGACGCCAACATGATCCCGACCTCGCTCATCAAGCGCGTCGACGTGCTGACCGGCGGTGCTTCCGCCGTCTACGGTTCGGATGCGGTCGCCGGCGTCGTCAACTTCATCATGGATGACGATTTCGAAGGCACCCAGCTCAACGGCAACTACAACTTCTACCTGCACAAGAACAAGCGCACGCTGATTTCGGACGTCGCCAGCCAGTACGGCTTCGACCAGCCGGCGCGCGGCAACGCGATCGACGGCGGCCGTTCCGATATCTCGCTGACGATCGGCAAGAAGCTGTTCGACGGCCGCTTCCACATCAGCGGCTACGTCAACTATCGCGAAGCGGCGCTGGTGCCGTTCACCGCGCGCGAGACGGCAGGTTGCGAACTCATTCAGACCGGCAAGGACGGCCCGCTGGGGTGCACGACCTCGACGTATACGCCCTATGGCTACATTTCGCCCCGTTCGGGCGCTGCCAACGGCCAGCAGTTCGTCAACAATCCGGACGGCTCCGGCACGCTCCTGCCTTATGGCGACGCCTATGCCGCCAATCCCTATGACGGTTACTCCTTCCAGCGCGCCAACAAGCGCTGGAATGCGGGCGGCTTCACGTCCTTCGAACTGTCCGACGCCGCCGAACTCTACGGCAGCGTCATGTGGTTCCGCGACAGCTCGTCCAATCCCTATCCGGCGCGCGTGCTGAATTCCGAAACTTATGGCGAAGGCACGACATACTTCGTCAACTGCAACAATCCGCTGATGTCGGCCTCGCAGGCGCAGACCATCTGTGGTGCCGATGCAGGCACGGGTACGCTCGCCCCGCTCGACGTGCGCTATCGCTTCAACAATGCGCGGCCGGTCTCCGATTCCTACCTCAACCTGGGCCTGCGCGCGACCGCCGGCGTGCGCGGCCAGTTCGCACAGGGCTGGAGCTACGACGTGGGCGGCGTCTACGCCCGCAACCGCATGGACACCACCTGGGGCCGCCCCAACTACGACCGTGTCAACAACGCCCTCAATGTCGTCAGCGTCAACGGTCAGCTGCAGTGCGCCGCCGGCTCGGCCGATGGCTGCCTTCCCTTCGACGCCTTCAGCGCCAACTCGGCCACCAACGGCCAGGCCCTGTTGGACTACCTGACCGAGTTCGGCACCAGCACCACGATCAACACCCTCTATAACGCGGTTGCCACCGTACAGGGAGACCTGGGCACTTACGGCATCCAGTCGCCCTGGGCCGATCAGGGCGTGGCCATCGCGATCGGCGCCGAGTTCCGCGAGGACAAGCTGAAGAGCTACGCGGACGATGTCTGGCGCAAGAACTGGGGCGGATCGAACAGCAACCTTTCCCAGAATGCCTGGGAAGGCAATGTCGAAGTTCAGGTTCCGATCGTAGAGCACAAGCCCTTCGCCGAACTGCTGCAGTTCAACGGCGCGTTCCGTCTGTCGAAGTACAGCTCCAACCCGGACACCTTCTCCACCTGGAAGGCCGAAGCGATCTGGTCGCCGATTTCGGACATCACCTTCCGCGGCTCGATCAACAAGGCCCAGCGCGCGCCGACGGTGGTGGAAGCCTACCAGGGCTCCAACATCAGCTACGACCGGATCACGCCGACCTACAACGATATCTGCGCGCCGACGGTCACTTACACCACCGGCGCCAACGGCCAGCAGGTACCCGTCTACGGCGCCCCGGCCGCCTCGCGCGAAGTCTGCGCCGCCACCGGTCTGGCGGACAGCCTCTACGGCAGCCCGACCCTGGTCTGCCCGACCGACGTCGGCTGCACCGTTCGCTCGGGCGGCTACACGGTCAACCCGGAAACGGCCTACACCAAGACCTTCGGCGTCGTGCTCAAGCCATCGTTCGTGCCCGGCCTGGTCGTCTCGGTCGATCGCTTCCTGATCGATCTCGACGATTCCATCGGCTACAACAACTACGACTACTTCTCGAACGGTTGCCTCCAGACCGGCAGCGAGTTCTTCTGCTCGATGTTCGTGCGCAATGCCGACGGCACGCTGTCCAGCAACCCCAGCACCAACCCGACCAGCGGCTACATTCGCGGCGGCACGACCAACTACTACAAGAGCAAGTCGCATGGCTGGGACTTCCAGGGCCAGTATTCCACGGGTCTTGGCAAGTACGGCACGCTGGCGCTGGACTTCGCAGGCTCGCTGACCACCTTGGCGGGCGGCCAGGACTCACCGATCCTGCCGAAGTACAACTGCGCCGGATACTACGGCGGCACTTGCGGCCAGCTGATCCCCAAGTGGACGCACTCGCTGCGCGCCACGTACACGACCGAGGATCGCTTCTTCAACGCCTCGTTCAACTGGCGCTATGTCGGCCCGCTGACCAACGTCAGCAACTCGAACGATCCGGCACTGGGTGGGAATGCCGACACCGAGCGTGAGACGTTCTACCGCATCGGCGCGCAGAACTACTTCGACCTGGCGCTGACGTTCCGCGTGAACGAGGCGTTCTCGCTCCGCATGTCGGCGAACAACATCTTCGACAAGCTGCCGCCGCTGCTGCCGAACTCCTACGGCTACGGCCTGTCGCGCAGCAACACGCTGTCGGCACGCTATGACTCGCTGGGCCGCCAGCTCGCGATCGGCGCCACGGTCAACTTCTGACCGGCAAGACGCAGGAACGAACCGGAGCCCGCCGCCGCGGGTTCCGGTTTTCCCCGCGCTGCATCGAAGCAGGAAGCATCATGAGGAAACGTCATGACAGGCGATAAAGCCACCACGGCCCCGCCGCGCCCTTCGCCGCATGGGAAGGACCAGGTTTCGGCCGGGAATCCGGAGCCGGTATCGCCGGTGCAGGACGAACGGCAGGGCACTGCGGATGCTCCGCCCGCCAGGCGCAAGACACTTCAGGCGGTAGCCGGCTTCGATCCCGACTTCTGACCGCGCAAAGCCCGCCTGGCCTGCCCGCTCAGGGATAACGGTAAAGCACCGCTTCGTGCTCGCCCGCCTCGACGCGGTCACCCACGATCGCCACCCGTGCCCCGGAGGCCCGCGCAGCAGCGACGCCGGCGGGAGAATCCTCGAAGACCAGGCACGCTTCGATGGGAACGCCCAACAGGTCCGCACCCTTGAGGAAGCCTTCCGGATCGGGCTTGCCGCAAGTCACGTCTTCTGCCGCCACCATGACCTGCGGCAAGGGCACGCCCACGGCCTCAAGCCGTTTCACCGCCAGCGCGCGCGGCGCCGATGTGACGATGGCCCAGGATCCGGGCGCAAGCCGCTTCACGAAATCCGCGATCCCCGCGATCGCCACCACGCCGTCGAGATCGGCGATCTCCGCCGCTTCGATGCCCTTCAGTTCGGCTGCCAGATCGAGGCCGCTGCCGCCGAAGCGCCGGATCAGGTCCTTGCCCTGCACGCCGTGGCAAACCGCCAGCAACGGCTGGGGATCGATGCCGTGCCGCTGGGCCCACGCGGTCCAGACCCGTTCGACGACCCGCGATGAATCGACCATGGTGCCGTCCATGTCGAACAGGAAGGCGGCGAAATCACGGTTCTGGAACTGAGGCATGACCCCAGCCTAGTGCCCTGCGGCGCGAATGGAAAGGCGGTGGTCAGTCCCCAGGCGCCGCGCCGAGTCCGCTCCCGCGCGGATAAAGGGGCTTGTCCCGCGCAGCCCTGCTTGCGGTGGTGACCGGAAAGCGGGGCAAGTCGAAGGGCAGGCGCCCGCGCGCGCGGGCTTTTCCGGCGACCACATCCGCGACGGCGGCATCGCTGGCGCCAAAGGTCGCGAGAATGGCCCGCGTATGGGGGACCATCGCCGTCAACACGGCGGGGCGGTCCATCTCTATTGCGACGATGACCGGAACCCGGGCCGCCGCGGTCCGGATCGCCTGCATATCCGGGTCGGTATCGCGGAATTCGAGCCTGCCTTCATGCTGGCGCGATCCGAAGAAGTGATAAGGGTGAAGCGTCTCGAACGGCGCCGCGCTGCGAACGATGGCCGCATCGGCATCCTCCAGCCGCGTCACCACTTCCAGCCCGGCCGCCCGCGCCGCCTCGGGATCGAGGCCCTGCAGCCAGACCCGCGCGCCGCGGCGCAGCGGCAGGATACCGCCTTCGTTCCGAAGCAGGACCTGGCTGGCGCGCTGGGCAGCGTCGGCCTCGGCCTTTACGGCAGGATCGCCCAGCACTTGCTCTGCGCGGCGGGGATYGACGAAAGGCTGGTCGAACAGGCCGAGTTCGAACTTCAGGCGCAGCACCCGGCGCACGGATTCGTCGATCCGCGCCTCGCTCACCAGCCCCTGCTTCACCGCCTGGGTGATCGGATCGGGACTGTCGATGCCGCCGAACTGGTCGAGCCCGGCATCGATGCCCTTGGCGAAGCGCTGCACCACGGTCAGCCCCTCCACGCCCCAGGGCATGCCGATCGCGCCGGGCATCTGCGGTGCCTCGGCGCTCGGCGCCGAGCAGCGTTCCGGGCAATCGCGCGTGATCGACCAGTCGGAGACGATCAGCCCGTCGAACCCCTTGCCGCCGCGCAGCAGCCCGGTCAGCAACGGCTTGCTGAAACCGGCCCCCACCGGCTCGGCCGGCTTTCCGTCCAGCGTCACGCCGTGCAGCACGACGTAAGTGGGCATCACGCCCGCGCTGTGAGCGGCCAGGGCGCCGTCGAAGGCGCGGATGTGCTCGGCCAGTTCGCGGTTGTCGAGCGTGACGTTGCGGCCATAGTAATTGTGCCCGTCATAGCCCTCTGTCGCGGCGCCATAGCCAACCCAGTGCTTGACGATGGTGGCGACGCCGCTGCGCGTAACCCCGTCCCGTCCGCCCTGGAAGCCTTCCACATAGGCCCCGGCCATGCGCGACACGAGCGACGGATCGGACCCGAAGGTGGCGGTGATGCGCGGCCAGCGCGGCTCCACGCCGATGTCGGCCTGCGGGGAAAGCGCCATGTGGATGCCCACGGCGCGATATTCGCGCGCCGCCGCCGCGCCGAAGCGCCGCACCAGCGCCTCGTCGCGCAGCGCTGCGAAGCCGAGCGTCTCCGGCCAGGCGGAAAAGCCCTTGCCGCGTGTGCTGGCGCCGACAACCGCCTGGAAATGGTTGCGCGGATCGGTGCTGATCGTGGCCGGAATGCCGAGGCGGCTCTCCTCTGCCGCGCGCTGGACGGCATTGTTCTGCTCGGCGAACTGGGCGGGCGGCAGGTCCAGCCGGGTGATGAAGCTGGACATGTGATCCCGGCCCACCAGGTCGCGGACTTTGGCCATGTCGTAGCCGCCGGCGGAAATGCCGATCGCCGCCCCCGGCGTCGGCCCGGCGCCCGGAAGCGTGCCATGCGCCAGCGTGCCGGTCTTTTCCTCCAGCGTCATCCGGCCGAGCAGGTCCTCGACGCGGCGCTCGATCGGGGCTTCGGGATCCTCGTAAGGGTCCTTCTGCCCATTGTGGTTCAGGTCGCGCCATTCGGCCGCCTGCGCCGATCCGCAGCAGAGCGCCGCCAGTACCAGGCCGCCGAGCAGGCCCTTGGTCCGCCGCCCCTTCATGCCGCGCGCTCCCGGCGCGGCAGGCCGGACATGCCGAACAGCAGCGCCGCCAGCGCCAGCGGCGAGGCCACGGCGCAGACGATGGAGATCGACAGGCCCAGGCGCGAAGGATCGGCGAAGACCATGTCGGTAACCAGAGCCACCGAAGTCGGCCCCAGGGTCGAGCCGACCAGATTGATGGCCAGCATGTAGATCACCGAGACCTGCGCGCGCATGCGGTTGGGGGTCAGCGACTGGAGCGTGGCCAGTCCGCCGCCGAAGTTGAAGCCGGCAAAGAAGTTCATGCCGCCGACGCCCGCCAGTGCGAGTCCGGCCGTCGGCATGAGCGGGAAACCGATCGTCAGGGGAATGAGCGCGGTGAACCCGATCACCGCGGCCAGGAGGTTGCCGTTGACCACTCCGCGCTTTTGCAGCCAGGAGCCGGCGAAGCCGCCGCAGAGCGCGCCGCTCGTACCGCAGAAGAACACCATCCAGCCGTAGGAGGCGCCGATCTGCGAAATCGACATGCCGTAGGAGCGTTCGAGGAAGGCCGGGATCCACGCGCCGGTGCCGTTCCCCACGAAGATCATGAGCGCGAAGCCGACGATGATGCCGAAGTAGGCGCGTCCGTGGGCGGAGAGCTGGCCGAACAGCTGGGCCACGCTTGCGCTTCCCTTCCGTCCGGGATTCTCATGGCCGGCCGGCTCCGCGAGCTTCGGCACGCCGCCACGGCGAACGGGTTCGCGCACGAACAGCATCGCCAGCGACAGCAGCGCGCCGGGAATGCCGAGCGCCAGGAAGATGATGTGCCAGCCCTTCATCGTCCCCAGCACCGGTATGGCAATTTCCGAGGACGGCGGCACCGCCCCGGCGATCAGCCCGCCCAGGATCAGGGCACCGGCCCCGCCGAGGTAGACGCCCATGTTGTAGACGCCCATGGCCAGCGCCAGCCGGTTCTTCGGGAAATAGTCCGCCAGGATCGAGTGGGCGGCAGGGCTCAGTCCCCCCTCCCCGGTGCCCACCGCGACGCGCGCGGCGAAGAGGCCGCCGTAGCTGCGGGTCATGCCGCAGGCCGCGGTGGCGAGGCTCCAGACGAAGATCGACACGACGATGATGTTGCGGCGGTTGGACCGGTCTGCCAGCCATGCCACCGGGATACCGACGATCACGTAGAACAAGGTGAAGCTCAACCCGTAGAGCAGGCTCATCGCCGTGTCGGAGGCGCCGAGGTCTTCCTTGATCGGCTGCACGAGCAGCGCCAGCGCCTGGCGATCGACGAAGGCCAGGGTATAGGCCAGCATGAGCAGGATCGCCGCCGTCCAGGCTTCGCGCGCGGGGGGCCAGCTGCCGCCATCAGGATCGGGAACCGGATCAAAAACCGGATCGGGAACCGTCCTCTCCGGCGCCGTCTTCAGCGCGGCATCCTTTGCGGTCTGCAGCATAGTCCCCATCCCTGTATTCTTGTCTTGCCCGGCGCCGTTCGTGCGGCGCCTTTCTGGTGCGACCCGAAAGGCAATGGACAAGCGAGTATTTAGCGCTACAACTAACCGCATTCCCGGGATTGTCAACGCAGTTGTTGGTCAATTCGAACCAAATCGCATCGGCCGGGCACATCCTTGCCAAATTGCGGCCGGAACCTATGACAGGGGCGATTATGACAAGCGGTACGACCCCTCGAAAACGACGGCGCGGCGGCGGCGGCCCCACGATTGCCGAAGTGGCCGAGCTGGCAGGCGTATCGACGATGACCGTCTCCAACGTGCTGAACAACCGGCCGGTCGTCCATGCCGACACCCGCGATGCCGTGCTCAAGGCCGTGAAGGCGCTCAACTACACGCCCAACAGCGCCGCGCGGGCCCTGGCCAGCGCCGCCACCCTGCGGATCGGGCTGGTCCACAGCGATGCCGAAAGCGCCCTGCTCAGCGCGATCCTGGTCGGCTCGCTCAAGGCCGCCTCGCGCCTGGGCGCGCAGCTCATCATCAACTCCTACGACCTGGCCGATCCGGTCGGCGGCGTGGAGGCTTTCCTGAAGACCGGGCTGGACGGGCTGCTGCTGCCGCCGCCGCTCTGCGAAATGGTCAGCGCCGCGGGCATTCCGGAGCGTCACGATACCGCGATGATCGCCCTGGCGCCCGGCGGCGATCTCCGCAACATGGACTGTGTGCGGATCGACGACGAACAGGCCGCTTACGAAGTGACGCGGATCCTGCTGGAAAAGGGCCACCGCCGGATCGGCTTCGTCACCCTGCCCGGCGCGCTGGTGGCGGTTTCGCGACTGCGCGGCTATTTGCGCGCGCTGGGCGAGCAGAGCGTCATTCCGGACATGAGCCTGGTCTGGGAGGCGCGCCCGACCTTCGATGCCGGGCTCGATCTGGCACAGCGCGTGCTGATCGACGACCGCCGCGTGACGGCCATGATCGCCGGTAACGACGATATGGCCGCGGCCTTCGTCAACGTGGCCTTGCGCAACAACCTGTCCGTGCCCGGCGACGTCTCAATCATCGGCTTCGACGATACGCCGATCGCCGTGAAGATCTGGCCCGCCCTGACGACCGTGCGCCAGCCGCTGGCGCTCATCGCCGAAAGGGCCACCGAGCGCCTCGTCAGCATCTTGCGCGAAGAAGGCGGGAAAAGCGCCGCGGTGGAGGCCAGCTACGTGGACTTCACCGTGATCGAGCGCAATTCGGTCGGCGTGCCTCCCAAAGACGGATAAGCCGCAGGACAGATAAAAAGGCGGCGGCGGACTTGCGTCCACCGCCGCATGGGCAACCGGCTCGGGAGGAGGAGGTCGAGCGGTCGCCCCAAGGTATCGATACTACTCCGCGTCCGGCTGACGGGACGGGACGGCAACCTGAAATGCCGGCAGGGCGTTGCAGGCAGCTTCCACTTCCGCAATCCTCGGAAAGTCGAACCGCGCGCCGAAGCGCCGCGCATTGCCGAGCTGCGGCACGAGGCAGATGTCGGCCAGCGTGACTTGCGCGCCGAAGCAATAAGGGCCCTCGTTCGCCGCAATCGTCGCGGAGAAGGCTTCCAGCCCGGTCTCGATCACTTCGCGCGCCCACCCGGTCACGGATTCCTCGTCCAGACCGCGCGCGCGCAGCATGTCGAGCACCTTGAGGTTCTGGAGGGGATGCACTTCGCAGGCGATCAATTGGGCCGCGGCGCGGACTTTCGCGCGTTCCAGCGGATCGGCCGGAAGCAGCGCCGGATCGGGCCGGATCTCGTCGAGATACTCGCAGATGGCGAGACTCTGCGTCAGCACGGCACCACCGACTTCCAGGCTGGGTACGAGGCCCTGCGGGTTGAGCCGGAGGTATTCCGGCGCGCGCTGTTCGCCCGCGCGCAGACGGTAAGTGCGCCCGCTCCAGTCCAGCCCCTTGAGCGCGAGCGCGATACGCACGCGCCACGAAGAGGACGAACGCCAGAACGTGTGGAGGACCAGCGGGTCAGGCACCGGCCGGCGGCCCCACCTTCACCACGGTATCGCTGAGGCCGGCCACCGAAATGACGATTTCGTCGCCCGGCACCACCGCGCCCACGCCGGCGGGCGTGCCGGTGTAGATGAGGTCGCCCGGCTCCAGGCGGTAGGCGTTCGAGAGGAAGGCGATGAGATCCGCAACCGGGTGGATCAGCTCGGCAAGGTCTGCCTCCTGCCTGACTTCGCCGTTGACCGTCAGGCGGATCGCGCCTTCGTTCAGCGGGCCGGTTTCGGCGATCGGATGGATCAGGCCGAGCGGAGAGGATTCCTCCACGTTCTTGCCGGCATCCCAGGGGCGGCCCTTGGCCCGCGCTTCCAGCTGGAGATCGCGGCGGGTCATGTCGAGCCCGGTGGCATAGCCGTAGACGTGGTCCAGGGCGTCGGCCGCGGCGATGCTGCGCCCGCCCTTGCCGATGGCGACGACCAGTTCGGCCTCGTAATGGAAGTTCGCCGTCGACGGCGGGTAGGCCATGACCGACCCGCTGGGGATCACGGTCTCCGCCCACTTGGTGAAGTAGAACGGCGCCTCGCGGTCAACCTCGACGCCCATTTCCTTGGCGTGGTCGGCATAGTTGCGGCCGATGCAGAACACCCGGCGGACCGGATAGTCGTGACCGTCGCTGGTCTTCGCAAGGACGGGCGGCAGCGGGTCAAACAGATAGGTCAATGGTTGAACTCCCGGTAGAGATCGAGCTTCACTTGCGAAGCCTTGTCGGAATAGGCGAACAGGACCAGCTCGGTCGCCGCGAGGAAGCGGTGCGGCACCCAGGAGGGCACCACCACCACGTCCCTGGGCTTCAGGGCGATGGTTTCCTCGCCCAGCCGCAGTTCGCCGGTACCTTCGCAGACGACGAAGACAGTGCCGTCCGTCGCCTGGCGGGTGCGGCTCTCGAAGCCTGCGGGCAGCAGCCGGACATGGGCGGAGATGGTGGAGAGCACCGGGCCGCCGTCTGCCGGATTGGTGAATTCCAGCGCATGGCCGAAGTGCGGGTCGATTTCCCCGGCGGTCGCCAGCGACTGGAGCGCGGGGCGCCAGTCGGCATAAGGATAGTGGAACAGCGGCCGTCCTGCCGGTCGCCGGTCTGCCGCGCTGCCGCGCATCGGGCGCATGTTGTGGCCGTAGCGCGCCAGAGTGTCGCCCGGCGCGGCCGTCTCGGGATGGGCCGCAGAGCCGAGGCGTTCCGCAAAGCTGGCATCGAACAGGCGCACGGTCGGGATGTCCAGGCCGTCGAGCCAGATCATCGGGGCATCGCCGTCGTTGCCGTGATCATGCCACTGGTAGGCCGGCGTCAGCACCAGGTCGAACTGCTCCATCACCGCTTTCTCGCCGTCGAGCGCGGTGAAGGCACCGCTGCCTTCCATGACGAAGCGCAGCGCGTTCTGCGCGTGGCGGTGACAGGGCGCCACTTCGCCGGGGAGGATAAGCTGGAGCCCGGCGTAGAGGCTGGGCGTGATCGCCGCCTGCCCCGCCAGTCCGGGGTTCTCCATGATGAGCACCCGGCGCTCGGCCTGCTCGGCGCTGATGATGTCGCCGGCCCGCATCAGGAAACTGCGCGTTTCCGCATAGTCCCAGCGCCAGGGCTTGGCGGGTGAGCGGGGTTCCGTCAGGACCAGTGCATGAAGGCTCTCCCACAAGGGCTGGAGCCCCTGCGGCGCCATCGCGGCATAAAGCGCTTCAAGCTGCGAACGCTGGTCGTTGGCGCCCTGAGTCATCTCGCCTTGAGTCATCTCGTCCTCACCACTTGAGCTGTTCTAGGCCGCAGAACGGATCGACCGGGCTGACGCCGGTGAACGGTGCCTCGCCGGTAAGACGCCGGACCGTTTCGCGCTGCACCGGCTCGATCGCGCTATAGGCGTTCACGCAAGTCTGCATGTGCGGCGCATCGAACAGGTAATAGGGCTGGCCGAAGGAGACCATCAGTGTGGGGATTTCGCGCGAATACTGCGTCATCGCCTTGCGGTTGTTGCCGTGCAGCTTCGCGAAGTCGAGGAAGATGCGCGAGGCGCTGGGCGTCGCTTCCTGCCCGACCAGATAGAGGACGAGGTCGGTGTCCTCACGCGAGGGCATCATCTCGGGATCGAACCTGCGCACCTCGAAACCGCGCTGTTCCAGCTCGGCAAACACAGGGCCGTAGCCGCGATCGAGCGAGCCGTCCCAGAAGCTGAAGCCTTCCTCCTCGATCACCACGACCCGGCGGTGCTTCACGGGATCGAGCGGCAGGAGGTCCTGCACGTCCTTGACCAGGGTGACGCTCTGTCCGGATGCGGCGCGCGCCGTTTCGAGGTCCGCGGGGGCCTGAAGCGCCGCCTGCATCTCGGCCAGCGGCATGAGCCGCTCCGAAGGTTCGCGCAAGTGCAGCCCGAGCTTCGCCTTGAGCGTGAGGATGCGCGCGACCGCTTCCTCCAGCCGCGCTTCGGACAGGAGGCCCTTGCGCAGACCGTCCAGCATGAAGCCGTAGTCCCGCTCGGGCGCGCGGCTGAACAGGAAGATGTCGCAGCCGTTCTCGATCACGGTGGGCACCGTCTCGGCGCGTTCCATCCAGCCCGTGAGCCCGCCCATGCCGGTGGCGTCGGAGATGATCAGGCCCTTGAAGCCCAGTTCCCCGCGCAGCAGGTCCTGGTTCAGCAGGCGCGAGACGGTGGCGGGCTGGAAGGCCTCGCGCCCGGCATCGGGCAGGCGCGAACGGATATAGGCGGGGAAGGCGATATGCGCGGACATCACCGTCATGACCCCGGCCCGGATCAGCGTTCCGTAGATGCGGCCGTAAAGCGCATGCCATTCCTCCACCGAGAGCGGGTTGACGCTGGTGACGAGGTGCTGGTCGCGCTCGTCGAAACCGTCGCCCGGCCAGTGCTTGAGGCAGGCAGCCACGCCCTCTTCCTGAAGGACGCGGGCATAGGCGCCGGCTTGCGCCAGCACCCGCTGAGGGTCGGAGCCGAAGGAACGGGTGCCCACGATGGCGCTGCGAAACGCCTCGTTGATGTCCACCACCGGGCCGAACGACCAGTCGTAGCCCAGCACCCTGCTCTCGCGCGCGACGAGGCGGGCGACCGCCTCGGTCGTGGCCAGATCGTCGCAGGCGGCCAGGCCCATGATGTTGGGTACGGCGGTGGCGAAGGGATAGCTGATGGTGCCGCCCTCGATGTCGCCGGTGAAGATCGGCGGCACGCTGGCGCTTTCGACCGTGAACATCGTCGCCTCACGGAAGGCGGCAAGGTCGCGCCGGGGGAAGCGATTGATCCCGCCGGGCTTCAGCGCAAGCAGCGGCGCCAGTTCCTCGCGGCTGTCCTGCGAGGTGGAGAAGACGAAGAGCTGGCCGATCTTCTCCTCGGTGCTCATCGCGTCGCGGGTGCGCTCCACCCAGGCCTGGGCCTTGGCATCGATGGCGAGGGGATCGACGGTGTCGAGGGAAGCGGGGGCAATATCAGTCATGGAAAGTTCCCGAAGTCACGGCCACCGGGCCGCGCTTGAACGGCGCGAAGCGGGTGCGGGCGGCAGCAAGACGGCCGCGCATGTCGGCAAGGACATCCGGGTGGCGGTCGGCCACGCTGTAGTTCTCGGCCGGGTCGGCGTTCAGGTCGTAGAGCTGCGGGTACTTGGGATCGGTGGGCCGGAAACCGGCCAGGAAGTAGTCGCCGGAGACGTATTTCCAGCGCTGCGTGCGGATCGCCACCGGGTCTTCATTGTTGAACAGGACAAGTTCCTCATGGGGAGACTGCTGCGCGCCGCCGAACAGGACGGGGGAAATGTCCTTTCCGTCCAGTTCCGCGTCGGGGAGGGCGACGCCGGCGAGCGCGCAGCAGGTGGGGAGAAAGTCGATGGCCATGGCGATCGCATCGCTGTGGCCGGAAGCGGAGATCGAACCGGGGCACCAGGCGATCAGCGGCACCTTGCTGGCACCGTCATAGCCGCCGCCGCCCTTGCGCTGGCGCAGGGGGCCGCTCGACCCTTCGTACCAGGGTCCGTTGTCGGAGGTGAACAGCACCAGCGTCTCGCGGTCGATCTTCAGCTTGCGCAGCAGGGCGAGGATGCGGCCGACCTTGTCGTCCACTTCCTCCACGGAATCGCCGTAAGCTCCTGCGTTCGAGCGGCCCGCGAAGGGCGCGGGCGGGCGGCAGGGCAAGTGCGGCGCGCTGAGCGCCAGTTCCACGAAGAACGGCCTTGCGGCGTTCTCGGTGATGAATTTCTCGGCCTCCTCGCAGAAGATCTGCTGGAGCGGCGTGATCTCGACAGGCGCCTGCACGGCCTCGCGCCCGGCCTCGGCGCGCACCAGCACCAGGGGGCTCATGTCGTGGCTATAGGGGATGCCCACGAAGCGGTCGAAGCCGTGGTGCGTGGGCAGCCAGTCCGGTCCGCGATGGCCGAGGTGCCACTTGCCGAACAGGCCGGTCGCATAGCCGGCGGGCTTGAGCGCCTCGGCTATGGTCACTTCCGATTTCGGCAGGACGCGGTCGTCGTTGTAGAGGATGACCTTGTCGCCAAGGCCGGTCCGCACGGGATAGCGCCCGGTGAGCAGCCCCGCGCGCGAGGGCGTGCACAAGTTGGCGGCGGCATAGAATTCGGAGAAGGTCAGCCCTTCGCGGGCCATGGCGTCGATGTTCGGCGTGGCGATGCCGCGGGCGCCGGTCATGCCGAGATCGCCGTAGCCGAGATCGTCGCAGAGGATCACGACGACATTGCGCGGGCGGCGCTTCCCCGCGGCCATGGCGGCCGGCGCCGAACAGGCCGCCGCGGCGGCGGCGCTGGAGGCCAGGAATTTGCGTCGATCCACGGCGCGATCCTTCAAGAAGCGGCCGGGCGCTGGCGCCCGGCCCAAGGTGGGTCTCAGAAACGGGCGCCGAAGGTCGCACCGAAGTAGCGGCTGGAGTCCTTGTTGTAGGTGCCGACCAGATCGTAGGGATTGGCCGTGGTGGACATCAGCGAGTTGTGGCCGATGCTGGTCAGGTAGTTGGTGTCGAACAGGTTCTTCACGAAGACCGAGAGGCTGTAGCGCTTGTCCGGCGTGGCGACGCCGACCGTGGCGTCGACCAGCGTGTAGGACGGCTGGCGGGTCAGCGGATCGAGTTCCGAGGTGAAGTACTGCGCGCTGGTGAAGTTCACGCCCAGCTGTGCGAAGGCGCTGAACTTGTCGCCTTCGTAGTCGTAGCGCGGCGACAGGGTAATGCGCCAGTCGGGGCTCGCCTGGAGCGGACGATCGCGCAGGTTCTGCTGCGGGGTCGCGCCGGGGGCGGTGCGGTAGCACACGTTGATCGGCGTGCCGGTCATCACCGGTGCGGCAGCCTGCAGCTGCAGCGGGCAGTTCAGGCCGTCGATATTGATGCGCGACTGCGCGTACGTGACGCCGGCATTGACCGAGAACGAGTCCGAGGGACGCATCGTCGCTTCGATTTCGAAGCCGCGGCTGCGCGACGAACCGGCATTGGTGGTCACGAACTGGATGACGCCGGTGGTCGGGTCGGAACGGTTGGCCTGGACCTGCAGGTTCGAATAGTCCGCCTGGAACAGCGCGGCCGAGAAGGTCAGTGTACGGTCGGACGTGCTGCCCTTGAAGCCGATTTCATAGGCGTTGACGTGCTCGGGCTGGATCGCGGACTGGTTGGCGAGGTTGGCCGAGATTTCCATCTCGTAGCCCAGGCCCTTGTAGCCGCGGGTATAGGTCGCATAGACCTGCGCATTGCGGCTGAACTCGTACTGCAAACCGGCCTTGCCGGTAACGGCGGTGTCGTGGGCCGAGAAGCTGCCGCTGGTGCTGGCATTGCCCGGGAACACCATGTCTCCGGCGACGATCGGGGCGGTGCGGGTGCCGCTATTGGTGCCCTTTTCGTACTGGACGCGGATGCCGCCGATGGCGCGAAGCCYGCCGACGATGAGATAGTCGGCCTGGCCGAAGGCGGCGATGCTGTCCTGCTTCAGACGGATGCGGCTCTCGGCGGACTGCCACACGATATTGGTGGTGGCGCAAGGCTGGCCGACGATGCCGGCGGTGCAGCGGGCACGGCGGCGGTCGAAGGGACGCAGGATGTCGCTGTGCATGTAGAAGGCACCGATGACGTAGTTGAGGTCCGACTTGCCGTTATTGGCGATGCGCAGTTCCTGCGACCAGGCGCTCAGGTCGACGATGCCGTGGTTCTGGTTCCAGAAGGTATAGGGCGCGAAAGCGGCCGTACCCAGATAGAGCGGCGAAGTGGCGTTGATGCGGTCGATCGGCTGGTTCACTTCCAGATCGTACTTCTGGTAGGCCGTGATCGAGGTGATCGACGCGGCGCCGAGGTCCCAGTCGGCCTGCAGCGAATAGGTCTGCGACTTGCTGTTGGCGTAAGTGTCGGTGTCTTCGTTGATCGTGCGGTTCTTGCGGCTGGCATCGATCGGGCCGACGACCTGCTGCAGCACCGGGTTGACGATGGAGATCAGCGTCGAGGCGCAGCAATCCGCGTCAGTCTTCTTGTATTCGCCGGCGAGCAGGAAAGTGAGGTTGGGCGTGGCTTCCCATTCCAGCTTGCCGCGCACGCCCCAGCTCTTGGAGCCGTTGACCCACTTGTCAGTGCCGATGTTGCGCGTCACGCCCTGGACGTCGCTGTAGAAGCCGGAGACGCGGGCGCGCAGGGTGTCGGTGATGGGGCCGGACACGGTGCCGCGCGCGCGATATTCGTTATGCTCGGCGATGGTGATTTCGCCCTTGCCCTCGAACGTGTCGGACGGGCGCGCAGTGGTCACGCTGATGACGCCGGCGGATGCGTTCTTGCCGAACAGCGTGCCCTGAGGGCCGCGCAGGACTTCGATGCGCTCGATGTCGGCGAGTTCCGAGAAGCCCTGGGCCGAGCGCACGGCGACGACGCCGTCGACAACCACCGAGACCGAGGATTCGACGCCCTGGCCGAACAGGGCCGTGCCGATGCCGCGAATGCGGAAGCTGGTGTTGGTGGGGTTGGCGCCCTGCTGGAACGAGAGCGAGGGAATGGCGGTGACCAGCGAGGTGGTGTCGTTGATCTGGCGCGCGGCCAGCATGTCGGCGCTCACCGCAGTGACGGCCAGCGGCACGTCCTGGAGGCGCTCGGCGCGCTTCTGCGCGGTAACGACGATATCGCCGGGCATCGTGCCGTCAGGCGCGGCGGCATCCTGCGCCATGGCTGGTGCGGCCCACATGATGGCGGCGCCGAGCGCGGTGACGGAAACGGTAGACGCACCAAAAATGGTCTTCAGAGACATGCTTTTCCCCTCCACTTGGGTTCCCGGCATCTTTGCTGCCCAGGACTTCTGGACATTCGCGCCGGGTTCGAATCACCTGATTCATGTAACGCTAAACTCCAACCGCCCGGCCGGTGTCAACGATTTATTTTACCGCTAATATCGGCTTTTCTCTGTGGCTGGCGCGAAAGCGGCGCGTTTCCGTGCATTGCTGTCCGGCGACCGATACGACGAGCAGCGGGGCGTGTCCTTCGTGCAACAGCCAGCTCGGCCTTCATCAGGGAGCTGCGCAATTACCCGGTTGACATCTTCGGACACACTTGCTGTTTTAGCGTTAAATATCGGCCTCTGAGAAAGACGGGCCATACCAAGTGGAGGGGATCGTGAGGGAACAGTGCGAAAGCGACGGCCGCCAGTGGCCTTCGCCGAAACGGGCGTGGTTCGCTGCCGGGATGCTGGCAGCGGCGAACACACTGGCCTTCGTGGACCGCCAGGCGCTCGCCCTCCTCGTCCAGCCGATCAAGGAAGACCTCCAGGCCTCCGACACGGCGATGAGCCTGCTCTACGGCCTCAGCTTCACGATGTTCTACGTGCTGGTCGGGATTCCCGTCGCACGGCTGGCGGACCGGGCAAACCGCCGCAACATCGTGGCGGGCGCCGTGTTCATCTGGAGCATCGCCACCGCCCTCTGCGGCTTTGCGCGCAGTTTCGGAACGCTGTTCGTGGCCCGGATCGGCGTCGGTGCCGGTGAAGGCGGGCTCAGCCCCGCCGCCTATTCGATCCTGGCCGACTATTTCCCCAAGGAGCGCCTGGCCGCGGCCATGGGTGTCTATCAGATGGGCATCTACGTCGGCGGCGCCGCTGCCCTCATGCTGGGCGGTTTCCTGGCCAGCGTCGTGCCTCCGGGCAGCGTGGTCCTGCTGCCGGTGATCGGCGCGGTGAAGGGCTGGCACCTGGTGTTCCTGATGCTCGGCATTCCCGGCATCGTGCTTTCCGGCGCCATGCTGCTGGTGCGCGAGCCCGCCCGCATGGGCCTCAACGGCACCGCCGCTGCGGCAAGCCCGCCCTTCTCCGAACTGGCCGCCCATGTCGTGCGCCATTGGCAGGCCTACCTCGGCATAAGCTGCGGCTTTGCCCTGATGATCCTGGTGGGCAACGCCACCGGCGCCTGGATCCCCGCTTTCCTCGAACGCAAATACGGCCTGACGACTGCAGAGATCGGCGGCATCTACGGCCTCATTACCGCAGTCTGCGGCGTCAGCGGCACGCTGGCAGGCGGATTCGCCGCAGCCGCCCTGCGCCGCCGCGGGTTCGAGCGCGCCAACCTGCTGGTCGCCCTGTTCGGCTTCGTGGCGCTCATCCCTGTCACCACGCTCTTCCCGCAGGCGGCCAATGCGTCGCTCTCGCTGGCGCTGATCGGCGCGATGAACTTCCTGGCCGGGTTCAACTTCGGCGGCGGCCTGGCCGCGCTTCAGGAGATCACCCCGAACCGGATGCGCGCGTCGATATCGGCGGGTTACATGCTGATGGTGAACCTGATCGGCGCCGCCGGCGGCCCCTTCGCGATCGCGCTGGTCACGGACTATTGGTACGGCAATCCCGCCGCGCTGCCCAATGCCATCACCATCGTCTGCGCCGTGGCTTCGCCTCTTTCGGTGGCGGCCCTGCTGCTGGGCCTGAGGGGCTACGGCCGCGCCATCGCTGCCCCTACAGCCGACCCGCTCGCCGACCCGATTGCCGCCAGGGCCTGAGACTGCTTTCACGCATAGGACGCCGGGCGACCGGACGCACCGGAACAACAGGATGAGGAACCCAATGCCGAAGCTGAATCGCATGACTCGCCTGGCCTGTACCGCCGCCCTGATCGTCGCCGGATCGCTCGCGTCGCAGCCGGGGCTTGCCAAGGCACCGGCATCCGCAGCCGCCCCGGCCCCGACTTCGGCCCAGACGCGCCCCAATATCGTGCTGATCGTGCTCGACGATACCGGCTTCTCGGACATCGGCGCCTTCGGTTCGGAAATCCGCACGCCCAACATCGATGCCCTCGCCGCTGGCGGGCTGCGCTACAACCACTTCGACACCAAGGCGGTCTGCTCCCCCACCCGCGCCGCGCTGCTGACCGGGCGCAACCCGCAGACCGTGCGCATGGCCGACCTGCCCGCCAAAGTCCTCAACCCCGCCGACATGACGCGCGACCGGGGCGAGCTGCCGCAGAACGCCAGCACCATCGCCCAGGTTCTCCACCGCGCCGGCTACGCCACCCATGGCTACGGCAAGTGGCACCTCGCCCCCGAGGACGAGGACGGCTCGCCCGGACATAACGGCTCCTGGCCGCTCCAGCGGGGCTTCGACGATTTCTACGGCTTCTTCCTGGGCTGGTCCGACCAGTACCACCCAGACCTGATCGAGGGGAACCGCACGCTCCCCAAGCCCGACCGGACCGGCTACCACTTCTCGGTCGACATCACCGACCACGCGATCAAGGCGCTCTCTGCGAACCCGGCGCAGCCGCAGTTCGTCTACCTCGCCTTCGGCGCCGCCCATGCGCCGATCCAGGTGCCCAAGGCTTATATCGACGCTTACGCCGGCATCTATGAAAAGGGCTGGGACGCCCTGCGGCACGACCGTCTGGCGCGCCAGAAGCTGATGGGCATCATGCCGCCCCAGGCGGAACTGTCCCCCCGCGCCGACGGCGACCGCGCCTGGGCGGACCTGACGCCTGCCGAAAAGACCGTCTTCGCCCGCTTCATGGCCACTTACGCCGGTTTCATCACCCATACCGACGAACAGATCGGGCGGCTGGTCCAGCACCTCAAGGACACCGGGCAGTTCGACAACACGCTCATCATCCTGGTCTCGGACAATGGCGCGGCTTCGGAAGCCGGGCAGAAGGGTTCGTTCGACCGGATGTACCGGCCTAATACCCTGACCCCCGAACAGATGCTGGCCCGCCTCGACGAACTCGGCACGGACAAGACGCAAAGCGAATACCAGCGCCCCTGGGCCTACCTCGGTTCCACCCCGTACAAGCGCTACAAGATCTGGCCGCAACTGGGCGGCGTGCGCACGCCGATGGTGGTGAGCTGGCCCGGCCGCATTCACGACGGCGGGCAGGTCCGCAGCCAGTACGTAGACGCAGTGGACATCGCCCCCACCCTGGCCGCCGCGGCCGGCACCGCCTTCCCCAAGGCGGTCGCGGGGCGCGCGGAAATCGCGGTGGCGGGCAAGTCGATCCTGCCGACGATCGCCAATCCATCCGCGCCTGCCGCCCGCACCGTCCAGTACTTCGAACTGCGCGGCAACCGGGCCATCACCCAAGGCAAGTGGCGGGCCCTGGCGGTCCACCCGCGCGACGGCGATTTCGCCAAGGACGTCTGGCAGCTCTTCGATACCGAGGCAGACCCGGCGGAAAACCACGACCTGGCCGCCGCGATGCCCGCCAAGCTCAAGGAACTCCAGGCGCTCTGGTGGTCGGAGGCGCGCAAATATTCCGATCCGCCGCTGGCCGAGGCGCCCAAGCCCTTCCGCTACCGCGAGATGTTCGACGGCAGCGGCGACCGCACGGCTGCCCCGGCCGGGGAGGAACCAAAGTGAAGGCGCGGTTTGCCCCGGCACTCGCCGCGCTCGCCCTGAGCACCATGATCGGCGGGATTCCGCCCGCGCTCGCCCGGCCCGCCGTACCGGCTGCGGCTCCTGCCAGCGCTCCCGCTCCGGCTGCGCGCACGTCCGGCCCGCCCAACATCATCCTGATCCTGGCCGACGACTTCGGCGTGGAAGGCATCAATGCCTATGGCGGCGAATACCACACGCCCCATGTCGACCGGCTCGCCGCCGAAGGCACCCGTTTCGACAATGCCCACGCCATGCCGCTCTGCTCGCCTTCGCGCGTGCGGCTGATGACCGGGCAGGAGAACTGGCGCAATTACGAGGCCTTCGGCTACCTCGCCCCCGGCCAGCGCACCTTCGGCAATGTCATGAAGGAGGCGGGCTACGTCACCGGCATCGTCGGCAAATGGCAGCTCATGGGCAACGGCTTCGACGGCCGCACCGGCATCACGCCCGAGGCCGCCGGGTTCGACGAGAGCTACTTGTGGCAGCTCCAGGCGCTGACGCCCAAGGGCTCGCGCTACTGGGGGCCGACCCGCGCCGCCAACGGCTCGCCGAAGATCAGCGAGGAAGGCTTCGGCCCCGATTTCGACAGCAGGAAGGCGCTGGACTTCATCTCGCGCCACAAGGACAAGCCGTTCTTCCTCTATTACCCGATGGTCCTGGTCCACAATCCCTGGGTGCAGACCCCGGATTCGATGACCGCCGAAGGGGCTGCCGACCGTTTCAACGGCATGGTGTCCTACATGGACCGGCTGGTGGGAGACCTGATGGCGCGCCTCAAGGCGGAGGGGCTGGACCGGAACACTATCGTCATCTTCACCGGAGACAACGGCACCAACCGCCAGATCACCTCCATGCGCGATGGTCATGCGGTTCGCGGCGGCAAGGGGGCGACCACCATCAACGGCACCCACGTTCCCTTCATCGCCTGGGGTCCGGGCGTCCCCAAGGGCAAGGCGAGCGAGGCGCTGGTCGATTTCACCGACCTGCTGCCCACGTTCGCCGACATGGCCGGACAGCCCGCCCTTGCCGGCAAGGTCGACGGCGTGAGCCAGTGGCCGGTCATCGCAGGCAAGGCGAGCGCCGCGCGCAGTGCGATCTTCATGCACTATGCGCCGATGTGGGTGTTCCAGCCGGAGCGCTTCGCTTTCGACGCCCGGTGGAAGCTTTACGGAGACGGTCGCTTCGTGGCGATGGACCCGGTTTCCGGCGTCGAGACCGAAGTGCCCGCCGCCCAGCGCAAGGGCGAGGCCGCGCGTCATTACGCGGCCCTACGCAAGGTTCTGGCCGATACCCACGACGGCCCGCTCGATCCCACGCGCTACCCCTGGTGCGAAGGCCAGCCATCCGTCGATCCAGGCCAGCCCGCCACCGTCGCCGGTTGCGGCAGGACGCCGGGAGGAGAAGAATGATGCACCGTGCGCTCGTTTCCGCAATGCTGGCGGGTACATGCCTGCTCGGCCTGTCCGGCTGCACGACGAACACCGTGTCGACGCATACTGCCTCGGCGCAACGACCTGCCGCCGCGCAGCGCCCTGCCGCCGCCGCCGCCGGACGCCCCAACGTCGTCGTCATCCTGGCCGACGATCTCGACTGGGCGGATGTCTCCACGTACGGCCGCGCCGACGTGCCGACGCCGAACATAGACCGGATCGCGAAGACCGGCGTGGCCTTCTCCAGCGGCTATGTCACCGCATCTGTCTGCGCGGTCAGCCGCGCGGGGCTGCTGACCGGACGAATGCCGCAGCGCTTCGGCTTCACTTACAACATCAACGACGAAGGCGATGAAGGCGCGGGACTGCCCGTCGACCAGAAGACCCTGGCAGAGCGCCTGAAGCCGCTGGGCTACCGCACGGCCGCCTTCGGCAAGTGGCACCAGGGCGCGGAGCGACAGTTCTATCCCACCGAACGCGGCTTCGACGAATTCTTCGGCTTCATCGCGGGCGAAACCAACTACGTCGATCCGAAGACGCCGGGCATCGTCACCACGCCCACCAAGGCGGACAAGTACCCGATCACCCCGCGCACCGGCCATCACGCCATGGTCGAAGGCCCGGAGGCCAGGCCTGCCGACGATTTCACCCGCTACCTGACCGACCAGATCACCGACCGGGCCGTGGACTTCATCGACCGTTCCGCCGGGGACCGGGACCACCCCTTCTTCACGTATGTCGCCTATAACGCGCCGCATTGGCCGTTGCAGGTACCGCAGGCCTATTACGATCGCTTCCCGCAAGTGAAGGATCCGGTGCGCCGCACCTACATCGCCATGATCGCGGCGATGGACGATGGCATCGGCCGTATTCTCGACAGTCTTGAATCCCGCGGGCTACGCGACAATACCATAGTCGTGTTTCTCTCCGACAACGGCTGCCCGACCCGCTTCGGCTTCTGCAACCCGGACCATCCCTGGGGCTCGGGGAAGTTCACATATCTCGAAGGCGGGGTACGCGTGCCTTTCGTGCTGTCCTGGCCCGCGGGTCTGAAGCCGCAGGGGATCAGCGACAGCCCGGTCTCCTCGGTGGACATCGCCGCCACCGTGCTTCACGCGGCATCCCCCCGCAGCCCCCTGCCCGCCGAACTGGACGGACGCGACCTGGTGGAAACCGCCCGCCATCCCGATCCCGACCGTCTACTGGTCTGGGGGCAGGAGCCGGTCTATGCCGCCCGGCGCGGCGCCCGCAAGCTCTGGGTCTCGCACGACTGGAAGACCTCCCACCTCTACGACCTGAACCGCGACCCGGCCGAGATGAACGACCTCTCCGCCGCCGACCCGGCAGGCGCGGCCGATCTCTCCGCCGAAATCGAGCGTTTCCGCGCGGGCCTGCCCGATCCGCGCTGGAAACTTCACTTCACCCGCAAGACCACCGTCAACGGTCGCGAGACCGAATGGGTCTACTGACGAGGAACCCCGATGAAGACCAGAACCGCTCTCCTCGCCCGCGCGCTTGCCGGTGCCGCCTGCTTCGCCGCCCCAGCACTTGTACTATTGTCGCCGCTTGCCGCGCAGGCCAGGGCGCCCGCCGCCGCGCAGGCCAAGGTGCCCGCCGCCGCGCCCGCGACGCAGGAAGCCCGCCCGCGCAACATCATCTTCGTCCTCGTCGACGACTTGCGCTATGACGGCATGGGCTTCCTCCAGCCCGGCTTGCTGAAGACGCCGAACATCGACCGCATGGCGAAAGAGGGAACCTACTTCCCGAACGCCGTCGTCACTTCCTCGCTCTGCAGCCCCAGCCGCGCCACGATCCTGACCGGGCAGACCGCGCGCAATCACGGCATCGTCGACAACAACGACGGTTCCGAAGCCGGGCTCACCTATTTCCCCAGCTATCTCCAGCAGGCCGGCTACGACACCGCCTTCTTCGGCAAGTGGCACATGGGCAGCAGCACCGATGCGCCGCGTCCCGGTTTCGACAAGTGGGTGAGTTTCATGGGCCAGGGCAATTACTGGCCCGCCAAGGCGACCACCGCCCATTCCTCGCCCGACCTCAACGTCGACGGCAAGGAAGTGCCCCAGAAGGGCTATATCACTGACGAACTGACCAATTATGCGATGGACTGGCTGACGAAGGAGCGCGATCCGAAGAAGCCCTTCTTCCTCTATCTCAGCCACAAGGGCGTCCATTCCGATCCGCTGCCGCCGCCGCGCTATGCCCACCAGTACGACAAGGCGAAGTTCACCCTGCCCGCCAGCGCCGCCAACACGCCCGAAAACAACGCCGGCAAGCCGGTCTGGGTGCAGAACCAGCGCAATTCCTGGCACGGCATCGACTTCTTCTACAATGCCGACGTGCCGATGACCGAGTATCTCAAGTACTACTACGGCACGCTCTCCGCGATCGACGACAGCCTCGGCCGGATCATGGACTATCTGCGCAAGAACCACCTGGAGAAGGACACGCTGGTCGTGTTCACCTCCGACAACGGCTACATGGTCGGCGAGCATGGCCTGATCGACAAGCGCAACGCCTACGAAGCCTCGATCCGCGTGCCGCTGGTGGTGTGGGAGCCGGGCACCGTGCCCGCCAACAAGGTCAACCCCGGCCGCATCCGCAATCTCGACTTCGCACCGACGTTCCTCGACGTGGCAGGCGCCCAGCGCCCGCAGCAGTTCGAAGGCACGAGCGCCTGGAACCTCTGGGCAGGCAAACAGGCCCCGAGCGACTGGAAGCCGGGCGACTTCACTTACGAATACTACTGGGAATACAACTTCCCCATGACGCCGGGCACTTTCGCCATCGAGCGGGACCGGGTGAAATACATCCAGTACTACGGCGTCTACGACACTGACGAACTCTACGACCTCAAGAGCGATCCCGAGGAAATGCACAACCTGGTGGACGATCCCAAGTGGGCGGCGAAGAAGCAGGAACTGCGCATCGCGCTCTACGACCAGCTCGCTAACCGGGACGGCAAGCACATGATCCCCTACGGCGCGCGTCTCTCGACCGGCGCGGTGCGGCGCGACGTGAACGGCAGCCGCGCGGCGGACTTCCCCGCATCGTGGTACATCAAGCCGAACCCGACCGACCGGCTCGATCCGATCCTCCCCGATGGACCGGCCAAGCTCAAGGCGCAGGCCGAAGGCAAGCCGCTGATCTACACCCCGCCGCTGCAGGACGAACTGGTGAAGCAGGTCGGGAGCGCAGGCCAGTGACCGTGGTATCGCGCCGCGCCGTCCTGGGCTCCATCGCCGGCGCCACCACGCTGGCGGCCACCGGCACCGCCGCCCGCGCCGCCGCGCCGGTCCAGCGGCCCAACATCCTGTGGATCGTCAGCGAGGACAACAACCCCTACGTCGGCGCCTATGGCGACAAGCTGGCCCATACGCCCACGATCGACGGGCTGGCGGCCAGGGGCCTGCTGTTCCGCAACGTCTATTCCAACGCCCCGGTCTGCGCGCCGTCGCGCTTCGGCATCCTCACCGGGGTCTATCCCGAAAGCTGCGCCCCGGCGAACCAGATGCGCGCGGTGGGCAAGCTGCCGAAGGCGTTCCGGACATATCCCGAGCTGATGCGGGCCGCGGGCTATTTCTGCACCAACAGCGCCAAGACCGACTACAATTGCGACGTCGATCCGCAGGCGATCTGGGACGGACAAGGCAAAGCCGCGCACTGGCGCTCGCGCGAAGACAAGAGCCAGCCGTTCATGGCCGTGTTCAATTACGAGACCACGCACGAATCGAAGATCTTCAAGCCCACGCAGGGCCGCGTGACGCCGGACATGATCGAGGTTCCGGCCTTCCTGCCGGACACGCCCGGCATCCGCCAGGACTTCGCCAGCTACTACAACCTGATGGAAAAGATGGACGGCGAGCTTGCCGAACGTCTTGCCGAGCTGGAGGCCGACGGCCTGAGCGAGGACACCATCGTCTTCCACTATTCCGACAATGGCGGCGTCCTCGGCCGCTCCAAGCGCTACTGCTATGACGAAGGCCTGCGCTGCGAGATGGTGGTCTATGTCCCGGAGAAGTGGCAGCACCTGATGCCCGGCCGCCCGGGCAGCGAGATCGCCTCTCCGGTCAGCTTCATCGACCTTGCGCCCACGGTGCTGGCCCTGGCCGGGGCCGCGCAGCCCGCGCAGATGACCGGGAAGGCCTTTCTCGGGCCCAAGGCCGCGCCGCAGAAGTACGCCTTCGGCATGCGCAACCGCATGGACGAGCGGATCGATTTCCAGCGCACCGTCACTGACGGCCGCTGGCGCTACATCCGCAACTACATGCCGCACCGGCCGCTGGGCCAGCACCAGGCTTTCGAGTGGCTCGCCAAGGGCTATCAGGAATGGGAGCAGGCCTATCTCGACGGCAAGCTGACCGAAGCCCAGGCGCGGTTCTTCCAGCCCAAGGTCTTCGAGGAACTCTACGACCTCAAGGCGGATCCGCTGGAGCTGCACAATCTCGCCGCAGAGCCTGCCCACCGCGCCTCGCGCAAGACGCTGAGCCAAGCGCTCGACACGCACATGCTGGCGATCCACGACAACGGCTTCCTGCCCGAGACGATGGCGGGCGAAGGCTGGGAAGCCAGCCGCGATCCGGCCGTCTATCCGCTCAAGACGGTCATGGCGCTCGCCCGCTCCGCCGCCATGGGCCGGATCGAGGGCCTGCCCTCGCTGCGCGCTTCGCTGACGAGTCCGGTCGAAGTGCTGCGCTACTGGTCGGCCATGGGCCTGCTGATCCTGGGTGCGAAAGCCGCGCCGGCCGAGGCGGAGATGCTGGCCGCCCTGACGCGCGAGACATCGCCCCATGTCCGCATCGCCCTGGGCGAGGCGCTGGCGCGCATGAGCGAGCCGCAGGCCGCCGCGAGCCAGACGGCGGTAGCCGCGCTCATCGCCCTCTGCGCGGAGGATCGCCCCTGGCAGGTGCGGCTCCATGCCATCAATGCCCTTACTTATGTGGGCGCAGCGGCAGCTCCGGCCCTCGATACGGCGAAACAGGCGATGGCCGGCTCCAACGAGTATCTGAAAAGCGCGGGCAAGTATCTCATGCTGAAGCTGACCGGCACCTACACCCCCTCCACGCCGGTGTTCGACTGGGAGGGCATGCAGGCCCGGATCAAGGCCGGGGGCGCGCCATGATCACTGGCCCTGCCGCCCCCGCACCCACCCTCGCCTATGCCTTTTCCGCAAGGGTGGAACTGCTCGACCCGATCGACCACGGCATCGTCGAAGGGCGCCGCCGCCGCTTCGTGCCGATCAGCGGCGGCACGGTCTCCGGCCCGGATCTCGAAGGCGTGGTCCTGCCCGGCGGCGGCGACTGGCAGGCGATCGGCACTGACGGCTCCACCCTGGTCGATGCCCATTATGCGCTGCAGGCCAGCGACGGGACGATCATCGACGTGCGCAATGCGGGCGTGCGGGTGGCCAGCGTCGATGTGAGCGAGCGCATCGCGCGCGGGGAGCCGGTCGATCCCGGCAGCTACTACTTCCGCACCGCCCCGCGCTTCGAAGTGTGCGACGGGCCTCACGCCTGGCTGCGGCAGACGATGTTCATCGCCCGCGGCGTACGCCATCCCGAAGAGGTCGTGATCGATTTCTACCGGGTGGAATGATCCGGCCCGGAACGCTCGGTTCCGCTTGAGCCTCAGGCGGAGACGCGGCGGGGCTTTTCCATCTCCAGCCGATTGCGGCCCTTGGCCTTGGCGCAGAACAGCGCCAGTTCGGCGCGCTCGATGGTGCTGTCCATGCTGTCGGCGATGCGCGCGACGCTGCCGCTGGTGGTGATCGCCAGCCGGCTGTCGCCCACTTTCTGGCGCAAGTCGGCCAGGGTCGTGACCACCCGGGTGCAGATCGCCTGCGCCTGTTCGGCATTGGTGCGCGGCAGCAGGACGGCGAAGCGCTCCGACCCGATCCGCGAGATGATGTCGTCCGAACGCAGCATTTCGCGCAGCAGGTCGGCGAAGACGCGCAGCACTTCGTCCCCGGTCGTCTGGCCGTGCTTCATGTTGATCGTGCGGAAGAAGTCGATGCTGAACATGGCCAGGCACCCCTCCATCCCCTGCGCGACCATGTGTTCGAGCATGGAGATGAAAGCGGCGCGATTGGTCAGCTGGGTCAGCGGGTCGGTGTAAGTCGCCGCGAACAGCTGCTCGCGCAGGCTGCGGCGCTCGTCGATGGAGCGCATCACTGCCAGCACGCCGTAGACCGCCCCGCCCTCTTCCGTGAGCGGACGAATGCGGATCTCGAACCAGCTTTCGCGGGCATCAGGCGTCACGGCGGGAAATTCGACCCATTGCGCGCCCTGCCGCCCCTCGATAGCGGCCGACAGCGCCCGCGACACGGCATCCCGGCCCTGCGCGGCGACAAGGTCCAGCAGATGGGGACCGGCCTCGGCGCGAACCTGCACGCCCAGCTTGCGAATGCCGGGCGAGGCATGGACGATCACACCAGCAAGGTCCGTCTTGATGATGACGTCAGAGGTCGTTTCCGCCAGCAGCCCGTAAAGTGCGGAGCTTTCCTGAACGGTGAAATTCATGCCCATCTTGGTATTGCCCCGGATCAGAGGGACCGCAAAGCGATCCAACGAAAATCGGGCCCGTGATTCGGATTGCGTTAGCAGACGTCAGAGCGCTCAAATGACCACTTCCAAGCATACAACTTCCGTTTTCCGGCGACCCTTGCAATAAATCTCAACAAGAATTGTTAGCCCTGTTATCTAACAGTTCGAATTTCAAGTTATTGTTATTGATGTATTTACCATCGCTGAATTGAGTCGGAAAGCGCATTTACCCTGTTCCTGCACAGGGCTGGGCAGAGCGCCGCTCAAATCCGGCAAGGACTGGAAATTTCAGAGTTCGATCATGATCCTGATCTTGTCGGGGCTCGTCTCCACGGCCGCGGCGATCTGTTCGCGGCAGCGGGCGATGAGTTCCGGCAATCCGGCTACGGTCCGGCCGGGGCGCAGTTCGGCGGCCGTGACGCCCAGTTCCTCGGCAATGGCGTCCAGCCGTTCCTCGATCGGGCGTGCGCGGCCCTGTTCCCAGGCCCAGACGGTCGGCTTGGAAACGCCGAGCCGCGAGGCCAGTTCGCCCTGGGTCAGCCCGCGCAGCTTGCGCAGGCGGTGCAGGCGCTCACCGAAACTCTCGCCGCCGATGGCGGCCGGAGCAGATACGAGCGGCGGCGGCGCCAGTTCGACGTCCTGCGTGACGCTGCGAAGCTGTGCCGCGCTGAGGACGGCCGGATGGAGCGGCGTATCGAAAGCGCAGCCGAACAGCCGTCCGCTGGCCCAGACCACCCGCGCGCGCGTGATGCCGGCCTCCGGAAGGTCGATCTCCAGCGCTTCGCCGATCTCCATGTCCACCCGCGTTTCCAGCAGGAGGCCCGTTTCGGAGAAGTTGTGAATGGTGACGGGAGTCTCGACGCCGGAAGGCAGGGAGCCCTGCGTTTCGATCGTCAGCCGCTTGCGCGTGGCGCGCGGCTTTCCGGCCTGCTGGCCGTTCTCGGTGGGCTTGTCTTCAAAATGTGCCGCAATCGGCATGGCGCAATCTCCAGGAGAATCGCACCCTGTCCCTACAGGGATTAAGAATCGGTTAGCATGTCGGCTAATTTTCCTTGCCGCACTATTCGCAAAAACCCGCAGATCGACTCTAACATCGTCTGGCCGGGCCAACACAATGAAATTCTTGTTAATCACTTCCTAACCCATTTATCCGTAGTTTTCCGGGGAATTAATCGGGGTTGCCGTGTTCAACATCTATCTTTGCATCCGTGACGGGCATGACCTGAAATTCGTCCTGCTCGCGGCGTTGATCTGTCTACTTTCTTCGCTGACGGCGCTTGCCCTGCTGCGACAGGCGGCGGGCTGCACGGCGGAGCAACTCCTGGGCATGCGGCGGCGCTGGTGGGCCCTGGCAGGCGTGAGCGCCGGCTTCGGCATCTGGGCCACGCATTTCGTGGCCATGCTGGGCTATGCGCCGGGCATGGTGGTCGGGTTCGAGCCGGGCCTGACACTGGCCTCGCTCGTCATTCCCGTCACCGCCCTTGCCATGGCCTTCGGACTGGCGGCGGAAGCGCGGGGCCGCCTGGCACTCGTCCTGGCCTCGGCCGTGGCAGCGGCAGGCATCGCCGCGATGCACTACACCGGCATGCTGGCGCTGGAAGTGCCGGCAACGATGCGCTGGCAGACCGGCTTCATCGTCGCCTCGGTGATCCTGGCCTTCCTGCCGCTCTACCCCGCCCTTTCGCTCGCTCTCGACGGCCGCCGCCTGCGCGGCCTGCTGGCGGCGACCGGGCTGCTGTCCCTCTCCGTGGTCTCCCTGCACTTCACCGGCATGACCGGCCTCACCCTCATCCCCACGCGGATGCATGTGCCCGAGCAGCTCATTTCCCCGCGGGAAATGGCCGCCGCCGTCACCGCAGTGACGTTCCTGCTGGTCGCGGTTTCGGCGATCTCGCTGGCGATCAGCCGCCGCACCGCCGCGGTCGTGGCGATCAGCGAGCGCAATTTCTCGTTCCTGGTGCGCGGCATTTCGGACTGCGCGATCTACATGCTCGATCGCGACGGCCGGGTGATGAACTGGAACGCCGGCGCCCAGCGCCTGAAGGGATATCCGGAAGCCGAAGCGCTGGGCCTTCACGTTTCCAGCTTCTACACTCCCGAAGACCGCGAAGCCGCGCTCGACCGCGTCGCCCTGGAAGCGGCCGCCAACCACGGCCGCTATTACGGCGAAGGCTGGCGCGTGCGCCGCGACGGGACGCGGTTCTGGGCCCATGTGACCATGGAGCCCATGCTGGACGAGCAGGGCCAGCCCATCGGCTTCGCCAAGATCACCCGCGACATGTCACGCTTCAAGGAAGCGCAGGACCGCATCGCCGAAGCCAGCCGCCAGCGCGATGCCGCGCTCGGCCACATGCACCAGGGCCTCTGCCTGTTCGATGCCGATGAGAAGCTGGTGCTCTGCAACCCGCGCTTCCTGGAGATGTACGGCCTGGCGCCCGACAGCCTCGTGCCGGGCATGCACCTCTCCGAAGTGATCCGCCGCAGCAGCCTCGGCCGCTTCGCGCCGGACGTGATCGCGGAGCGTGTCCTGCTTTCGCAGCGCGCCATTCTGGACAATCTCGCAGGGCCGTCCTCGCCGCCGATCCTGGCCGAATACCCGGACGGCACGGTGGTCTCCATCGCCAGCCGGCGCATGCCGGAGGGCGGCTGGGTCTCGACCTTCGACGACATTACCCGCCAGCACGAATCCGAAGCCCAGATCGCCCACATGGCGATGCACGACGGATTAACCGGGCTGCCCAACCGCACCCGCTTCAACTTGTGGATCGACGAGCGACTCGAACGGGCCAGCCGCATCGGCAAGCGCCTGGGCGTGACCGCCATCGACCTCGACCGCTTCAAGGAAATCAACGACACTTACGGCCACTCCTGGGGTGACGTGGTGCTGGCGGAACTGGCCCAGCGCCTGCAGTCCGTGATCGGCGAGGATGAGATCGCCGCGCGACTCGGCGGCGACGAATTCGGCATTGCCAAGCTGTTCGACACGGACGAGCAGCTCGCCGAATTCCTGCGCCGGGTGGAGCATTGCTTCAACGTGCCCGTCGAGCACGAGAAGCAGGAACTCAGCTTCGGCGCGAGCCTGGGCGTCGCGGCCTATCCGCACGACGGGGCCGACCGCGAAGCGCTTCTCAACAATGCCGACCTCGCCATGTACCGCGCCAAGGCGCAGATCGGCGAGCGCATCTGCTATTACGAACCGGGCATGGACGAGACCGCCCGCGCGCGCCGTCAGCTTGCCAACGATTTGCGCCTGGCCATCGAGCGCGAGGAACTGGTGCTGCTCTACCAGCCCCAATGCCAGCTGCGCAGCGGCGAGCTGTCCGGCTACGAAGCGCTGGTGCGCTGGCATCACCCGCAGCGCGGGCTGGTATCGCCCAGCGAATTCATCCCGATCGCCGAAGAATCGGGCGCCATCCTGTCGATCGGCGAATGGGTCCTGACGCAGGCCTGCCGGGAAGCGGTGAGCTGGCATTCCGAGCACCGCATCGCCGTCAACGTCTCGCCCATCCAGCTTGTCCAGCAGGATCTGGCGCCGATGGTGGCGCGGATCCTGATCGAGACCGGCCTCCCCGCCCGCAGGCTGGAACTGGAGATCACCGAAAGCGCGATCATCACCGACAAGGCGCGCGCGCTCAACAACTTGCGCCAGCTCAAGGAACTGGGCGTCGCCATCGCCATGGACGATTTCGGCACCGGCTATTCCTCGCTGGACACCCTCCACTCCTTCCCGTTCGACAAGATCAAGATCGACAAGTCGTTCCTGCTGGAATCGGACGAGAACGAACAGGCCCGCGCCATTATCCGCGCGGTCCTGGCGCTGGGCCAGTCGCTGCGCATCCCGGTCCTGGCGGAAGGCGTGGAGACCGCCAGCCAGTTCGAGTTGCTGATCCGCGAAGGCTGCGAGGAAGCGCAGGGCTATTTCCTCGGCCGCCCCGACCGCGCGCCCAGCCTGAAGCCCGAACCGCTGCGGATCCCGTCGGCTTTCCTGGAAGACGAGGTTGCCTGAGCGGGCCTCGGCACATTCATCGAGGCCGAATTCCGGGCACGGCCTCGCGCCGCAATATCCATCGCGAGCCCTGTCATAACGCCGCTCATAAAACGCCGCTAAAGACTCCCTTGCCCCGGACAAAGCCATTCTGGTTGGCAATCCAGGGCCGGGAGTATCATCTGCCGCACCATGCAAGCGATTCCCGCCTCTATCGGCCGAGTCTATCTGGTCGGCGCCGGTCCCGGAGACCCCGATCTCCTGACCCTGCGCGCCGCGCGGCTGCTGATGAATGCCGCGCTCATCGTGCATGACGGGCTGGTCGATCCGGCCATCCTGGCGATGGCCAAGCCTTCCGCGCGGCTGGTCTCGGTCGCCAAGAGCCGCGCCCGCCACACCATGAAGCAGGAAGAGATCAACGCCCTGCTCGTGCGCGAGGCCCTCGCGGGGCATGACGTCGTGCGCCTCAAGGGCGGCGATCCCTTCGTGTTCGGCCGTGGCGGCGAAGAGGCGGAAGCCTGCCATGCCGCCGGCGTTCCCGTGGAAGTGGTGCCGGGCATTTCCTCCGCGCTGGGCGCTTCGGCCGCTGCGCAGATTCCGCTTACCCACCGCAACCACGCCTCGATCGTCACTTTCGTGGCGGGCCAGTGCAAGGGGCTGGCCGATCAGGACTGGTCGGGCCTTGCCGGCAAGGGCCGCACCCTGGTGATCTTCATGGGCATCGCCACTGCCGCCCAGATCGCGGAAAAGCTGATGGCCGACGGTCTCGCGCCCGATGTGCCGGTGGCGGTGATAGAGAACGCCACCCGCTCGGCCATGCGCGTGCTGCGCGGACCGCTCGCCGGACTTGCCGACCTTATCGCGGATGCGAAGGTGCAAAGTCCCGCGCTTATCGTTATCGGGCACGTCACCGCAGAACCCGACAACACCATTCGCGCCCTGGCGCTGGAGGCAACAAAGTGAAGATCCTGACGGGCAACGACCTGAAGACCGGAGCGGTCATCTGGTGGACCGGCGTGGGCTGGTCGCTCGACGTCAACGAATCCGCCGACGTGGGCGAGCATGGCGCCGCCCTGGTGGCGCGCGAGGAAGGCGCCCAGCACGCCGTCGCCGCCTATGTCGTCGACGGCGAGAAGACCGCTGAAGGCATCCGCCCCGCCCATATCAAGGAGCGCATCCGCGCCCTCGGGCCGACGGTGCGCCTCGACCTGACGCCGAAAGCCTCCGACCCCGCAGCCGCAGACTGGGTGATCTGATGTACAAGTACGACGAATACGACCAGCAGATGGTCGATACGCGCGTCGCGGAATTCCGTGACCAGGTGCGCCGCCGCCTTGCCGGCGACCTGACCGAGGACCAGTTCAAGCCGCTGCGCCTGCAGAACGGCCTCTACCTCCAGCTGCATGCCTACATGCTGCGCGTCGCGGTGCCTTACGGCACGCTGAACTCGGCGCAGATGACGCTGCTGGGCGACATCGCGGACAAGTACGACCGCGGCTACGGCCACTTCACCACGCGCCAGAACATCCAGTACAACTGGATCAAGCTGGAAGACACGCCCGACATCCTGGCCGAACTCGCCAAGGTGGAGATGCATGCCATCCAGACCAGCGGCAACTGCATCCGCAACATCAGCTCCGACCAGTTCGCCGGTGCCGCCGCGGACGAGATCGTCGATCCGCGTCCTTATGCGGAACTGCTGCGCCAGTGGTCCAGCTTCCACCCGGAATTCCTGGTGCTGCCGCGCAAGTTCAAGATCGCCGTCATCGCCTCCGAAACGGACCGCGCGGCGATGCGCCTGCACGACATCGGCATCAAGATGGTGAAGAATGACGCCGGCGAGATCGGCGCGCAGTTCTACGCCGGTGGCGGCATGGGCCGCACCCCGATGATCGCGCCCCTGATCCGCGACTTCGTGCCGCTGGACCAGCTCATCACGTTCTCGGAAGCCTGCCTGCGCGTCTACAACCGCTACGGCCGCCGCGACAACAAGTACAAGGCGCGCATCAAGATCCTCGTCCACGAACTGGGCCGTGACGAATACGTCCGCCAGGTCGAGGAAGAGTTCGCGCACCTGCTGACCCAGCCGATCGAGCCGCCGCTGGCCGAGCTGGAGCGCATCAAGGCGCACTTCACCGCCCCGGCTTACGACACCGGCGCGTCGGACGATCTGGACCTGACCGATCCCGACTTCCGCCTCTGGGTGGAGCGTAACACCCATGCCCACAAGCAGGCCGGCTACGTGATCGCCACTGTCAGCCTCAAGCCCGTGGGCGGCATCCCCGGTGATGCCACCGCCGACCAGATCCGCCTGATGGCGCAGTTGGCAAAGGACTACAGCTTCGACGAGCTGCGCGTCACTCACGCCCAGAACATCGTCTTCCCGCATGTCCGCAAGGCCGACCTCTACACCGTGTGGCAGGCGCTGGATGAAGCTGGCCTCGCCACTGCCAACCTCGACACCGTGGGCGACATCATCGCCTGCCCCGGCCTCGACTATTGCTCGCTGGCCAATGCCCGCTCGATCCCGGTCGCGCAGAAGATCTCCGAACGCTTCGGCAGTGCCCAGCGCCAGGCCGAAATCGGTGAGCTGAAGCTGAAGATCTCGGGCTGCATCAATGCCTGCGGTCACCACCATGCCGGCCACATCGGCATCCTCGGCGTCGACAAGAAGGGCCTGGAAAACTACCAGCTCCTGTTCGGCGGCAGCGAGGGCGCGGATACCTCGCTCGCGAAGATCATCGGCCCCGGCTTCACCGAGGACGGCGTCGTCGACGCCATCGAAAAGGCCACCGAAGTCTATCTCGCCAACAAGGAAGGCGAGGAGCGCTTCCTCGACACCTATCGCCGTATCGGCATGGATCCGTTCAAGGAGGCCATCTATGGTTGAGGTCCAGTTCCGTTTCCGTGACGACGAAACCGTCAACGACCCCGCCATCACCGTGGATTCGTTCTCCGAACAGTCCAACGCCTCCGCCGTCCGCATCGAGCCGGGCGACGATGCGCGCGACCTGCTGCCCTACCTCGACCGGCTCTCGCTCGTCGAAGTGAGCTTCCCGGCCTGGACCGACGGCCGCGGCTATTCCTCGGCGCGCCTGCTTCGCGAAGCAGGCTACCAGGGCGAAATGCGGGCCGTGGGCGATCTGGTGATCGACATGCTCTCGCACCTCAAGCGCTGCGGCTTCGATGCCTTCGCGCCCGACAAGGCCCTCAACGAACAGGACGCCCGCAATGCGTTCGATCGCTGGGACAACGTCTACCAGGCCACCGTCGTCGACGGTCGCCCGGCGATCTGGGCGAAGCGCCACCCGGCGTAACCGTCCCTACAGGGAACCACCGATGCCCCACACCGAAGCTGCCCGTATTCGCGACCTGATCGACACCGGCCCTCGTTTCGACGAGGCCGATGCCGTTCGCCTCAACCGCCTCTTCCGCGGCACCGAAACGAGCGAGATGCTCGAAACGGTGCTCAAGGAGCGCATGGTGGGCGATATCGCGATCGTGTCCAGCTTCGGTGCGGAATCGGCGGTGCTGCTGCATCTCGTCAGCCGCGTCGATCCCACGGTGCCGGTGCTGTTCCTCGAAACCGGCAAGCATTTCCCCGAGACCCTGGCCTATCGCGACCTGCTGATCGAGCGACTGGGTCTCAAGGACTTGCGCAACCTCGTCCCCGATGCCGAGGAACTGGCGAAGAAGGACGAAAACGGACTGCGCTGGTCCTACGATCCCGACGGCTGCTGCGAAATCCGCAAGGTGAAGCCGCTGGAAAAGGCCCTGCTGGGCTTCGATGCCTCGTTCAGCGGCCGCAAGGCGTTCCAGGCCTCCACCCGCGCCACCCTGCCCCGCTTCGAGGTGGACACCACCGACGCGCAGGGCCGCCTCAAGGTGAACCCGCTGATCGACTGGTCGCCCGAGCGGATCGCCGCCTATATCGCCGAACACGACTTGCCGGCCCATCCGCTGGTCGCCGAGGGCTATCCCTCGATCGGCTGCATGCCCTGCACCAGCAAGGTCGCTGCAGGCGAAGACCCTCGCTCGGGCCGCTGGCGCGGCTGGAACAAGACCGAATGCGGCATCCACGTCGCCACTCATTCGGACTACACGACCAAGAACGCACCCGAGTTCGATCCGGGGCTCTGAGCCAGGGTTCGCTTCGGGCAAGGGCTTGCTTGGAACGCTCCCCTGGCTGAAGCAGGGCCTTGCCCTGAACCTTTCGCCGGGACACCGGCACAGCCACAGCCACGCAACCCATTGCAACAAACAAGACCAGGAGTGCAATTATTGCACTCCTGGTCGGGGTTGGCATGGCGCCGGGGTCCACTAGATCGCACTTGCCCCCAAAATATTGCAGTGCAACATGACCGATCAGCAAAAAGCCCATACTCACCCCGCGCTCGTCATCCTCGCCTTGGCGATGGGTGCCTTCGCCATCGGCACGACCGAATTCGCCGCGATGAGCCTCGTGCCCTATTTCGCGCGCGATCTCGGCCTGACCGAGCCCGAGGCGGGCCATGCCATCAGCACGTATGCGCTGGGCGTCGTGGTCGGCGCGCCGATCATCGCCGTTCTGGCCGCGAAATTGCCCCGGCGGGCCTTGCTGATCGGCCTCATGGCGCTCTTCGCGGTGGGCAACGCGCTTTCGGCCATGGCGCCTACATATCCGCTGCTGCTGCTGTTCCGCTTCATCAGCGGGCTGCCGCATGGTGCCTACTTCGGCATCGCCGCGCTGGTGGCTGCCTCGATGGTGCCGGCAAACCGCCGCGCCCAGTCGGTGGCGCTGGTCATGTCGGGCCTGACGGTGGCGACGATCATCGGCGTGCCGCTGGCCAACTGGCTGGGCCAGGCCTTCGGCTGGCGCACCGGCTTCGCCATCGTCTCGGTGCTGGCCGTCATCACCATGGCGCTCGTCGCGCTCTTCGCCCCGCACCAGAAGGCGGCCGAAGGCGCCAGCCCGATGCGCGAACTGGGCGCGCTGCGCCGTCCGCAAGTGCTGCTGACCCTGCTGACCGGCGCCATCGGTTTCGGCGGCCTCTTCGCGGTCTACACCTACATCGCCTCGACCATGATCGAAGTGACCAAGGTTTCCGAGCACCTCGTGCCGGTGGTCCTGGCCGTGTTCGGCGTGGGCATGACGGTGGGCAACCTGTTCTGGGCCTGGGCGGCCGACCGCTCGCTGAACAAGGCCGCGATCGGCGCGCTGCTGTTCAGCGCCTTCGCCCTTGCGCTGTTCCCGATGGCCGCGAGCAACGTCTGGACGCTCAGCGTGGTGGTGGTGATGATCGGTTTTGCCGGCGGCCTCGGCACCATTCTCCAGACGCGCCTGATGGACGTGGCGGGCGACGCGCAGGCCCTGGCGGCTGCGGCGCACCATAGCGCCTTCAACATGGCCAATGCGCTTGGCCCCTGGCTCGGCGGTCTGGCCATTTCGGCAGGCTACGGCCTGACCTCGACCGGCTGGATCGGTATGGGCCTGTCTCTGGGCGGGCTGGCGATCTTCCTGGTGACGCTGACCCTGCACAAGCGCGAGCACGAAGGCGCCATGGCCGGGCAGCCGGTCCCGGCCTGCTGAGGCCTTCCGCGCACCGCATGAAGAAAGGCCCGCGAGTTCGTCACTCGCGGGCCTTTTCGTGTCCGGCCGGCAGGGGCGTCAGCCGATCATCATGAGGCTGGCATTGCCGCCCGCCGCCGTGGTGTTGATCGAGGTGGAGACTTCCTCCAGCAGCCAGACCAGGTTCGGCCCCGGCGTGCGGTGGACGGGCACGATCGGCCCGGGCAGCTCGGCCACGGCCTTGCAGGCCGCGCGAACCGCCTCGGCATCGCCTTCCACCAGACAGGCAGCGAAATGTGCGCCGGCATCGGGAGCGAAACGGGCGGCCACGGCTTCGGGCAGTCCGGCCGGAAGCGCCATGCCCTCGACCGTCGCGGTATTGYCGGTGGCCAGCACGGCCGCCATTTGCCCGTAGAGCCCTTCCTGCGTCGCCGGGCGCAGCAGGATGCGGCCGCGCGGGTGGAGGACATAGAGATTGATCTCGCCCACCGGGCCCGGCAGGCTCAGTTCCATGCCCAGCCCCGATCCGGCCGCCAGGCCGCGCGCCGCCGCGGCCGAAGCGGCATCGCCCTGCCCGGACAGCCAGGTCGCGAAGGCCTCCACCAGCGGCGCCGTCCTGGCGGGCGCATCCAGCACTTGCGGCGCCTGCCGCGCCAGTCGCCCGAGATAGAGCGGACCGCCCGCCTTCGGACCCGTGCCCGAGAGCCCGCGGCCGCCGAAAGGCTGCACGCCGACGATCGCGCCGATGGTGTTGCGATTGACGTAGAGATTGCCCGCGCGGATGGCCGAAGTCACTTGCTCCACCGTCGCGTCGAGGCGGGTGTGGAGGCCGAACGTCAACCCGTAGCCGGTGGCGTTGATCGCCTCTATCAGCGCGGACAGTTCGTCGCGCTTGAAGCGCAGGACATGCAGCACCGGCCCGAACACCTCGCGTTCGATCTGGTCGATCGTCGAGATCTCGATGATCGTGGGCGCCACGAAAGTGCCCGACGCGCACGTCGCGGGGATCGCCACTTGCTCGACCTTGCAGCCGCGCGCCTTCATGCGGGCGACGTGGCCGTCGATCATGCCCTTGGCCTCGGCCGTGATCACCGGCCCGATGTCGACTGCGAGTTCCTGCGTATTGCCGACCCGCAGCTCCGCCAGAGCGCCCTTGAGCATGACCAGCGTGCGGTCCGCCACTTCCTCCTGGAGGCAGAGCACCCGCAGCGCCGAGCAGCGCTGTCCGGCCGAATCGAAGGCCGAGGCGATCACGTCGGCAACCACCTGCTCGGCCAGAGCCGAGGAATCGACGATCATCGCGTTCTGCCCGCCGGTCTCGGCGATGAAAGGAACGGCATGGCCATGGGCCGAAACCCGGCCGGCCAGCTGCTTCTGGATCAGGCGCGCCACTTCGGTGGAGCCGGTGAACATCACTGCCGCCACTTGCGGCGCCGCCACCAGCGCCGCGCCCAGCTTGCCGTCGCCCGGCAGCAGTTGGAGCGCGTCCTTGGGCACGCCGGCCTCGTGCAGCAGGCGCACGGCTTCGGCAGCGATCAGCGGCGTTTCCTCGGCCGGCTTGGCCAGCACCGGGTTACCTGCCACCAGCGCGGCCGCGACTTGCCCTGCGAAGATCGCCAGCGGGAAGTTCCAGGGGCTGATGCAGACCACCGGCCCCAGCGGCACCTGATCGGCGCCGAACGTCTCGCGGGCCTGCTTCGCATAGTAGCGCAGGAAGTCGATCGCTTCGCGCACTTCGGCGATGGCATTGGCGGCCGACTTGCCGGCCTCGCGGATGACGAGGCCCATGAGCAGGCCGATCCGGCCCTGCATGGCATCGGCGGCGGCCTCCAGCATGGCCGCGCGCTCGTCCACGGATACCTGGCTCCAACGGCTGATCGCGGCGCGAGCGACGGCGACGGAGGCGGCTTCCGGGGCCACTTCGATCACCCGGCCCACCACGTCCGCGTGATCGGCGGGGTTGAGCACGGCGCGCTCGCCGCCCTGGGCATTGGCGGGCATGGCGAACCATTCGCGCGCGGCGGAACGGCGCAGGTCTTCCGACAGCACGGCCAGCGCCGCCTCGTCGGCCATGTCGATGCCGTCCGAATTGCGGCGGCCGGGGTAGAGGTCGGCAGCCAGCGGGATCAGGTCGTGCCGCGCGCCCGGATCGGGCATGGCGCGCACGACGTCTACGGGATCGCCCACCATCTCTTCCACGGGCACGGCCGGATCGGCGATGCGGTTCACGAACGAGGAGTTCGCGCCGTTTTCCAGGAGACGGCGCACGAGATAGGCCAGCAGCGTCTCATGCGTGCCGACCGGCGCGTAGATGCGGCAGGGCCGGTCAAGGTTGTTCCCGGATTCGCCGGCGCCGACGACTTGCGAATAGAGCGGCTCGCCCATGCCGTGGAGGCACTGGAACTCGTACTGGCCGATCGCGAAGTCCGGTCCGGCCAGATGGTAGATCGTGGCCAGCGTCTGCGCATTGTGAGTGGCGAACTGCGGGAACACCGCGTCCGGCGCGGCCAGCAGCTTCTTCGCGCAGGCGACATAGGATACGTCCGTGTGGACCTTGCGGGTGAACACCGGGAAATCGGCCAGCCCGTCGACTTGCGCGCGCTTGATCTCGGCGTCCCAATAGGCGCCCTTCACCAGGCGCACCATCATGCGGCGCCCGGCGCGGCGGCCCAGATCGATGATCCAGTCGAGCACGAAGGGGCAGCGCTTGCCATAGGCCTGGACCACGAAGCCCAGCCCGTCCCAGCCCTGGAGTTCGGGATCGAGGGCCAGCGCCTCCAGCAGGTCCAGCGAGAGTTCGAGGCGGTCCGCTTCCTCGGCATCGATGTTGAAGCCGATGTCGTAGCCGCGCGCGAGCACGGCCAGCGCCTTCACGCGCGGCAGCAGTTCGCCCATCACGCGCTCCGCTTGGGCCCGGCTGTAGCGCGGGTGGAGCGCCGAGAGCTTGATCGAGATGCCCGGCCCCCGGTAGATGCCGCGCCCGGCGCTCGCCTTGCCGATGGCGTGGATGGCGTTCACATAATCGGCGTTGTAGCGGTTGGCATCGGCCGCGGTGGTGGCGGCTTCGCCCAGCATGTCGTAGCTGTAGCCGAAGCCCTTTTCCTCCAGCGCGCGCGCGCGCTTCACGGCTTCACCGATCGTTTCGCCGGTCACGAACTGCTCGCCCATCAGGCGCATCGCCAGATCGACGCCGCGGCGGATCACCGGCTCGCCTGCGCGGGCGACCAGCCGCGTCAGGGCCGAGCCGAGGCCCTTGTCGTCGACCGAGCCGACGAGCTTGCCCGTCACCACCAGCCCCCAGGTCGCGGCGTTGACGAAGAGCGACTTGCCGCCGCCGAGGTGCGCGCTCCAGTCTCCGTCGGAGATCTTGTCGCGGATGAGCGCGTCGCGGGTGGCATTGTCGGGAATGCGCAGCAGCGCCTCGGCCAGGCACATGAGCGCCACGCCTTCCTGGCTGGACAGCGAATATTCCTGCACCAGACCCTCGACGCCGGTGCCCTTGTGATTGGCACGCAAGGTGGACACCAGGTGGATGGCCGTCTCGCGAACCGCCTGGCGCTGCGCCTCGGGCAGCGTCGCCGCGTCAAGCAGCGGCGCCATGCAGGCGGCCTCGTCGCGGCGGAAAGCATCGGTGATCGCGCGGCGAAGCGGGGTCGGTTCGCTGACGGCGGGGGCGAAGGCGCCGAAGAGGGGCGTGCGGGCGGGCGTGTGGGTCATGTATCGCCAATATCCCAAGGCCGCTTGGCAATCCGACTTTTCACAGGCACAGATTGGCTCATCTGAACTTATCTTTCGGGATTTTGCAGGCCAAACGGATGGCAAATCGCGTAAAACACGTCGATCTGGACGAACTCGATCGCAAGATCATCGCCGCCTTGCGCGCCGACGGCCGCATGAGCGTCACCGACCTTGCGCAGAACGTAGGGCTTTCCAAGACGCCTTGCCAGGTCCGGATGCGGCGGCTGATCGATTCGGGGGTGATCCGGGGCTTCCGCGCCGTGGTCGATCCGGCCAGCCTGGGCCTTGACCATGTCGCCTTCACCGAGGTCAAGCTGTCGGACACGCGCGAGCAGGCGCTGAAAGAGTTCAACGCCGCCGTCCGCCGCATTCCCGAAGTGGAGGAGTGCCACATGCTCGCCAGCCATTTCGACTACCTGCTGAAAGTCCGCACCACCGACATCCGCCGTTACCGCGAGGTTCTGGGCGAAAAACTGTCGAACCTGCCGCATGTTTCCAGCACGTCCACATATGTGGCCATGGAAACGGTGAAAGACGCCAGCAGCTAGCCCGGCCGATCGGGCCGGGCGGCATTCCTCACGGTGCCCGCTCGCCCGTGACTTTCGCCGATCCGAACATGCCCATCTTGCACTTCCCGCCGAGAGTGTCTCCGCGCAGTTCCAGATCGTATTTGAGCGTGATCTTCATCGGTTTCTCCACCTTGAGATCGAACCGCAGGCGCCCGGCCTCGAACGTGCCGCCGCCGAAGTCCTGCCTGCCTTCCGGCGATGACAGGTAGCCGCTGACGGCGCTGCCCTCCACGTCGAAGTGCGCCAGCATCGCCTGCGGCCCCATCGGCGTCTTGAGCACCATGTTCCAGTCTCCCGCAGGCCCGCTCGCCGCGGCGGGCTGCTCATCGTTCGGCCCGGGGTCCGGTTTCGGTTCCGGCGCGATGGCGGCGGCAGGCGCCGGCTCGGCGCGCACCGGCTCCGGCTTGTGCAGGCCCGATACGTCGCGCTGTTCGATCACGTCGAGAATGCGGCCCGGCGTCAGCGGCAGGACAAGGTCCTCGATCTCCCCGAACGGCGAAAGGGCATCGGCGATGGCGTTCACCAGCGTGGGCGGACCGATGATCGCGCCGCCCTCCCCCACGCCGCGCATGCCGCCGATGGTCTGCGACGGGGTATTGGCGTGGACGAATTCGAACACCGGCACGTCGGAAATCGACGGCAGGAGGTAGTCCTTGAACGTCGCCGCCTGCGGATTGCCCCGCGCGTCGTAAGGCATCTCCTCCAGCAGGACCATGCCGATGGCCTGTGCCAGCCCGCCGGAAATCTGCCCCTCGACCACGGCCGGGTTGATGACCGTCCCGCAATCCTCGGACGAGATCCAGCGCAGGATCGAGACGAAGCCGGTGTCCACATCCACTTCCACCACGGCAAGATGGGTGGCGCTGGTGAACGTCATCGGCGGCGGTTGATAACGGAACTGCATCTCCAGCCCGGTTTCCAGCCCCGGCGGCAGACGGTCGGGCTCGCCATAGGCGATGGCGGCAATCTCCGCGAGCGGCCGCGCCATTTCCGGCGCGCCCTCCACCCGGACCATGCCCGCGTCCAGCACCACGCTTTCGGCACTGGCATTGAGCAAGTGCGCGGCCACGGCACGCACTTTGTCCGCCAGCAGTTCCGAGCACCGGATCGCCGCCCCGCCCGCAATCACGCCCTGACGGCTTCCTGCCGCTCCGGGGCTGAAGCCACCGCGCGAGCTGTCACCCTCGAACACGGTCACATCCTCGTAGCGCACGCCCAGCCGGTCTGCGATGCACTGGGCCATCGTCGTGGCCGTGCCGTGGCCCTGCGAATGAGTGGACATCGTCGCGGTGACCTTGCCCGTCGGTTCGATCCGCACTTGCGCCAGTTCGCCGGTCATCGGCGCCATCGATCCCGCAGAGCCGGTCGGTTCGACATAGGACGCCAGGCCCACGCCCAGATAGCGCCCCTCCTGCCGCGCGCGCGCCTGTTCGCGGCGGAACTGCGCCATGTCGAAGTGCTGGAGCAGCTTTTCCAGGCATTCGCCGGGCGTGATGTCCTGCAGCGGAATGCCCATGCTGGTCACGGCGGGCTGGTCGGCAAGGTAGACGAGATTGCGGCGGCGGATCTCCACCGGATCGATCCCCAGCTTGCGCGCCGCCTTGTCCAGCAGGGTCTCGCGGACCAGCGATTCCATCGCCCAGGGCCCGCGATAGGCGGCAAGGCCATTGGTGTTGGTGTACCATCCGCGCGAAACGAAGGCGTAGGCAGGCTGCTTGTAGGCCGCCCAGACGAACATGTGCACGGCGATATTGCTGTCCGCGCCTTGCGGGAAGGCACCGTTGTTGCAGTCGTAGATGCCGTGGGAACCGGTGAGCCGACCTTCCGCGTCGAACCCCGCCTGCAGGGTCATCTCCGCCTCGCGTGCCTGGTTGGATGCGGTGAGCGCCTCGTAGCGGTCCTCGATCCACTTGAGCGGCCGGCCCAGCAGCAGCGCCGCGACGATGACCGCGCTTTCCTCCTTCCATGGATGGTTCTTCAGCCCGAAGGCGCCGCCCACGTCCTTGGCGATGACCCGGATCGCGGTATCCGGCAGATCCAGCGCCAGGCTGACCCAGCGCGCCACGAGATGCGGGCTCTGGCAGGTAATCCAGAGCGTAAGTTCTTCCGGTCCGTCGCGCGCGGCGATCACCCCGCGCGTCTCCATGGGCGCCTGCGAGATGCGCTGGTGAACCACCTTGTGGCTGAGCCGCAGCGCCGATCCGGCGAGCTTGCGTTCCAGCTCCTCCTCGATGTCTTCGTCGCCGATTTCGGCCGCGACATTGCTGTCCATCCCGGCATGGATCGCCGCGGACGACCTGGCCTGCGCGATCGTGACGACGGGATCGTGCTCCTCGTACTCGACCTCGATCAGGGAGGCGGCGTCTTCCGCCATGGCGCGCGTCTCCGCGACGACCATGACCACCGGCTCGCCGACATAGGCCACCTGACCGTCCGCAAGCGGCGCAATCGCGATCTCCGCCTCGGTAAAGAAGAACGAGAGCATGCGGATCGGCCGCGCGGCGAGGTCCGCCGCAGTCAGCACGGCATGGACGCCGGGCATCTCGCGGGCGAATTCGCTTTGGATGGACAGGATGCGCCCGCGCGCCACGGGGCTGCGGGCGAAAGCGACATGGAGCATGCCGGGCAGGGTCACGTCGTCCACGAACTGCCCGCGCCCGGTCAGCAGGCGCGGATCTTCCTTGCGAAGCGCGCGTTTGCCGATCCAGCGCGTGGCACCGAGCCCGCCGCCGGGCGCCTGCGCATTCATGCCGCCTGCCCCTTGCCGGCGGCGGGGCCGGTCGCCCCGTCTCCGCTCATGCGCTCGGCCCCGCCTCCGTACCTGCCCTCCGCCAGGGCCCGGGCAGCGCGCCGGATGCCCTGATAGCCCGTGCAGCGGCAGACATGGCCGGACATGGCGGCGATCATCGTCGCTTCGTCCGCGGGTTCCTCACCCGCCGTCAGCGCCGCGAAAGTCATCAGCACGCCCGGCGTGCAGAAGCCGCATTGCAGCCCGTGGGCCTCGCGCATGGCGTCCTGCGCCGGGTGGAACGTGCCGTCCGGCGCGGCGAGGCCCTCCACGGTGGTCACGTCCGCTCCGTCTGCCTGGACCGCCAGCATCAGGCAGGCGCGCACGGCCCGACCGTCGACCAGGACCGTGCAGGCGCCGCAAACGCCATGCTCGCATCCCAGGTGCACCCCGGTGCAGCCCGCCTCCAGTCGCAGATGGTCCGCAAGGCTGGTGCGCGCCTCCACCCGGTCATGACGGCGGTGGCCATTGACGGTCCATGCGATGGCGTGTTCGCTCATGCGGCTTCCCTCAGGTCCAGAACTTCGCGCAGGCCCCGTGCGAAGATGCGGCGGCCGACAGTACGGCGGTATTCCGCACTGGCGTGGTGATCGTCGAAAGGCGCGCTCTCCGCCACGGCCAGTCCCGCCACGGCCTCGACGTCGAGTTCGGCCAGGGCCGTGCCGAGCAGCGCCTCTTCGGCCCGGCGCATGCGGATCGGTGTCGGCCCCATGCCGAACCAGGCGAGTCCGGCCCGCGCCACTTTGCCGTCTTCCAGCACCAGCGCGCCGACCATGCCGACCAGCGCGAAGTCTCCGGGCCGCTGCGCCACTTCGCGAAACAGCACCAGATGACCCGCCGCCCAGTCGGGATAGACCACGGCCGTCAGCAGTTCGTCCGGCTCCAGCACCGTCATGTAAGGGCCGAGATAGAAGTCCGCCGCCGCGACGTGCCGCGTGCCCCTTGTCGAGATGATCTCCAGCGTGGCGCCCAGCGCGATCGCCGTCGCGGGCATTTCCGCCGCCGGCTCGCCGAGCGCGATCGATCCGCCCACCGTCCCGCGGTTGCGCGTCTGGTGGTGCCCGACATGGCCCAGAGCCGTGACCAACACCGGGAGCCGCCGGGCGAGCGTTGCATCGGCCAGGGCCTCGGCCTGCCGCGTCATGGCGCCCACGCGAATCCCGCCCGCGACTTCGGAAACGCCGCGCAGCTTCGCGATGCCGCCAAGGTCGACGAGGATGAAAGGCTGGCTCATCCGCAAGTTCAGCAGGGGCATGAGCGTCTGCCCCCCTGCCAGCACCGTCGCTCCCCCGCCGGCCTCCGCCAGCACCCGGCAGGCCTCGGCAACGCTGGCCGGGCGGGCATAGTCGAACGGCGCGGGCTTCATCGCGGCGCTCCCCGGCGCCCGGCCTCGAAGGCGGCGGCGGCCGTGACCACCAGCAGCACCGCCACGCCCAGGAACTCTGCCTGGAGTCCTTTCACACCCAGCATGAAACCTGCCACCAGCGCCAGCACGAGTGCGGCCACCCAGCCCCAGACAGTCCCTCCCGGCGCGGCGCGCGCGCCGGGGACGAGCGGCGCGGAAAGCACCGGCGCCGTGGCAGTCGCCCCCTGCCCGGCGCCGGCTGCAAGCTCCCCCGCTGCAACCGGCGCCGGAGCGCCCCCCGTGACGACCTCCCCGAACCTGGTGAAGAACTTGCCGGCGAGATTCTTCGCCGTCGCATCGATGATCGGCCCGCCCAGCTGGGCCATGCGGCCGCCCACTTCCGCCTCGACTTCGTAAGCGACCAGCGTCCCGCCATCTTCGCCGTCACTGAGCCGCACTTTCGCGCCGCCCCGCGCGCTTCCGGCAATGCCCCCGTTGCCCAAGCCGGTTATCGTGTAGCCATTGGGCGCATCGAGATCGGAAAGGTGCACCTGCCCCCGAAACCGCGCGCCGATGGGCCCGATCTTCACTTCCGCCACGGCAACGAAGCGATCGTCCCCCTCTCGTTCCAGGCTCTGGCAGCCCGGAATGCACTGGGCGAGAACGACGGGATCGTTGAGCGCTTCCCACACCTTCCGGCGCGGCGCCGCGACCCGCTGCTCGCCCGTCATCTGCATTCGCGCTCTCCCGCTTCCCTGCCCGGCCCGTTTTCCGGCTTGAGCGATGAAACGACGGGACGGCCCGCAATGCAAGAACTATGAGCGACACTGTATCTTATTCCCCGGAGCGATGAGTCGCGCAGGCGCTGGCCGGAGGGCGGGGCGGCGGTTACGACATCTGCGCAAGGCCGGCGAACGGCGAATGGGAGAGATCATGAACGCTACCGTCATCGTCACCGGAGCCGCCGGAGGCATGGGCCGCCCGGTCGCCGCCCGCTTCGCCGCGCAAGGCCGCCCCTTGCTGCTGAGCGACGTGAATGCCGAAAGGCTGGAAGCCGTCGCCGCCGAACTGCGCCGGGACGGCGTGCAAGTCTCGACGCTGGCGGGGGACATCGCCGCGCCTGAATTCCCGCAGCGCCTGCTCGATACCCTGAGCGAAGCGCCGCTCTTCGCGCTGGTCCATACGGCCGGTCTCTCGCCGACGATGGCCGAGGCGCCGCGCATTCTGGAAGTGAACTATTTCGCCACCGAACGCCTCGTGGCCGCGCTCCTGCCGCGATTCGAGGAGGGCGGCTGCGCGGTGCTGATCTCCTCGATGTCGGCCTATCTCATCCCCGATCCGGCGATGGTCGCGGCCGTGCAGGACCTCGTCGCGGGCAAGGGGCGGGAAGATGTCGACCGATTCTCCACCAATCCTGGCATGGGCTATACGCTGTCCAAGCGCGGGGTGATCGGGCTGGTCGGGCGGGAAGCGGCGGCCTTCGGGGAGCGCGGCCTGCGCATCGCCTCCATCGCGCCGGGCTTCATCGACACCGAAATGAGCCGCGCCGAAGCCAAGGCGAGCGAACAGATGGTGCGGATGATGGGCATGACGCCGCTCGGGCGGCAGGGACTGGGCGATGAAATCGCCTCCGTGGCGGAGTTCCTCTGCTCGCCGGCCGCATCCTATATCAGCGGCTGCGACATCAAGGTGGATGGGGGGATACTCGGCCGCCTAGGCCTGTGATCCCCTGAGACGGTGCCGCTCTGCGACGGTGCCCTCCTGAGACGATGACGCTACGGGCGGGAAGCGCTGAAAATGCGCTGGCCCGCCCGGTCATGATGCCAAGTTCCGCCAGCGCCTGCGCAAACCCGATCGCCGCCTTTGCGAAATCCCGTGCCCTTGCGTCCTAGCTCTCGCACTCCATGACCGTCGCGATGCGGAACGAGGCCCGGTCGAACAGATTGCGCTCATCCGCGACGATCTCGTCGGGCATGAGGTTCTGCGTAATATAGGCCAAGGTCTTGCGGAACACCGCTTCGTCCTCGAACCAGAGTTCGGTGATGACGTCCGGCCCATCGGTGAAATCGCCGGTTTCCGGATGCGGCTGGGGATCGACATAGCGCCGGATGTAGCGGCTGACGCCCCGCGAATAGCGCTCCGCGAGGGGCGCATGCCGCGTCTCGTAGTAGTCGCGGAACTGCTGCGGCGTCAGGTCGGCGCGCCGTTTCATGAACAGCAGGATCTTGTGGAATTGCCGGTCCATCGCGGGCCTCCTTCTCGTCCAGGCCGAGAGCTAGCACGCGGTCTCCCCGGCGACACCGGGAGCCGGGTCGCCGGGGCGATGAGCGGGCGGGCGCCGCCCGCCCGGATTCACTCCGCTTCGCGCACAACACCCGCGCTGGCGTCGTTCGCCGGGGCATGGATGGCGGGCGCCACCGGAACCTGCGCCGCGCCCTGCACGAGATTGGCCAGCGACGCACCGTCAAGGCCAAGCTCCTTCATCAACCCGTCGATCACCGGGGCCTGCGCACGGTATGCAAGCGCGGCACTGACCGCGTCGTTGGCCAAGTTGCCCGATCCGCCGACCGAAGCCGACGAAGCCGATGAACCGCCCTTCTGTGTCAGACCGTCGACCTGCACGATCTTGATCGAATCGATCGCCTCCAGCGGCCGCACGGATTCGCGCACGACTTCCGGCAGAACCTTGAGCAGGGCGAGCTTCATCTGCAGCGAGATCTGGTCGGACGAGAGCAGGTTCGCCGCTTCGTTGACCGCGCGCTGACCCGCCGCTTCCACTTCGAAACGCACGCGCGCGGCTTCGGCGCGGAGCTTCTCGGCCTCGGCCTCGCCCTCGGCGGCCAGGCGGAAGGCCTCGGCGCGGTTGGCGGCGGCTTCGCGTTCGGCTTCGGCTTCCACCTTGACCGAGATCGCCTGCCGCTCGGCTTCCTTGCTGGCCTCGATCAGTTCGATGCGCTTGGCGCGCTCGGCGATCTCGGTCTCACGGCTGGTGATGACCTGTTCCTCGGCGGCGACCGCCTTGGCGCGGGCCTCGTCGGCGTCAGCCTTGGCCTGGCTTTCCTCCCGGCTCTTGTTCTGGATGGCGATCTGCTGCCCCTGGCGCGCGAGTTCGACGGCCTGGGCCTGCGCGATCTTGGCCTGCTGGATGGTGCGATCCGATTCGATCTGCTGCGAATCGACCTGCTGCTTGGCGATGATCCGCGCTTCCTCGGCCTCGCGCCCCCGCAAGGCCTGCTCGCGCGCGACTTCGGCTGCCTGCTCGGCCCGGCGCATCTCGATCTCGCGCTCCTGCTCCAGCTTGGCGAATTCGTTGTCGCGCTGGATCGAGAGCGACTGGCGCTCCGCTTCCAGGTTCTTGGTTTCGATCTGGACGCGGGTGTCCTGCTCGATGTCGTTCCGCGCTTTCTTGCGCAGTTCGATCTGCTCGGTCAGCTTGGTGAGACCCTCGGCATCGAAGGCGTTGTTGGCATTGAAGTGCTCGATCGAGGTCTGGTCCAGCCCGGTCAGCGACACTGATTCCAGCTCAAGCCCGTTCATCGCGAGATCGGACGAGGAAACCTGCTGCACCTTCTGCACGAAGTCCGCGCGCTGTTCGTGAAGCTGGTTCATCGTCATGCCCGCCGCGACCGAGCGCAGCGCATCGACGAACTTGCCTTCGACCAGTTCCTTCAGCGCTTCGGGATGCATGGTGCGGGCGCCCAGGGTCTGCGCCGCCATGGCGATGGCACCGGCATCGGGGCGGACGCGCACGTAGAATTCGGCTTTCACGTCGATGCGCAGGCGGTCCAGCGTGATGAGCGCATCCTGGTTCTTGCGCTCCACCGCCAGGCGCACGGTGTTCATGTTGACGGGCATCGTCTCGTGGAAGACCGGCAGGACCAGCGCGCCGCCGTTCATGACCACGCGCTCGCCGCCGAAGCCCGTGCGCACGAAGCCGATTTCCTTGGATGCGCGCTTGTAGAGCCGCGCGAGCATCAGGCCCAGCGCCAGGAACAGGACGAGGGCGATGCCGGCTAGAATTCCGATGCCGACGAGGTCTTGCATGTCTTCGATACTCCCCCTGGCGTCGTCCGGCCAGAAGCGCGGGACCACGCAATCAAATAGACAGGAAAGCTAGCAGAACGGGCCCGGAATTCCCAGGAAAACCGGCCTGACGCGCCGTGCTTTCAAAGCGTTAACCGCAGTTGTCACGGCCTGACGCGCGGCCCTTTTTTCAGTCCAGGCGCGGCAGGTAATGGTCGCCGCGCGCAATGGCCTTGAACAAGTCGCCCTCGCGCCGCACCAGCAGCACCTTTTCGCCTTGCACGAAGCGCTGGTCGTGCAGATCGGGCTCCACCATGACATTATGCGCCTGGCCGTAGTGATCGAACACGCGCCCGCGCGCCGGGCTTCCGGCCAGCGCGGTCCCGACCAGGATTTCCGCTTCCCGCCCGACCAGCGCCGACACGTCGATCGCGCTCGTCTCGTCCTGCGGGATGATCCGGCCCAGCCCCCGTGACAGCGCGCCAGTGATCGGCAGCGAAACGAGGGCAACGACAGGCGCGACGAGCCACGCGCTCCAGGGGCTCCCGGTCAGCGAGAGCAGCAGCTCCTGCGCGGAAATGCCGATCAGGCCGAACACGGTGAGCAGCAGCATGAGCCACATCAGGAACGGCACCCGGCCAAGACCGAGCACCGACAGCAGCCCTGCATCGACGCCGCCATGCCCGTGGAGGGTCCCATGGACGCCCGCATGAACATCGAGGTGGGTATCGCCGCCGAGGAAATCGCCGAGACCGACGATCTGGAGCAGGGCGAACATCAGCATCAGGGCCAGGGCGACCGAAAACGGCAGGCTCCCCGCCCTCGTCAGCAGCTCAACCATCGTCGCTCGCGTCGATATACTTGGTCTCTAGGAAACGGCCGCGCGTCGCCAGCGCATCCAGGTCTCCGCGCGAGAGGTCCAGGCTCATCGCCTCGATCTGGCCGGCGATGACGTTGAGCCCTTCCACCAGCTGCTGCGAAGGCGTGCTGCCGGCATGGGTCTTGTTGCGCAGCTCGGCGGGAATGCGGGTATAGCTGTCCACCAGCGAAGGCAGGTGTTCCGACAGCAGCTTGCGCACTTCATGCGCGGCGGGGCCGTTGTCCTGCAAGGTGGCAAGCTGCGGCGCCAGCTGTTCGAGGCGCACGCCGATCATGTCCACGGCATCGACCGCGGCATTGGGCAAGGCCCGGCGGCGCGTTTCCAGCCAGAGTTCCGCCGATCCGGCCAGTTCGGGCAATGTCGCGCTGCCCAGTTCCTCGGCACGGAGCTTGGGCGTGGCGGGATAGATCGAGAGCACCATAAACACCGCGAAGGCCAGCAGCGTCGTCAGCACCGTGGTGGTGAAAGACAGACCGCCGAGGATCAGCCCGGCGGTCAGGGCCACGATGAAGATGCCGAACAGCGCCAGGAAAGCACGGCGAATGCGGCGCCAGCGAAAGCTCCAACGCTCCTTGCGGGCATTGTAAAGCCGCGCCGCGCGCTGGCGGCGTGCGGCACGGATCACTTCCTGGTTCACGGCATTGCGACTGCGGGGCGTGACGGAATTGGCCATGGCTGTCAGTCGAGCGCCTCGAGCATGGCCTTCGTCGTCTTGTCGCTGCCCAGCGCCGTGCCTTCGGCCTGGCCTTGCGCGCGGGCGATATAGGCCTTGGACTTGGTGACCTCACCCTCCAGCGACTGCACGGTCTGCTTCATGGAATCGAGCGCCTGCATCTTGAAGGTGTCGATCGAATCCATCGTGTCGTAGATGTTCTGGAAGGCGCGGCTGAGCGTCTCCAGGGGGATCGTGGCGTTCGCCGCCTGCTCGTGGATGCGCGCGGTGTTGTCCTTCAGCATCTGGCCGGTGCCGTCGATGATCCGCGCGGTCGTGGTGTTGAGCGCGGTGATCTGGTCCAGCACCAGCTTCTGGTTGGCCATCGCCTGCGCCACCGTGACGGCCGTGCGCAGCGCGCCGACGGTGGTGGTGGAAGCGCGGTCGACGCCCTTGATCAGCTCGACATTGTTCTTCTTCACCAGATCGAGCGCGAGATAGCCCTGCACCGAGACCGCCATCTGCGTCAGCAGGTCCTGCGTGCGCTGGCGCACGTAGAACAGCGCGCTCTCGCGCACGGCCTTGGCCTTGGCGGGGTCGACATGGTCGAGATCGGCGGCCTTCTGTTCCAGCGTCTCGTCCAGCGCCTTCGACATGAAGATCATCTGTTCGAGCCTGCCCATCGCCGCCCAGAGGTTCTGGCGCTCCACGTCGATGGAGGCGTTGTCCATCAGCAGCTCGTCCTTGCCGCCCTGCAGGCGGGCGAGGATCGCGCCGATATGGCCCTGCGCGCTCTGGTAGCCGTCGAAATAGTTGCGCAGCTTGTTGCCCATCGGGATGATCCCGAAGATCTTGCGGCGCGAGAGCAGGTCGCCCTTGGTGGAGGGGTCGAGGTCTTCCACGGTGCGGCGCAGTTCGGCAAGGTCGGCGCCGACACCGGCGTCCTTGTCCATCGCGCGCACCGGGCGGTCGAGGAAGCGGTTGGACTGGCCTGAAGCCTCGGAAATCTCCTTGCGGCCCATGCTGGTGATCTGGTCGACACGGCGGCCGAATTCGGGCGAGTTCACGTCCTGCGAGACGAGATCGGCCACGAACTCGTCCACCCGGACCTGCAGCTTGGACTTCTGCTCATCGCCCACGGGCACGAGACCGGCCGCCTTCTCGGGCTGGACCACGGGCACCGGATCGGGAGGCGTCAGCTTCAGCTCACCCCCAACTGCCTGATCGGTCGTCGTCGCCATGAAAGAAAATCCCCGTCCTTCAAGAAATGTGTCCTGGCCACGAATCTAGGATTGCCGGCGAATACTGCAAGCAAAACAGGAAGGCGTCGCTTTACGGTTCGACGAGCGGGGTGGCCCCTTCGTCGGTCTCCGCGCCGTCCGGCATCACCAGCATCGTATCGTCCCGCGCCACGAAGCAGAGCCTGAGCCCCGCCGCCCGCGCCCGGCGGACGGCCAGATCCGTGGGGGCGGAGATCGCCACCAGCAGCGGACAACCGGCGCGCGCCGTCTTCTCCACCAGTTCGTACGAGCAGCGCGAGGTGACGATAATGAAGCCCTGCGCCGGATCGACCCCTGCACGGGCGAGCGCGCCCACCAGCTTGTCGAGCGCATTGTGGCGGCCCACGTCCTCGCGCAGCGCGATGACATTGCCCGCCTCGTCGCAGAAGGCGGCCGCATGGGTGGCGTGGGTTTCGCGCCCCAGCACCTGGCCGGCGCGCAGGGCATCGAGCCCGCAGCGGATCGCCGGGGGGCCGGCCTCGCTGCGGCGGGTCAGCAGCGGCAGGGGCCGCAGGGCCGCTTCCACACCCTCGATGCCGCAGATGCCGCAGGAGCTGTCTCCCACGCGGCGCCGCGCCCGCTCGACGATCAGGCCCAGCCGTTCCGGCGGCAGGTTCACGCGGGCGACGTAGCCGGCGCCCCAGTCCCCGTTCTCCACCGCGTGAACGGCCACCTCGCCCACTTCATCGGCGGCGGCCAACCCTTCGGCCATGAGGAAACCGGTCACGAAATCCTCGATCTGCAGCGGGGTCGCCATCATCACTGCGTAAGCGATGCCGTTGGTCTCTATCGCTACCGGCGCTTCCACGGGGATCGCGAAAGCCTCTCCCGCGGGGTTTTCCGCGGCCATCCGCGCGCCATAGGCACTGCGCCGGACCCTGATTGTCTCTGCACCGTTCATGCGCGTTTTCTAGCCGGGCGGCCGGCCGCGGTCATCCCCCCTGCCGGATTGGAACGGGTCAAATCTCCGCCTTGATCTGTCCGAAGGCCAGCAGCGCGAAAAGGCCGGTGCCGCCGATCACATTGCCCAGCAGCGTGGGCGCCAGATGCAAGGTGAAAGCGTCCAGGATCGGCAGCTCTCCGTGAAGCACCAGCAGGAACATCTCGGTCGACCCCGCCACGACATGCGCAAAGCCGCCGGCCGAGATCAGCCAGGCGAACAGCGCGACCACGAAGATCTCGAAGCCCTTGGAACTGGGCAGCATCCACACGAATGCCGCGATGAAGAAGCCCGCCGGTACGCCGTCCAGCAGGGCGGTCCAACCCTGCGCCTCGGCGGCCTTGCGGGAGACGTCGAGCATGCCCGCCACGGTGGGATGGGCGGGATCGGCGAAGATGTCGACCAGCAGCGCGGTCAGGAACGTGCCCAGGAGATTGGCCGCCAGCACGATCGCCCAGAGCCGCCCGGTGCGCCAGAGCCGCTCCAGGTTCGGGCTGGCGAGCAGCGGCAGCACCGCCGTCAGGGTGTTCTCGGTGAAAAGCTGGAGGCGCGAGAGCACCACCAGCACGAAGCCCATGGCATAGCCGAAAGCGGCGATCAGCTCGCGCTGCGGGTGGTCCGCATAAGCGTTGTGCAGCAGGCCCTGCGCGAAGACAGAGGTGGAAATGCCGATCCCGGCGGCGATCCCCGAGAACCACAGCGACATCGCCGGGCGGTGCAGTTCCTCTTCGCCCTCGCGGCGGATCACCGAGAAGACGGTGATTGCGGAAAGCCGCAAGTTGTCCTTGATCTGGCCGCGCTCGTGGCCGGTCAGGCCGGATTCGTCCTGCTCTATGTCGCGGTCGGTTTCCTGCCGCTCGGGATCGTCGTGCGAGAGGTCGCGCTCGTCGTCGGAGCCGGATTGGGCCGAGTCGGACTTGGGGGCGGTTTCGGCGGCATTGTCCATGCCGTCAGAACCGCCCCCGGAACGCATGGTTCCTTATTCCCCGATGCGGCGGAGGCGTGCTCCGCCGCGCAGAAGCGGGTCAGACGTAGTCCTCGGTATCGATGCTGGGCTTGATCGTGTCCGGGTAGCGATGGCCGGCGATGGTCTGCTGGTTCATCAGCTCCCCCGCCTTTTCCAGAACGGCGGCGTCGATCCGGAGATCGGCTGCGGCATGGTTCTGGTCGAAATGCGGGATCGATCGGGTGCCCGGAATTGCGTGGACGTGCGCGCCCTGCGCCAGCACCCAGGCGAGCGCGAGCTGCGCCGGGGTTGCCTGGACCAAAGCGGCCAGAGCGTTGAACTCCGCGATCAGCGCCAGGTTGTGCGCCCAGTTCTCGCCCATGAAGCGCGGGAAATTGCGACGCAGATCCTTCTCGGTGAGCGTGTTCACATCGGTCAGCTCACCGCCCAGCGCCCCGCGCGCGACCGGCGAGAAGGCGACGAGCGCGATCCCGAGTTCGCGCGTGGCATCCATCACGCCCAGTTCCACGTTGCGGGTCCAGAGCGAATATTCGGTCTGCACCGCTGCCACCGGGTGCACGGCATGCGCCTCGCGGATATGCGCGGCGGACCATTCGGACACGCCATAGGCGCCGATCTTGCCGGCCTCGATCGCGCGCACCATGGCGCCCACCGAGTCGGCAATCGGCACCTTCGGATCGAAGCGGTGCATGTAGAACAGGTCGATATGATCGGTACCCAGCCGCTTCAGGCTGGCGTCGAGCGAGGCGGTGATGCTGCCGGGCGCGCAGTCGATCCCGCGGCGGGCGCCGTCGATCAGGATGCCGGTCTTGGAGGCCAGCAGGAACTCGTCCCGACGGTCCATGATGGCTTCGCCGAGGATCTCCTCGCTCAGCCCCATGCCGTAGATGTTGGCAGTGTCGAAGTGATCGCAGCCCGCATCCAAAGCGTGGCGGAACAACGCGACCGCCTCCTCGCGAGACGGCGGATTGCCGTAGGCCCAGGCCACATTCATGCAGCCGAGACCGACGGAGTGGACCGGACGGCCCGCGAGGAGGCGTTTCGTCATCAGGACCAGCCGTCCTGCGCTTCGAGGCTCTCGGCCAGTTCGCCGATCACGCGGTAGCAATCGAGCACCTTGCCGACCGACGAATTGGGCTCACGCCCTTCGCGGATGGCAGCCACGAATTCGCGGTCCTGAAGCTCGATGCCGTTGTTCGACACGGTGACGCCGGTGAGGTCGATCGGCTCTTCACGGCCGTTCACCAGATCGTCGTAACGCGCAATGTAGGTCTCGCTGTCGCCGATGTAGCGGAAGAACGTGCCGAGCGGGCCGTTGTTGTTGAACGAGAGCGAGAGCGTGCAGATCGCGCCGGTTTCCGCCTTCAGCTGGATCGACATGTCCATGGCGATGCCCAGTTCGGGGTGCTTCGGGCCCTGCAGCGCGTTGGCGGCGACGATCTTGCCCGACTGGTAGGCGAACAGGTCGATCGTGTGCGCGGCGTGGTGCCACAGCAGGTGGTCCGTCCACGAGCGCGGCTGGCCCTTGGCGTTCATGTTCTTGCGGCGGAAAAAGTAGGTCTGCACGTCCATCTGCTGGACGTTGAACTCACCCGCGGTGATCTTGCCATGCACGTACTGGTGCGAAGGATTGAAGCGGCGGGTGTGGCCGACCATGCAGACCAGCCCGGTTTCCTTCTGCTTCGCCACAACCGCCTCGGCATCGGCCCAGCTGTCCGACAGCGGAATTTCGACCTGGACGTGCTTGCCGGCGTTCATGCAGGCGATGGCCTGTTCGGCGTGCATCTGCGTGGGGGTGCAGAGGATCACGGCATCGACGTCCGGCATGGCCAGCACTTCGGCCAGATCGGTGCCGGAGTGCGGCGCGCCGTACTTGGCAGCCACTTCGGCAGCCTGCTCGGCCGAGCGGCTGATGRCCGAGGCGATCTCTACGCCGTCGATGTTCTTGAGGCCGTCGAGGTGCTTTTCACCGAAAGCGCCGGCGCCTACGAGGGCAATACGCATGGGAATCTCCTTGGGGTGTCTGTCAAAGACAAAGGGCGTGCCGGCGTCAACCACCGGCACGCGGAATCGGTAAGTCGATCAGGGGCAGTCGATCAGAGTTTGAGCTTCGGCATTGTTGCCTTCGACGGTGGTCGAGGGCGGAACATCGCCGTTCACCGGCTCCAGCACGATGTGGCCCACGGCCGTGTTGCTGGCGGGCACGTGGTAGAAGCGCCGCAGCTCGCGCGTTTCCTTGCCCAGCGCGCCGCGCATGATCAGCCACATCACCATCTCGATGCCTTCGCTGCCGGTTTCGCGCAGGTATTCGATATGCGGAATGCACCGCAGTTCCTGCGTATCGCCCGACAGCTTGTCGAGGAACATGGTGTCCCACTCGCGGTTGATGAGGCCCGCGCGCGGGCCCTGGAGTTGGTGGCTCATGCCGCCGGTGCCCCAGACCTGCACGTTCAGGTCTTCATCGAAGCTTTCCACGGCACGCGCGATCGCCTCGCCCAGCGCCCAGCAGCGGTTGCCCGACGGCGGCGGATAAGTGACGACGTTGACCGCCAGCGGGATCACCTTCACCGGCCACTTGGCAGGCTTGCCGAACATCATCGACAGCGGAACGGTAAGGCCGTGGTCGACGTCCATCTCGTTGATGATGGTCATGTCGAACTCGTCGAGGATCAGGCTCTGCGCGATGTGCCAGGCAAGGTCCGGATGGCCTTCCACGTCGGGCACCGCGCGCGGGCCCCAGCCCTCGTCCGCAGGCTTGTAGCTTTCGCCGCAGCCGATCGCGAAAGTCGGGATGATCTTCATGTCGAAGGCCGATGCGTGATCGTTGTAGACCAGGATCACGACGTCCGGCAGGTTCTCTGCTTCCCACGCCTGCGTGGGTGCGAAGCCTTCCTGGATCGGCTTCCAGTAGGGATCTTCCCACTTGTCGAAGTCGCTGGCGACGCCGAGCGCGGGGATATGGCTACAGGCGATGCCGTGCGTAATGCGGGCCATCTTAGCGGTGCTCCTTGATGGAGCGCACGCCTTCGGGCGAGCGGCCCCCGGCGATCATCATCGCCTGATAATCCTCAACCGACATGCCGGTCATCGTCGAGACGGCCTGAAGGAAGCTCAGGCCGTCGGTCGAGAAGACCTTGGCGAGGAAGTAGATGTTGCCGCCCAGGTCCAGCAGGCGGTTGTAGTCGCGCGCGAGCACGGCCAGCTTCTGGTCCTCGGTCATCGGCCATTCGTCGAGATAGGCGCGTTCGTCGGCCTTCCAGCGCTCGCGGTTTTCCGCCTTCATCAAGCTCATCGCGAACTGGTTCAGGTGATAGCCCTGACGCGCGCGCTTCGCCGTGTAGACGCGCGTGCCCGGAATATCGTCGAACTCGCCGAGATAGGCGTGGATGTCGGTGATCTTGTCGGTCACAGGCCGCGTTCCTTGAGCTTGGCGTCAAGGCGCGGGAAGACCTTGCGCACATTGCCTTCGAAGATCGCGTGGCGCTCCTCGTCCGAGATGTCGAGCGCGTCGACATAGCGCTTGGTGTCGTCGAAGTAGAAGCCGGTCTGCGGGTCGATCCCGCGCACCGCGCCGACCATTTCGGAGCCGAACAAGATGTTCTTGTTGTCGATCACGTCGGCCAGCAGGTTCACGCCCGGCTGGTGGTAGACGCAGGTATCGAAGAACACGTTGTTCATGATGTATTCGTCGAGCGAAGGCTTCTTCAGCATGTCCGCCAACCCGCGATAACGGCCCCAGTGGTACGGCACCGCGCCGCCCCCATGCGGGATGATGAAGCGCAGCTTGGGGAACTTCGCGAAGAGGTCGCCCTGCATCAGCTGCATGAAAGCCACCGTGTCCGCCGCGATGTAGAAGCCGCCGGTGGCGTGCATCGCCGGGTTGCACGAACCGGAGACGTGGATCATCGCCGGAACGTCCAGCTCGCTCATCGCCTCGTAGATCGGGAACCAGTATTCGTCGGTCAGCGGCGGATGCTCGAAGTGGCCGCCGCCCGGATCGGGATTGAGGTTGCAGCCGATGAAGCCCAGCTCCTCAACGCAGCGGCGCAGTTCCTTCACCGAAGCGGAAAGGTCCGCCTTGGGGCTCTGCGGCAGCATGCACACGCCCACGAACGTCTCGGGGAACATGTTCACCACGCGGGCGATAAGATTGTTGCAGTGAACCGCCCATGCCTCGGACATGGCCTGATCGCCGACATGGTGCGCCATCGCACTGGCGCGCGGGCTGAACACAGTAAGATCGGCGCCGCGCTCCTTGATGAGGCGAAGCTGGTTATCCTCGATCGTCTGGCGGATTTCCGCATCGGAAATCTCGGGGTATGGCGGCGCTTCTTCACCGGCCTTGAAAGCGGCGATCTGGGCTTCACGCCAGGCGTCATGCGCCTTGGGCAGAACGGTATAGTGACCGTGACAGTCGATGATGAGCGACATGCTCAATTCTCTCCCTTGAGTACGCCCGCCGCGACCGCGGCCGCAAGCTTGGCTTCGAATCCTTCGGGCGGCGGCACCAGGCCCAGCTCGCCCAGCGCCTGCTGCCAGGCGACGGTATTTTCGGTCATCAGCGGCGGAATGCCCAGCGAACGCAGCATTTCCGCGGCTTCGTCCATCTCGGCAGCGCGGCGGCGGCCGTGGACCAGCATGCGGTCGAGATTGTAGTCTGCCCGCTCCGTCCAGGAAATGGCCTTCTCGCTGGCATCGAGCGAGGCAAGCACTTCGTCCGCCACGCCCTCTGCATGGGCGGCCATCATCATCTCGGCCGTCAGGGCCTCAAGCCCCTTCACCATGACCGAGCGCACCAGCTTGATCGCCGAAGCGCGGCCGACATCGGCGCCCACGGTGCGGACATGGGTGAAGCCTACCGCCTCCAGAGCCGCTTGCGCCTCGGCGGCGTCAGGCCCGGCCACCAGCAGCGGCACCTTCATGCGCGCGGGGTTTACGGGGGCAAGCACGGCCACGTCCACGTAACGCCCCTTGCCCTTGGCGATGGCCTTGGCGGCGGCGCGCTTGGTGCCGGGCGCAACCGAGTTCATGTCGCAGAACAGCGCGCCCTCACCCAGCAGCGGCGCGACGGCCTCGGCCACTTTCGGCGCGCCGTCAGCGGTGACGAGCGACAACACCAGTTCGGCGCCCTCAAGCGCTTCGGCGGCACTGTCGCAAACGGTGATGCCGAGTTCGGTCATGACGTCGCGGCGTTCGGGAAGGATATCGAAGGCACGGGCCTGTCCGGCCCAGTCCCCAGCTCCCGCAAACGTCGATCCGGCCTCTCCGAACCCGATAAGGGCAATGGACCTGTTCATGCTGCCAGTCTGGCCCGATTGCCCGGAAGCCGCCAATCGGAACCACCCGGAAGCTATAAGCTCAGTGCAATAAGCGCGTCATGCCATGATCGCGCGCGCTACCGCGAAACCTCCTTCGCCGCCCACTCCAGGTCGGCGAAGAATTCGCTCTGCACCTCGGTCGGCCGCAGCGACGCGCGGGTGGTCATGCCGATATGGCGGGTAAATTCAGCCGGAAGCCGCGATAATGCGCAAAGCCAGCCCGCCTCCACTTCGACCGTGACCTGATCGGGCGAAAGCACGGTGAGGAAATCGCCGCCCATCATCACCTGACGGATCATCATCACCGAGCCCGATTCGACCGGCACGTCCGGAAGCGCCACATCGTGTTCGCGAAAATAGCGCTCGAAACTGTCGCGCAGCGGCGTTCCGCGCGGCGGCAGGGTGAAGGGGTAGCTGGCCACCTCCGCCGCGCCGGGATCGGTGCCTTCCAGCGGGTGCCCCTTGCGGCCATAGACCGCCGGCCGGTCCTCGAAGAGCGGATGCTGCACCAGATCGCCTTCCACCAGCGGGTCGCGCAGCGCGCCCACCATGAGGTCCAGCGTGCCGTTGCGCAGTGGCTCTACCAGTTCGGCGCGCGAACCCTCGACGATGGTGAGCTTCACCCGGGGCCGCCGCGCCAGGAACCGCGCCACCGCGGCCGGGAGGATGCGGGCGCGCGAGAGCGGCATGGCGCCGATGGCGATGCGCCGCGTCTCCAGCCCGCGCAGAGCCTCGACTTCGGACAGCCCCGCCTCCAGCTCGACTTTGGCGAGGCGGAATTCGCGGGCGAGCTGGGTGCCCGCCTCGGTGGTGATGACGAACTTGCCTTGCCGCGCCACCAGCGGGCGGCGCAGCGCCAGCGCGAGATCGTTGACCGCACGGTGGATCGAGGGCAGCGACAGCCCGGTCTCCTGCCCGGCCCCGGCATAGCTGCCCGTCTCGGCCAGCGCGAGCAAGGCCCGCAGGCGCGACATGGTGACGTGCGGGCTCTGGATATGGGACAGCGCCGCGCCGATGCGCGGCGCCAGGATCTCTCCGGCGCGGGTAGGGATCATGCCGTCGTGACGGCGCTCGAACAAAGGCAGGCCGATCATCGCCTCGAGTCGCCCCAACGCCTGTGTTATCGCGGGCTGACTGAGGTTCACGGCTAGTGCGGCCGCGTTCACCGTCCCCAATTCGGCAATCTTGGCGACTGCGCGCAAGTGGCGAAGGTTGAAGTTCCAGATGTCCATGGAGGCACTCTTAGCCAAATCCTATGGCAGGTCCAAAGTTTCTCTTTCCCCCTGCCCCGCTGCTCCGGCAGGAGGCCGACTGCGGGAAAAGGAGAAATGCCATGAGTGCCATCCAAGCCGATCAAGCAGGCGTACGCTGCATGTGGATGCGCGGCGGCACTTCCAAGGGCGGCTATTTCCTCAAGAGCGATCTCCCCGCAGACACCGCGGCGCGCGACGCCTTCCTTCTCTCCATCATGGGATCGCCCGACCCGCGCCAGATCGACGGCATGGGCGGCGCCGATCCGCTGACCAGCAAGGTCGCCGTCGTCAGCAAATCCGACCGCGAGGGCATCGACGTGGACTACCTGTTCCTCCAGGTTTTCGTCGACCAGGCGCTTGTCAGCGATCAGCAGAACTGCGGCAATATCCTCGCCGGGATCGGCCCTTTCGCCATCGAGCGCGGGCTGATCGAGGCGAAAGGCGATGAAACCAATGTCGCCATCTTCATGGAGAACACCGGCCAGGTCGCCGTCGCCACCGTGCAGACGCCGGGCGGCGTGGTTTCATACAAGGGCGATGCCGCGATCGACGGCGTGCCGGGCACTCATGCGCCGATCCCGCTGGAATTCCGCGACACTGCCGGCTCCTCCTGCGGCGCGCTGCTGCCCACCGGCAACGCCGCCGACGAAGTGAACGGCGTGCGCGTGACCTTGATCGACAACGGCATGCCCTGCGTGGTCATGAAGGCCGAGGACGTCGGGATCACCGGCTACGAGGACCGCGAGAGCCTGGACGCCAATGTCGAACTGAAAGCGAAGATCGAGGCCATCCGCCTGGCCGTGGGCGAGCGGATGAACCTCGGCGACGTGAAGGACAAGTCGGTCCCCAAGATGATGCTGGTCGCGCCGCCCAAGCATGGCGGCGCGGTGACCGTGCGCAGCTTCATTCCCCACCGCGCCCACGCCACGATCGGCGTGCTCGGCGCGGTCTCGGTGGCGACCGCCTGCCTGATCGAAGGCTCGCCCGCCGCTGAAGTGGCACAAATCCCCGAGGGTCGCCGCAAGACTCTGTCGGTCGAGCATCCGACCGGCGAGATGTCCTGTGTCCTCGACACGGACGAGGGCGGCGCCGTTACGAGCGCCGCCCTCCTTCGCACCGCGCGCAAGCTGATGGACGGGGTGGTTTTCGGGTAAGCGCGAAAAACCATTCGCTGCAAAGCAACAACAGCGGTTATCAAGCGCTTGGGACCAGGGCCGACGGGCAAGCAAAGTACGGCCTCCCGCTCAAAGATAACTGCCAGGAGCAGCGACATGGCATCGAAGACATTCGTGACGACCACCCTAGCCGCCTTTGCGCTCGCAGCCGCCGTGACCGGCTGCAAGGGCTCGGAACCGGCCGCGACCACGACCGACGCTTCCGGCGCCCCGGTCAAGGTTTCCGACACCATCGAAGCGCGAGAGGCCAATTTCAAGGCCATCGCCAAGGCCAACAAGGCCGCCAAGGAAGCCCTGGAAGATTCCGCGCCGGACTTCGCGGCCGTCTCTGCTTCCGCCACCTCGATCCAGACGGACGCGGGCAAGATCGTCGGCCTGTTCCCCAAGGGCAGCGGCAAGGAATCGGGCGAGAAGACCCAAGCCCTCCCCGCCATCTGGGACAAGCCCGCCGAATTCACGGCCGCGGCCGAAAAGCTGGCCGCCGCTGCCGGCAAGCTCAAGATCGCAGCCGACGCCAAGGATGCCGCAGGCGCTCAGGTGGCGATGGGTGAGATCGGCGGCGCCTGCAAGGGATGCCACGAGAACTTCCGCGAGAAGAAGCAGTGAACAGCCACGAGGGTGCGGCAGATGTCCGCACCCGCCTGTGGGACTGGCCGGTCCGCGTGATCCACTGGAGCTTCGCGGCACTGATCCCGGCGCTCTGGTGGACGGCCGAAAACGGCGAGATGGGCTGGCACACCAGCATCGGCACGGTGCTGATGCAACTGCTGGTGATCCGCGTGCTCTGGGGCTTCGTCGGCAGTTCGACCGCGCGGTTTTCGGGCTTCGTGCGAGGGCCGGGCGCGGTGCTGGCGCATTTGCGGTCGGGCGCTCACGAACCAACGGCCGGGCACAATCCGGCGGGCGGATGGAGCGTGCTGGCAATGCTCGGGCTCATGGTCTTGCAGGTCACCCTGGGCTTCTTCGCGGGCGATCCGGACGACGGCACCACCGGGCCACTCAATCACCTGGTGTCCTCCTCCACCGCCAGCCGGATGACGGAGCTGCATGGGATCGTGTTCTATCTGATCCTGGCCATGATCGTGGTGCATCTGGGCGCGATCATTTATTACCGCGTGGTGAAGCGGGACCGGCTGATCGGAGCCATGGTAACCGGCGCGCGCGCGATGCCCGCCGGTACGACCGGCATGGTCAAAGCCCCCGTCTGGCGGCTGATCGCCTGTGTGGTCATCGCCTGGCTTGTGGGCTGGATAGTCTGGGTCGGAGCAGCCTGATACGGGAACGGGAGCAGGCGCCCGGCGCCCACCCCCGTCCGTCGCGCGTCTGAAGCGGGGCCTCAGAACATGTCCACGTCCAGCGCCATCATCGAGGCCTTGCCCGACTTGATCGCCAGGAACGCGGCGGTCGCCTGCGGCAGCAGACGGTCGAAGAAGAACCGCGCGGTGCCGATCTTGGCGGTGTAGAACGCGGCGTCCTCAGTGCCTTCGTCCAGCTTGGCCTTGGCGATCAGAGCCGCCTTGGCAAACGTGTAGCCCATGGCGACAAGGCCGATCAGGCGCAGATAATCGGTCGCGGCGGCGCCGGCTTCCTCGGGGTCCTTCATGCCCTTCTGGGCAATCGTGCCGGTCGAAAGCTGCAGCGCGCCGAAGGCCTTTTCCAGCCCCTCGATCATCTTGCCGAACGTCTCGTCCGCCTTGTTCGCCTCGATGAAGTCCGAGACGGGATGGAAGAACGAGCGCAGATAGCGGCCGGCATGCGCGGGCATCTTGCGGCCGACAAGGTCAAGCGCCTGGATGCCGTTGGTGCCTTCGTAGATCATGGCGATGCGGGCATCGCGCACGAACTGCTCCACGCCGCTTTCGGCAATGTAGCCGTGACCGCCATAGACCTGCACGGCCAGGTTCGCGCTTTCATAGCCGCAGTCGGTGAAGAGCGCCTTCACCACAGGGGTCATCAGCGCAATGAAGTCTTCCGCGCGGGCCTTCACGGCCGGATCGGTCGCGTGCTTTTCGGCATCGAGCGCGCGGCTGACCCAGGCGCCGACGGCGCGGCTGCCTTCGTTGTAGGCACGCGCGGTCATCAGCATGCGGCGCACGTCAGGGTGGACGATGATCGGATCGGCCGGACCCTTGGGGTTCTTCACGCCCGACAGCGAGCGGCCCTGCACGCGGTCCTTGGCGTACCACACGGCCGACTGATAAGCAGCTTCACCCACGCCAAGGCCCTGGATGCCCACCGAAACGCGCTCGGTGTTCATCATCTTGAACATGGCTTCCATGCCCTTGTTCGCGGTGCCGACCAGCCAGCCGATCGAATCGTCGAAGTTGAGCTGGCAGGTGGCCGAGGCCTTGAGGCCCATCTTGTGCTCGATCGCGGCGACCGAAATGCCGTTGGACTGGCCCGGCGTGCCGTCTTCCTTGGGCAGGTACTTCGGCACCAGGAACAGGCTGATGCCCTTCACCCCTTCCGGCGCATCGGGAAGCCGGGCGAGGACGAGGTGGATGATGTTCTCGGTCAGGTCGTGCTCGCCCGCCGAAATGAAGATCTTCGCGCCGGAGATCTTGTAGCTGTCGTCACCCCCATTTGCATCTTGGGAGGGAACGGCCTTGGTGCGCAGCATGCCAAGGTCGGTGCCGCAATGCGGTTCGGTAAGGCACATCGTGCCCGACCAGGTGCCCTCGACCATCTTGGGCAGGTAGGCCTGCTTCAGCGCATCACTGGCATAGCCCTCGATCGCGGTGGTCGCGCCGTGGGTGAGGCCGGGATAGAGGCTGAACGACAGGTTGGCGGAGCAGATCATCTCCTCGGTCAGCTTGTTCAGCGCTTCGGGAAGCCCCTGCCCGCCCCATTCGGGATCGGACGCCAGCGCACACCAGCCGCCTTCGCGGAACATGTCGTAGGCTTCCTTGAAGCCCTTGGGGGTGCGGACCACGCCGTTTTCCAGCGTGCAGCCCTCGATGTCGCCGCTGCGGTTCAGCGGCAGCAGGACTTCCTGCGCCACCTTGGCAGCCTCTTCCAGCACCGCGTCGACAAGGTCGGGGGTGAATTCGGCCAGGGCTTCGAGATTGCCGAAGCCGTCATCGGTGTGAAGTTCGTGGAGCACGAACTTCATGTCGCGCAGGGGCGCTTCGTAAACTTGCATGTCACTCTCCTCGCAGGTCGAGAGATGAACTCGCCCCATCCCATCCCGCTTCCTGTCGCACCCCGCACTTCGTCATTGCGAGCGAAGCGAAGCAATCCAGGGCGGTTTGCGACGCCCCTGGATTGCCGCGCGGCTTCGCCGCTCGCAATGACGAGGGAGGGAACGAGGAAAGGAGGATGGGGTGGCAGGTCACACTCTCGGCCCGGTTTTCCTTTGGTTCAGTTACGCAGCGGCTTGCCGGTTTCGAGCATGTGCTCGACGCGGGCGACCGAGCGGTCGTCGCGCAGGCGGCCCATGAAGGCATCGCGCTCCAGCTTGAGCAGTTCGCCCTCGCTCACCGTGTCGACGAGATCGAACTCGTCGCCGCCGGTCAGCACGTCGGCCAGAATGCCGGAGACGACCACGTCGTAGTCGGTCGCCATGCCGCGCTTGTGGAAGCCTTCGACCGCAAGGCCGAGTGCGGTTCGGCCACCGGCGCCGGGCAGCTTGAACTCGGGCGCTTCGGGCGGGGTATAGCCCTCGACCAGCGACAGCGCCTTCTGCTTGGCGTCATGCAGCAGGCGATCGCGGTTCATCGAAATGCCGTCGCCCCCCCGCAGGATCATCATCTCGCGCGCCTGCTGGGCAGACTTGGAGACTTGCGCGGTCGAGACCATCTCGAACACCTTGGCAACCGCCGGCATCGGGCCCTTGGGCATGCCGGGCGCATTGCGCCAACGGTCGATCATCTCGCCATTGCCACCCCAACCGGGAACGAGGCCGACGCCGCATTCCACAAGGCCGCAGTAGAGTTCGGCATGGGCCTGGATCGCGTCGCAGTGGAGCAGGATCTCACACCCACCGCCGAGCGCGAGGCCGGCGGGAGCACCGACCACCGGGAACGGCGCGTACTTCAGGCCCTTGTAGGCCAGCTGCCCGCCCGCCACGAGCTTCTCGATCTCGCCCCAGGCGGCGATGTTCACCGCGAAGAGCGCGAGGCCCAAGTTGGCGCCTGCCGAGAAGGTGTCGGCATCGTTGTAGACCACCAGCGCCTTGTACTGCGCCGCCACCAGCGGGATAGCCTGCCCGATCAGCTTCATGACTTCGCCGTCGAGCGCGTTCATCTTGCCGGTGAATTCAAGGCAGACGACGCCGTCACCGATATCCCACAGCGCGTCCGAGGCATTGCGGATGATCGGCTTGGACGAAAGCTTCACATCGGCCAGGCGCATCACGCCTTCGGGGCGGACGATGTCGCGGTATTCGCCGTCGAGGCCCAGGAACTGGCGCTTGCCGTTCTCGATCCGGTAGAACGTGCGGTCGCCCGCCACGGTCAGGATCGCGGGCACGGCCTTGCCTTCGGCGGCGAGGCGTTCGGCAAGATACTTGGCGCCCAGCTTGTCGATCATCTCGAACGGGCCGGACTTCCAGTTGTAGCCCAGCTTCATCGCGTCATCGACGGCAACCACGTCCGAAGCGGCATCGGGCACGAGGCTGGCGGCATAGGCCAAGGTGTCGCCCAGCACGGCCCAGGCGTAGGCGCCGATGTCGCCCTTGCTTTCGACCAGTGCCTTGAGGTCACCCTTGGCGGCAGCGCCACGCGGGCCGGGCACCTTGATGCTAGGACGGTATTCGCCGGTCTGAAGGTCGATGGTTTCCTTGCGGCGACCGGCCTCCTTGTTGAGGCGGTAGAACCCGCCCTTGCCCTTGCGGCCGGTATAGCCATCACCGATCATCTTGTTGATCAGCGGAATGTCGCGGGCGATGCCATGGTAGAGGTCGCCTGCGGGCAGCGTCGAGGTAAGGCTGGCCTGCAAGTGCGGCATAAGGTCGATGCCGACCAGATCGACAAGACCGAAGATGCCGGTCTTGGGCACGCCCATCGGCTTGCCGGCAATGGCATCGGCCAGTTCGATGGTGATGCCCATGTCGAACGCGGCGTTGAGGCCAAGCTGGATCCAGTAGGTGCCGATGCGGTTGGCGATGAAGCCCGGCGTGTCCTTGGCCTTGACCACCGTCTTGCCCATGGAAACGTCGGCGAACTGCTCGACCTTGGCGGCGACGCCAGCGTCGGTCGCGGGGCCGGTGACGATCTCCAGCAGGCGCATGTAGCGCGGCGGGTTGAAGAAGTGCGTGATCAGGAAGTCGCGCTTGAACGCGTCCGAACGCCCTTCGACCAGATTGGCGAGCGGGATCGTCGAAGTGTTGGACGAAACGGCAGTGCCGTCACGCTTCACCGCTTCCAGCTTGGCGTAGAGGCCCTGCTTGATGTCCAGACGCTCGATCACCGCCTCGATCACCCAGTCGCATTCGGCAACCTTGTCGAGATGGTCTTCGATATTGCCGGTCTCGACCAGCTTGGCGGCCGACTTGCTCATGAACGGCGCGGGCTCGGTCTTGAGCATCTTCGCCACGGCGCCTTCGGCGACGACATTGCGATTGGTCGCGTCCTTCGGGACGATGTCGAGCAGCAGCACCGGCACGCCGGCATTGGCGACCTGAGCGGCGATCCCGGCACCCATGGTGCCGGCGCCGATCACGCAGACCTTTTTGATGATATTGTCGCTCATTCCACCGACTCCAGGATCGTGGCGATACCCTGACCGCCGCCGATGCACTGGCTGGCGAGCGCGTACTTGCCGCCTTCACGCTTCAGCAGCGAGGCCGCCTTGCCGACGATGCGCGCGCCGGTGGCGCCGAGCGGGTGGCCGATGGCGATCGCGCCGCCGTCGATGTTCACCTTCGCCATGTCGAGGCCGAGGTCCTTGATGCAGGCCAGCGCCTGCGAAGCGAAGGCTTCGTTCAGTTCGACCACGTCGAGGTCACCGGCCGAGATACCGGCACGCTCAAGCGCCTTCTGGCTGGAAAGGATCGGGCCGAGACCCATGGTTTCCGGCGCGCAGCCCGACACCGCGACCGACTTGATGCGGGCGAGGATCGGCAAGCCGTGGGCACGGGCATATTCCTCGGTGGTGACGAGAACGGCGCTGGCGCCATCGGTCAGCGGCGAGGAGGTGCCGGCAGTCACTGACCCTGCCGCATCGAACGCGGGCTTCAGGCCGGCAAGGCCCTCTGCGGTGGTTTCGCCGCGAATGGTGCCGTCTTCGCTGACGATCCCGCCCTTGGTCTGGATCGGCACGATCTCGTCGGTCAGCTTGCCGGCGTCACGCGCGGCGGCGGCCTTGTGTTGGCTGGAGACGGCCAGCGCTTCCTGGTCGGCGCGGGGGATCTGGTACTTGGTGGCGACGTTTTCGGCGGTTTCGCCCATCGACATATAGGCGGCGCTCTTCTTCGCCAGCTCCGGATTGGGCAGCGGGTTGAAGCCCATCATCGGCACGCGGCTCATCGATTCGACGCCGGCGCAGACGAAGACTTCGCCCGCGCCAATGGCGATCTGGCCCATGGCGTAGTGGATCGAGCTCATCGAAGAGCCGCAGAAACGGTTCACGGTCATGCCGCCAACCGAGATCGGCAGGTCCGCCAGCAGCGCCACCAGACGCGCGACGTTGAAGCCCTGCTCGCCCTCGGGGAACGCGCAGCCGACGATGACGTCTTCGATATCGGCAGCTTCCACGCCGGTCTTGGCGATGAGGCCGCGAATCACCTGGGCGGCAAGGTCGTCCGGACGGACCCGCGCCAGCGCGCCCTTGTTGGCCAAGTGGAAGGGCGAGCGGGCGTAACCCGCGATCACGACACTTTGCATGCACTCTCTCCGTGGGCCGACGCGCCGAGGGCTCTTCCCCAGGCTGCGTCGTCTTCTTCCCTAAGGGTGCAATTCTTTCCCTATACGTCAAGCAAATTATCGGTTACGACAAATCAGCATCCCACCGTAAGGGCCCCGTCCCGCCGGTGAGAAGATGTCCGGTTGGAGACGATGGAGAGGTCGCTCATGAAACAGTGGAAACCTGCGGGGCTGGCATTTGTTGCCGCGGCCCTGATCGCAATTCCCGGCGCGAATCCGGCATTGGCGGCTGGCGGCGACTCCGTCGTCGGCAAGTGGCGCACACCTTCCAAGCACGGGGTCGTCGAACTCAGCCGCTGCGGCGAATCGGTCTGCGGCCGGCTCGTCGATTCGGACGGCCTGAAGACCAACCCCGACCTGCGCGACGTGAACAACAAGGACACCGCGCAGCGTGGCCGCAAGATCAAAGGCCTGCAAATTGTCGGTGGTTTCAAGGCCAAAGGGAACGAATGGGTCGAAGGACAGATCTACAATCCTGAGGACGGCGGCACCTACAAGGCGACGATAACGCCTTCGGGGGCCAATAGCCTCAAGCTCAAGGGCTGCATCGTCTGGCCCTTGTGCAAGACCCAGACCTGGACGCGCATCCCCTGAGGCGCACCGGGTACACGAAGGTTCAGGGCATAAGAGAATTAAGGGAGTTCAAGGATATGAAACGCACTTCGGGCCGCATTCTTCTCGCGGGCACCGCATCGGCCGCCGCATCCGCCGTCGTGTTCGGCTTTGCCGGCGCCGCCCATGCACAGGCCTTCTACCTTCAGGAACAGTCGGTACGCGCACAGGGCCGCGCCTTCTCGGGTGAGGCCGCCGATACCGGCGTTGACTCGCTGTGGTGGAACCCGGCTGCGATCGGCGGGCTCGAAGGCGGCCAGGCCTCGGTCCACGCCAGCGTCATCCTGCCGCGCGGCAAAGTGGTGGACGACGGCACCGTGATCGTCCGCCCCGGACAGGCACCTGCCCCGGTCGGCGGCAATGGCCTGGCCAAGAACCCCATCGACAACGGCGTGCTGCCCTCCGGCTCGATCGCCTACGGCACCGGCAAGTTCGCCTTCGGCCTGACGGTGACCTCGCCTTATTCCTTCACCACCAATTACGATGCCGACAGCTGGGCCCGCTATTCCGCGGACAAGACCAAGCTGCGCACGATCGACATCCAGCCCAGCGTCGCCTTCCAGCCGGTCGAAGGCCTCTATATCGGCGCGGCTGCCAACGTCGAACATGTCGACGCCACCCTCGGCAACTACCTGCCCAACCTCTCGCCGCTGCTGGCGGACGGCCATCAGCAGCTCAAGGGCAGCGGCTGGGACGTGGGCTGGTCGGTCGGCGCCCAGTACCATAACGGCCCCGCCTCGATCGGCGTCGCCTACAAGTCGGCCATCAAGCACAAGCTCGACGGCTCGCTGACCATCGACGGCCTGCTCGGCCCGCTTGCCGCGCAGAACCGTACGCTCGACGCCACGGCCGAATTCACCACCCCGTGGCAGGCGATCATGTCCGGCCGCATCCACGCCACCAAGCAGCTGACGCTGAACGCGCAAGTCGTGGCCTTCGGCTGGAGCAAGTTCGACACCATCGATCTCGGCGCCCCGATCAACCAGCAGATCCCCGAGAACTACAAGGACGGCTTCTCCTACGCCTTCGGCATGGACTACGACGTCAATCCGAAGTGGACCGTGCGCGGCGGCATCCAGTACGGCGAGACGCCGACCAGCAGCGGCGACCGCGATGCCCGCGTGCCTGACAGCAACCGCTGGAACTTCTCGGCCGGCACCACCTGGAACATGAGCGAGAAGATCGCGATCGACGCGGCCGCCTCGTACATCACGTTCAAGGACGCGCCGATCGACCGCATCACCGCGGCCTATCCGGGCACGGCGGCACAGACCCCGGTGATCACCAACGGCAGCCTCCAGGACGCTTACGCCATGGTCTTCTCGCTCGGCGCGCGGGTGGCCTTCTGATGGGAGCCGCGGCGACGATCGGCGGACATTCCGCCCCGGAGACCTCCTCCCAACTTCCGGAAGAGATGCCGCCGATCGCGCCGCGGTTGCTCACCGACCTGCTCGACCATGCCGTGGAAGCGCACGGCACCTGGCCGGCGATCGACTTCATGGGCCGCAAGTGGACCTACAAGGAGATCGGCGACCTGTCCCGACGCGCGGCGCGGGGGTTGCAGGACCTCGGCGTCAAGCGGGGGACGCGGGTGGGCCTGTGCCTGCCCAATACGCCCTACTACGTGATCTGCTATTTCGCGATCCTGCGCATCGGCGGCATCGTGGTGAACTTCAACCCGCTCTACACCGAGCGCGAGATGGCGCACCTGGTGGACGATTCCGGCGCGGAATTCATCGTCGCCTCCGACCTTGCGCTCTCACTTCCCAAGATCGAGCCGCTGGTCGGAAAGGGCGCACTGCGCCGCGTGATCGTCTGCCCGATCGCCGATGCCCTGCCCAAGCTGAAGGGCCGCGCCTATCGCCTGCTCAAGCGCAAGGACATCGCGCATGAGCCGCACGACTTGCGCTTCCTGCGCTTTGCGGACCTGATCGCGCGCGACGCCGATCCCGATCCCGTCGAACGCTCCCCCTCGGACCTTGCCGTGCTGCAATATACCGGCGGCACCACCGGCGTGCCCAAGGGCGCGATGCTCAGCCACGCGAACCTCGCCGCCAATTCGGCACAGATGATCGCCCATGTCGGCCACATGCCGGAGACGCAGGAGCGCACGCTGGGCGTCCTGCCGTTGTTCCACGTCTTCGCGCTGACCACGGTGCTCAACTACTCGGTGGACACCGCCGCCGAGATGATCCTGCTGCCGCGTTTCGAGATGAAGTCGTTCCTGGCCACCGCCAAGCGCACCAAACCAACGCAGTTCTTCGGGGTTCCCACGCTCTATACCGCGCTCAACAACCAGCAGCTCCACGGCGAGTTCGACCAGGTGCGCGTCTGCATCTCGGGCGGGGCGCCGCTGCCGCTGGAAGTGCGCCAGAAGTTCGAGCAGCGCACCGGCGTGCGCGTGGTGGAAGGCTACGGCCTGTCCGAAGCCTCCCCCATCATCGCCTGCAATCCGCTGGAAGGCGACGTGAAGAACAATTCCTGCGGCCCGGCCTTCCCCGGAACCGTGCTGGAAATCCGCGATCCGGACAACCTGCATAAGGTCATGCCCCAGGGCGAGCGCGGCGAAGTCTGCGCGCGCGGCCCGCAAGTCATGTCCGGCTACTGGAACCGGCCCGAGGAATCGGAAAAGACCTTCATCTACGGTGCCTTGCGCACGGGAGACGTTGGCTATCTCGACGAAGACGGCTATCTGTTCCTGGTGGACAGGATCAAGGACATGATCCTCTGCGGGGGGTACAATGTCTATCCGAGAACGATCGAGGATGCGCTCTACGAGCATCCGATGGTGCACGAGGCAATCGTGATCGGCATTCCCGATACTTATCGCGGGCAGGCGCCCAAGGCCTTCGTGGCGCTCCATCCCGGCGATACGCTGGACCAGGAAACCCTGATGGCCTTCCTCAAGGAACGGCTCAACAAGATCGAGATGCCAAGCCAGATCGAATTCCGCGACAGCCTGCCCAAGACGCTGGTCGGCAAGCTCTCCAAGAAGGAGCTGGTCGAGGAAGAGGCCGCGCGCCGCGCCTCGGGACAGGATTCGTGAGCGGCACCGGAGCCGCACTCACTCCGAACGGCGCGCCCCTTCCCGCAACAGGCGCGCAGGCGGCAGCCCCGCGCGAAAACCCGGAAGAGGGAGAGCCGGGCGGCGACATGCTCGGCATCCAGGAAGCCGCCACCGAACTGGGCGTGACCATGCGCACCTTGCGCTTCTATGAAGACAAGGACCTGATCGCCCCGCAGCGCGTCGGCACCACCCGCATCTATTCGCGCCGCGAAATGGGCAGGATGCAGCTGATCCTGCGCGGCAAGCGGCTCGGTTTCTCGATCCGCGAGATCAAGGAATTCCTCGACCTCTACGACGTCGATCCCGAACACCACGAACAGGTCCGCGCGCTACTGACCCGGGTTACCGACCGTATCGACGAACTGCGCCAGCAGAAGACCGCGATCGAACAGACGCTGGAAGAACTGCTGTCCATCGAGCGGCAGTCGTTGGCCTGGCTCAAGGGCATGCCGGTGGAAGTCCGCAGCGGCCCGGCATCGGCCCCGCCTGAAGAACGGCCCGGAGACCAGCCATGAGTGAAGACGCCCGCCGCGCCGTGGAAGAACTGCGCGACCTCCTCGACGTGGAAGAGATCGATACCGGCATCTTCCGAGGCGCCGCCTCCGCCGAGGAAATGGGCCGCGTCTATGGCGGCCAGGTCGTGGCCCAGGCGCTGGCCGCCGCCGCGCGCGGAGTCGATCCCGAGCGGCAGGCCCATTCGCTCCACGCCTATTTCCTGCGCGCCGGCGATTCCGCCCGCCCGATCATCTACCGCGTCCTGCCTGACTTCGACGGTGGCAGTTTCTCCAACCGCCGCGTGGTCGCCATGCAGGGCGGCAAGCCGATTCTCAACCTGGCGGCTTCCTTCCACCGGCCCGAGGAAGGACTGTCCCACGCGGTGCCCATGCCGGACGTCCCGGCACCGGACGAGTGCCCGGATTTCCGGGACGCCCTGGCCGCTGCCGGACAGAAGCTGCCGTCCTTCCTGCTGGACCGGCTCGCGGCCTTCGACATCCGCCCCTGCCCCCCGGTGCGCGGCGGCGATCTGCCCCAGCGCCAGGAATGGTTCCGGCTGGCCCGGCCGCTCGGCAGCGATGACACGATGCAGCGGGTGCTCCTGGCCTATGCCAGCGACTTCGCGCTCGTTTCCACGGCGCTGATGCCCCACGGGCTGGGGTTCTTCTCGCCCGGCGTGACCGGCGCCAGCCTCGACCACGCGATCTGGTTCCACCAGACGCCGCCGATCGACGACTGGCTGCTCTATGCCATGGACAGCCCCTGGTCCGGCCATGCCCGCGGCTTTGCCCGCGGCGCGATCTACACGCGCTCGGGCGAACTGGTCGCCAGCGTCGCGCAGGAGGGCCTGCTCCGCGTCAAGCCCCAGGCCTGACAGTCCGCTCGGGAATTCGCCGACTTCAGGGCGCCGGCCATTTCTCCAAGCCCATGATCGGGTGGAGAAAAAAGCCGGTGCCCCGCTTGGAATGCCTCGGGGTGCCTTACTTTCCGGCAGCCACGGGCGGGTTGGGATAAGCGATGACGAGCGAAAGCGGTGCTTCGCCGCGCTGCCAGATGCCCACGACCGCGCCGTTGTAGAGATAGGCCGTCATGCCCGGCCGCAGCACCGCGCGCTGGCCGTCCGACACCACTTCGCCCTCGCCCGACAGGACGTAATAGACCTCATCGTGCGCGATGGGATGCGCGCCGATGGCCGCGCCCTTGTGCAGGACACGGCGGCGGAACTCCATCGCGCGCGGTGCGGGCACGGCATCCGAAATGCGATAGGCCGTGCTCATGCCGATGGCGCCGTGCGGAGGGGCTTCCTCGCGCACGGTGTCCTTTTCGTCGATGACGGCCATGGGCGGGGCCGAGGGTGGAGTCGGAGCCGGGCCGCCGGCAGTGGAAGCCGCCATCAGCAGCAGCCCCGTGATCATTTCACCGCCCCTTCGCGCATTTCCCTGTCCCGCGCGGAGAGCTTCTCCTGCGGTCCGGCCTTCTGCCCGGGATAGAGGCCCGACTTCGGCGTCATCGTGCCGAGATTCCAGTCCTTCTCCACGAAGGCGGCCTGGGTCGGCGCCGGATGCGGATAACCGCCGACGACTTTCTCGTCGTCGATCACTTCGCCGCGGCCCTCGGCCACGAAAAACAGCACGCGGATGTCGTCGGGCGCCCGGTCCCACGGGCGGGCGCCGACCGAGCCGAGGAGGTCGGTTTCGAGATCGGCGGCGGGCATGACCTTGTAGCCGTCGAGGCTGGCGAGCGGTGCCGGCGCTTCGATGACCTTGGCCTTGGTCACGCCGTAGCGGCCGAGCATCGGCGCGGGATTGCCCCAGCGATCGACGTTGATGTTGTCCTTGCTGAACCAGGCGAGGTCGCCGTCGCCGCCCAGAGTCAGGAACGGCAAGCCCGGCGCGGTGGAATTGCCCGCCCGCATGACATTGCCGACGGCCGTGATCTCTCCGGTCACATAGGGATGGCCCGCCCATTCCAGGTTCATCAGGTTGTAGTGCACCGCGCGGTGGCCGGGATCGTAGATCATGTTGTTGACCATCAGCACTTGCGCCCCGCCCTTCACCAGCGGCGAGCGCTCCATGTTGTGCGCCCAGACATTGCGGTAGAAAACGATGCCGGTGGCGTTGTCGTGCACCAGCGAGCCCTTGGAATGCTCGCCCTTGGGATGGCTGGCGTCGGCCAGCCCTTCCGCGGCCAGGTTCTCGCGGAACAGCACGTCGTGGCTGGTGGCCTCGCGCCATTCCTTCACGGTCTTGCCGTTGAAGCGCGGACCCGACGTCGACATGTTCTCGTCGATCGCCCAGAAGAAGCTGCAATGCTCGATCACCACATTGTGCRCGGCGACGGTGGAGAAGGCATCGGCCTCCCAGCCGGAGAGCTTGGGCTGGCCATCCACCCCGGTCATCACGCGAAGATGGCTGATCTTCACGTCGTGCCCCTTGAGGTCGATCCCGCCGCGCACGATCGTCACGCCCGGCGAAGGCGCCGTCTGCCCGGCGATGGTGAGATAGGGCTCATCGATTTCCAGCACCGTGCGCCCCAGGTCGATCACGCCGCCCACCTCGAACACCACGGTGCGTTTGCCTTTCGCCTCGACCGCCGCCCTGAGCGATCCGGGGCCATCCTTGGCGAGCGTGGTGACGCGGATGATTCGCCCCCCGTCGCCGCCTTTCGTAGGGTCTGCCGCTTGCGCCATCGCCATGGGGGAGACCGCCGAAATCGCCAGAATGGCGGCCGATGCGGCCAGGGTAAGACGGCCGAACTGCCTCGTTGCTTTCACTGCTCTCTCCCGTTTGATCCGGTTCTTGCCAGGCTTGTTACAGCGTTCTTGACAGGGTGGTGTCCCTGCGGCAATAACTAATGACACCGGTTACCAAGACCGGCAAGAACGAACTGACGATTGCGCGACAAGGACGATACGCAGTTCAATCGAGTGCGCCGCAAAGGCGTTGAGGAAAGTACCGCAAGGTACTGGGAGCAGGTGCCGGAGAAAGGAAGCGCCCAAGGCGCGATCCTCTTTGACACCGGTATCAATAGGCTGAGAAGGCCAGTGAGCCGGAAGGCTACAGGGGGAGTGATCATGCAAAGGCATGTTTCGAGGATTTCGCTACTGAAGGCAGCGCTGGTCGCGGGCAGCGCGCTGGCATTGCCGCACGCCGCCTTCGCGCAGGACACGGCCGCAGACAATACCGGAGCCGCCGCCCAGACGGCCCCGCAGGACAGCACGACCGCCCAGGAAATCATCGTCACCGGCTTCCGCCAGTCGCTGGAAGCCGCGCTCAACGTGAAGCGGGAATCGGTCAGCGCGGTCGATGCCGTCGTGGCCGAGGACATGGCCAAGTTCCCCGACCAGAACCTTGCCGAATCGCTCCAGCGCATTCCCGGCATCTCCATCCAGAAGGACGGCGGCGAAGGCCGCGCGATCACCGTGCGCGGCCTCAGCGCCCAGTTCACCCGCGTGCGCGTGAACGGCCTGGAGACCATCGCCACCAGCTCCGACGGCGCCTCCGCCAACCGCGACCGTTCGTTCGACTTCAACGTCTTCGCCTCGGAACTGTTCAGCAGCCTGGTGGTCCACAAGACCGCCGAAGCCAGCCTTGATGAAGGTTCGCTGGGCGCCGTGGTGGACCTCAACACCGGCAACCCGCTGGCGGGCAAGGCCGGCCTTTCCGCCGTGCTCAACGTCCAGGGTTCCTACAACGACCTGTCGGACAATGTCGGCCCGCGCATCGCCGGCCTGCTGTCCTGGAGGAACGACGCGGGCACGTTCGGCGTCAATCTCTCGGCCGCCTATTCGCACACCGACACGCTGGAAACCGGCAACAACTCGGTGCGCTGGGCCCAGGCCTACTTCAACTCGGTGAACGGCACGCCGTGCTACTATTCCAACGTCGGCCCGACCGGCGGCAACCCGGTCAGCACGGGCGGCGGCTATCGCCCCTCCGCCGCCTGCGACGCCGCCTCGCTCTCGTTCCACCCGCGCATCCCGCGCTACGGCGTGGTCGAGCATGACCGCAAGCGCCTGGGCCTGACCGGATCCATCCAGTTCGAGCCGACCGACCGCACCAAGCTCTCGATCGACGGCCTCTATTCCTCGTTCAAGGAAGACCGCGCGGAACAGTGGCTGGAAGTGCTCGCCCGCTCCAACGAACGCCGCTTCGACGTGGTGGACCCGGTCTACGACGACAACGGCAACATGGTCAGCGCCACGTTCAACAACGCCTATGTCCGCACGGAAAGCTACTTGCGCAAGTCGAAGACCGAATTCTACCAGATCGGCGCGACGCTGGACCAGGACGTCAGCGACAGCTTCCGCTTCACCCTGCTGGGCGGCATGTCGCAATCGAACGCGGACATCCCGGTCGAAACGACTTTCGCCTATGACAACCGCAACGCCAACGGTTTCAGCTACGACTATTCGGACATGAAGACGCCGGTGCTGAACTACGGCCTCGACGTGACCAATCCGGCGAACTTCCAGCTCGCCGAAATCCGCGACCGGCCTTCCTATGTGAAGAACCGCTTCAAGACCGCGCAATTGCGCACCGAGTGGGACCTTGCCGAAGGCTTCACGGTCAAGACCGGCGCGGTCTGGCGGCGCTACAACTTCCGCACCCAGTTGTTCCAGCGCGACACCGCCGCCTGCGGCGCCAACGGCACGAAGGACCTGATCCTCGGCCAGGTGACCTGCTCGGCTTCGGTCTACGGCCTGCCCGTCACTTCGGACATCTCGCAAGTCGCCAACCTGGGAGACGCGGGCCAGCCGAACGGAACCACCGATTCCTGGCTCGTCGCCAACATCGCCAATGCGGCAGACTATACCAACCTCTATGGCCGGACCGCCATCGAGGACCTGGGCAACAACCGCCGCGTGCAGGAGACGACGTCGGGCGGGTACCTCCAGTTCGACGTGAAGGGCGACATCTTCGGGCTCGAATATGCCGGCAACTTCGGCATGCGCTATGCCCATACCGGCCAGAAATCGACCGGCTACACCGCCGGCGTCGCCGCCACCGTGGAGCGCAATTACGACGACTGGCTCCCGGCCATGAACATCGCGCTCTACCCGCGCCATGACGTGATCCTGCGCGGCGCCATCGCCAAGGTCATCACCCGGCCTTCGCTGGGCAACCTCAACCCGGGCGGCTCGGTGGACGGCTTCAACTACCGCGTCACGTTCGGCAACCCGTTCCTCGATCCCTATCGCGCGACCAATTTCGACCTTTCGGCCGAATGGTACTTCGCCCCGCAAGCCCTGCTGTCGGTGGCGGCCTTCATCAAGAAGATCGAAAGCTTCCCGGTCGCCGGCACTTACGTGGCCACCCTGCCGCAGCTCGGCCTCGGCCGCGACGTGCTGGGCCAGAGCACGCCTGCCTACATCAACTACGATCCCAACCAGGAATATGTCGTCTCCTCGCAGGTCAACGGCCAGGGCGCGACGCTGAAGGGCGTGGAAGTGGCCCTGCAACTGCCCTTCACTTTCCTGCCCGGCATCCTCAGCCACACGGGCTTCCAGGGCAACGCCACCTTCATCAAGAGCAAGGCCGACTACACGATCACCGGCCCGGCCACTTCGGCCTGTACCCGCAACGCCACGACAGGTGCCTGCGCCCTCACCGGCGTCTCGGCGGTCTATACCCAGACCCTGCTGGGCGTATCCAAGAAGGCGGCCAACGCCACGCTCTACTATGACGACGGCAAGTTCAGCATTCGCGGTTCGGTCAGCTATCGCGGGCCCTTCGTGGATGCGACCAGCGCCACGGGCAATATCTTCGAAGGCTATGGCTCCTACACCAGCATCGATGCGGCGATCCGCTACAAGGCCACGGAGTGGCTGGAACTCTCGATCGACGGCAACAACCTGACCGATGCCTATCGCTATCGCTTCAATGACGTCTTCGCGGAGCGCAACTACGAAAACAACCACTTCGGCCGCACGATCCTGTTCGGCGCGCGCGCAAAGTATTGACGTTCGGCCGATACATCTGCCGAATGCCATGAACTGAAATAACGAAGAGGAAGCCGCCATGACCATCGACCGCCGATCGTTCATGGCGGCTTCGCTCGCCTCCGGGCTGCTGCCTGGATTGAGCGCCGGCCAGGCCCTGGCCCAAACCGGAAGGCCGGGCGATACCGGCACGACACCGCCCCCGGCCGATGCCGCCAAGGCGCCGCCGCCAGGCTTGCCGGAACCCACCGAAACGATCGACCTCTGGCCGAAAGGCGCGCCGGGAATGCCCGGAGCGCCGCCGGTCGAAACCGTCACCGAACGCTCTGCCAATGGGCAGGTCAACGATCGCTCCGTCACCGGCACCACCCATCCGCGCATGGTGGTGTTCCGGCCCGACCGGCCCAACGGCGCGGCGGTGCTGCTCGCCCCGGGCGGCGGCTACCGGCTCGTCGTGATCGACAAGGAAGGCTACGAAGTGGCGCGCTGGCTTGCCGCGCGCGGCTTCACGGCCTTCGTGCTGTTCTACCGCCTCCCCGGCGAAGGCTGGGCGGATCGGCAGGACGTGCCGCTGGCCGATGCCCAGCGCGCCATGCGCCTGATCCGCCACCGTGCGAAAGACTTCGGGATCCAGCCGGAGCGCGTCGCCGCCATGGGCTTTTCGGCCGGCGGCCATGTCTGCGCCAGCCTCTCCACCCGCTTCGACGCGAAAGTCTACGCGCCGGTCGATGCGGCGGACAGACTTTCAGCGCGCCCGTTCTGCGCGGCCCCGGTCTATCCGGTGGTCTCGATGGACCCGGCCATTGCCCATGCCGGATCCCGCGACCTGCTGCTCGGCCCCGCGCCCACAGCGGAACTGGAAGCCGCGCACTCGCCGGAGCGCACGGTGCCCAAGGGCGCGCCGCCGCACTTCCTGCTTCACGCCGAGGACGACCCCGTCGTCCCGGTAGACAACAGCCTGCGCCTGCGCGCCGCGCTCCGCGCGCAGGGCGTGCCGGTGGAAACCCACCTCTTCGCGCAAGGCGGCCACGGCTTCGGGCTGCGCGGCACGATCGGCAAGCCGGTCGAGGCGTGGCCCGATCTCTGGCGGGCCTGGGCGCGCTCGGTCGGCCTGGCCTGAAGTACCTGGGGCTGAGGTAAATGGCCGGAAGGAACCGGCCGAAACATTCGGGGCAGAATGGGATGACGATGGACAGACGCGACGCACTCAAGACCGCCCTGCTCGGCGGCATCGGCCTTGCGGCCCCCACTCTCGCAAGTGGAGAGGCTGCCGCGAAGGCGCCCGGAACGGGTAGCGCTCCGCCGTCCTCCCCGGCGGCGCCCGCCCGCAACTGGCGCCGCGGCTTCGACAACCAGCGCGTTTCCAGCCTCGGCGGCGGCAGGATGCTCAATCCCGTCCTTTCGGGCGACCGGCCCGACCCCGCCATCCTCAAGGACGGCGAAGACTATTATCTCACGTTCTCCAGCTTCGATTCCTACCCCGGCCTCACCATCTGGCACAGCCGCGACCTGGTGAACTGGCAGCCCCGCAAACCGGCGCTGACCCGCAATATCGGCTCGGTATGGGCGGTGAGCCTGGAGAAGCACGAGGGACGCTACTTCCTCTACATCCCGGTCAAGGCCGAGCCCAACGAGATCTACGTGATCTGGGCGGATCATATCGACGGCCCGTGGAGCGACCCGAAGCCGCTGGGCCTGCATGACCATATCGACCCCTGCCATGCCGTGGGCGAGGACGGCTCGCGCTGGCTGTTCCTCTCGGGCGGGGACCGGATTCGCCTTTCCGAAGACGGGCTGTCGCTGGCCGGCAAAGTCGAGCACGTCTACGATCCCTGGCACTATCCCGAGGATTGGGACGTGGAAGGTTTCTCGCCCGAAGGCCCCAAGATCCACCGCCATGGCGACTGGTTCTACATGCTCACGGCAGTGGGCGGCACGGCCGGGCCGCCCACCGGCCATATGGTAATCGCCGCCCGCGCCCGCTCCATCCATGGCCCCTGGGAACAGCACCCCGGCAATCCGCTGGTCCGCACCGAAAGCCAGTCCGAAGCCTGGTGGTCGCGCGGCCACGCCTCGCTGGTCGAAGGGCCGGACAAGCGGTGGTACACGCTTTACCATGGCTTCGAGAACGGCTTCTGGACGCTCGGACGCCAATGCCTGCTCGACACGATCGAATGGACGCCGGACGGCTGGTTCAGGATGACCGGCGGAGACCTGTCGCAGCCGCTGCCCGCGCCGAAAGTGGCCGATCCCCTGCCTCACGGCATGGCGCTGTCGGACGATTTCTCCAAGCCGCTGGCGATGGGTTCGAAATGGTCGTTCTTCCGTCCCGCGCCTGACGAGGCGGCCCGCGTGCGCGTCGCGGACGGCGCCCTGCATCTCAAAGGCAAGGGCCTGGCCCCGTCGAGCGGCTCGCCACTGCTGCTGATTGCGGGCGACACCAGCTATCAGTTCGAATGCGACATCGAACTGGCCCCCGGCGGCACGGCGGGCCTGCTGCTGTTCTACGACGACAAGCTCTACGCCGGCCTCGGCTTCGACGAGACGCGCTTCGTCACGCACCAATATGGCATCGAGCGCGGCCGGCCCRCCAATCCCCATGGTGGCCGCATGAGAATGCGCCTCACCAACCGGCGGCACATCATCGCCTTCCACACCTCGGCAGACGGCGGCCGCATCTGGAAGCGCTTCGATCGCGGCATGGAAGTTTCGGGCTACCACCACAATGTGCGCGGCGGTTTCCTGATGCTCCGGCCCGGCCTCTATGCGGCCGGTCCCGGCGAAGCGACGTTCCGCGACTTCCGTTTCACGGCGCTGGAGGACTGAGTTCGGCGCGGCGGAGGGAGCCGCGCCGCTGAACGCTCAGGACTTTCCGGTGCCGCCATTGCCCGAGGTATCGAGCCTGGTTTCCATCCGGTAGTCCGGCAGAGCATCCAGCGCCTGACGCAGCGCCTCTCCCCAGCCGTCCGAAATCGACTGGAAATACGGATCGTTCGGCTCGATCCGCCGGTCGTGGAGGGGGGTGAAGCGGTCCTGTTCCAGCACCAGCAGGTCCAGCGGCAGGCCGACCGATAGGTTCGCCTTCACGGTCGAATCGAAGGAGACGCACATCAGCTTCACCGCCTGCTCGAAAGTCATGCTCCGGTCGTAGCCGCGGATCAGGATCGGGCGGCCGTACTTGGTTTCGCCGATCTGGAAGAAGGGCGTATCGAAGCTGGCTTCGATGAAATTGCCCTCGGGGTAGATCAGGAAAAGCCGCGGCTCCATGCCCTTGATCTGCCCGGCCACGATCATCGAGGCGCTGAAGGTGCCCGTCGCCGCCTTCTGGCCATTGTCGCTGGCGCGCTCGGTGATGATGTCCTGGAGGAGATTGCCGACCACCGTGGCCACCTGGAACATGGTGGGCGCTTCCAGCAGGGAATTGTGCCGCTCCGCCGGGGCCTTGTTGCGTTCTTCCAGCTGGCTGATGACCGCCTGGGTGGTGGCCAGGTTGCCCGCCGTCATCAGGGTGATTATGCGCTCTCCCGGGATTTCCCAGTGATACATCTTCTGGAACGTGGAGATATTGTCGACGCCCGAATTGGTGCGGGTGTCACTCATCAAGACGAGTCCGCGATCCAGCATCATGCCTACACAATAGGTCATGGAATCAAAAACCCCTGAATTCCTGCGTCCCGCGCGACCATTCACGGGACCGCGGCCGTTTCAGCCGCCTTGTATCTGCCGCTGCCCGCCGTCTGCGGACTGCTGTTGCTGCTGCTGTCCTAGCAGGTTCTCCTCCACGGACAAATGCACGTCCAGCCGGGTTTCCCCCGCGCCCGTGGCCACACCCGTAACCGGAGCCGCCTCTGCATAGTCTGAGCCGCTGGCTACGCGGATATACCTTTCATCCGGGCAGATCGCGTTGGAAACGTCGAATCCGACCCAGCCCAGCCCCGGAACATGCGCCTCTGCCCAGCCGTGCCCGGCATCCTGCTCCACCCGGTCGTTCATGCGCAGATAGCCGCCGACATAGCGCATCGGGATGTCCAGCAGGCGCCCGGCGCTGATGAAGATATGGGCGTGGTCCTGGCAGACGCCTTTTCCTGCCGTCAGCGCCTGTTCCGCCGTCGTGCGCACGTCCGTGGCGCCCGGCACATAGGCAACGCGCGCGGCGATGGCGCTGGAAAGGACATGGAGGAACCCCACGAGGTCCGACTTGTCGGCATCGACGGAGGCCAGCAGCGAACGCACCCCCTTGCCGGCGCGTGTCAGCGGCGTCGCGCGCAGGAAGCACCAGAGCGGAGCATGCCCGCCATGCGCGCCGGTGATGCCGTTGTTGTCGCTCGTGCGCACCGTGCCCGCGCAGGTGACGGTGACTTCCCGGGCGCCCGGTTCGATGGAAACGAGCGAGGTGTGGTTCTGGTGCTGATCGTCGTAGCCCACCTCGTGGCGCGCGCCGGTCAGTTCCATCGTCCAGTCGAGCACTTCCTGCCCGTGAGTGGTCTTGGGCCGCAGCCGAAGCCGCTGCAATCCGTGCGTGACGGGAGCGGCGAAAGCGTAGCGCGTGGTGTGCGTGACGGTCAGAAGCATGGAACAAGCCGTCCTATTCGTTGAAGCGGTAATCGGCGGCGATGGCACTGCCCAGCCGGCTGGTCTTGCCGATGAAATCCTGCAGGAATTCGTGCAGGCCCATCTCGAAGATCGCCTCGATCGAGGTTTCCTGAAGCGCGCCGCCGGTGGCGCGCAGAAGCGCGTGCGCGGATGTCTCTCCGCCATATTCCTTGGCGAGGCCTGCCATGTTGCTGCGAAGCTTGTCGTAGCAGAAGACCAGGCTGCGCGGAAACTGCCCGTCCAGGATTAGGAACCGGGCGATCCCGCGCGAGTCCATGGCGCCGGCGTTGAGCCAGGAATAGGCACGGTTGCCCGCCACCGAGCGCAGCAGCGTGTCCCACTGCACATTGTCCAGGCTGGAGCCGACCCAGGCCGCCGAGGGCAGCAGGACGTAGTATTTCACGTCGAGGATGCGCGCGGTGCTGTCCGCCCGCTCGATGAACGTCCCGATGCGCGAGAAGTTGAACACCTCGTTGCGCAGCATCGTCCCTTCCAGCGCCCCGCGCACGAGCGTGCCGGTGCGGCGGATCTGGCCCAGCACTTCGCCCAGGTTGGTCTCCCGAACCGGCCGCGCGAGCAGGTCGCGCAAATGCATCCAGCCTTCGTTGGTGGTTTCCCATACGGCGTTGGTCAGGCTGTTGCGCACCATGCGGGCATTGGTGCGCGCGTTCTCGACCATGGCCAGGACCGAGCCGGGATTGTCCTTGTCCCGCAGCAGGAAGTTGAACACCTGGGGCCCGTTGAACCCACCGTGGACGCGGCAATAGTTCCCCACCAGCCCGGTGGTGGTCAGGACCGACTTCCACTCCTCGTCCTGCGAATGCTTGTTGCCCCGCGTCAGCGCGAGGTGGAAACCCACGTCGATCAGGCGCGCGGTGTTTTCCGCCCGTTCGAGATAGCGGCTCATCCAGTATACGCCGTTGGCGGCCCGTCCCAGCATCAGCGCGCCCTCACCCGTCCCATAGCCCTCATTCGTCCAGCACCCACGAATCCTTGGTGCCGCCACCTTGCGAGGAATTGACCACCAGCGATCCCTTCTTCAGCGCCACGCGGGTGAGCCCGCCCGGCGTGATGTCGATGCCTTCGGGCGAAACCAGCACGAACGGCCTCAGGTCCACATGGCGCGGCGCCAGTCCCTCCTTGGTGAAGATCGGCACGGTGGATAGCGAAAGCGTCGGCTGGGCGATGTAATTGTCCGGCCGTGCGCGCAGCTTGGCCTCGAAATCGGCCAGTTCCTTCTTCGAGGCGGCCGGGCCGATCAGCATGCCGTAGCCGCCCGAGCCATGGACCTCCTTGACCACCAGTTCGGCCAGATTGTCGAGCACATAGGCCAGGGAATCGCTTTCCGAGCAGCGCCAGGTCGGCACATTGGCCAGGATCGGTTTCTCGCCGGTATAGAACTCGACGATCTCGGGCATGTAGCTGTAGATCGCCTTGTCGTCGGCGATGCCGGTGCCCGGCGCATTGGCGATGGTAATGCCGCCCGCACGGTAGACGTCCATGATCCCCGAAACGCCCAGCGCCGAATCGGGCTGGAAGCTCAGGGGATCGAGATAGTCGTCGTCGACGCGGCGATAGATCACGTCGATCGCCTTGTAGCCGGTGGTCGTGCGCATGGCGACTCGGCCGTCCACCACGCGAAGATCGCGGCCTTCCACCAGTTCCGCGCCCATCTGGTCGGCCAGGAAGGCGTGCTCGAAATAAGCGGAATTGTAGATGCCCGGCGTCAGCACGGCCACGGTCGGACGGGTGCCGCCGCCCTTTCCTCCATCGTACGCCGGCGGCGCGCAGGCCCGCAGCGAGCGGGCCAGACGGCGCGGATAGTCGGAAACCGGGCGCACCGGGATGCGCGTGAACAGCTCCGGGAACATCGCCATCATCGTCTCGCGGTTCTCGAGCATGTACGAGACGCCGGACGGCGTGCGGGCATTGTCTTCCAGCACCATGAACTCTTCCGGCCCGGTGCGGACGAGATCGATGCCGACGATATGGGTATAGACGCCCCCCGGCGGCGTCATCCCGATCATCTGCGACAGGAACGCCTCATTGTTGCGGAGCGCGGAGATCGGCAGGCGGCCGGAGCGGATGATCTCCTGGCGGTGATAGAGGTCCTGCAGGAAGGCATTGAGCGCCCGCACCCGCTGCTCGATGCCCTGCGTCAGCTTGCGCCACTCGCGGGCGGTGATGATGCGGGGGATCATGTCGAAGGGAATGAGCCGCTCCTCGGCGGCATCGTTCCCGTAGACGTTGAAGGTGATGCCGATGCGGCGGAAGAAGCGCTCCGCCTCGGCGTCCTGCCGTTTCAGCCAGGCCTTGTCCTGCGAGTCGTACCATTTTCGAAAGTCGGCGTAGGCAGGTCTCACCGACCCATCCTCGTTGAGCATCTCGTCGTAGTTGGTTCCGCCCGTAGCCGTCATTGTGACTCCCGTTTGTCCACGTGATGCAACACGGAAACGAGCTTGCCAAGCGGTTACGCTGCAAGTGCGAAAGAAAAATTCCTGCGCGGATCGGCAGAATTCGGACCGATTTGGTCTGGAGCACGCTTTCCCGCGCAATCTCCGGCAGCGAATGCGTGCGCTGCAGGTGCTAAGTGCAGTTGGCTAATTCACTGATCCTGGCGCGGGAATCTCCGGGGCTTTGGTATCTCGCCTTGCCTGGGCTTCCAGCAGGCCCCGCGCCGTCAGGTCCGCGCGCAACGCCGGGGCGCCGTGGAAATGATGCACCTGCCAGCCCAGCGCCCGCGCCGAAGCGATGTTGGCGGCATTGTCGTCGATGAACAGCATCGCCTGCGGGTCGTGGCCGAAGCGTTTCGCCGCCAGGTCGAAGATGCGCGCGTCGGGCTTGGCCAGTTTCTCGTCCCCGGAGACGACGATATCGCCGAACAGGTCGAACAGCGGCTCCACCGCGCGGTACTCGCGCCAGAACGGGCTGGCGAAGTTGGTGATGGCAAAGAGCGGCACGGCCTGTGCCGCAAGCTCGCGAACGATGTCGTGGCTGCCCGGGACGTTGCCGGGGATCGTTTCCAGGAACCGCGTGGCGTAAGCGTCTATCAGGGCGTCGTTGCCCGGGAACGCGGCCTTTCGCTCGGCCACCAGTTCCGCCAGGTCGCGCCCGGCATCATGCTCGAAGTGCCATTCCTCGGTGACGACGGTGGTGCAGAACCAGTCCAGCCGCTCCGGCTCGGGGATCAGCTTGGCGAAAAGCAGGCGCATGTCCCACTCGACGAGGACGCGCCCGACATCGAACACGACGGCCGCTACAGGCGCCGCTACAGGCCCGCGCGCTTCGGCAGGATGGTTTTCTTGGACAGCAGACATGACAAGACCCCCGCACCTGGCGGGGGCCTCATGTCGTCAGACGCAATCGCCCGTCCGCCTTGGTCATCCCCGCCCGATGGCAGGGACAGACAGACGAATCAGCCCTGGCGGGCCTTGAAGCGACGGTTGGTCTTGTTGATGACGTAAGTGCGGCCGCGACGGCGGATCACGCGGTTGTCCCGGTGACGACCCTTGAGCGACTTCAGGCTGTTCGTAATCTTCATGTCTAGTCTCGTCTTGCGTGGTCCGGCGGTTGCACCAAGCAAACTGGGGCCGCCGCAAAATAGGAAGTGGCGCCGTTAGTGGGAGCGGCTTGCAAAGTCAAGCCCGAGGGGCCATTCCACCTCGTGCAAGAGCTTCGTTTTGCCGTTCATCCCAAGGCAATCGCAAGCGCCCATAACCCAGGTTCGGGTGCGACCCAACCGATTCTTCGCCAATCGCCTTTTCGGACCCCAACGAACAATGAAGACGCTAAAAACCGCGATTTTCGCTACTGGAATGGTCGCAACGCTGCTTGCCGCTCCCGCGCTTCAGGCCCGTCCCGGCTGGGGTGGCGGTTATGGTTCGGGCTGGGGTTCCGGCTGGGGCGATCGAGGGGGCGACCCGCTGATGGGCGGCCCGGTCGGCGCGCCGATGTCCTCCAGCCGCACGAAGGATTCGCGCGAAGGCCGCGTGGAAGTGAGCCGATTCGTGGCCCAGGATCCGCAAGCGGCCGATCTCGGCCACGGCGTGGTTTCGGTCCAGTCCGATTCGGGCGAAGGCCAGTGGGTCCCCGGCGCCGAGCGCGCCGCTTATGAGGCCGCCATCGTCGATGCCCTCGTCGGCGCGGGCTACGACACCCAGCACAAGGAAGACAATGGCGGGCAAGTGGCCGAGTTGAAGATCAGCCGCCAGGTCCTGACCCCTGCCGAGGAAAAGCGGAATCCGGTCAGCGGCACCGCGGCCATGGGCGTCAGCAATCGCGGCTCGGCCTACGGGCTGGCCGTGAACGTGGACCTCACCAAGCCCCGCACGGCGCTGATCGGCACCCGGCTCGACACCCGGATCGTCGACAAGGCGAGTGGCAAAGTGCTGTGGGAAGGCTATGCCACGATCGCCACGCGCGAAGGCGACGACAACTGGCCGGACTACCGCATTGCCGGCAAGCTGGCCGCCGCCCTGTTCGACGGCTTCCCCAAGGCCGACCCGGTAGGCGTGTCCGCCCCCCAGGGCTGAAAGTGCCGCGCCGGGGCACGTGCCTGCCCGCCGGCCGGCTTGCCCCCGCCGGCAGACTGAACCGCCGGCAGACTGAACCGCCGACCAAGCGCAACCCCGCAAGCCGCCCGTGCGACTTTCTCCCTTCACGGGGGTTTATTGCATGAGGAACCGCCTCAGGAGAGCCTGACATGATCCGCATCCGTCCATTCGCCCCCCTGTTCATGCCCCCCCTTCTCGCCGGAGCGCTGGCTCTGGGCGGCTGCGCCGCGCAAGTCGGGCCGGTGGAAGTCACGCGGTTCAGCGCTCCGGACGCATCGATGCTCGGACGCGGGGTGATTCGCGTCGATCCTGCCAATGCACAGGATGCCTCCAGCCTGGAATTCCGTACTTACGCCGCCGCCGTGGCGCAGGAGCTGGCGAAAGTCGGCTACCGCCAGGCCCTTCCCGGAGAAGCCGTGCGCGACACGCAAGTGGCGGTGCTCTCGGTGGAGCGACAGGTCTATCAGCCCGGCGCCCGCCGCAGTCCCGTCTCGGTGGGCGTGGGCGGCAGCACCGGCAGCTACGGATCGGGCCTCGGCCTGGGGCTGGGCATCAACCTGGCCGGCAAACCGCAGGACCAGGTGGATACCCGCATGCACGTGATGATCAAGGACCGCCCGGACGGCCGCACCATCTGGGAAGGCCGCGCCGCCTTCACTGTCGGCTCCAAGTCTCCCGTGGCGCAAACTTCGCTGGGCGCTGCAAAAATGGCCGAAGCGTTGTTCAAGGGGTTTCCGGGCAAGTCGGGTGAAACTATCCTGGTGAAATGACCAGCATCCAGATCTCCTCCGCATTCGATTCCGGCAACATCGAAGTCCTTTCCATCGACGGCACCACCGCGCGACTCAAGATCCGCCCGGATCACGAATCGGACTTCCTCCAGTGGTTCCACTTCCGTGTCAGCGCCGCCCCCGGCCAGAGCATCGCGGGCGAGGAACTGACGCTGAAGATCACCGGCCTCAACGCCTCGGCCTATCCGCTGGGCTGGCCCGGGTACCGCGCTTGCGCCTCGGAAGACCGCCAGTTCTGGGGCCGCGCCGAAACCACCTGGGACGGCGGCAAGGACGGCGGAACGCTCACCATCCGCCACACGCCTGACAGCGAACTGGCCTGGTTCGCCTATTTCGCGCCCTATTCGATGGAGCGCCATCACGACCTCATCGCCTCGCTCGCAGGGCTTGAGGAAGTGGACTACCGCCTGCTCGGCACCACGCTGGACGGCCGCCCGCTCGATTGCCTCTCCATGGGCGACGGACTCAAGCAGGTCTGGCTCTATGCCCGCCAGCATCCCGGCGAATCGATGGCCGAATGGTGGATGGAGGGCGCTCTGGAAGTGCTGGCCGATCCCGCCGATTCGGTCGGGCGCGAACTGCGCAAGCGGTGCCGCTTCCACGTCGTGCCCAACATGAACCCGGATGGTTCGGCGCGAGGCCACTTGCGCACCAATGCGGCGGGCGTGAACCTCAACCGCGAATGGGCCGAGCCCAGCGCCGAGAGGTCTCCCGAAGTGCTCGCGATCCTGGCCGCCATGGACGAAACCGGCGTGGACTTCGCCATGGACATCCACGGCGACGAAGCCATCCCCGCCGTCTTCCTGGCCGGTTTCGAGGGCATCCCCTCGCTCAAGGCCGAGCAGAAGCAGGGTTACGACCGCTACGCGACGATCCTGGAACGCCGCACGCCGGACTTCCAGACCCGCCTCGGCTACTCCACCGCCCAGCCGGGCAAGGGCAACCTGACGATGTCCACCAATCAGGTCGCCGAGCGCTTCGGCGCCGTGTCCATGACGTTGGAAATGCCGTTCAAGGACCATGACGAGGCCGCCGACCCGCGCCAGGGCTGGAGCCCGGAACGCTCGGCCCAGCTCGGCAAGGACTGCATGGGCGCGCTGCTGGAATGGCTGGTCGAGCAGGACGGCAAGTAAGAACGGCCGCGGCGGGCTTGGGACGCCTGAAGGTTCGGCATCCCAAGCCCGCCGCGGTGAAAGGAACTATCCGTTCACCGGATCAGATCCCGGCCCACTGCCGCAAGGCCTGCCTGACGGCGAGGTTCTCGTCGTAGCTCCAGGACGGCGAGACGGCGGCCGCCGGCACTTCGCCGAGCACGCTCTGCAGCATCATCCAGCCCGAGGCCCAGTCGCCGCGCGTGTCGTCGCAGACGGGGAACGAATCCCAGTCCTTGGCCAGCCGGATCATCGAGCGTTGCTGCGCCATCGACGCATCCAGATCGCCGACCATGAACGAAGTGAAGGGCAGCGCCTGGCGCGGACAGGCGCCGAAGCGCGAAAGGCGGCGGTCAGCACCCGGCAGGTCCATGTTCGGCGGATTGACGACGATCGCGCCGAGCACCGGGTTTTCCGCGCCCAGTCCCTCGAACTCCACCCACCAGGCAAGCGCGAGGGCGGCGATGTCGTCAGTGACGATCACCACCGGCCGGTCGGCGCGGCGAACCGCGAGGTTGAGCTTGTTGACCCAGGTATTGCGATGCGGCTCGTCCCAGAGGCCCAGCTCCAGCACACGGCAATGCTCGCTCCAGCGCGCCCAGCGGCTCATCCAGTGCCCTTCGGCAAGGGGCGCGCCGGGCACCAGGAGAATCAGCGGCACATGGTCCTGCGCACGGGGATAACGGTAGTGTGTCATGGGGTGCTCCAACGCTGTTGGGGATACCGCCGGTCGACTCTGTCTACGTCCCGACTAGACGCACCATAACTCAACTAATTTAGTTGACAATAGGATTCCGACAAAGCGATGCGCTGCCGCGCCGCTCCGAAAGGACAGCGCGGCGGTGCGTGCATCGCCAAAGGGGGGAAACCCCTTGTCCTACAGGAGGTTGGCAGGTCCGAAAGCGTGAGGGAGCAGCGCGGACAGCGTCGTTTCCAGCACGCCTTCCGCGCCGTCGCACCAGACCACCGGGTCGGTGCCGCCGACTTGCGCGATCTCGTTGAGGATCTGGCGGCAGCGCCCGCAGGGGGTGACGGTATCGCCCTGCCCCGCCGCGCCCGGAGCGCCGCCGGTCACGGCCACGGCTTCCAGCTTTCCGGGCTGCCCGGACGACAGGATCGCGGAAACCGCAACCGTTTCCGCGCAGAGCGACAGGCCATAGCTGGCGTTTTCGACATTGGCCCCTGTGACCACCGAGCCGTCCGCCATGAGCAGCGCGGCGCCGACATGGAACTTCGAATAGGGCGCATAGGCGCGCGACGCGGCCTCGCGCGCGGCCACGAGCAGGGCGTCGCGCTGTTGAGTGGTGAAAGTCATGGCTGCACCACTACCCAGCGCAGCCCCCCTTGCGCAATCTCGCTCGCGAGCGAGCCGTTCGCCGTCCACAGGGACCACGGCCGGCCGCCATAGTCGGGCAGCATGCGATCGCGCACCAGCCAGAGGTTGCGATCCAGCTTGGCCGCGATGCGGTAGCGGTCCTCGAAAGCCTTGCTGACCTTGAGAATCACCGGCTTGCCTGCGTGCGTCTCGATCTGGTTGATGAAAGTCATCAACTCGCTTTCGACTTTAGCGTCGGACACGTTGGTGGGGCAGCCGTCCGCCAGGATGTCGAGGTCGATGGCCGGCGGCAGCAATGCCGAATCGCGCGGCACGGTGGTGACGAAATTGGCGGACTGCATTTCCGCCGGCTGGCAGGGATCGTAGCGGTGGACGGCCCCCACTTGCAGCCCCGCCGCCTTGGCTGCCACGAAATTGGCGACGAAGCGCGGATCGCGCGCAAAGGCGCTGACGCTGGCGCTGGCATCGATATAGGCGAAGTCCACGCCGACCGCCTTGAGCGATTTCCAGTTCACCTCACCGTCGGCGGCGCCGATTTCCACGCCCTGCATGGGATAGATCGAACGGTCGGGCGTCCAGTGGCGCAGATGCCACCAGCCCCAGCCCCCGGCGACAAGCGCCAGCAGCAACAGCACCGCGGCGATACGCCACAGGATGCGCGCGCGCGCCTTGGCGGCCAAACCCTTCCTCGTCATCGTGAAGCCCCCTTCAGCCGCGAATATGCAGGACGCAGATCAGCGTGAAAAGCCTGCGTGCGGTGGGGTGATCGGTGGCGACTTTGCCGTCCAGCCTTTCAAGCAGGAGTTCGGCGGCCGAATCGTGGATGCCGCGCCGGGCCATGTCGATCGTCTCGATTTCCTGGGCGGAAGCCTTGCGAATCGCCTGGTAGTAGCTTTCGCAAACGGCGAAATATTCGCGCACGGGCCGGCGGAAACGGGCCAGCCCCAGCATCATGGTCTCCAGCGGATTGCCGGATTCGTCGCCCAGTTCCAGCGAGAGGCGACCGTCGCGAACGGAGAGGCGCAGCCGGTAAGGCCCCTCGTGCCCCGCCTCGAAGGCGCGGACCGGCTTGAAGACGTTGTCTTCGATGAGGTCGAAAATGGCGATGCGCCGCTCCTGCTCGATATCGGCGTTGCGCCACAGGATGGTCGCGTCGTCCAGCTCGATATGGGAGATGCGCGGATCGGACATGTTCCCTTGCCCTTTACGCGTTCGCAGCATGGGGTCGCAAGGGGCGTTGTAGCGTGGGCGTTTTTGTCCGAACGCACGGTCAGGCAAAAACAGGTGCCCGCCCGATTCGAGCGGCACCGGATGTCGAAGGCACCCCCGGGGGGAGACGTCATCCCGGCCCAAAACCGCTCCTCAACACCCTGTGGATTAATATCACTCTTCTGCTCGCTTGCTGCCGGGGGGCGAGATGGGGCATTGTCCGCCCCCTCATGTCACAACAAGCCGCCATTGCCCTCGCACCCGAGGCCGAAGCCCGCAGTCTGCCCGCCAACGTCGAGGCCGAGGCCGCATTCCTGGGCGCCGTCCTGATCGACAACCGGGTGATCGAGGAACTGCAGACRCAGCTCACCCCGATGCACTTCTACGAACCGGTCCATGCCCGGATCTACGAGCGCATCCTGCAACTGCTCGATCGCAAGGCGGTGGTGACGCCGGTTACCCTGCGCCCCTATTTCGAATCGGACGAAGCGCTGAAGGCGCTGGGCGGCGTGTCCTACCTCGCCCGCCTCACGGCCGACGGACAGGGCCTGCTGGCCCCGCGCGAGCTGGCAGACCAGATCTACGACCTTGCCCTGCTGCGCGAGCTGATCTCGGTGGGCCGCAATCTCGTGGCCGAGGCGATGGACACCTCCGAATCGGTCGAACCGATGGAGCAGGTGGAACGCGCGGAAGCCGCACTGTACAAAGTGGCCGAAGGCGCTTCGACCGCGAACGAGGCCAAGAGCTTCGCCGCCGCCACCCGCACCGCCATCGGCGCCATCGAGAAGGCGTTCAATTCGGGCGGCCATATCTCGGGCAAGACCACGGGCCTCAATTCGGTCAACGGCAAGATCGGCGGCCTGCATGATTCCGACCTTATCATCCTTGCCGGCCGTCCCGGCATGGGCAAGACCTCGCTCGTCACCAACATCGCCTTCAACGCCTCCGACCGGCTCCAGCGCGACCTGGCCGACGGCATTCCGGCCGAGAAATCGGTCGGCGCGGCAACGGCCTTCTTCAGCCTCGAAATGAGCGCCGACCAGCTGGCCACGCGTATCCTGGCCGAACAGTCGGGCATCAGCTCCGAAGCGCTGCGCATGGGCAAGATCAGCCGCGAGGATTTCCAGCAGCTCTCCTTCGCCAGCCAGCGCCTGGCCGAACTGCCGCTCTATATCGACGATACGCCCGGCCTCACCATCGCCGGCCTGCGTACCCGTGCGCGCCGCCTGAAGCGCCGCCACAATATCGGCCTGGTGATCATCGACTACCTGCAGCTGCTCCAGGGCTCCGGCCGCGCCAACGACAACCGCGTCAACGAAATCTCGGAAATCTCGCGCGGATTGAAGACGCTCGCCAAGGAACTGCACGTTCCGGTGATCGCGCTGTCGCAGCTTTCTCGTGCGGTGGAGTCGCGCGAGGACAAGCGGCCGATGCTTTCCGACCTTCGCGAATCGGGCTCGATCGAGCAGGACGCGGACATGGTCTGGTTCGTGTTCCGCGAGGATTACTACGCCAAGGGCGTCGAACCGCGCGAACCCGGCGATAACGATCCGCCAGACGTCCACGCCAAGTGGAACGAATGGCGCGAACACATGGAGCGCATCACCGGCCTGTCCGAACTGATCATCGCCAAGCAGCGCCACGGCGCCACCGGCAAGGTGCGCCTGCGCTTCGAAGCGCGGATCACCAAGTTCTCCGATCTGGCCGACGACGACATGCGCGCGGCGTTCGAAAGCGACTGACCATTCCCACGGGCAAGCCGAAAAGGATACGATGAGCGACCAGAAAGTCCTGCTTCTCGCCGGCGGCAGCGGTTCGATCGGCAGTGCCATCGCCCGCCAGGCCCTGGCCCATGGCTGGAAGGTCGCTCTTCATGGACGCACCCAGGAAAAAGTGACGGCGCTCGTCACCGGGCTTTCCTACCTCGGCACCGTGGATGGCTTCATTGCCGATGTCTGGGAAGAGGACGCGGCGGAAACCCTGATCGCCGAAGTGGGCGAGCAATATGGCCGGATCGACGCGGTGATCGATTGCGTCTCCACCGGGCCGCTCGGCATAACCGGACTGCTGCCCGAGACCGCGCCCGAGACCTTCGGCGATTTCCTCAATGTCTCCGTCGGCTGGGTCGAGCGGCTCGCGCTCGCCAGCTACGGTTTTCTGGGGACGCAGGGCGGCACGTTCATCGCCCTCGTCTCCGACGCGGGGATCTACGCGGCGGCGCGCCAGAGCCTGATCGGCGCGGCCCGGGCCGGGACCATCGGCTTTGTGCGCAATTTCGCCGTCGAAGCCGCGCGTGACGGCATCCGCGCCCACGCCCTGTCCACCAGCTTCGTCGAGGGCAGCGAAAGCGCCATCCGCATGGGATCGGAGCGGATGGCCCGCGCCGCCCGCCGTGCCGGCCTGGGGCTGCCGACCGCGGACGACATCGCGCCGCTGGCCCTGTTCCTCTGTTCCGACGGGGCCGCGAAGATCACCGGGCAAGTCATCAGCGTGAACGGCGGCCTGAACGCCTGAGAATTCGCGACCCGCGAATTCGGGGTGCGGGCCGGTGCCGTCTCAAGAAATGCCCGCATGGGCATTTTTCAACGATCGCGCGCGCGTCTCATCCGGCCAACGCATGCCGAAACCGTGCAAGGCGCTGCACGGCCTCGTCCAGCACTTCCGCCGGCTTGGTGAAGCAGAAGCGGACCAAATGGCCTGGCGCCTGCGCGCCCTGGTAGAGCGCGGAAACCGGCACGGTCGCCACCCCGGCCTCCACCACCGCCCGCTCGCTGAAAGTCCGGTCCGCAAGGCCGATGCCCGAGGCGGACAAGTCGACATTGAGGAACCAGGTCGCCGCGTTCGGCAGAACGACGAAGCCCGCCTGCGCCAGCCCCGCCTTCAGCTGCTCGCGGGATTCCGCCCATTGCGCCCGTTGCCCCGCCAGCACGGCATCCGGGAGCGAGAGCCCTTCCGCCACGGCCCATTGCAGCGGCACCGCCGTGGCATAAGTCAGGAACTGGTGCGCGCGCGAAATCGCCGTGCCCAGCGCATCGGCGGCGATCATCCAGCCGATCTTCCAGCCCGTCAGCCCGAAGATCTTGCCTGCCGAGCCGATCTTAACCGTCCGGTCGGCCATGCCGGGGAACGCCATGAGCGAGCGGTGCGGAACCCCGTCGAAACGCACATCTTCCCAGACCTCGTCGCTGATCGCGATGAGATCGTGCGCGGTGCAGGCCCGCGCGATCGCGGCGAGTTCCTCGTGGCTGGCGACCGTGCCCGCCGGGTTAAGCGGGTCGTTGAACATCAGCGCCCGCGTCCGCGGCGTGATCGCTGCCTCCAGCGCCTCGGCAGGGTAGCGGAACTCCGGCGGCAGCAGCGGGATCGAGACGGGAACGCCGCCCGCCCGGCGCACCAGCGGCGCATAGGCGTCATAAGCGGGCTGGAACAGGATCACCTCGTCCCCCGGCTGCACGAAGGCGAAGATGGCCGCAGCCAGCGCCTCCGTCGCGCCCGAGGTCACGGTGACTTGCTCCGCGGTAACCGGCAGGCCCTGCCGCCGCCGGTAATAGCCGCAGATCGCCTCGCGCAGTTCGATCAGGCCCGCGCCGGGCGGATACTGGTTCGACCGTTCGAACAGGCCGCGGCTTGCCGCCTCCAGCAAGGCCGGCGGGGGCGTCCCGTCCGGAAAACCCTGCCCCAGGTTGATCGCCCCATGTTCGCGCGCGAGCGCCGACATGCGGTCGAACACCGTGCGCTCCATTTCCGCATAGACCGGATGAATGCGGTCGGCTGTCTTCATGCCCGCAGGGGCTCCCATCTTGTCCGGGCCGTTGCCACGCCAGTGCCCGGCCCTCCGGCGCCTTACCTCCGACAAACCGCCCGCGAGAGCAAGAGCGCTGCACGCCGGAGCGAAATCGGCAGGAACCGCGCCGAATGCCCGAGCCGCAGGGAACCAGCGCGCCCACCACGCGTCATTGGCTTGATGGAAATCGCCTTCCGCTTGCGCCGGGGAGGATACAGCACGCACACATCCCCGCGCAGCCCGGACGGACACTCGCTGCTCCCGGCGAAGCGAGAGACTTGCCCGACATGAACCGACCAGTGCTGTTCTCCACCCCGTTCATCGAACGGCTGCCCCTGATCCCGGAGCGGCCACTGGTGCGCTACGGCACCACGGTGGCGCTCTGCATCCTGGCGGCCTGGCTGCGGTGGGAACTGGATGCCGCCTTTCCGCCGGGCTATCCTTATCTCACGTTCTTTCCCGCCGTGATCCTGTCCTCGTTCCTGTTCGGCCCCCGGCCGGGGATCATGGCTGCGGTGATCTGCGGGTTCTTTGCCTGGTACTTGTTCATCCCGCCCCGTTTCGGGCTGGCGCTAGATTACAAGTCGCTGGTTTCGCTGGCCTTCTACACCGGCGTGGTGGCGGTGGACATTGCCCTCGTGCATCTGATGCAACGGTTCAACGCGCGCCTTCACCTCGCGCAGGAGGAAGTCCGCCTGCTGGCCGAAGAGCGCGGCGTGCTGGCGGAACGTACCGAGCTGCTGTTCCAGGAGCTTCAGCACCGGGTGGGCAACAACCTGCAGATGATCGGCGCCGTCCTGTCGCTGCAACTGCGCGGGCTGGAGGAACCGACCGCCCGCCGCGCCATCGCCAATGCCGCCGGCCGGTTGCAGGTGATCGGCCGGATCCAGCGCCAGCTCTATCGACCGGACGGCGAACTCGTGCCGCTCGACCGCTTCGTCCACGATCTCTCGGGGCAAGTCATGGATTCGAGCGGCCGGGAAGACATTGCCTGCAAGGTCGCCGTGGAGCCCGGCATCGTACTGCGGCCCGATGCCGCCGTGCCCGTGGCCCTGATTCTCTCCGAAGCCATGGCCAATGCGCTGGAACACGGCCTGGCTGCGCGCGACAGCGGCCTCATTCGCATCGACGTGCGCCGCCAGAGCGAAGGCATCGCCCTCAGCGTGGAAGACGACGGCGCGGGCCTGGCGCCGGACTTCGAGCCCGACCATGCCGAATCGATCGGCCTGCGGATTTCCCGTGTCCTGAGTCGCCAGCTCGAAGCCCGGCTCACGCTGGAAAATCTGCCCTGCGATTCGGGTCGCAGCGGGGCAAAAATGACCCTTCACCTGCCGCCAAGCCGTTTTGCCGAAGCGGAATGATCAGCAATGTCGCATCTCGGAGCCGAAACGATTACACTGACTGGCTCTGCTAACTTGCGATTCAGCCGCCCGACCCTACATTGGCGGGCGAAAGGACGGTTTCTCCCAAGATGAACGACGATCAGCCTAGCGGCAATCCCTGGGTCAAGAGCCTGCTCGTATGGGGCGGCATCTTTCTCGCGCTCCTCATGGTGGTATCCATGTTCAACACCCGCAGCGAGAGCGGGCCCATGATCGCCTATTCCGATTTCCGCGCGAAAGTTGCCGAAGGCAGCGTCCAGAGCGTGGAAGTGGGAGAGGACAGCATCGATGGGAAGATGAAGAACGGCGACACGTTCCGCACCGTCCCCGTCCCCGGCGACACCACGCTCACTCCGCTGCTTCAGCAGAGCGGCGTGCAATATGCCGGCAAGACGCCCGAGGAAGGCAGCCTGCTCGTCTATATCCTCGCGCAGACCCTTCCCTTCCTGCTGATCGTCGGCATTGCGTTCTTCGCGCTGCGCCAGGTCCAGAAGGGCGGCGGTTCCGGCGCGATGGGCTTCGGCAAGTCCAAAGCCAAGATGCTGACCGAGCGTTCGGGCCGCGTGACTTTCGACGATGTCGCCGGCATCGACGAAGCGCGGGAGGAACTGGAGGAAATCGTCGAGTTCCTGCGCGATCCCACCCGCTTCTCCAAGCTGGGCGGCCAGATCCCGAAGGGCGCGCTGCTGGTCGGTTCGCCGGGTACCGGCAAGACCCTGCTCGCCCGTGCCATCGCCGGTGAGGCGGGCGTGCCGTTCTTCACGATCTCCGGCTCGGACTTCGTCGAGATGTTCGTGGGCGTCGGCGCCAGCCGCGTGCGCGACATGTTCGAACAGGCCAAGAAGAACGCGCCCTGCATTGTCTTCATCGACGAAATCGACGCGGTCGGCCGCCATCGCGGTCACGGCCTCGGCAACTCGAACGACGAACGCGAGCAGACGCTGAACCAGCTTCTGGTCGAAATGGACGGTTTCGAGGCCAACGAGGGCATCATCATCATCGCGGCGACCAACCGCCCCGACGTGCTGGATCCCGCGCTGCTGCGCCCGGGCCGCTTCGACCGTCAGGTCGTGGTGCCGGTGCCGGATATCGATGGCCGCGAGAAGATCCTGGCCGTGCACATGAAGAAGGTGCCGCTGGCGCCCGACGTCAACCCGCGCGTGATCGCGCGCGGCACGCCGGGCTTCTCGGGTGCCGATCTGGCCAACCTCGTCAACGAAGCCGCCCTGCTCGCCGCGCGCCGCAACAAGCGCCTGGTCGCCATGCAGGAGTTCGAGGACGCCAAGGACAAGGTCATGATGGGCGCGGAACGCCGCTCGATGGTCATGACCGACGACGAGAAGAAGATGACCGCTTATCACGAGGCCGGCCACGCGCTCGTCTCGCTGCATGAACCGGCATCCGACCCGATCCACAAGGCCACGATCATCCCGCGCGGCCGCGCGCTGGGCATGGTCATGCGCCTGCCGGAGCGTGACAGCTACTCGTATCATCGCGACAAGATGCTGGCGAACCTCTCGGTTGCCATGGGCGGCCGCGTGGCGGAAGAGATCATCTTCGGCTACGACAAGGTTTCGTCGGGCGCCTCGTCTGACATCCAGTACGCCACCAGCCTGGCCCGCAACATGGTCACCAAGTGGGGCATGTCGGACAAGCTGGGACCGATCCAGTACGAGGAAAGCCAGGAAGGCTACCTCGGTATGGGCGGCACTCAGCGTACCATGAGTTCGGTGGACACCAACAAGCTGATCGACAGCGAAATCCGCGGCCTGGTCGACAATGCCCATGCCCGCGCCACGCAGCTGCTCAACGAATATAGCGAGCAGCTGGAATCCCTGGCCCAGGCCCTGCTGGAATACGAGACGCTTTCGGGCGACGAGATCAACCAGCTGCTGGAAACCGGCAAGCTCGATCGTCCCAGCGAACCGCGCGGCCCCGGTGCACCGCGACCGCTGACCGGCTCTTCGATCCCCAAGGCTGGCCGCCGTTTCTCCGGCAGCGCCACCCCGCAGGGCGCCTGACGGAACAGACATCCCGGAACATGAGTTCTCCTTCGGGAGAATGCAGGAGGGGGCGCAAGGCTTAACGGTCTTGCGCCCCTTTGCCGTTGGCGCCGTGAGGATTTGGTCCGGTGGGCATCCGGTCCGCTTTAACAGCGCTGAGCCGATTCGAACTCGGCCGGCCATCCCGCCGGTCGCTACCGTGGTGGGCAGTCAACGGAACCTCTCGCACCATGACCGTGATCGTCGGGTTGGAGGAACACGGCGTATTCGCGACAACGGGGTCGACGAGCCTGTCACCCGAGCAGCAACCGCAATACTCTGGCTCGACCATCGTGGTTGCGAAGCTACCGAGGCTTCACGGCCAGAGTGTGGATGCCCGCTCCGTTTCTCCTCTCCGCAATGACAGAAAAGAAGAACGCCTCAGGTAAACGTGTTGGCTTTCACTGCTCATCTGCGCTCCCAACACATGCCGGAGGCCAAGACGGTTCGGCTCCTCAAGCGGCGGTGTGCTCAAGACTGCGCGAGTGACAACCAGACGCGAGAAAATCGAGATGCCGCGCCGCGCCGGCTTGGTGTCCCCTCTTCGCCCAAGCCGATATAGCGGCGGCTACCCGGCGAAATCCGGGTAACCGCCGCTCGCCCCGTCAGACAACCACCAGCACCGGGTGGTCGACGTAGATGTCCGCCACGCCCAGCGTGTAGTGATTATAAGCCTCCCCATTGATAAGGGTCTGGCCCTGGAAGACCGCACCGGACATCGTGACCCGATCGCTACCGTCGCCCGTCACCGTGAGTTGGTGATGGCTGTCCGTCGCGCGCAGCACTCCCGCCTCGGTGAGCGTGATCTGCCGGCCCGCGTCGCCCGTACCCAGATCGATCCGCTCGATGTTGCGGATGTTGGATACCGCGTCGAGGTTCAGCACGGCGCCCGTGCCACTGGCGATCAGGAGCGTGTCGGTCCCCGCGCCGCCATCAATCAGTGTGTCGGCCGCGTCGTAGACCAGCGTGTCGTCGCCCGCGCCGCCGTTCAGGCTATCGGCGCCTGCCCCGCCGCGCAGGAGATCGGTCCCGTCGTTTCCGTTCAAGGTGTCGTTGCCGCCGTAGCCGTAGAGCCGATCGTTTCCAGCCGATCCGTTCAGCGTATTGGCGCCGGACGTCCCTTCGAACAACGTGGACGAGCCACCGGCGTTGAGGAGGCTGACATCCAGCAGCGTCCCCGTGGAGGCACTGGCATTCAGCCCGGCCATGTCGGTGGCGGAGATCGTCGTCGCGCTCAGGACATCCAGCCCCAGAAGCGTGAGGTTCTGAGTGAAATGGACTGTATTCAGCAGTTCGTTCACCGCCATGTTGTCCATCGCCCCGCCGCTGAGTGACGTGATGGTCAGGGTGGAGGACGGCCCGAGAATGCCCAGAATGCCCGAGGAGTTCGATATCTGGATCTGTAAGCCAAGCTCTGCGGCCAGAGCCGAGGACGCGGTCAGCGTATAGGCCCCCAATGCAAGAGACAGGGTGGGAGCGTAGCGAACCTGCACGGTCTTGAGATTGTTGTTCGGATCCACGGCGGTCAGAGACTGCCCGCCGAGGTCGATCAGGTTCAGCGCTTCAAGCCCCACCAGTCCGAGCAATGATCCATTGGTGGCCTGCACCATCGGGGCCAGTTCCGGCACGGCGGTGACGTTCACCGTCTGCGCAGCGCTGCTGCCGACGTTGCCTGCCGCGTCGACGACGCGAACAGCCAAGGCATGCGATCCGGTGGAGACAGTGCCGAGACCGTAATACCAGCTCTGGCCGGAAGTGCCTGCTGTCACCCAATCGCCGCCATCCAGCCGCACCTGAACGGTCTCGCCCGCTGCAAGCGCGGTGCTGAGCGTGCCGCCTACCGTCGGGCTGTGATCGTAAGTGCTCCAGTCGCCCGTGGTGCCGGTATCGGTCACCAGCGAGGTAATGGCGATCGTTGCCGAAGGCGGCGTCCGGTCCAGCGTCATCGCATAGGCGTTGGAAGCCGCACTGGCGTTCCCGGCGGCATCGACCGTTACCGCGGTGAAGGTATGGACACCGTCCCCCAGTCCGCCCGCCGGCGTGTAGGTCCATGCGCCCGAACCATTGGTGACGGTCGAGCCGAGCGCCACGCCGTTATCATAGACGATCACCGTCGTGTTCGCAGGCCCGGTGCCGATCAGTTGCGGCGCCGAATCGTTCGAGGATCCCCCATTGGCGACCACGCCGGTATTGGGCGCCAGGTCGTCCACGATCGAGGAGATGACCGGCACCGCCGGAGGGGCCGTATCGACAGTGACGACGAAGCTGTTGGAGGTCGCACCGGGATTGCCCGCGGCATCGGTGGCGATGGCCGTGAACGTATAGATTCCCTGCGCCAGCGGAGCGACCGRCACAAAGCTCCAATTGCCCCCGGCGTCAGCCGTGGTCGTGCCCAGGACCGCTCCATTGGCCGAGATCGTCACTGTCGATCCCACTTCAGCCGTGCCGCGCAGCAGCGGCAGCGTATCGTCCGTCACGCCCCCGCTGGCGACCGGTCCCTGCACCGTGCCGACATCGTCGAACAGAGTGGCTATCGTCGGCGCAGCAGGGGCCACGATGTCGACCCAGACAAGGAAGGTCGCGGAGGCCGGGCCCTGGTTGCCGACGGCGTCGGTCGCCCTGGCCGTGAAGCTGTGCTCGCCCTGCGGCAGAGCCACGGAAGGCGTGAAGCTCCAGGCGCCGGAACCGTCAGCCACGGCCGTGCCCAGCAGGTTTGTGCCTTCGTAGATCGAGACCGTGGAATTGGCCTCCGCCGTGCCCACCAGCGTCGGCCGGGTGTCGTCCGTGGGCGCACCGTTGACCACGTTTCCAGTGACCGGGCCGGTATCGTCGGCAGCGTAGGAAATCGTCGGCGCGCCCGGCGGCGTGGTGTCCACGGTCACCGCATAGGCAGCCGAGGCGGGACTGATGTTGCCAGCCGCATCGCGCGCCGTGGCCGTGAAATTGTGCAAGCCGTCCGGCAGGCCGGTAGGCGGGGTGAAGCTCCATGCGCCGCTGCCGCTCGCCACCACGGTCCCCAGCAGGGCGCCATTGTTGTAGATCGAGACCGTGGAATTGGCCTCCGCCGTGCCGGTCAGGGCAGGCGTACCGTCATCGGTTGCCCCGCCATTGGCGATCGGACCCTGCCGCGTGCCGACATCGTCGCTTGCGGTGCTGATCGTGGGCGCCGCCGGCGGCGTCGTATCGACCGTCAGGGCGAAGGCGGCTGTCGCCCCGCTCGTGTTGCCGACGGCATCGGTGGCCGTCACCGTAAGCGAATGCGGGCCGGTTCCAAGCGGTGCGGCCGGGGTGAGGCTCCAGCGCCCGGCGCCATCGGCGGTGGTGGTGCCGATCAGGACGACACCGTCATAAACGGAGATCACGGCATTGTTTTCCGCGGTGCCGGTCAGCGTGGGCCGGGCATCGTCGGTCGTCGCGCCTGGGGCAAGGCTGCCCTGCACCGATCCTACATCGTCCGCCACCGACGTCACCACCGGAACGGCCGGTGCGGCCGTGTCGACGGTGAGCGTATAGATATTGGACAACCCGCTCTGGTTGCCCGCGGCGTCCGTGGCCGTGGCGGTCAACCCATGCGGCCCGGTGCCCAGCGCGCCAGGAGGCGTGAATATCCACTGCCCCCCGCCATCGCTGACGGTCGTGCCCAGCAGCGTTGCACCTTCGTAGATCGACACGATGGCATTCGCCGCAGCCGAGCCGCTCAGCGTCGGCCGGGCATCGTCGGTCGAGCCACCGGATGCCACCGAACCCTGGATCGATCCAATATCGTCCACCGCGTTGGCGATCACCGGCGGGGCCGGCGCATTGGTCACCACCGTCACCACATAAGGCGCCGAGCCGCCGCTCACATTGCCGAGGGCATCGGTGGCCGTCGCGGTGAAATTATGGCTGCCTTGGCCGAGCGGCGCCGAAGGCGTGAACGACCAGGTCCCGGAAGGGCCCGCCGCCGTCGTGCCGAGCAGCAGCCCACCGTCGTAGACCGAGACCGTGGCACCGGGCTCCGTCGTGCCGGACAGGGTCGGCGTGGTATCGTCCGTCGAGCCGCCGCTGGCGACAGGCCCCATCACCAGACCCGCATTGTCGGCTGCCGAGGCTATCGCAGGCGTTGGAGGAGGCGTGCGATCGATGGTCGTGGCGGTAGGCAGCGAACTGTTGCCCGCCGGATCCACCGCGGTTGCGCTTACGATAACGCCGCCGCCCAACTGCGTGACAGGCGTATAAGTCCAGTGGCCGCTGCCGTCCGCCAGCACCGAAACGTCCGAAACAGTGTCCCCATCCAGGTCGAGCCGGACCGTGGCGCCCGCCTCGGCGGTGCCGGTCAGCACCGAGCCATTGCTGGCGTCGATCGTGGGCGCGCCTGGCGGGATGGTATCGACACCGAAAGCCAAAGGTTCGCTGTTCAGGCTCTGCAGACCGTTTTCAGAGGCTGTGGCTGTGATGCTGTGCGCACCGTCCGCCAGCGGCACCACGGGGGTAAAGGTCCAGATACCCCCGCTGTCAGCAGTGGTCGTGCCGAGCTGGACGCCGTTGTCGAAGATCGTGACAAGGCTGTTCGCCTGCGCTGTGCCGTGGATTTCCGGGCGATTATCGTCGGTGGTGCCGCCCGCGCCGATCGGTCCCTGAGTGGTACCCACATCGTCCGCGACAAGGGGGGTAGCGGGGATCGGCGGCGGCGTGGTGTCGATCGCCGTGTTCACCACTTCGCTGGCGGGGCCCGAACGGTTGCCCGCAGGGTCCACGGCAACGGCGGTCACTGTCGTGCCGTCATTCAGGCCCGGCGCAAAAGTGACGCTCCACTGGCCGAAGCTGTCGACCGTGGTCGTCTCGTCCGCCGCGTTGTCGCCATCGACGTCGAGTTCGATAGTGGCGCCAGGATCGCCGGTGCCCGAAACGGTCGTTCCGTCCGTGGCGTTGAGCGCGGGCACGCCGGGCGCAGTGGTGTCGACCTCGATATCGTAAGCCGCAGAGGGCGGGCTGACATTGCCGGCAGCATCGGTTGCCGTGACCACGAAACTGTAGCTGCCTTGCGGGAGGCTTGGCGAGAAGGACCACGCTCCATTCGGCGCGGCCGATGTCGTCGCGAAAATGGTGCCATTGATATAAAGCGTAATGGTCGCCTCGGCCTCTGCCGTACCTTCGATCAAGGGTTGGGTATCGTTGGTGGAACCGCCATCCGCCACCGTGCCCGTCTGTGGGGCGGTGGAATCCTCTACCCGCTGGATCAGCGGGGCGGGCGGTGCATTGGTATCCAGAGTGAAGGCGAACGATGCGGAGGGCGCGCTGACGTTGCCGGCCGCGTCCGTCGCGGTCAGCGTGATGGCATGGTTCGCACCGGCGAGCACGGTCGAAGGTGTAAAGGTCCAGGCCCCCGAGGCGTCCGCGACAGCCGTGCCGATAGGCGTTCCGTTGTCGAGTATCGTGACGAGACTGCCAGAATCCGCGGTTCCGGTGAACTCGGGCGATGTGTCGTTGGTGAAGCCGTTGATCGGCACGCTGCCCCGGATCGGATCCTCGTTATCCGTAATCGCGGCCAGTGCGGGCGTGCCGGGTGGGAGGGCATCGATCGTGACCACGGTCTTCCCGGACAGGTTGCCTGCCGCATCGCCGGCCGTCACCGCCACCGTCGTCCCGTTGGCCAGGGTGTTCGGCAGGGTATAGCTCCACGCGCCTGCCCCATTCGCCTGGACTTGCGCTTCGACGGAGCCGTCGTTGCCGATGTCGATACTGACGATGGCGTTCGGTTCCGCCGTTCCGGTCAGGCTTGCCTGCCCGTTGCTGGGGGCCACGACGGGCGCCGGCGGCGGCGTGGCATCGATGGTGAAGCTGAACGAAGAGGAATCGGGCCCGACATTGCCAACCGCATCCGTGGAGCGCGCGATGATCGTCTGCGCCCCGTCCGCAAGATTCGGCGTGAAGGTCCAGGCGCCCGATCCGTCGGCAAGCGTCGTACCGATCTGCACTCCGTTGGCGAGGATCGTGACGGTCGCATTGGGCTCGGCCGTGCCGGCGATGGTAGGCGTGGCGTCATTGGTAAGGCCGCCCGCTGGCACGGTGCCCAGAACGCCCGGTGCATTGTCCGTGACCGAAACGATGCTCGGCGCCGCGGGGGCTGCCGTGTCGACCGTCACGACATAGCTGTTCGATATCGGGCTGGCATTCCCTGCGGCATTGAGGGCAACGGCCGTAAGCACATGCGTCGCATTGCCGAGCGGCACCGATGGGATCAGGCTCCAGATGCCCGATCCGTTGGCAAGCGCCGTCCCGACTTGCACCCCGTCCGCATAGACCAGGACCGTGGCGTTGGCCGGGGATGTGCCGGCGATGGCGGGCTGGGCATCATCGGTGCGTCCGCCCGTGGCGACATTGCCCTGGGCCGAACCGACGGCGTCGGTCACGCTGCCGATCACCGGCGCGGCCGGGATCGCGGTATCGACCGTGATCGTATAGGCACTCGACGCCGGGCTGAGATTTCCAGTCGCATCGGTCGCTCTGGCGCCGAAGACATGGCTTCCCGGCGTAAGCGGCGTCGTGAGCGCGAGGGTCCAGGTGCCGGTATTGCTTGTCAGCGCCTGGCCAAGGGCGACGCCGTTATCGAACACCGTAACGGTCGACCCGGCCTCGGCGGTGCCGGTGATGAGGGGCAAAGTATCGTCCGTCGTCCCGCCGTTGGCGACGGAACCCATTTGCGGGCCCTGATCGTCCACCGCGCTGGTAATGACCGGAGCTGCCGGAGGGGTCCTGTCCACCACAAGGCTGCGCGAGGCCGAAGTATTGCCCGCCGCATCCGTGGCTGTCGCGATGACCGTCGCACCGTCCGGCAGAGGAAGGAGCGGGCTGTAGGTCCAGACGCCGGAACCGTTCGCCGTCACCTGAACGTCCACCGTGCCGTTGCCGTCCAGGTCGAGATTGACCGTGGCATCCGCCTCCGCCGTGCCGGTCAGCGTTGCCCCCGTGCTGGGCGCGATCACCGGCGCGGTGGGCGGGGTCGTGTCCACGGTCAGGGTGAATGGCGATGATGCACCGCTGGCGTTTCCAGCAGCATCGGTCGCGATCGCCGTGAAGACATGCGCACCCTGCACGAGCGCCGGACTGGGGAAGATGCTCCAGGCGCCAGTGATGCTGGCCGCCACGGTGCCGATCGCAGTGCCATTGTCGAACACGGTGACGGTCGAGAAAGGCTCGGCCGTGCCAGAAAGCACCGGCACCGCGTCATCGGTGATGGCGCCGGTCAGCAGCAGGCCCTGGCGCGAGCCGACATTGTCCACCGCGGATTGGAACACCGGCGCGGAGGGCGGCGCGGTGTCGATCGTGATGAGGTAGGGCGCGGAAACGATGCTCGCCGTGCCCGCCGCATTGCTGCTGCGCGCGGTATAGGCATAAGTCCCCTGCGAGAGGGGCGCGCTGGGCGTGTAGCGCCAGATGCCCAGCTGATCGGCCGAGACGGTGGCAACGGCCACGCCGCCGCGCAGGATCGTGACCGCTGCATTGGGATCCGCCGTGCCGATCAGGCTGGGCTGGGTATCGTTAGTGGTGCTGCCGCTGGCCACGAAGCCCTGCTCCGTACCGATATTATCGGTGGCGCCGCTGATTTCGGGGGCATCGGGCGAGCCGCTGTCGATCGTTACGGCGTAAGCGGCGGACTGTGGGCTGAGATTGCCCGCCGCGTCGCGCGCGGTGACCACGAAAGTGTGGCTGCCCTGGTCCAGGGCGGAACCGGGCGTGAAGCTCCAGGCGCCGGAGCCATTGGCGCTGGTCGTGCCGAGCAGGACACCATTGTCGTAGATCGACACGAAGGATCCGCCCTCCGCTGTTCCGGTCAGGGCAGGAACGGCGTCATCGGTCGAACCGCCGTTCGCGACCGGGCCCTGACTGTCCCCGACATCGTCCGCGACGGACGTGATGACGGGCGCGGCCGGCGCCACGGTGTCTATGGTCAGCGCAAAAGATGCCGAAGCTGCGCTGCTGTTGCCGACGGCATCCGTCGCCGTGATCGTGAAGGCATGGCTTCCTTGCGCCAATGGGACGCTGGGCGTGAAGGTCCAGAGGCCGCCCACATCGGCCTGAGCGGTCCCGAGCAGCGTGCCGCCGTCGTATATCGAGACCGTGGAGCCGGGGTCGGCCGAACCGGAGATGGCCGGTTGCCGGTCGTCGGTGGACGCACCATCGGCCAGTGTGCCTTGCGACGAACCCACATCATCCGTGAAGGCTGTGAAGGCCGGGACGGCAGGTGGCTGCCGGTCTACGGTGATCGAAGCCCCGGCAGAAGTATTGCCGGCCGCATCGGTGGCCGTCGCATGGACCACGACGCCGTCCGCCAGCGGCGTGGCGGGCGTGTAGCTCCAGCGGCCGTCCGTATCGGCCTGCACGGTCTGGTCTGCCGTGCCGTCACTGTCGAAGTCCAGACCGATCATGGCGTTTGCTTCCGCGGTTCCGCGGAGGATGGCGCCATTGGAAGCCTCGATCACCGGGGCTGGTGGCGGCGTATTGTCGACCGTCAGGACGAAGGCCGTCGACGGCATGCTCTCGTTGCCGAGGCCGTCCGTCGTGGTGGCGGTCAGGCTGTGGGCGCCTTCCGCCAAAGTCGGCGTGAACGTCCAGGCACCGATGCTGTCCGCATGCGTCGTGCCGAGTAGCACACCACTGTCGTAGATGGACACGAGCACGCCCGGCTCCGCCGTGCCGGCGAGCAGAGGCGTCGTATCGTCGCTCGTGTCGCCACTGGACAGCGTGCCCTGATCGGGGCCGGCGCTGTCGGTGGCGCTGCCGATGGCAGGGACGGGCGGCGGGGTGCTGTCGATGGTGGTATCGACCGTTTCGGTCGCCGGGGGCGACGAATTCCCCGCTGCATCGCGCGCGGCCACGGTAATGGTGGTGCCCTCCGCAAGGCCCGGCGTGAACGTCACGCTCCAGCGTCCGTCTCCGGCCGCGATCGTCGTGGCATCGGCGGCCCCGTCGCCGTTGGTATCGACCGTGACGACAGCCCCGGCCTCTGCCGTGCCGGAAACCGTCACCCCGTCAGTAGGGTTGAGAGTGGGCGCGGCCGGGGCCGTGAGATCCAGCGTCACCGCATAGTCCGAGGACGGGCCGCCAAGGTTGCCTGCTCCGTCGAGCGACGTGACCGAGAACCGATGCGCGCCCTCCCCCAGACTGGCCGTGACGAAGCTCCAGTTGCCCGAGCCATCGGCAATCGCCGTGCCCAGCAAGACCCCGCCATCGCGGATCGAGACGGTGGAGCCTGCCGGAGCGGATCCGGCCAGGGTCAGGGTGGGATCGTTGCTGGTCCCGCCGCTGGCGATCAGGCCGGTATTGCCGGCAAGATTGTCGATCGCGGCATCGATGGTCGGCGCCACGGGCACGCTCGCGTCCACGACGAGGATGACGGCGGGCGAAGCATTGCCCGCCGGATCGCTGGCGACGATCCTGACGGGCGTGCCGTCGGGGATGAGAGTGTCCGGCACATAGGCCCAGTTCCCGTCGACATCGGCCTGCACCACGGCATCCACCGTGCCATCACCGCCGATATCGATGCTGACTGCGGTTCCCGGATCGGCCGTGCCCAGCAGCCCGGCGCCATTGCTTGGCGCAGCGGTGGGAATCGCCGGCGGGATCGTATCCACCGTGAATGCGAAGGGCGACGATGGTGCGCTTTCGTTGCCGCTGGCATCGGTCGCCGTGAAGGCGAAGCTGTGCGCGCCCTCCCCCAGCGCGAGCAAGGGCGTGAAGGTCCAGTCCCCGCTGCCATTGGCCACGGCCGTGCCGATCGCTGCGCCATTGTCGTAGACAGTGATCGTCGCGCCCGGCTCGACGCCGGAGCCGGAGAAGGTCGGCGTGGGATCGTCCGTCACGCCGCCGCGGGCAAAGGCGCCTTGAATCGCGCCGACATCGTCGCTTGGGGCGTCACTCCCGGGCGCGGCGGGGGGCGTGCTGTCGACGCTCCGGTCCACTGTAGCGGCCGCGGCGGGTGAGGCATTGCCGGCGGCATCCACCGCCACGACGGTCACTACGGTGCCATCCGCCAGCGCCGGATCCAGCGTGATGCTCCAGGCGCCTTGCGCATCGGCCGCCGTGTTGACGTCCGGCTGGCCATCGCCGTCGAGATCGATTTCCACGGTCGCGCCCGGTTCCGCCGTTCCCGAAAGGGTCACGCCGTCCGTGGCACCGACCAGGGGCGTGGCCGGCGCGAGGGTGTCCACGGTAAAGCCGAAGGCTGCCGATGCGCCGCTGACATTGCCTGCCGCGTCGCTTGCCGTGACGGTGATGGCATGAGCGCCATCGGAAAGGGGCGCTACGGACGTGAAGCTCCAGTTTCCGGCGGCATCCGCCTTCGTGGTGCCCAGCAGAACACCCTGGTCGTAGACCGACACCGTCGCGCCCGCCTCCGCAGTGCCGTGGATCGTCGGCTGGGCGTCATCGGTCACCCCGCCCGCGGCTACGGTGCCCGAGACGGTTCCGACATCGTCGTCGAGTGCGCCAATGGCCGGCACCGGCGGCGCAGAGAGATCGATGGTCAGCGTTGCGGCAGGGCTGGCGTTGCCCACCGCGTCCGTCGCGACAACCGTGACGGTAGTGCCATCGGCAAGCGGTGAGGCCGGCGTGTAGCGCCAATGACCCTGGGCATCGGCGGTCACCGTGGCATCGGCCTTGCCATCGCCATTGAGGTCTATCGAAAGGGTCGATCCGGCTTCGGCGCTGCCGGTCAGCACCGTGCCGTCGCTGGGATCGATGGAGGGTCTGGCCGGGGCGGCGGCGTCGACCACGATCCGGGTCGCAGTCGAGGCATTCCCGGCCGCGTCTACCGCCGTTACGCTGACCGCCGCGCCATTTGCGAGCGGCGTTCCCGGCACATAGCTCCACTTGCCGTCCGTCCCGGCGGTTACGGTGGCATCGGTCGTGCCGTCCCCATTGAGATCGATGCGGACGGTCGCACCCGGCTCGGCCGTGCCGGAGAGGGCCTTGCCATTGCTGGGCGCCACGGTCGGCGCGGCCGGCGCCGTGGTGTCCACAGGCGAGGCACTGCGGTGATGATGTCCGCCCGTCGCGGCCGCGACGGCGCCACCGACACCCAGCACGCCCAGGCCGATCAGCGCGGCATTGCCGAGACCCAGCCCGCCGCCCCCTGCCGCAGCAGCAGCCCCTGCGCCGGCAGCCGCATCGAGCGGGGTCGTCTGGAAAGTAAGCGCTTCCGTCGATGTGTCGCCCGGCACGAAGCAGGCGCTTTCACTCAGGCCGACCAGCCACTGGCCGGTGCCGGCAGGGTCCACGAAAGTCAGCTGGTCCAGCGCTTCGGCCGGGCATCCGAAATAGCCCTCAAGCCGGATCGTCGAACCGTCTGCAAAATGGATGACCAGATCGTCGCCTTCACGCAACATCGAAGACACGGAAGACGGCGCCGCACCGACACGCACCTGAGACCCCGCATCCACCTGAACTTGCGTTATCCCGTCATGCGCGACGGTTGTCTTCACGGCCTTGGTCGCGCGATTGGTGATGTCGACACGCTTGTCCATCAGAGGTCTCCCAACGGTATGGATGGCATCCTTCTTCAGGGCGCTTCACGTCACGGTGGAAAGTCTGCCTCGCGACTGGAGATTGCCCCTCGGATTTCGAAAGCTCGGCAAGTTGGCAGTCCGCGCAGCGGCCTCTCGGCCGTCTTTGAAAGACGTACGGAGGCCGCCGGTCGAACCGGGTAATCAGATGTGGAGTAGGGTCGTGCGGAGTAAGGAAGGCGATACGAACTCGATCGCCTTCTCGTTAATTTCCCGTCGCTTGCACGAACAGCCGTTTCCATTCCGGAACGGATCAAAGCTCGGGCGACTTGCCGCCGGTCAAGGAACTGGGGGGTGAACGAATCTCGAAGAACCGGGCCTATGCCGGGCTTTCAGGCGTTGCAGAATTTGCGCCGATCAAGATGCTTTCGCCGCAACGGTGGGTCCCGGCCATCCCCAACGGGATGCTTTGCGAATGGGCGCTGCGCAGGAGGCAAAAAGAAAGCCGGCCACAAGGGCCGGCTTGGAAAGTCTTTGGGAGAGGATGCCTGAAAGGCCCGCTCTCTTTGGCCTCGGGACGGCGCGGCCACAATTGCAAATCATGCAACCATGGTTGCGTTGCGGAACGAACCTCAGGACAAGGCCGAGGTTCCGAGCCCGGTCGGCGGGGATGGACGTCCGCTTGGACGGTTCAGGACCAGCAATCCGCACAGGCCCGAAAGAACCGAGGGCAGGACGTAGGCCATGCGAATCGCGAGGCTGGCAGCCGCTCCGGCTGGGCCTCCGGCATAGAAACCCGAAGCGCCGATCAACCAGAGGCCGAGCCCCGCGCCAAGGCCGAGCGCCAACTTCAGTGTGACGCTGGACAGGGCATAGTAGCTTCCCGACATGCGCGCGCCGCTACCCGCGCCCTTCTCGGCGACATCGGCCACCATGGCGCGCAGCAACATGTAGTCGATGCCCCAGGCCAGGCCGCGCAGTACCAGGAACAGTCCGAAGAGGGTCGCGCTTCCGGCCGGCACCAGCAGCGCCAACGGCATCGTCAAGGCCTGCCAGGCGAAGCCGATCGTCAGCACGCGGCGCCGTCCGAGCCGGTCGGCCATCGTCGCCCAGAACGGCAGGGTGAACAGCGCCATGACCGGCTGGATCAGCATGAGCATGGCGCCCTGCCCCTTCAGCCCCAGCACGGGTTCGGCCAGGAACAGGAACGTACTGGCGGTGGAGGCATCGGCAATGCCGCAAAGCAGGTAGAGGAGCAGGATCCGCCGCAAGGCCGGGTCGCGCGTCATTCCGGCAAGCAGGTGCTGCAGCGACGCGCGGGACATGACGGCGCCGGCTGCCCCCGGCACGACCGCCGGCTCCCGGAAAACCGCCAGGACGGTCAGCACCGTGATCGGCGCGGCGGCGGCGATGACAAGCCCCAGGGTGGCCGCCAGCGAACGGATGCCGAAGTCGAATTGCCGCTCCAGCAGGCCGATGAGTGCCAGCATGCCGATCGATCCCAGCACGCCGAACCAGACTTTCGCCCCCATGATGCGGGTGCGCTCGGCCTCGTCGTCGGACAGTTCGAGGCCCCAGCCGCCATGCGGGGTGACGATGAATGAATAGCCCATGTGGAGCAGCAAGCTCGCGCCGACCACGCGGACGATCCCGGCGCCCGATGGTGCGAAAAACAGCAGGATCGCGCCGATGGGAACGAGCAGTGCGCCGGCCGCCATCCATGGCGCCCGCCGCCCGAATCGCGTCTTCACATGGTCGCTGAGCCAGCCCAGTACGACGTCGGCAAAGGCGTCCATGATGCGGACCCCCAACATCAGGGCGCCCGCGGCGGCCAGAGTTACGCCCACCGATTGCGTCAGGAAAGCCGGCAGATAGGCACGCCAGGCCAGTTCAACGGCCTGGAACAGCAGCACGGGCAGCGAAAACACGGCCAGCCCCGCCAGACCCAGGCCTCGGCCCGGATCGGCGATTCCGGACTTGCGCCACACGCGCGAGGAAATGCCAGGGTTCACGCGCGAGCGACTAAAGCGGCTCGATGACATTCGCGTGACCGCGACCGCGCAAAGCCTGTCCGGCGAAGTGCCGGATCAGAGAAAAATCCCATTTAGTGGAATTGCATTTCATTTTCCGTGCCGCGAAGCTAGTCTTCGTTCGGCGTGAAAGCACGCTCGACCGGGACGGGAGAAGGTTTTGCCGCAGATTGATCGCAGGATACGCTTCCCCCTGTTCCTTGCGGGTCTGGCACTGGCGCTGATCTCGGCTGTCGGGGTGGTCTCGAACACGTCCGCCAAATCCCGCTTGGCCGCGCCGCAATCCCCGGCCCAGGCACCGCTGCGCCTGCCGGACATGCCGCTGCACGATCCCTGGATCGTCGCGGACTCGAAAAGCAGGACGTACTACCTCTTCACCAGCAACGACGCCGCGATGACAGGCGACGGGCGGCTCGGCATCATGGTCTACACCAGCCGCGACCTGAAGCACTGGACCCGGCCGCGCATCGTCTTCTCCGTTCCGAAAGAGATCTGGGCCGATGGCGGCGCCTGGGCACCCGAAGTTCACCGCTGGAAAGGGCGGTGGTACCTGTTCACCACGCTTCACAACGAAGCGCTCCCCCTGCCCGGGGCCGCCAAGCCGAAGGCGCCGCGCCCGACTTATCGCCGCGGAACGGTGCTGGCCGTGGCCGACCGTCCAGAGGGTCCCTATCGCCTTGTCCGCAAGGGAGAACCCATCGTTCCGGCTTCCGAGATGACCCTCGACGGAACGCTGCATATCGATGCGAAGGGCCGGCCCTGGCTGGTCTATGCGCACGAATGGCTGCAGATGGGCGACGGCACGATGGAAGCCATGCCGCTCTCCGACGATCTGGCCCCGGCTGGCCCGGCTCAGAGGCTCTTCCATGCCAGCGAGGGGCCCTGGGTGCGGGGACAGAAGCAGCCTGCGGGCGATACCGTGTTCGTCACCGATGGTCCGCAGCTTTACCGCACGCGGACAGGGCGGCTGCTCATGCTCTGGTCCAGCTACGGTGAAAAGGGCTATGTGGAAGGGCTTGCCCGTTCGCGGACCGGCCTGATCGAAGGGCCATGGGAACAGCTCGGGACGCTGGTCGAGCGAGACAGCGGCCACGGCATGCTGTTCCGGGCCTTCGACGGGCGATCGATGATGATCGTCCACCGCCCGTTCCACAATGCGCGGGGCAAGCTCTACGAAATGCGCGATGACGGCGAACGGCTGACAGTGGTTCGCGAGGCCACCGAACTCGACGGCGAGACGTGCCCTACCCATACGTCGGCAAGCGACAGCCCCGCCGGCACGGCACCGTGCTGAACAGATCGGTGCCGAGGGGGCTTTAGCCCTCCAGCTTCTCCAGCAAGTCCACCAACAGTGGCCGCAGGCGGCGGATTTCCTCGCGATGGGTCGCGCTGAGGGTCTCCAGCTTGCCATGCGCCAGCGGTGTCAGTTCCAGCAGGGCCTGCCGCTTGTCGCTGGGCGAAGGTCGCCGCACGACGAGATCGAGCGTGACCAGGCGGTCTACCAGCCCCGTCGCACTGTGGGGCTTCAGGATCAGGCGCTCCGCCACATGTCCCACCGTCGCCGTACCGGGCGCCGCGGCGCGGATGACCAGCAAGGCCTGGTGCTGCTGCGGTGTCAGGCCGCATTCCGCCGCGCGCGTTTCGCTGAAGGCCTGGAACTCGCGAAGAGAGAAGCGGAAGGCCGCCAGCGCCGCATAGTCGGCATCGGTCAGTTTGGCGGGCTCGGAAGCGGCAGGATCGCGAGGTGAAGGCATCCTTCAAGTCCGCGCCATGGGGGCCTCCTGTCAATCTTGATAAATATCGTAATACGATATATGTGCGCCACACCATGTCTTCATCGATTCTCCAGACGCCCCATCGTCCACTCGCCGATCACAGCGCAGACCGCCGCATGCTCATGCTGGCCATGGCCGCCCTGGTCGTGGGAAGCGGCGGCGCGCTGGGGGCCTGGGTGCTGCTCAAGTCGATCGCCATAGCCACCAATTTGTTCTGGTTCGGCCGCTTCTCTGCGGCGCCGGCCGCGATCACGGACAATGCGCTGGGCCTCTGGCTGGTGGCGATCCCGGTGGTCGGCAGCCTGATCGTGGGGCTCATGGCGCGGTTCGGCTCGGACAAGATCCGCGGCCACGGCATTCCCGAAGCGATCGAAGCGATCCTGTTCGGCGAAAGCCGCCTCTCGCTGAAAGTCGCCCTGCTCAAGCCGCTGTCCTCCGCCATCTCGATCGGCAGCGGCGGACCGTTCGGTGCGGAAGGCCCGATCATCATGACCGGCGGCGCGATCGGGTCGCTTTTCGCGCAATCGTTCAACCTCAGCGCGGCCGAGCGCAAGACGCTGCTGGTGGCCGGCGCGGCCGCCGGCATGACCGCGATCTTCGGCACGCCCATGGCCGCGATCCTGCTCGCGATCGAGGTCCTGCTGTTCGAATGGAAGCCGCGCAGCTTCGTGCCGGTGGTCCTGGCCGTACTGGTGTCCTTCCTCTGGCGGCCGCTGCTGATCGACGCCGGACCGCTGTTCCCGGTGCACCACGCCGTAAATCTGAACTCCCTGCTCCTGGCCATTGCTCTCGTCATGGGCGCCATGACGGGAGCGCTGGCCGCGCTGCTGTCCTCGCTACTCTACAAGGTCGAGGATGTGTTCGAACATCTGCCGCTGCACTGGATGTGGTGGCCGGCGCTGGGCGGCCTCGTCGTAGGACTGGGCGGCCTGATCGATGCCCATGTCCTGGGCGCGGGTTACGAGAGCATTCGCGGCCTGCTGGACGGATCGCTGGCCATCCGCGTGGCCGTGGCGCTGCTGCTGGTGAAGGCGACCGTCTGGCTGGTGGCGCTCGGCTCGGGAACCTCGGGCGGCGTGCTGGCCCCCCTGCTCCTGCTGGGCGGCGCCTCCGGCTTCCTGATCGGCCACTATCTGCCCGGCGGCAGCGCGCTCTGGGCCCTGGCAGGCATGGCGGGCATCCTCAGCGGCGCAATGCGCGCGCCGTTGATGGCGGCGCTCTTCGCCGCCGAACTGACCGGCGATTTCGCGATGTTGCCGCTGACCCTGGCCGCCTCGGCCGGCGCCTATGCCGTCAGCGTGCTGGTGATGCGCCGCTCGATCCTGACCGAGAAGATCGCCCGGCGCGGCCGCCACATCCTTCAGGAATATACCGTGGACCCGCTCGACTTCCTCCAGGCCGAACAGGTCATGACCCCCGCGCCCGAGACCCTGCCCGAGGCGATGACCGTGGCCGAGGCCATGGCCTTCTTCGACGGCGAAGCGCGGCATCGCAGCTATCCCGTGGTCGACGGGCAGGGGAGGCTTTCCGGCCTGCTCTCGCGCTCGGACATCCTGCGCTGGCGGCTGGACGGGGCCCCCTCCTCCGCCTCGCTGGGAGAAGCCCTGTCCGACGCCTCGCAGCCCAGCGGAGCGCCGATGGACCCGCTGGCACGGATCGCCGATCTCATGGTGGAATCGGGTTCGGGCCGGGTGCCGATCGTCGATCCGGCCACCCGCAAGGTCGTGGGCATTCTCACCCGGCACGACATGCTCAAGGTCCGCCATCACCATCGCACCCTCGAACGCGACCGCAGCCAGCGCCGGGCAGGCTAGGCAAGGGGCGAGGCGGGGCGAGGTCCTCCCTCGCGTCCCCCGCGCGCTTGCCAATATCGCGTGCTGCGCCATAAGGCCCGCATGAACCAGGCCACCGTCACGCGCGAGACTTTGCTGGAGCCCTGCAGCGAAGGCCCTCGGACCCTTACCGAATGCACGCTCGACGACGGCGATTTCTCCGGCATCGACCTGACCGACATCACATTCGAGCGCTGCTCGATGAAGCGCGTGCGTTTCGACAGCGCCACCCTGACCGGCGCGCGTTTCCGGAACTGCCGGGGCGCGGAGGCATCCTTCGTGCAGGCCGATCTCGCCGATGCGGTGATCACCGGATGCGATTTCAGCAACGGCCTGTTTCGCCGCGCCCGCATGACTTCCACGCGGCTGGAAGGCACCAAGCTGACCGGGGCCGACCTGACCGATGCCGGCCTGCTGGGCGCGACATTCGCCGAAGTCCTGCTGTCTTTCGCCAAGCTGCCCGGCATGTCGTTCCGCAAGGCCCGCCTCCAGCGCATCGACTTTTCCGAAGCGGACTTGCGCAAATGCGACTTCCGCCTGGCCGTGCTGGAGGACTGTTCGCTGCGCAACGCCAGTCTCGACGGCTGCCGGTTCGAGCAGGCGGACTTGCGCGGCGCGGACCTGGGCGGCATCGAACTGCGGGATGCACGCCTGTTTCGCGGCGCGGTGATCTCCCGCGTGCAGGCGGCGGAACTGCTGTCGCAGCTAGGGCTGGAAGTGCGCTGATCCGGGCGACGGGGCGCAAACGGATATGCGTCTTTCGTCGTAGCGCCCGCCTTCTTCGTTTACCTGCGGGACACTTGCGCTAAAGGCATAGTCCAATGTCCAGACATGACGCCAGCAGGCCTAAGCCTCCCACCCTTCACGACGTAGCGGAACGCGCGGGGGTTTCGGCCATGACCGCCTCGCGCGCGCTGAACGGGAAGCCGCGCGTCAGCGCCGAAACGCGTGAGGCCGTTGCGCGGGCCGTGGCCGAACTTGGCTATGTACCGAACACGTCGGCCCGAATGCTCGCGGGCCGCACTGTGCGGCGGATCGCGCTGCTGCACGGCGGCGCCACGACTTCGGCCTATCTGGGCGAACTGCTGCTCGGCGCGCTCAACGAGGCACCGGCCCGCAACGTCCATCTCACCGTCGAACAGTGCCCCGAGCGCGCCTCGATGGAGGAACTGGTGGCCCAGATCGTCGAGGCGCATGTTGCCGGGGTGATCCTGCCCCCGCCGCTCTGCGACCGGCACGAGCTGCTCGCCGGGCTTGCCGCCGCCCGCATCGCGGTGGTCGCCGTGGCGCCGGACCAGGAGGCCGAAGCCATCGCCTCGGTCTCCACCGACGACCGGGGCGCCGCCTACGAGATGACCCGCCACCTCATCGAGCTGGGCCACCGCCGGATCGCCTTCGTGGAGGGCACCAATCGTCACCGCAGCAGCACCCGGCGCCGCCACGGCTACATGGATGCCCTGCGCGACCATGAGATCCCGGTGGACGAGGAACTGATCGTCGCCGGAGACTTTTCCTACCGCTCCGGCCTGATCGCGGCCGAACAGCTGCTGGCGCGCGCCGAGCCGCCCACCGCGATCTTCGCCTGCAACGATGACATGGCCGCCGCCGCCGTCACCATCGCGCACCAGCACAAGATCAGCGTGCCGGGCGAACTGTCGATCTGCGGCTTCGACGATACGCCCCTGGCCGACGCGATCTGGCCGCGGCTGACCACGATCCGCCAGCCAATCAAGGAAATGAGCCAGAAGGCGATGGAAATGCTCTGCGCCCGGCTCTGGCCCGAGGGGCAGGACGAACTGGACGCGCTGCCACAGCATCTCCACCTTCCTTTCGAACTGCGCCGCCGCCAGTCGGACGCCGTGCCCCGGATCGACCGTTGATGGCGCCGGACGGCATCCTGATCCGCCCCTTCGTTCCCGCCGACCGGCAAGGGGTGGTCGCCGTTATCCTGCCGATCCAGCGCGAGGAATTCGGCATTGCCATCACGGCCGAGGACCAGCCCGACCTCGACGCGATCCCCGCCTTCTACCAGAGCGGCAAGGGCGCGTTTCTGGTCGCCGAGGACCGGGGCCGCATCGTCGGCACGATCGGGATGAAGGACATCGGCAGCGATGAGGGCGCGCTTCGCAAGATGTTCGTGGCCGCCGCCCATCGCGGCGCCGCTTCCGGCACCGGCCTGGCCGCGCGGCTGCTGGAAGCGCTGCTGGAGCTTGCTGGCGCGCGCGGCATCCGGCGCGTCTATCTGGGCACGACGGACAAGTTCGTGGCCGCTCACCGCTTCTACGAAAAGCACGGGTTTTCGCTCTGCCCGCCCGAAACCTTGCCAACCGCCTTCCCGCGCATGGCCGTGGACACCCGGTTCTACCAGCGCGACCTGAAGGGCTGACACTCGCCCGCCGACGGTTCCGGCGCCCCGGTTTCAGGCCCTATGCCCCTCAGGTAATGCCCTCATGATCGAGGTGCAGGTAGTTCGGGTTGAACAGCGCCACCGACATCAGCCGATCGAGATCGAAGACTTTCAGCCGCTTGTTCCGCAGCTCTATCAGCTGGTCCCGGCGCATCTCCTGGATCGTGCGATTGACGTGGACCTGGGTAAGGCCCGTGGCTTCGGCGATCTCTGACTGGGTCAGCGGGAATTCGCATTCGTCGTCATCGGTGCGGCCCGTGGTGCGCAGGCGCACGAACATCTCGCAGAACAGATGCGCTATGCGCTCGTAGGCCGTGCGCTGCCCGATATTGGTGGTCCACTCGCGCTGGATCGCCACGGTGACCAGCTCGTTCCACCACAGTGCCTGGGCGATGCGGGGCGATCGCTCCATGATTTCCTGAAACTCGTTCTGCGAGATTTCCGCCAGCTTCACCCGCGTCACCGTCGAAAGCGAATGGTCCATCTGCTTGAGGATGAAGACATTGGCATCGCACAAGTCGCCGGCGATGAAGAATGAAAGTATCTGCCGGCGCCCGTCCGCAAGCTGCTTGTAGCGCTGCGCCCAGCCTTCGAGAATGACATTGACGAAACGCGGCCGCTCGCCTTCGCGGATGATATCCTGGCGGGGTTCGAGGATGCGGACACGCCGTTGCAGCGCTTGGGTCAGGATTTCGCGGTCAGCACTGGCGAGCCTGACAAAAGCGGAAAGGTGCAACGTCAATGAATTTCCGGTCCCCGAGAGAAGGTTATGCCCTTCCTTGCGCGGTCCCCAACGGCGCCACATTCACATGCGTTAATCCCGAGCGACGCGCCCGCCACTCTGCAAAATCTTATCGGCTCCCCGCCGGTCGCGATCCCCTGATCGCGCCAGGAGGACTTTGCAGGTCAATAACCTAGATCAAAGCATGGAGGGATTTTCAGGAGTAGCGTCCATCGGTCGCCAATGCATGCCGTGCATTCGAAGCTATCGGCGAAATCACCGGCGCGCTTCGAAGTGACCGATTGGAGAGCCCATGTCCGCCGAACTTGCCGACATCCATGTCCTTGTCGTGGAAGATGAATATCTCATCGCCATCGAACTGGCCTCCGCCCTGGAGGACGAAGGCGTCGCGGTGATCGGACCGGCCTCATCCCTGGCCGAGGGCGAGCAGCTGCGGCGGGCCGCCGGCCGCATCGACGGAGCGATCCTGGATATCAACTTGCGCGGCGAATCCGTGTTTCCCCTTGCCGACACGCTGCAGCACGATGCCGTGCCTTTCCTGTTTTCGACCGGATGCGACGCGCGCGAGATCCCGGACCGCTTCATCGACATTCCCCGCTGCGAGAAACCGACCGGGAGCGCCGAGATCCTGCGCGAATTCACCCGGAACCTCCGCCGCCGCCGCCAGACCGTCACTCCGTGATCGGGGCCAGGTTGACGGCAGACTGCTTGCCGTTGCGCGCCACCTGAACCTCGAACCGCAGCCGCTGACCCTTGGTCAGTTCCGGCAATTGCGCGGCCTGGACGGCGGTAAGGTGGACGAAGCAATCCTGCCCGCCCGCATCGGGGGAAATGAAGCCATACCCCTTGGCCGCGCTGAAAAAGACCACAGTCCCACTCGGCATGATCGCCCCCCAACTCCCCCCACCGGGGGTAGCGACTGCGCGCCGGCCGTCTATAATCCATGATATAAACGATGCCCGCACTGCCGGCGCCGGGAAGCATCAGATCGCCTTCACCTCCAGGCGAACGGTGATGACGAATTCCAACGAACGGTCCTCGTTATGGACGGAGACCAGCAACTGGCCATGGTCCAGCAGCGCCGGATCGTCCTTCAGCAGTTCCCCGGCGAAACGCACGGCCTCCCGGCGCGCCACGTCCTCGTCGAGAAGCTCCGTCCCGGCCAGGTCCAGTTCGCGGACACCGTTCGTCACTCTGAAAAAGTAGCGCATTGCCGTCGACCTTCCGCCTCATGGAAAGAACGACGCGAAGACGCGTTTCGTGCCCGGCCGATCAGCTCCGCCGGTAGATGTGGAGATAGTTGGGATCGAACTCGGCGATTTCCCTGAGTCTTTGCGCATCATGGATGGTCAGCGTGCGGTCGGTCAGGGAGATCAGCCCTTCGCCGCGCATGCGCTGGATCACCCGGTTGACGTGAACCTTGGTCAGCCCGATCGTATCGCCCAGCTGCTCCTGGGTCAGCGGCAGGAAGAACTCGTTGCCGGAAGCCAGGTCCACCTGCTGCATCCTCAACCACATCTCGCAGAACAAATGGGCGATGCGGCTATAGGCATCGCGCTGCCCCATGTTCACCAGCCATTCGCGCAGCACCGCCTCGTCCACCAGGGTCGACCAGAACAGCGCCTGCGCGATGGCCGGGTGCTCGTCCAGGATCTGCTGCATCTCGGCCCGCGAAATGGAGGCCACCCGCGCATCGCTGAGCAGGCCGATGGCATGGTCCATTTCCTTGAGGATGAAGATGTGGATGTCGCAGAGGTCGCCGGGGATGAGGTAGGCGATGATCTGGCGGCTGCCGTCAGGCAGGATCTTGTAGCGATAGGCCCAGCCTTCCACGAGCAGGAACACGTCGTCCGGCCGGTCGCCCTCGCGGATGAGATCGGTGCCCGTGCGATGCTCCCGCGTCCGGGCCACGAGGCGATTGAGCAGGTCCACGTCGCCGTCGTGAAGTTTCACGAAGCTTTCCAGCTTCCGCAGGAGGGGATTGCTCAAGATCGTTCCTCGCCCAGCCGGATGGAATCGCCCGGCGCCGGCGGCCAGCCTATTCCCATTTCCACCCCCTGTCTGCCTAATGCGTGGCCTCCTGCCGGGGGTACCGCGGCTTCCGGCATCACGGGCGCTGGACAGACGCCAGGCCGAGCCAACCCGCCATGCGCTCCAGTTCCTCCGCCAGCGCCTCCCCTGCATGGCCGGGGGCGTCGGGCTCGAAATGGGTGGACTGCACGATCAGCCGGCCGGCCTGCCGGTCGGCCTTGAGATCGACACGCGCGACCAGGCTATCGYCCAGCAGGAACGGCAGGACATAATAGCCATGCCGACGCTTCTCGGCCGGAACGTAAATCTCGATCCGGTAGTGGAACCCGAAAAGCCGCTCCGTGCGGTCGCGCGCCCATATCAGCGGATCGAAGGGCGCCAGCAGGGCGCGGGCCTCGATCCGGCGCGGACGGCGGGCGTCGCGGTGCAGCCAGGCATGGCGCCACCCCGGAATGTCGACGGGGACCAGAATGCCGTCCTCTGCCAAGGCGCGGATGGCGGGCGCCGCCTGTTCCGGCGACAGGCGGAAGTAGTCTCGCAATTCGGCGCCGGTCGCAATGCCGTGCGCCGCCGCCGCCTTCTCGATGAGCGCGCGGTGCGCATCGGCATCGGCGGGCGTGGGAAGCGAAAGCACCTCGCCGGGTATGACACGCTCGGTCAGGTCGTAGACCCGCTCGAAATTGCCGCGGCGCGTGGCGGTGGTGATATGGCCCGCCCAGAACAGCCATTCGAGCGCGCGCTTGGTGTCGCTCCACTCCCACCAGCCCGACTGCCCCCGGTGCGCTTCGAAGTCCGAAGTGGCGAGCGGTCCGTCCAGGCGGATGCGGTCGAGCAGGGCCATGGCCTCTGGCCGGCGTTCCCGAGCATAGTCGCGCATCCGGGTCCAGCCCGCCTCGCCGCGATCGGCCTGTGCCATGCGCCAGCGCAGGAGCGGATGGGTTTCGAAGGGCAGCAGCGAGGCCTCATGCGCCCAGTATTCGAACAGCTTTCGGCCGCGCACACGTCCCGTGCCGGCCTTCGCTCCCGCGCCGATACCCCAGGCCAGGCGATCGAGGTCCGCCCGGTCATAAGCGCCGATCCGCGAGAAAGCCGGAAGATAGTGCGCGCGGGAAAGCACGTTCACGCTGTCGATCTGGAACAAGTGGAGGCCGTCCAGCACGCGCCGCAACCGGGCCGGGCCGGGCTGCGCCGGATGCCTTGCTGCAAAACCCTGTGCGGCGAGCGCGATGCGCCGCGCCTGGGGCAAACCGATGCGCTCCAAATCCGTCACCCACCCACGCTAGGCGGTAAGGCGCCGCCCCGTAAAGGGCATGCCGTGAAAATCGCGATTAGAGCAGGATCCGACCCTGCTGCGTCAGTCCGACCCCGCTAGGGTTTTGGATTGCCGCCTCATCAGGCGATTCCACCCGATAGGGAAACGCTCTGGAACCGGGAAAAGACGGGGGCCGAAAAAAGGACCGCCCGGGGGGCCGTGACGGTCCTTTCCTCGAGGGCGGCGGGCTGCATTGGGGCGCAACCGAGCCGCAGCGCGCCCCTAGACGAAGAGTGCAAATGTGCACAATCCTCTCATTCGACGACTCGTGAGTGAGGCGCGCCGAACTGCCGCGGGTCCGGCAAAAAGGCGGCTTGTTGCACGCCGTTCTCAACTGAAGAACCGGCGGTTTTCCCTGCAATCCTTTGCTTTCGCCATTCGCGGCGAAGCGTGGTCCGGCTTCGAATCTATCTCTGGCCGGAGACGCGCGCGCGGGAGGCTTCGGACGGATGGAAGCAATAGGCCGTGCGCGCCTGCGGCCAGCCCTGCACGAAGGGACCGACCCGGCTGCTGTCGAGCGCCCGGCCGAAGAGGAATCCTTGTGCGATGTCGCAGCCCAGTTCGCAGAGACGGTCCAACTGGGCCTCGTTCTCCACGCCTTCCGCCACCGTGCGAATGTCCATGCGCTGCGCGATATCGATGATGCCATGAACGATGGCGAAATCCGCGCTGTTGGTGCTGTCGAGACGCGAAACGAAGGAGCGGTCGATCTTGAGCACGTCCACCGGAAACTGCTGGAGATGCGTGAGCGAGGCATAGCCGGTGCCGAAATCGTCGAGGGCGATCGTCACGCCCTCCTGCGCCAGCGTCCGCAGCGCCCGCTCCACGGTATCGGCGATCCGGCCCAGGAAGACGCTTTCGGTCACTTCCAGTTCCAGCAGCGTGGGCGGAAGGCCGTGGGCGTGGAAGCGGGACAGGATGCGTTCGGCAAAGTCGTCGCGCCGGAAATCCACCGGCGATCCGTTGATGGCGATGCGGCCGGTTTCGTAGCCTCGCTCATGCCAGTCCGCCATGTCGCGCAGCACCCGGTCCAGCATGCGGTCGGTGAGCTGCGTGGACAGGGCGCTGTCCTCGAAAGCGGCCAGGATGGTCCCCGGAGGCTGCAAGCCGCGCTCACGGTGATGCCAGCGCAGCAGCGCCTCGAAGCCGACGATGGCGCCGGTGCCCAGGCAGACCTTGGGCTGGTAGAAGGGTATGATGCGCTCATCGCCCAGCGCATCGCGCGCCTCGCGCAGCATGGAATTGCGCGTCTCCACGGCATGGCGCAGCTCGGGATGGAAGCTCTCCACATCGCCTCCGCTCCGGGCCTTGGCGGTGTAGAGCGCCAGGTCCGCGCTCTTGAGGATCGCCTCGGCATTGGCGCCGTCGTTCGGCCATATGGCCGCGCCTGCGCTGACGCCCACTTCCACGACGCTCTCGTCCACCGTCATGGGCCGCGCGACCGCTTCCAGCAGGTCCTTGATCAGGACCGGCGTGCCCTCGTCAAGGTCGGGCAGGATGATTGCAAACTCGTCCCCGCCGAGGCGAGCCGCGAAGGCGCCTTCCGTCAATCCGTCCGACAGCCGTTGGGCCACGGCCCGCAGGACGGCATCGCCCGCACCGTGGCCGAGGCTGTCGTTGATCGCCTTGAAATTGTCGACGTCGAAAACGACCACGCCGACCCGCGTTTCATGTTCGCGCGCCCGGTCCAGCGTCTTTTCCAGCTGCACCGCGAAATAGGCACGATTGGGCAGATCGGTCAGGACGTCGTGATAGGCTGCCCGCCGCAGTTCCCCTTCGGCGCGGCGGGACTGGGTCACGTCCTGCAAGGCCCCGATGGAACGCCGCGGCCGCCCGTCTTCGCCGCGCAGCACGTAACCGCGCGAGAGCAAGTGCACATAGGAGCCGTCACCCGAGCGGAAGCGGAATTCGTGGCTCCAGCTATCGCATTCGCCGCCGTAGACTTGCGCCGTCATGGCATCCACGCTCGCCACGTCTTCGGGGTGAATATGGCGGCGCCACCAACCTACCGTGGTCCCTTCCGCCGCCTCGACATGGCCGTATATGCTGTCAGAACTGTCGGCCCAGTCGATATGATCGGTGCCGTGGCACCAGTCCCAGATGAGGTCGTTGGTTGCCCGCGAGGCCAGCCGGTAGCGTTCCTCGCTGTCCCTCAGCGCGGTTTCCGCGGCGACCTGGTCGTCGATATCCTCCAGGTTGCCGTACCACTTCACGACCCGGCCGGCGGCATCGTGACGAGGATAGGAGCGCGCGCGAACCCAGCAATAGTGACCGTCGGCCCGCCGCAGGCGATAGCGCAGATCCGCCATGGGATGATCCTCGGATTCGAGCACCGCGCGCCACTGGTCGAGGACGCGCTCCAGGTCATCCGGGTGAACGGCGCGGATCCAGCCAGAGCCCATGCCGTCCTCGATCGACATCCCGGTCAGCACCGTCCAGCGCATGCCGATGTCGCAGATCGAGCCGTCGGGATCGCTGGTCCATGGTATTTGCGGATTGAGATCCACCGAATAGCGATAGTGTTCCTGGCTCTGTTCCAGTGCATGCAACAGGTCGCTCATCTCGGATCGCGAGCGCAGCACTTCGGAAAAGGTGGAGCGGTTCGTGGCCAGGGTGCGCAGGATCACCGCAGCGGCCAACAGGAAAGTCAGGCCGGTGCCGACCAGGTACCAGTCCCCGGAAAGCAGCAAGCGCAGCGTAACCGGCGCCGCCCCGAACAGCATGACCATTCTGGCCGCCGAGGGCAGCGCCTGCAGGCAGTAACAACACCCGATCGCGCCGACGAAGACGTAGAGCGCGATGGAACTGCCCCGCAATGGATCGGCCTGGGCAAAGAGCAACAGGCCCCAGGCGCCGAACAGCATGCTCAGCACCACGGCGGCCAGCTTCGTTCCGCGAAGCCGGCGGCGGATGGTTTCAATCGAGGGATCGCTGCGTCGCCGCGTGACCCAGACCAAGGCGCGCAGGGATGTTACGAGGATAAGCGCGGCCGGCACGCCGATGCTGAGCATGGGTGCGACGTCGCGACTGGCGACCGCCGCCAGAAAAGCGGCATTGATCGTCATGAGCAAGTACATGAGCGGGATCTGCTGACGCAGGCTCAGGTATTGCTCCCGAAGCAGGGCTTCCGACTGCCCTTCCGGCTCCCTAAGACTCTCTAAGATTTTCACCCTCGAATATATAGCATGGCGTTCCGGGAATGCGTTCTCACAGATTAATTAATATTGTTCGCCTGTAGATGCGTCCATTTCCGCACAGATTTTGCGTACGCAAAGTGCCATCCCGGACTTTAGGGCGATATATTAAGGCATTACCACTGCGCAGCGCTCGTGAATGGCACAATATTTGCCCCGGAACGCAGCCATTGGCGCGTTCGGACGTCCACGCCACCGGCTGAGAGGAAGCGGCGCGGCCGGTGCGGCTTACGGAGGTGATGCTGCAGCGCTCGGAGCCAGGGGCAGGCCGTGCATGTTGGCTCCCCCGGTCTTGCCGCCCCGGCGAGCCGGACTGGTCCGAACCTTCAGTCGCTGCGTTCGGCAGGCAAGAAGCCGCTGCCGCGCCTTCTATGAGGCGCGCGGAGCTTCCGTTTCGCGCGTCTACGCGTCTTCGCAGGAGCTCCCGGTCAGCGCCAGCGAGCGCCGCCGCGCGAGCGGCGCTCCCGGGAACGTCTCGCTTTGCCTCAGGCCAATTCGGCCGTGCGCTCGCCGCTGCTTTCGAAGTAGCCGGACACATCGTCCGCCTCGATCGGGCGGCTGTAGAAGTAGCCCTGCAGATGCGTGCAGCCCGCGCTCTTGGTCGCGCCGATCAGATGGGCATCGCTGATCCCTTCCGCGACGACTTCGGCCCCGACATGGCGCGCCATGGTGACGGCAGCCTCCAGAACCGCGACCGAGGCCGGGTCCTGCCCCAAGTCCATCACCAGGCTGCGGTCCAGCTTCATGCGGTCGAACTTGAAGCTCTTGACCATCGACAGCGACGAATAGCCCGTGCCGAAATCGTCGAGCGCGATGCGGAAGCCCAGGTTGCGCAGCATGTTGAGCGTCAGCAAGGCACGGGTATTGCGCTCTATCGACAGCGATTCCGTCACTTCCAGGAACAGGCGGCGCGGGTCGACGCCATAACGCGCGCAGCAATCGACCAGGAAGGCGCTGAACCCGTCGTGCTGCAATTGCAGGGGCGACAGGTTGATGCTCATGTCCATGTCGGGCCACCGCGCAAAGTCGTTCAGCGCGCGCTGGATGATCCATTCGCCCAGCCGCACCATCAAACCGCTACGCTCCGCGGCGGGGATGAACGTGGACGGGGGCACGTCGCCCAGTTCCGGATGGCGCCAGCGGACCAGCGCCTCGACTTCGCGGGTATTGCCATGAACCGAGTGGATCGGCTGATAGACCATGCGAAGCTGCTGTTTCTCGAACGCGGACTCCAGGTCCTTCTCCAGGGCCCGATCGATCGCCCGCTCTTCGGCCATCGAGGGCGAAAACGCCGTCGCGCAGTTGCGGCCGTTTTTCTTGGAGGCGTAAAGCGCCATATCGGCATTGCGCAGCGTTTCGTCGATCTCGACTTCCGGCGCGCCCGCAATATCGACCACGCCGAGCGAAACGGTGATGGCCACCGCATATTCGCCCAGACTGAACGGCTCCCGCGCGGCATCGACCAGTCGGTTGGCGAGGTCCAGCCCGTCACGCTCGGGTTGCAGCGGCAGGCAGAGGGCGAATTCGTCCCCGCCCACGCGCGCGATGATGCCGTCCGGGCCGAGGATCGCCTTCATGCGCAGCCCGATCAGGCGCACCAGCTCGTCTCCGGCAGCGTGACCGTAATCGTCGTTGATATGCTTGAAGCGATCGATATCGATCAGCATGCAGGCGAAGCGGCGGTCTTCTCCGGCTGCGAGCAGCCGGCCGACGTCTTCCTGAAACGCGCGGCGGTTGGGCAGGCCGGTCGCCGCGTCGCTGAACGCCAGGTTCTTCACGGCCTTGGCATTCTTGCGGAAGGTTTCCAGCGGGCCGGACAGAGCCTTCAGTTCCTTCAGCTTGAAAGCACCGATCTCCAGATCGAGGTCGCCATCCGCGAGGCCCTGAAGATAGCCGTGCATGCGGCGGATCGCGGGCAAAATGTTGCGCAGGATGTCGAAGAGGACGAGCAAAACCACAAGAATGGTCACCAGCCCGGTGCCGAATACGAGCATCTGCCAGCGTTCGATCGAGGCGATCAACCGCTTCTGCGCCGCCTCCCGATTGGCATGAATGCGCAGCACGAGCGCATCGGCCAAGCGGCCCATGGCATTGTTGCGGCTTTCGATCCGGGCGATCAGATGCTTTCCGCCGGCTCCGCCAGCCTGGACCTCAAGGATCGCGGAGACGTGCCGATCGAGGTCGGCGAAGGGGTTCGATGCCTCCGGGAGGTCGGACAGCGCTGCACCGCTGCTGCGCAGCTTGGCGAGCTGGTCGCCGATGGCGATGGCGGAATCGGTAAGCTCGTCGCTGGTGCTGGTGGCATTGCTGGCTACCAGCCCGCGATTGGTCGCCATGCGCAGCTTGCCGACCGCTTCGGCGAACTGGTCGGCGTTTTCGGCGAGTGCGGATACCGCGATAAGACCGTCGCTTTCCTTGCGAAGCGCAAAGGCTTCCCGCTGCGTGACGACCTGCAAGAGCACGCTCAGCGCCGCGATCAGGCAAAGTGCGCCAACCAGCCTCGTTTCCAGCGATGCGAAGAAACGCGCGAATCCCGAATTCGTATTAGACATCATGCACCCGAATTTTGCGCGGATCTGCCCCGATCCGCTGCCGTTCGTCTGGTGCGGCTACGCCCTAATGGCTAACAAAAACTAATCTTGTCAGAGATTTAATTTCTGTAAGCGTCATTATTCTGTAATAATTGCTCTGTCGCCCACCCGGATATTTGCCCCTAGCGGGACATTCGGCGATCAGTTCGGCATCTTGCCGTAAAGTTCGGGCTATTTGTGCGTGAAGGCAGCCGCGATCTTCAGTTGCACTTCGTCTGATACCATCGGCACACCGAATCCCAGGCCGAAATCGCTGCGCTTGATTTTGGTCGTGGCCTCGAACCCGACGTTATCGCCGCCGCCCATCTGCGGCGGCATCGAACCTGCGCCGTAGAAGCGCGCCGCCAGTGTGACCGGTCGAGTTATGCCGTTCAGCGTGAGGTTGCCCGTCACGTCCGCTTCATCCGCGCCCTTGCGCTTCACGGCAGTGGAGACGAACGTTGCGTCAGCAGGCGTGGGCCCGAAAAAGTCTGCCTTTCCGCCGGCTTCCTTGGGCTTGGCCAGGAGATGCGCCGTAAGGCCGGCACTGGCCGTGGTCACTTTCGCGACAGGTATCGTCACCGAGACGCTGGCCTTCTCGGGCGCCTTGGGATCGATCTGCAATGTGCCGGTAATGTCGCCGAACAGTCCGAAATAGGGCGAGAAGCCGAGGTGACCAACCTGCCATTCGACCAGAGTGTGATCGGGATCGGCCTGGTAGGTACCGGCGCGAACGAGGCTGGCGTCGCGCTTGCCGGGAGCTTCCATCGCGGGTGCTTGCGCCGACTGGGTCCTGGAGCCGCCGCCCTGGGCCAGTATCGGCGCGGTGGTCAGGGCGGCAGCAACTGCAGCAAGGCCGAAGGCGGCGGAAAGAGCCAGAGTGCGTCGCATGCAGGTTCCCCGGTGAGTCTGTTGTTCGGTGAGATGCTGCCGCGCACGCCACGGCGTGTCAAAACCATTTATGGCTGTTTTGGTGGCAATTCATGGCGTGTGACAAGAACGCCGGACGCGAATAGCTGTCTCAAACGTATCATTCGGAAAAATTCGATGCGTATCAAATATCGAAAGACTTGCGCGAAGGCATTTGTAGTGCTCAAGACAGGTCGGGGGAAGCGTCAAACGAAACGGGTATGCACGATACTATGGTCAATGAAGCTCTTCTTGAACTCGCCGCCGATATCATCACGGCGCATGTCAGCAACAATTCGGTGGAGGCAGACCGCCTGCCGTCGCTGATCCAGGCCGTATATGGCTCGCTCGCGAAGCTCGGTCAGGCGCCCGAGCCGGTCGAGGAACAGCGCAAGCCAGCCGTTTCGGTTCGCTCTTCGGTCAAGCCGGATACGGTGACGTGCCTGGAGTGCGGCGAGAAGCTGAAGATGCTCAAGCGCCATCTCATGACCGACCACGGGCTCTCGCCGGACGATTATCGTGCCCGCTGGAATCTGCCGGCCGATTATCCGCTGGTGGCGCCCGAATATGCCCAGCGCCGCAAGGAACTGGCACACAAGATCGGCCTGGGCCGCAAGCCGCAGGTGGAAGAGGCGGAAAAGGTTGCCGAAAAGGCGCCTGCCAAGCCGAAGAAGGCTCCGCGCAAGAAAGCCGTCGTCGCCGCCGAAGGCGAATGACCGGCCAGTAACGAAAGGCTGGCGGTCGGCCAGAAACGGGGGTGTCCCCTTTCCCGTTTCGCGCCGAACCTTTCCATCCCGGACGACAAAAAAGCCGCTTCGAAAGGCTCGAAGCGGCTTTTTCGTTTTAGCCGGGCAATCCCCGGACCTGCAGCCTCAGGACGAGGCTGCGGCAGCCTCCAGAAAGGGCTGGACCCGCAGGCGAGGGAAGACCTCTTCCAGCGGCTTGATGTCCGGTAGTACGTATACGTACCCACCCTTCTTCTGGAACAGGGGCTGGACCCCCTTGTTGTAGAAGACCTTGGGGACATTGATGCATCCGAACGTGATGCGATTGTCCTCGATAGTCTTGGACAACATCCGTTCGCGTCGCTTTTCCTTCGGGTTTCCTACGGGGATCGTGTGGAGCGCCACGGAAGTCGCATAGTCGACCCAGAGAACCTTGTGGTTTCCTGCCGCCAATCCGAACTTCGCCAGGAAGCGGCCGGCAGGCGTGGTGCGCTCTGCCGGGCCGATTTCGGAAAGGGACTTGGTGCCGATGCCGGGTGTGGCCTCGTCACCAAGGGCTACGCCGATCAGGACCGGCGCATCGCTGAGTGCCTTGCCCTTTGCGCTGAACAAATAGGCCCTGGCGGCCTTCTTGTCGACGATGACATAGGGCAACGACCGGTTGTCCCCCGACGAGGCGATCCAGTCGGCGACGCGCGTGGCCTCGTCCGATCTTCCAGCCTTCGCCTCTGCGGGCGCCTCCGGTTTGTCGGAGTCGTCCGCCTGCGACGGCGCCTCTGCCGGTGCGCTTTGCGCCGCACCCGCGGGCACGGCAGCAAGAAGCGCCAATCCAGCAAGCGCCGGGAGAACATTAATCATTTTCGTATAGCACTCAGGGAAACGGTCGGCGCCAGAAGAGCGCCGACGCGGGAACGTCAGGATTCTATATCATTCGGGGCCGAAAGGCGACCTCAGTTGCGGGCGCGCTTGCGCTGGGCCTGCTGGAGCTGCTGCTCGACACCGTCGACACGGGCGTTCAGCTGGTCCAGACGCTGGCCATTCTGCTGAGCCTGACCGGAAGCGGCCTGCGCTTCGGAGAGGGCCTGCTGTGCCGTGGTGTCGGTGGCCTGCAGCTTGGTTTCGAGACCGTCGACCCGTTGGTTAACAACCGCGACCTGTTCGCGCACGAAACCCTTGGTAGCGCAGCCACCCAGACCCAGAGCGCCTACCAGCATTACGACAGCGGGGGCAAGTTTCGTCATAGACGGCGACATGGATTTTCTCCAATTGGTTAGTTTCAACCCATTTTCCCAAGCGCAGGCGCGGCGGTTCGACAATATGATTCTGTTCGAATGTGCATGGCGTCAGTTGAATTGATGCCAATAGGTACTTGAACGCCCAAGAACGCACATCACCAATTGTTCCCGACACATCAGAAATACTTGTATTCAGCAGATTTTTTGTAAACGCATGCTTGGGCTCCGAAGCGCTGCGGCGCTCGGCTCCAGACATGACTTCCTCCCTCGGGCCGCAATTCCGGGCCTCGTTGTTAGGCGCGGTATGAACGGGCGAGGATGGACACGATATGAACGAAAGTGGACACGTTAAGGTTGCGCTCCGGCCCCGCCTTGGGGTTTTTACTAGGGTCGTTTGCAGGACAGGCGGCGCGAAGTTGCAGTAAGCAGCGAGGCTATCGCGCGCGAACGCGACGGCGAATTGCGATGCTTCTCGATGTGCGGCAGAATGACAGGCGGCATCCCAAGTATCGCCTGCGAACCAGAGGCCATGACTTCGGCAATGGGCCGGGTCCCGATCTCTGCTGCAACGGGAAATGCAAGGCGGGGATAGGCCTGTAATATTCGCGAAGCCCTGCACCGATAGGATGACAGCGAAAGGCCCGTCATGAAACTGAGTGCCATCGATCTTGCCAAGTTCGCGCCGGAAGCGCCGGCCGCCGATCCGGTGCCTGCCGGGGCGCCCTCGGCCAGTCTGGTCGCCAAGCGGTTCAGGTTTCTCACCGCCGACGGCCAGACCGCGACGCCGCTCGAACAGGAGGCGCTGCTTGGGCAGAACGATCTGCTCGACGTCAACTTCCTCGACCGCTGCATGATGGCGCGCCGCTGCGTCGGCCGCATCCGGGTCCAGGGCGGCGGCCGGCAGGGATGGGCGACCGGCTTCCTGATCGCGCCCGGCGTGATTCTCACCAACCACCACGTCTTCCCGAATGCCGCATCGGTTGCGAATTCGCGCATCGGCTTCGACTACTGGTTCGACGTTTCCGGCAATCGCCCCAGCGAGCCGGACGAATACGACCTGAACCCGGGCCTGCTCTATGTAAGCGACCCCGATCTCGACTATGCGGCAGTGGCCGTGGTGCCCCGGTCGCTGGCGGGCGCGGAAATCAGCCGGCGCGGCTATCTTCGCATGATCCCCGAGAGCGGCAAGGCCAAGGAGGGCGATTTCGTCACTCTCCTTCAGCATCCGGACGGCGTGCCGATGCAGATCGCCCTGCGCGAAAACGAGGTGGTCCGCGCTGCCGAGGATGAGCCCTATCTCTGGTACAAGGCCGACACGGCCCACGGATCGTCCGGCTCACCCGTGTTCAACGACAGCCTGCAACTGGTCGCGCTTCATGCCAATGGCCGGATCCGGCGCGAAGGCGGCGGCTATGTCCTGGCGACCGGCGGCACCGCCGAGACGCTGGAGGGATTGAGCGAGAGCGACGTGATCTGGGAAGCCAATGTCGGCTTCCGCATCAGCCGGATCAGCCGCAGCCTCCTGGAAGGCGTGCGCGCGAACTGGCCGGCACGCCTGGCCGAGGTGGAAGCGGCCATGCGCGGCGGCGACGTGATGTCGAGCACGATCCGGGCTCTCGACGAGCAGACCGCCATTGCGCCCGGCGCGGCGCCGCGTCTGGAGAGCGAATGGCGCACACCGGATGCTGTCGAGGCGGCCATCCCAACGCCAGCCAACCCGCCGCTGGACGGGACGCCGATGGACCGGACGCCGATGGACGGAACAGGCATCGTCATTCCGCTCAAGTTGCGAATCTCGATCGGGGCCGGCAGCGCCTCCATCTCACCCGCCGCGCCCACAACATTCGGGGGCATCGAGGCGGAAGCCTACGAGATGCGCACGCCGCTGATCCATGACGGGCTCAGCGAAAGGCCCGGTTTCGATCCGCTCTTCCTGGGCGGCGCGGTTCCGGTGCCCGCGCCCTTCGTCTCCGAGGCGGGCAAGGCGGTGCTCGCGCCCCTGCTGGAAGGCGACGACCCCGAACTGCGCTACCGGCATTTCTCCATCTGGATGCACAAGGAGCGGCGGCTGGCGCTCTACACCGCCGCCAATGTCGACTGGCGCAAGCGCGCGAAAATCGTCGACGGCCGGGCGACGACCCGCGCTTCCCTGGCCGGCTGGCCGCCGAACCGCAATTTCGCGGAACTCTGGGCCGAGGACCCCCGCCTCGATTCCCGCTACCAGTTGCCGGACGTGTTCTACACCGAAGACCGCGGCGCCTTCGACAAGGGCCATATCGTCCGCCGCGATGACGTATGCTGGGGCGAGCACTTCGACGAAATCCAGATGGCCAATGGCGACACGTTCCATGTCACCAATTGCTCGCCGCAGACCAAGGCCTTCAACCAGGGCGCTGCCGGGCAGGACAATTGGGGCGACCTGGAGATCGCGATCGCCGCCGTCACCCGGCAGGACACCGAAGCGGCCTGCATCTTCGCCGGCCCGATCTTCGGCGCTGCCGACCGGTGGTTTCACGGCAAGGACGCGGCCGGCCAGGCACGGATCCAGATCCCGGACCGGTTCTGGAAGATCGTCGTGGTCCGGGACGACGCCGGATTCAAGGCCTATGGCTTCATCCTGGAACAGGACGCCCACGCCGTGACCGAGCAGGAATTCCACGTCACCGACAACTGGCTGGCGGCCTGGAAGCCGGTCAGCGCCATCGCCCGCGAACTGCGCGGCTGGCTGGACCTGGCGGCCCTGGCGGAGATCGACCAGCACGCGGATGCCTGATCGGCCATTGCCTTGCCGCCGAACTTTCAGCGCGAGGGCGATTGAAGCGTAAGGGCGCCAGGGGGGCATTCGCCGCGCACATAGTCCACCAGCGCCTCGGCCACCGAAGGATGCAGCGTCAGAAACTCCCGCCGCCGGTCCAGCGCATCGGGATAACGAACGAGAACACCCTGCTCCACCAGCCGCCGCACCAGGCGAAGCGCGGTCGTCATCGGCGCACCCGATGCAATGCAGGCGCTGGTAACGGAAACCTTGCGATCCTCGAACCGGGCCAGCAACAGGTCCAGCAGCATTTCCCAGGCGGGATCGCCGAACAGCTCTCCGCCGCCGATCGCGCGCCGGATCGCCGCGTCGCGCAGCAGGCCGCGGAGATATTCGGGCAGCGCCATGGACGGGGATTCCGACCGAGCCGGTTCCTCGAGAGCAAGGCCGGACATCGGCGCCGGGCAGGATGCCGCGGTGCCCGGTGCAGCACGTGGCGCCGCCTTGCGCGGTTCGATCAGCCCGGCCACGCGGTTGAGATCGCGCGACAGATCGAGCAGGCGATCGGACAATGACGCCCCGCCCCCCGGCACGCCTTTCATGGCCCGGCGCAGGGCACGGGCGAGGCTGTCGGGCACGAGCGGCTTTTCCAGCAGGTCCACCACGGAGGCGCGCAAGGCCGTCAGCACGAGTTCCTTGCTCGGCCGCGCGGCGGTGAGAATCACTTTCGGCGCGCCCCTGCCCTGCCCCCGCCCATAGGGATTCTCGCGGGCAAGCGCGTCGACGAAAGACAGCTCTCCCGTGCCGGGAAAGCCGCTGTCGACCACGGCGACGCCCGCCTCGCCGCGCTCCAGCAAGGCATGAGCCTCGCGCGCGTCGGCGGCGGAAATGCTGTTGAAACCAAGGCGCCGGACTTCGGCGAGGCACTGGGATTTGGAGTCTTCATCAAGATCGAGGACCAGGACGGCATCGTCCCTCCCCAACATCGCATCCAACGTCATGTAACCGTTTTTCTCTGGCGACTTTCGGGCCCGTTGCCCCGCGGCGGCACATAGGAGAAACGAACGGCGCGGCGACAATCTAGGTTATCTGCAACGAAAGAATCGCAAGAATTCATCTTGCGATCATCTTCGTCGCTACAGTCTTGTCGCAAGGTCGCGCGTAAAACGGCGGCTATTCGCAAAAGTGTACGCTTCGCCAAGGCCGGATGCGCGCGGCTCCGTCTTGCAATCGGGATCGCTGCATTCGCGGGCGATGAAACAAGGAGTCTGACCCGGTGACGATTTTCAAGGCATGGCATCATCTCGGGCTCGCAAGCGCCGTGTTGCTGGGCGCCTGCGCGACTTTGCCGCAGGACGGCGCAGCCCCCGCAGCGACAGGCGAGGCGGAAACCATCGCCATCTCGGTCGGCCCCTGCTTCGGCTTCTGCCCGGTCTACGAAGCGGCCATCGCCCCCACCGGCGCGGTCACGTTCAACGGCATGCGCCACACCATGGTGCTGGGCGAGCGCCAGCGCGCCGCAGGCGAGGCGAGCTACCGCGCCCTGGCCGCCGATCTCGCGCCCTATCGTCCGCAGACCGGAACGACGGCCACCGTCGAATGTGAGGCGGCGATCAGCGACACGTCCACGTATACCATCACCTGGACCGATCCGCGTGGCGGCAAGACCGTGGCCCGCCACCAGCGCGGTTGCCGGGGCGGGCCGGGTCAGGCGCTGGACGGCCTGCTGCAAGAGGTACCCGCGCGGCTGGGGATCGAGGACTGGGCGAAGCAGATCACCCGGCCGGGCGAATCGAGGGGCTGATCGCCGGATGCCCTGCCTGAGCCTCAGGTCAGGCTGGGGCTCAGGCGGGCTTGCGCGCGATCTCCACGGCCTTGACCAGCATTTCGGCCGTCGCCGCGCCGGGTAGCAGGTAGGAGCCGATGACCATGGCCGGCGTTCCGGTCAGGTCCATGCCCTCGGCCAGCCGGGCGGTGCGGGCCAGCGCGGCGTCGATATCGGCCTTGTGCGCGGCCAGGTCCGCATTGAGGCGCTTGCGGTCGACCCCGGCTCGCTGGGCGGCAAGCTGGATGGCCTGGGAATCGAGCCGCCCGCTGGTTTCCATCAGCGCATCGTTGAAGGCGGCGTGCTTGCCCTGATAGCGCGACGCCAGTGCCGCGCGGGCCGCCTCGATGGAGGGCGCCCCGAAGATCGGCCAGTCGCGATAGACCACGCGTACCTTCTTGTCCTGCTGCAGGAACTGCTTCAGCGAAACGTGGAGCTTGCGGCAATAGGGGCACTGGTAGTCGGAGAAGACGACGATGGTGACGTCGTAACCGGCCGGGGCCACGCTCGGAATCGCCGGATCGTCCTGCAGCGATTTGAGCAGGGCCGCGCGCCCGTCCGGCGCGGCGAAGGCAGGTTGAACMGAGACCGCGCCAAGGCCGAGCGCCAGCGCCGCCCAGGCCATCCATGCCGCTGCGATCCGGGTCAGACCCCGAGCCTGCCATTTCATCATTCCCAGTTCCTTCGATGGCGGCACGCGGCGCGCCAGACCCTTAGATCGTAAACCGCCCTAGAAGCAGGTGCGCGGCGGGAATGCCACCCCGAATGTGCCGCGCACGCCCCGCGCCGAAGGACCGGCGGTGTTTGGCCCGGCGGTGTCTGGCAAACCCTGCCAAATAGTTTGTTGCAAACCATTCGCAATATTATACAGGGCCGAAGCATGACCGCGCCGCGTCCCGACCCCGCGTTCCACGCTGCTTCCGCGCCTCGGGGAAATACCCGCTCGGTGCGGGTCGTGGCATTGGGCGTGACCGGGGCGCTGCATCTGGTCGCCGTGGCCGTGGCGGCGGTGGCGCTCTCCTGGCAGAACGCAGGCCGTCAGGACCGCACGGTCCCGGCCACGCTGCCCACTTTCACGCTGCGCGCGCAGGACCTGCCGCATGACAGGCTCCGCTCCGGCGCGGCGGAAAGGCCGGAGAAGGCGGCCCTGCTGCCGGTGAAGGCCGATCACCCGCGCACGGCGCCCGCCGCTGCCCTGTCGCAGGATCCGGGCGAGGCCGCTCCTGCGGGCGAGCAGGGCGGACGCGACACGGATCTGGCGCAAGTCACGCAGGCCTATCGCCGGGCGATCATGGCCCGGCTGGAGGAGAGCCGCCGCTATCCCGATGCCGCGCTTCGCGCCGGATGGCAGGGCGATGGCGCCGTTCTCTTCCGCATCGAACGCAGCGGGCGCCTGCTCGATGCCACTCTCGTCTCCGGCACCGGCCGCGCCGAACTCGACCGCGCGGCCGCCGAGATCGTCAGCCGTGCCGCCCCCTTCCCCGCGATCCCCGATGCCCTGCCGGACGAACTGGCCATCACCATGCCGGTGTCCTTCCTGATCGAGGACCGGACGCCGCCCCGCACGGCCACGGCATCGGCGCCATGAGCGGCACGGACGCGGGCATCTTCGACCACTATCACAAGTCGCTGGCGGCCTATGTCGGCTCGCTGGTGGATTCGCCGCCCGCCGCCGCCGACATCGTGCAGGAAACCTGGGCGCGGGCCATTCCCTCGCTGCGCGCCGGCACGGTCGAGAATCCGCGCGCCTTCCTCTACCGCGTGGCCCGCAACCTTGTGAACGACCGCGCGCGCGACCGGCGAAAATGGATGCCCTGGCTGGCCGGCGAGGAGGCAGGCGCGGTCGTGGCGGACGATACCCCCTCGCCCGAACGCCACGCCCTGGCGCAAGACCGGCTGCGGCTGGTGCTGGAACTCGTGGAGGACCTGCCGCCCCGTTGCCGCGAGATCTTTGCCTTGCGCAAATTCGATGGTCTCGATCAGGCAGAGATCGCCGCCCGCTTCGGCATTACCCGCGGCGCAGTGGAGAAACAGCTGCGCCACGCCCTGCTCGTGCTGGCCGCGCGTCTTGGCGAAATCGACGAGGCAGGATGATGCGAAACCCGAAAAGAACGGGGTGCGATGTCGTGTTTTACCCGCCGGCTGCGTCATGGGAATCGAAGCCGCTCGCGAAAGGGACCCTGCCGTGAACGAGACCCCGGCAACTCCTACCGAGAACCCCGCGATTCCGCGCTCCCTTGCCGAGACGGCGGCCGATTGGATAGTGCGCCGCGACGGGGGCGACCTCTCGCCCGAAGAGATCCGCGCTTTCGACGCCTGGCGCGCCGAGCCCGCGCATCGGCGGGCTTTCGAGCGGATGGAAGTGCTTTGGGGCATCCTGGACGGCGAACCGGCGATGTCGACCGAGCGGGAGGCGCCGCGGCCGGCAGCGGAGAGCCTGGAACGGGCGCCACCGCAATCCGCCCTGCCCTCCCCGCGCCAACGCCCCCATAAACGCTGGGCAGCACGCGGCCGGAGTACGGCGCCTCGCCCGCGCAAACATGCCATCCGCACAAGCGCTGCCTTGGCCGCTTCGCTCGCGCTGGTCGTGCTGGGCACGGTGCAGGACTGGGCGACGTGGCTGCAGGCGGACTATGCCACTGCTATCGGCGAGCGGAAAACTGTCGCGCTGGAAGATGGTTCGACCGTCGAACTCGACAGCGGCTCGGCCATTGCTCTGGACTTTTCCCCCGCCCGGCGCGGCGTGCGGCTCCTGGCTGGCGCGGCCGAGTTCCGGGTCGCACCGGACCGCGCCCGGCCCTTCACGGTGGCGGCGGCGGGCGGCAGCGCCACCGCGCTCGGCACGGTCTTCGCCATACGCGATAGCGGCAAGCACGCCGAGATCGTCGTGACCGAGCACCGGGTCCGGGTGGCCGGGCAAGGCCGCTCGCACGTCGTCGGCGAAGGGCAGCGCGCCGATTTCGCGGCGGACCGGCTCGGCCCGGTCGAACCGGCCGGCAGCGGCGCCACCGCCTGGACACGCGGACGGCTGGTGGTGGTCGACCGGCCGCTGGGCGAAGTCGTATCGGAAATCGCGCGCTATCGGCACGGCTACATCGGCGTAACCGGCCCCGCCGCCACGATGCGGGTAAGCGGCGTCTACGACCTCGACCACCCGCTCGCCGCGATCGACAGCATCGAGCGAAGCCTGGGCCTCGCCTCGTTCCGCCTGTCCAGCCGCCTGATCGTGCTTCACCGCTGAGGCGCGGATCTGGTCGGGCTGGGCTGGACCAGGGCGCACCTGACTCAGCGCGACCGGGCAGAAAAAATTTCACCGCCCTGGTCGTCATTTACCTCCGAACTCCGTCTTGGTTCTGAGAATGCGTCGCAACAGCATAATGCGCGCCTCAAAACGAGCAGTGAGGGAACACGTTCAATGATCGAGAAGATGGGGAATCGCCGCGATGGCGCGCGCCTGATGGCCGCGGCTTTGCTTGCGGGTACGGCAATGACGAGCGGCGCCACGCTGTTCGCAGCACCCGCAGCGGCGCAGGCTTCCGGAGAGACGCATGCCTATGCAATTCCCGCCGGAACGCTGAGCGATGCCCTGAACCGTTTTGCCGAACAGAGCGGCTTGCAGCTCAACTACGATGCCGCGCTGACGCAGGGCCGCACCAGTTCCGGCCTCGCCGGCCAGATGCCTTGGCGCGACGCCCTGGCCCGGTTGCTCTCGGGCACCGGCCTGGTCCCGCGCACGACGGGCGCCGATGCCGTCACCATCGGCCGCGCCACGACCGGCGCGATGACGCTCGACACCCTGGAAGTCGAAGGCCGCGCCGCCACCGCCCTGGCGGCCGGCACGGACGAAGGGAATGCAGCGGACTATGACGAGGACGAACGCGCCGGACGCAATTCGCCGATCCTCGTCACTGGCCACAACCAGCAGATCGACGTCGCCGCCAGCACCGGTCCCTGGGGCGGCAAGGCCATCGTCGACACGCCCTATTCGATCAACGTCACGTCGAGCGACCTGATCGAGAACGTCGTCGCTTCCAGCATGGACCAGATGTTCAAGATGAACCCGGTGGTCCAGAACTCGGCGCCGTCCACGGTCTACGGCACGCCTTACGTCACGATCCGCGGCTTCGATTCCCAGAAGGGCGTGGTCGACGGGCTGCGCCTCTCCTCCACCCTTACCGGCATCTCAATGGAGGAATTGCAGCAGGTCGAGATCATGAACGGCCTGTCCGGCTTCATGTACGGCGCGGGCAATCCGGGCGGCGTCACCAACTATGTGCTCAAGCGCCCCACCTACAGCCGCACCATGGACGTGACCCTGGGCAATTACGGCAACGAGCAGTTCTTCGCGCACCTCGACATGGGCAACCGGATCGACGCGGACGGCGTGCTCGCCTATCGGCTGAACGTCGCCTATCAGGACGGCGAAACCGCCAAGAAGAACCAGAACATCGCGCGGACGCTGATCAGCGGGGCAGTGGACTGGAACGTCACTCCAAACCTCCTCGTCCAGGTCGAGGGCGCGCATACCTACTACCGTATCGACGGCATCGATTCCCGCTTCTACGCCTATGCGAACAGCAGCTACGGCGCGCTGAACTACTGGATCGACCCGCTCGAAAACGACCAGACCTACACGCCGCCCTGGACCTTTCTCCAGGTCAAGACCGACCGGATCGGCGTCAACGCCAAGTGGAAGATCGACGATACCTTCAGCCTGAGAACCGCTTACATCTACAAGCGCGACGCCCAGGAATCGCTCAACATCTATCCCGCCTTCTTCGCGGATTCCGGCTTCGTGAACGGCTGGCCCTCGCGCAGCGCGCCCTCCTACAACATCGCGCAGGGCGCCTATGCCTATCTCGACAGCGAATTCCATACCGGCGGCATCCGGCACCGTCTAACCCTGGGCGTCTCGGGAGACGTGCTGCGCGTGAAGCGGCATGTCGTCAGCTCCGTCAGCGCGGTGCAGTCCCCGGCCTACACCGATCCCAACGATCTCATGACCTGGGCCATGCCCGATGCGCTCAATACATACGATTGGGGCGCTCTCTATCGGTCAGCCTTCTCGAAGAACACCAATGTGGTCCTTGGCGACGACATCCAGTTCACCGAACAGTTCGGCGCGCTGGTCGGCGTGAACCGCACCACGCTGGTCTCGAAGAACTACACGGCCACGGGCGCTGTCTCGTCGGGCTACGACAAGACCGCCTATACGCCGACCGTCTCGCTGGTGTTCAAGCCGGTGCCGCGCGTGACGACTTACGCCAGCTACATGCAGGGCCTGGAACAGGGATCGACCGTTCCCGACGATGCCACGCTTTACAACAATCCCGGGCAGATTCTGAAGCCGTTCATCTCCAAACAGGTCGAGCTTGGCGCCAAATATGCGCCGATCGATGCGCTGCTGATCACCGCCGCGATCTACCGGATCGAAAAGGCCAATTCCTACGAGGACCGGTCTTCAGACGGCAAGATCACCATCAACCAGGACGGATTGCAGGTGCACAAGGGCATCGAGCTGACCGCGACCGGCCATGTCACCGGCAACCTGTCCGTCCTGGTGGGCGGATCGATCATGGACCTTGCGGTGAAGAAGGCCACCAATGCCGCTCTCGCCGGCAAGCGCCCCACCGGGGTGAGCGACATGCTGGCCAAGATCTACCTCGACTACGCCATCCCCGTGGTTCCCGGCCTTTCCGTCAGCGCCGGTGCCTATCACTCGGGCAAGATGTACAAGGACGCCGCCAATCTTCAGGAGATTCAGGGCAACACGGTCTTCGACCTTGGCCTGCACTACGCCACGCGCATCGACGGCCACGCCGTGCGCTTCGATCTCAGCGCCACCAACCTGACCGACAAGAACTACTGGATCACCACCAGCCAGCTCGGCATCCCGCGCAACGTGGCGTTCTCGATGAAGTTCGGGTTCTGACCCTCCTTCCGGAAATCCGCTGAAAGCGATGCACGCAGGCGCGCTCCGGCGCCTGCGTGCATCGCGCCAATTCCCATTCCCCGCGACCGGCTGCAGGCCGCGACGCGCTGCAATCGGGGACGAAACAAGAGTGATACCGTCATGAAGCAGGGCTTGCGCCAATCGATGGCATGGCTGCACACCTGGGTGGGGCTCGTTCCCGGATGGGTGCTCTACGTCATCTTCGTGTTCGGGACGGCGGCGTTCTTCCAGAACGAGATCGACGCCTGGATGCGCCCCGAACTCTCGTCCGGCACGCAAGTGACGCCGCGCGCCCTGGCCTCGGCAGATGCGGCGCTGCGGGCGCGGGGGGCGGGCGCGGAGAGCTGGTCCGTTTCCATGCCCTCGCCCCGCGGCGGCAGCGGCCTCAGTCTTTCGTGGCGGATGCCGGGTGCCGACCGGCACGATCGGACGTCCCTGGTTCTGGACCCCGAAACCGGCCAGGAGATCCAGCTTCGCGAGACGAAGGGCGGTTTCTTTCTCTACCGCTTCCATTTCGATCTCCACTACATGCCGGTCAGTTGGGCGCGCTATCTCGTCTGCGTGGCGGCGCTCGCCATGCTGGTCGCGATTCTTTCCGGCGTGGTGACTCACAAGAAGATCTTCACCGACTTCTTCATGATGCGCTTCGGCAAGGGGCAGCGCAGCTGGCTGGACGCGCACAACGCCACGGCCGTGCTGGTCCTGCCGTTCCATCTGATGATCACGTACACCGGCCTAGCGACCCTGCTGTTCACGTTGATGCCCTGGGCAATCTCCGCCAACTTCCCGGACCGGCAGGAATTCTACCGCAGCGTCTTTGCCTCCAGCCCCGAACGCGAAGCCAGCGGCATGCCTGCGGCCACGGTCCCGCTCGCACAGATGGTCGCCGTGGCAGGCCGGGAGTGGCGCGGCAGCGTGCCCAGCTACGTCGGCATCGACAACCCCGGAGACGCCGCCGCCACGGCCTCCCTCTACGCCCGCCGCGAAGACTGGAAAGACGACCGCCTCAACACACTCTACCTCGACGGCGCGAGCGGCAGGGTCCTGCCCTCCACCCGCGCCGCGCCCGGCGGCGCCACGGCGACCCACCGCGTGATGGTGGACCTTCACACCGCCTGGTTCGCCGGCTACGGCCTGCGCTGGCTCTACTTCCTTTCCGGGCTCGGCGGCACCGCCATGGCCGCGACCGGCCTCTGCCTGTGGTGCGTCAAGCGGCGCGCCAAGTTGCCCGACCCCGCCCGCCCCCACTTCGGTTTCCGACTGGTCGAGCGACTGAACATCGGTTTCATCGCCGGTGCCCCGCTCGGTATCGCCGCCTATTTCATCGCCAACCGGCTGCTGCCGCAAGCCATGGCCCACCGCGCGGACTGGGAAGTCAACGCGTTGTTCATCGCCTGGGGCGGCTCCCTGGTCTGGGCGTTTTCCCGTCCGGCCAAGCGGGCATGGGTCGAAACGCTGGCCGCCTGCTCCGCGCTTTTCGCCGCCGTGCCACTGCTCAACCAAATGACGACCACGCGCGGGCTKCTCCAGAGCCTGCCCAGCGCAGACTGGACTTTCGCGGCCTTCGATTTGACCATGCTGGCCCTGGCCGCAGGCTTCGCTTTCACGGCCCGCAAGGTCGCCAGCCACAAGCCCCGTCCGGCACCGGCGCGCAAGCAGCGCCCCCCTGTGGAGGCCGCCGCATGATCCATCTCGCCACGCCGCTCCTTTCGCTGGCAGGCTTCGCGCTCCTGCTCATGGCGATGCCGCGCCATCAACAGGACTGGCTGCGACGCAAGTTGCCGCCAAGCACGAGCCGCCTGCTGAAACTGGGCGGACTGGCCCTGCTCGCAGCCGGCTTCGCCCTGGCAGGGCAAGGCCTGGGCTGGGGCTACGGCACTGTCGCCTGGTGCGGATGGCTCTCGGCCGGCGCCGCCATCACCCTTACCGCCCAGACCAATCGCGAGCGCATCCTTGCCCGGTGGCGCCGATAATGGAACCGAAGGACCCCGTCATGCCCAAGGCCCCTTCCCGTCTTTCCCTATCCGGCGTCCGCTTGCTCATGCCCGGCGAAGCCGCCCGCTACCGCTGGTCGGTAGCGGCGCGAACGCTGGCAGGAACGCTGGGCGCCTATGGCGTCACCGCCCTCGCCACGGTTGCCATCTCCCTCATTCTGGCTGCGTTCGGCATGAATCGGGCGGAAGCCGTCACGGCCGCGACCCTGGGGAGCTATGCCCTCTTCGCCGTCGTGGCCATGACCGTGTTCCACGCGAAAAGCGCCCTGCGCGCCTGGCTCGGCCTGACCGCGGCAGCCCTGCCGCTGATGCTTCTTGCCCGGCTGCTGATGCCGGCTGCCTAGCCCCTCCTCTAGAGCGCCTCGATCCTCTCCGGCATCAGTCTGCCGAGCATCAGGTCCCGGAAGGCGATCCAGTTGCCCTTCATGCGTCCGGCACGGTCAATCCACGGCTCGGGCTTGAAGGTCTTGAGATGATTGGCCAGCACGTTGCGCACGATCAGCCTCGCCGCGAAGCTGCGCGACATCGTGCCCTTTCGCACCAGATAAAGCGGATTGACGACTTGCGAATAGCCGAGCCGGACGCCCGAAGTACGGCCATATTTCACGCCCTGATGCACCCCGGAAAAGGCAAAAGTCTTGACGATCCGCCCCCGCGACGACAGCGAGGCGGCGAAGTCGACGTCTTCCTGCCAGCCGTAGAGCCGCAGCCGCTCGTCGAACCGGCATGAGCCAATGGCCGAGGCGCGATAGACCATGTTGCAACCGTAGAGCCCCTCAAGGCTGGTGACGATGCAATTGGGGCTGAAGTCTTTCTTCTCGTGCCCGGCGATCAGGTCCTTTGCCAGTTCGAAGGATATGCCCGGCCCCTTTATGCCATCGCGAATGACATTGCCCGTCGCCCCCACGACCTCCGGGTGAGCGGCAAAGAACCGCTTGATCCGATCGACACTGTCCCTCGAGGGCACGAAATCGTCATCGTAAAAGACGATGAGATCATAGTCGTCGGCCAGCCAATCCAGCGCGCGGTTCCGCTGGGCGCAGAGCCCCTTGCTCCCACGAAGAACGTGCAGATCCTGCCGGTCGTCATAGCCTTCGGGAATGTCTCCTTCGCCAACGACCGAGAACACCAGCACATCGGGTGGGCAGGATTGCTCCAGCATGAGCTGGTGCATCTGCGCCACGAGTTGCGGCCGGCCAAGGCTGGCCACCACGACAGCCACGCTGAGGTGCTCGCCATCGTTGATCGCATTCATGCGCTCGCTCTCCGTTTTCCGGCCCTTGCTTGGATCGTCAGCACCCAGCCATCGGCACGACTTTTGGCGCATCCGTTCGATTTGAGCCCCAGGCCAAGGCCAGCCCGGGTTCCTTCTCCGATAGGCAGCTGCTCTGCCATGAGGCGATCCTGCCACCCCGCAAAGCTGCAACGATCTGTCACGCCGTAAGCTCGTCAACGTTGCGCAGGATCCGCGCGGGTACGCCGCCCACCAAAGTCTTAGGCGGTACGTCGCGCGCGACGACAGCGCCCGCCGCAACCACGGCCCCGCGTCCTATGGTCACCCCCGGCAGGATGATCGCCCCCGTACCGATCCAGACGTGATCCTGCACCACGACCGGTGCCGTCACCGGCGCCCTGCTGCGGCCATCTTCGAAGGCAAGTTCATGCGAACTCGTCTCGAACGACACGTTCGGTGCGATCTGGGCGAACCGCCCGATAGTAACGCCGCCCTGCCCCCCGAACCGGACGTTGGTGTTGAGGAACGACCGCGATCCTATCCTCACCTGCCCGCCCGTGCCCGGCGGCGTAATCCTGACCGGCCCCATCACGATCACCTTGGGCGACAGCTTCAGGCCCGCCCATCGAAGCGCCTCGTGACGCGCCCGCGTGCCGATCCGCCCTTGCGGCAGATGGTTTGCAAGCCACAGGAAGATCGCTTCCCTCCACATGAACGCATCCCTTTGAGATTGCCCGGAATTGAGATCGTCGGGAACGGAGAATATCGCGCATCAACCTCGCTCGACCGAAAGGCACCAGCGACGCCGCGAACCTGTTCCTTCCCCGCAGCGACGACAAGAGGTGGATAGCTCCACTACCGTTGCATCCATGCGCAGATCGATCCGAAACGGCGCAGCCCCCTCTATTGCCCGCGGCCCTGCCCTTCGGCCTCCGAACCTTGCGAGACCGGTTGCAGCGGCGCCTCTTTCAACCCTTCGAAATTCAGCGAATACTCCAGTTGCACCCGCGCCACCGGCACGGAACCGTGGCTTGCCAGCCGGTCCAGCGGTTCAAGCAGAGGGCGTAGCGGCAAGCCTGCCAATCTTCCGCCCCAGCGCAAGCGACTGTCCGGATCATAAGGACGCTCACGAGAGAACATGCCGATCGTCAGAATGCCGGCGTCGCGCAGCACATCGACGCGCAGCACGTAAGCCTCGGCCCGCGCCTGGACAGCCGCCGTCCGTGCCGACAGCAAGTCGTTCGTCACGTCCAGAACGTCGCGAAGAGTGCGAATTCCCGCCGTCTCCTGCCGCTTCACGCCTTCCACTGCGCGCTCGGCAGCGGACACTGCGGCGTCGAAGCGCGGCAGCGACGCCTGGGCCGCCTCCAGCAGCGCCCAATCGGCAGCAAGCTGCTCGCGCATGTCGCGCCTGGCCTGCTCCACGAATTGCTGATCCGCCAGGTTGCGGTCCTTCGCCGCGCGCAAGGCCGACGACATTTGCCCCCCGCTATAGAGCGGCATCGTCAATCGCACCCCGGCCGAGACCGCCTCTTGCCGATAGCTGTTCTGATAGGGCGTGATCGGTGCGCGCAGCGCGGACGCATAAGCGCCGACCTGAGGCATCATCTCGGCCCGCGCCGCCGCGACGGCAGCGCGGGACTGAACCTCGGCAAACTTGAACGCCGCCAGTGACGGGCTGTACGCCTCCCCCTCGGTATAGAGCGTCTCCAATACCGGCAGATCGGGCAAGGCAGGCACGGGCAAGAGTTCGTCCGGATAGTGCCCAACAAGGTTCCTATAGCGCGCGGCACTGGCCTGAACGGCCGCCCGCGCGGAAATGACGCGCCCCGCTGCCAGTTCGAGCCGGTTCAAGGTCTGATCGACATCCGGCGCCGTGGAATCGCGCAGGCGATAGCGCGAAACCGTCTGGTCGCGCTGCCTGAGCAGCAGATCATAGATCTCCGCAGCCACGCCGTAGAGTTCCATGTCACGCTGCAGGAAGACATAGGCCGTCACGACATCGGCAATCGTCCGCTGGCTGGCCTCCTCCAACCGCGCGTGAACGGCAAACTTGTTCGCGGTGGCGGCATCGACCGCCGCGGACAGCCTTCCGGATGTGAAGAGCGGCTGCGACAATGCCAGTTCGCCCGTCGTGCCAAAGCCCTCGTCATGTAAGGGAAAAACGCCGCCCCGAATGCGCGCATCCGTATATTCATGCTGCACGGACAGGCTCAGGCTGGGCCCATATGCTGCATGGGCATGATTGACGCCTTCGTCCGCAGCGCTGCTCATGTCACGCGCGCCCACCAGTGCCGGATTGTTTCGATAGGCGTCTCCCAACGCATCCTCCAGCGTCTCCGCATAGGCGCTGTGACCGCCGCCAAGGCAGAGGACAGCCAACAACCATCGGCTTCTGCTCCACTTCTCCAAGTATTACCCCCTATACATGGCATGATCCTGCGCGTGGTTCACAGTGGAACGCGCCAAAACTGATCTAATCCGACTGGAGGTCTACCCGCCGCCCTGTTCTAATGCAGCGAGAGATAGTTCCAGACAGGACGCAATTGCGTGAGGCTCACTCGGCGCAGTCGGCCGCCGGGATCTCTGCGGGGAAATCGGCGATGCAAGGTTGGGGTGAAAAGATGCGTTCCGAACCAAGGGCGGGATCGTCCTGCAGCAGGGCAGGAAGGCCATGACCATTTTCGCCATCCGCCTTTCTCCCGAGCTTGCGGCTGCTCTGGCGCCGCTCAAGAAGGCCCTCGTGCCGGTTCTGGCAATCAGCAGCATCTACAACGTGCTGCTCCTCTCCGGCTCCTTCTTCATGCTGCTGGTCTACGACGATGTGCTCCCCAGTCGCAGCGTCCCTTCGCTTGTCAGCCTGCTGGCGCTGGTGATCGTGGCTTATGGGTTCCAGGCCCTGCTCGACGTGACGCGCGGCCGCATCATGGTCCACCTTGGATCTTTCTTCCTGAAATCGGTGAGCGACCGGGTGCTCGACGTGATTTCCCGCTACGAACTCTCCCGCGGCGCCATGCCCCAGGGCACGCAGATCGTGCGCGACGTGGAAACCGTGCGCGCCTATCTCTCGGGGCCAGGGCCGCTTGCCATTCTCGATCTGCCCTGGATCGTCGTCTATTTGCTCGTGCTCAGCGTGTTCCACTGGAGCATCGGCCTGCTTTCGCTGGCGGGAGTCGGCGTCCTGGTCGCTCTGATGCTTGTCAACAACCGCATCACGGCGCCACTGGCGCAAGCCACCATGCGAACCTCTGCCAGCCGATACGGCCTGGCGGAGACCACGCGGCGTAACGCCGAAACGCTCAAGGCCTTGGGCATGGCGAGCGCCCGCCGGCAACAATGGGATGTGCTGGAGGCCGAATACCTCCAGGCAAACGACCGGTTTTCGTACATTTCAAGCACGCTCAGCGGCCTGACCAAGTCCTTCCGCATGTTCCTGCAATCGGCCACGCTGGCACTGGGCGCCTTCCTCGTGATCGAAGGCAGCGCAACCGGCGGCGTGATCATCGCCGGCTCGATTCTTTCGGCCAGAGCGCTGGCGCCGGTGGAGCAGGTGATCTCCAACTGGAAAGGCATGATTGCCGCCCGTCTGGCGCTCGCGCGGATGAAGGAGCTCTTCGAAGCGCTGCCGAACAGGATCGAGCCTTTGGGTCTCCCGCAGCCCCAACGCGATCTCGAAGCGAAGGCCGTTACGGCAGCCCCACCCGGCTCGCAGCGCATCACGCTGGCGGAAGTGTCCTTCACGCTATCGGCCGGAGACGCGCTGGCCGTCGTCGGTCGCAGCGGATCGGGAAAGACCTCGCTGGCCCGCGTGCTCTGCGGGGTCTGGCCAGCGCTTCGCGGTTCGGTGCGGCTCGACGGTGCGACGCTGGATCAATGGCCGGCAGACCAGATCGCGGACATCGTGGGCTATGTGCCCCAGGCTATCGAATTGTTCGAAGGCACGATCGCACAGAATATCGCCCGCTTTCGGGAGCCGCCGGACCGCGATGCCATCATCCAGGCAGCGCAGGCGGCGGATTGCCACGAACTGATCGTCCGCCTGGAGGGCGGATACGATTACAGGATCGGCCCACAGGGCGGAGGCCTGTCTGCGGGGCAGCAGCAACGCATCGCGCTTGCCCGCGCCATTTACGGAAACCCCTTCCTCGTCATCCTCGATGAGCCGAACAGCAACCTCGATCACGAAGGCGAAGCGGCATTGGGCACGGCGATCAAGGGCATTCGCGAGAGAGGGGGCATCGTGATCGTCGTCGCGCACAGGCCCAGCGTGGTTGCCAATGTCAGCCACATCATGGTGATGAACGGCGGCCGCATCGAACGCTTCGAAACGCGCGCCGAATTCGAAAAGCGCATGCGGCCACCTCGCCCGCTGGAGAAGAGCGGAGGCCCTGAAGCGCCGAGCGCAGGCGCCCGAAACCACCTTACACCGGCGAATGTCGAGGCAGCGACTGAAAGCCCCGCCGTTGTCGTGGAGATCAAGGAATGATCCCCGCCACGCATCCGCTGCACCCTGCCCCGCGCCCTCTCGCACTTTCGCAGACTGCTACATGCGCTGCAGATCCTGGACTGTCACAGCTCGTCCGCCTGGGCCTGATCTCCATCGCCGTATTGGTGCTGGGCCTTGGCGCGTTGATCACCTTCCTGCCGATGGCTGGCGCGGTGATCGCGCCGGGAGAAGTGACGGTGGAATCGCATGTTAAGGAGCTTTCCCACCCCTTCGGCGGCGTGGTCGCGCAAATCCTGGTGAAGGACGGTGATGCGGTGCGCCAAGGGCAGCCCCTGATCCGACTCGACAGCAGGGTTTCCGGTGCCGTGGCGGAATACACCGGGCTCAGCCTGAACCAGCTCCTCGCCAAGGCGGCGAGGCTGCGCGCGGTTCAGGCAGGCGCCGGAGACATCGACTTTCCCCGGGAGCTGGAGGACAAGCAGGCCGGCGACCCCGGCGTCCGCACGATCCTGGCGGACGAGCGCCGCAGCTTTCGATTGGCCAATGCGGCAAGACGCGACCAGGTGGGCCAGCTTCGTGCCCGCATCGCGCAGACCCAGGCCGAGATCGCCTCGTTCAGCAGCCAGGCCGGCGCCTATCAGCGTCAGTCCGCCCTGGTTCGGCAGGAATTGCAGCAGACCCGCGAACTCTACGAGAGCAGGCTGACGACGCTGGACCGGCTCAATGCGCTGGAACGATCTGCGGTGGGCGTGGAAGCGCAGCAGTCCACCGCCCGATCCGGCATTGCCGAAACCTGGGCCAGGATTGCCGAGCTACGCGCCCAGATCGTCTCGGTGGAAAGCACCGCCCGCAGCGAGGCAGCGCTTGAACTGGCGCAAGTGCAAGGCGCCATCGCGGATCTTCGCAAGGAGAGCGTGGCCGCCAGCGATCAGAACGACCGAACCGTAATCCGCGCGCCGCAGGATGGAACTGTCGACAAGCTGCAGACGCGGACAATCGGCAGTGTGGTGCGCGCCGGAGAAACATTGATGGAGATCGTTCCTTCGCACGATCACCTGGTCGTTCGTGGCCATGTCCGCCTGACCGACATCGACAAGGTATCCAGGGGGCAAACGGCACACTTGCGCTTCACGGCGCTGAATGCCCGCACGACGCCCGAGCTGGCAGGAAAGGTCACGCAGGTTGCCGCCGATCGCACCGTGGACACGGCCACCAACAACACTTTCTATCCTGTGACTATCGCCATTTCGGACGCAGAATTTCGCAAACTTGGAAACGCGCGCATTTCCGTGGGTATGCCGGTCGAAGTGTTCATTCAAACGGAACAGAGAACCATTCTGCAATACATAATTCGCCCCCTTTCGGATCAATTCAGACGCGCACTGCGAGAGTAATCGCGTATGAAGGATGCAAGGTTTCACTGAGGACATCTTAAGAATTTACTCAGTGAAGACCGACCGTTCCGATAGCTGTTCAACACTGCCTCTCAGCACTTTCCCAAATCCATCGCCCGCCAAACCGCTCCCCTTGCAGGGCGCTACTTCCGAACGCGGACAAGCTCCGCATTCGATGCGCTTGCATGAAACAAGGCCCCTGTTGATGCGCCATATGATCGGAGGCCTGGTGACGTGCGGCATGGCGCTATGGCCGAGCCTGTCTTTCGCACAGGCCATAGGTTCCGGCACGTCGATCGTCATTTCGCCCCAGCTCGATCGAGACGATGCTGCCGGCGCGCGCGTCGAGCCCGAACTCGTCCCGCAGCCCGTTCGCGCCGGAGTTTTCGCTATCCAACCAATCGTCTCGGTGGTCGGCGGCTATTCCAGCAACGTGTTCAATCGCCGCGACGCACGATCCGATGCCACGCTTTTCGTGATGCCCGCTCTCCGTGTGACCACGGACCTTGCTCCGCATCGTCTGGACTTTCGCGCAGGCAGCACCATCCGCCGTTTCGAAAGGTACACGTCCGAGAACAGCGAAGAGTTCGACCTGGCCGGCGAGGCCGATGTGGAATTTACGAACCATGGCCTGATTACCGCCTCCGCCAGTGTCGCGCATCTCATAGAGCCGCGCAGCAGTGTCGGCACCGCGGTCGACGCCGCGGAGCCGGTGAGCTTCCAGCGCCTGGACGGGTCCTTCGGTCTCGACCTGCGCTTCGGCAGCTTCCGCCTTGCCCCCTCTGCGGGCTACCAGCGCGTGACTTACGATCCCTTGTCACTCGAGGGCGGCGCAAAAGTCGACGAGTCCTTCCGGGATACGGAAGCCGCCCGCGGAACCGTGAGGATCAGCTATGACTTCTCGGACCTTGTCTCCGGTTTCGCGTCGGGATCGGTCTCGGATATTCGCTCGACCGCCTCGGCGAAGGATGCTCGCCGCGACGCGCGCGGCATCTCGGCCCTTGCCGGACTGAAGGGCGCGCTGACGCCGCTACTCTCCGGCGAGATCGCGGTGGGCTATCAGTCGCGCCGCTACGAGCTACCGATCTATCGCGACTTTTCCGGCGTCACCTTCGCCGCCGACCTGCAGTGGTATGTAACCCCCTTGATGACGCTCCGCCTTGAAGGCGATCGCTCGTTCCAGAACAGCGGCTTCCGGGAAGTCGCAGGCATCCTTAACGACCGGATGTCCCTGACCGGATACTATGATCCCCTTCGCAACTTGCGCGTCGCTCTGTCGGCCTCTTACGAAAGAGGACAGTATCGCGAAGTCGACACTCGCACAGATCGGACGACACTTCGCTTCAATACCGAGTATCGGCTCAGCCCGCGGCTGTCATTCGGCGGATACGTCACCTTCATTCGGCAAGCCGTCCATGGAACGCCGCTCGTCAGCGCATTCACCTCCGCCAGCGCGGGGATCGGCATCTCGGTAACGCCATGACCCGCCATTGCAGCAAGGAGTGCATTGCTTGAACCTTCCCGCGATCTACCAAGCGTCCGGCGCGCTCCCTCAGGTTTTTCCAGAATCGGCCAGCTCTTATCGCTATTCCGAAGATCAGATCACCGTGCGCACCCTGTTCGCCATGCTGCGGCGGAGGCGGGAAGCGTTCTTTCTGACCCTGGCCATATCGGTTCTGGTCGCCCTGCTCTGGACCACGGCGCTGCCGCGCACATATTCCTCTGCGGCGGACGTCGTGATGATCACGGCACCGAAGCAGGTCCTGCCGCATGATCCGGAAGAAAGCGGCGTCCCGCCCCTCGTCCGGTCAGAGGATGTGGAAACCCAGATCCAGTTGATCACCTCGCGCCAGATGGCCGCTCAGGTTCTCGAAGCCACCGGCCTTCTCCGGGATCGGGACTTCGCCGAGGACGTTGCGGCGCCGCGTTCGGCGCTCGACAACCTGCTCGCCTCGATGGGCTTCCGGCGAAGCACGCAGCTTCCGGTGCTCTCGTCGGCGGTCTTGCGCGAGCAATCGATCACTTATCTGCTGAAGCATCTGAACGTTGCGCGGATCGGCGATTCCTTCAATCTCCGCATCTCGTTCACGGACTCCGACGCCGCAAGGACCGCAAGCGTCGCCAATGCCTTCGCGAAACTCTACACCACCGACGATGCACGCGAACTCGCGCGGAACAACGCCACCGCCGCGCAAGTCCTGAAAAGCCGCGTGGACGAATTGCGCAGGGTGGCGAACGATGCCTTCGCCGCGGTGCAGAGCTATCGCATTCGCAACGGTTTGCTCAGCTCGGCGGCCACCAGCCTGACCGAACAGGAAATCTCCACATACAACCAGCAGATCGCCCAGGCCCGCGCCGAGGCCGCGCGCGATACCGCCGCACTGTCCAGCGCGCGCCGCCAGCTGCATTCGGGCGGGGCGAACGATGTGGGCCAGGGCGTCAATTCCTCCGTCGTCACGTCACTGCGAAGCGAACGAGCGCAATTGGTCATCCGGGAGCGGGATCTGTCGCAGCGCTATTTCGACAGCAATCCGGATCTCGTCACCGTCCGCCAGCAGGTCGCGGATATCGACCGCCAGATCGCTGCCGAAGTCTCGCGATCGATCAGGGCCCTGGAGAGCACCGCCGATACCTCTGCCCAGCGCCTTTCGTCCCTGCTCGCCAGCCGCAGCGGCACGCGCTCGCAGCTCAGCGCGGACAACTCCGCACTCGTGTCGCTGGCTGATCTGGAGAAGCGCGCCGAAGCGACCCAGGCGCTCTATCAGTCGTACCTCCAGCGTTACAATGCGGTGGTCGCCGGAACCGGATCGGAGCAACCCACGGCGAGGCTGGTGTCCTCGGCCAATGTCCCGGTCCTGCCGATTTCGCCCAGCCTGCCGATGAACCTGGCGCTGGGTCTTGTCCTCGGCGTACTGGTGGGTGCCATGTTGGCAGTCCTTTCGGAATTGTCCTATCGCGGCTTCACCACCCTGGACGATGTCGAGAACCGCCTTGGAGTCCGGGCACTGGGCTTCATTCCTGCGCATCGCTCTGTGGAACCGCACGGAGGGACGCCGCTCGACACCGTCCGGGAACATGCGAACGGCGCATTCTCGGAATCTCTGCGCAATGTGATCGTTTCGGTCCGCCAGACGGGAACGCGCTCAGGCAAAGTCATTGCGATCACGTCGGCCCTGCCCGGTGAAGGCAAATCGACCATCGCCTCCTGCCTCGCCCGTTCGCTAGCCATGGCGAACGAACGTGTCGTCGTCGTCGATTGCGATGTCATCCGCGCGCAATTGAGCAAGCAGTTCGGGCTCAACCAGGGCGAACCGGGTCTTTACGAAGCGCTGCACTCGGAAAGCCGGGACATCGCGCATTACCCGGACCCGGAATCGCCCTTGCGCATCATTCCGATTACCCGCGCCTTCCCCAAGGGTGAGCGCCTGACCGAGCAGGGTCGCCTGCACCGCGTCGTCGCCCGCCTGCGCGAGGAGTTCGACGTGATCGTGCTGGATTGCCCCCCCATCCTGCCCATCGCGGAATCGCGCGAGATCGTCTCGCGTACCGACAGTGTGATTCTGGTGGTGCATTGGCGCAAGACGATGGACCGGGTGGTCAAGGCCGCAGTCCGCCAATTGCCCGCACGCGCCCTCAAGGGCCTGGGGATCGTCCTCAACAAAGTGGACATGAAGAAGCAGGCACGCTTCGGCGGCAGCGACATCTCCAGCTTCTATAAGGATTATCGGGGTTATTATTCATGAACCGCATGCCTTCGCAATTTGGCCGCGTGGCACTGATCCATTACTGGCTGGTGTCGATGCGCGGCGGAGAACGCGTGCTGGAGCGCCTGCTCGATCTCTTCCCCCAGGCCGATGTCTTCACTCACGTCTACGATCCGGACCGCGTGTCGCAGAAAATTCGCGCGGCGAAGGTCCGGCAGACGTTCATCGGCGCCTTGCCGGGTGCCCGCAGACACTACCAGAAGTACCTCCCCTTCATGCCCATGGCTTTGGAGGAACTGGATCTTCGCGGGTACGACCTCATCATCAGCAGCGAATCCGGACCGGCAAAAGGCGTGATCGCCAATCCCGACGCGCTCCATCTCTGCTATTGCCACTCACCGATGCGATACTTGTGGGATCACTACCACGACTACAAATCATCCGCCGGGAACCTGAGCCGATTGCTCATGCCATCGATGTTCCACCGTCTTCGGCAATGGGATGTCAGTTCGGCCAACCGGATCGACGGTATAGTGGCGAACAGCAGCTTCGTGGCGCGCCGTATCCGCAAGTCCTGGGGGCGGGACTCTGCCGTGGTCCATCCGCCTGTCGCCGTGGACGCGTTCCATGCCTCGCCTGAAATCACGGAACGCTATCTCTGGATCAGCCAGATGACGCCTTACAAGCGGGCGGACATCGCCCTGGAGGCCTTCAACCGATTGGGGGTGCCGGCGCTGATGGTGGGGGACGGCGAGATGTTCAAGGCCGTCGCCGCCAGGGCGGGGCCGAACGTGGAAGTGCGCCAGCGCTTGTCGTTCGAGGAGTTGAAGCAAGCTTATGCCACGGCCAAGGCGCTGGTGTTCACGCCTGAGGAAGACTTCGGGATCGTCCCGGTAGAGGCAAACGCATCCGGGCGCCCGGTCGTGGCTTTCGGGCGAGGCGGAGTGACCGACTCCATCGTCGATGGAGAAACCGGGCTGTTCTACCGCGAACAGAGCGTCGATTCCCTGTGCGATGCCATTCGCAGACTGGAAGGCTGGCTTCCTTCCTTCCGGCCCGAAACCGCCATGAGGAACGCCCGCCGCTTTGCGCCGGACGTGTTCGATCGCGGCATATTGCAAGCGCTGGACGCGCTGCGTCCCTCTGTTGAACGCGTGGCCTGACGATGGCCGCGCCATTCTTTCCAGGAGATTTCATGGCAAAACGATCGCTGGTGCTGGTCTTGAGCGCCCTGCTGGCAGGCTGCGGCGTGACGCCCACGACTGAACTGCCGCCCGTCGGCGCCGCCCCGCAAGGGTTGGCGGCGGGCGACAGGCTCAAGCTGGATGTCTTTCGCGAAAAGGATCTGTCGGGCGAATATGTGGTCAATGACGAAGGCAATCTCAGCCTGCCCCTGGTGGGCAGCGTGAAGGCCGCCGGCAAGACCCTTCCCGACTTGCGGAAGGAACTGACGGTCCTGCTCAGCGAAGGCTATGTGCGCGACGCCCGGATCACGCTCGATGTCGTCAGTTTCCGCCCGATCTACATTCTGGGGGAAGTTCAGAAGCCAGGGGAATACAGCTTCGCGGAAGGCATGTCCGTCTTCGCGCTTGTCGCCAAGGCCGGGGGCTTCACGTATCGCGCCAATCAGGGAGTGGCGCATATTCGTCATTCGAACGAGACGTCCGAGCAGTCCTACCGGCTGACCAGCGGCGCGGCGGTGCTGCCCGGGGACACGATCCGCATAGGCCCCCGGTACTTCTGATCGGAAATCCGACGATGGATCGCGAGATAGACCGCGTCGTGCTGCTGCACGACTACAGCCAGGCACTGGGTGGGGCCTCCCACCTGGTGCAGGTCTTGCTGGAGGGATTGTGTGCACGCGGCATCCCGGTGACGTTCATGGCGGGCGATACCGGGCGCAATTTCACGCGCAGCGACGTCGAATTCATCCCCCTTCACGGCAAGGCACTGCTGGAGCGGTCCAGCCTTGGCGCACTTACGGCGGGGTTCTTCAATCCGCGCTCTCATTTGCGGCTGAGTGCGTGGATCGAGCGGAACGACACGCCGGGAACGGTCTATCACCTTCACGGCTGGTCCAAAATCCTCACGCCCGCCGTCTTCGGCGCCTTGCGCAAGGTTTCGCAGCGCGTGATCCTTCATGGGCACGACTACTTCAACGGATGCCCGAACGGGGCGTTCTTCGACTATCGGCAGGACCAGGACTGCACTCTCGCCCCGCTTTCCCGCCCCTGCCTTCGCCGTCAGTGCGACAAGGCGTCCTACGGCCGGAAATTATGGCGGTCAGGCCGCGAAGTCGCTCGGCGAAGCGCACTTTCGGGCGGGACGAACGTGAACCGGATGCTGCTCATCCATCCGGGGCAGGCCGAGGCTTTCGCCCGCGCGAACTGGCCCCGCCACAAGCTGGCGGCCTTGCGCAATCCCGTGACGCCTTTGACGGCAGAGCGTGTGCCCGCAGAGCGCAATGCCGGGGTGATATTCATCGGCCGAATCTCGAAGGAAAAGGGAGCGGACCTGGCAGCGAGCGCTGCCGCCCGGGCGGGTATTCCGATCACGTTCGTGGGTGAGGGCAGCGAGCGGGATATCGTCCAGCGGCTTAATCCCCAGGCGGTTTTCCTGGGGCGGCAGGACCGTCGCGGCATGGCGCAGGCGGTTTCCACGGCGCGCCTGGCGGTCATGCCGAGCCGCTGGGCAGAGCCATTCGGGCTCGTCGCACTCGAAGCCATCGGGTCGGGTGTGCCCGCCGTGATCAACCACCGCGCACTGATCGCCGAGGAAGTGGCGGGCCATGGGTTCGGCCTGTCCATCGATACCGGCAGGATCGACCTCTTCGCGGATGCCCTGCTCGAACTGCACCGGGATCATGATCGGGTCGGCCGGATGTCGCGAGCCGGACACGCGGGATACCTTGCGCTTTGCAACACGCCGGAGGACTGGATAACGCAGACCATCGGCCATTACCGCGGCGTCCTGGCCTTATCCGAAGAGAAAGACGGAGCCGATGCCGCGCCGCCAAGGCCAGCGACAATGGCGCACGGGCCAGAAGCCATCCCGGCTCTCCGGAGACCAACGGTATGAAGCAGCCCTATGCCGATGCGTGAGCCGTCCTGCAACCGCGCCGTTTACCCGGTGGAGCTTCAGATCGAGCGCCTTGCCGGGGCGGGATCTGGCAAGGCGGCGCATGCTCGCGCGCCGGACCGTGCCCACCAGGCGCGTTCGATGATCGGGAACCTCGTCCGCGCTTCAAGGCCTGGAATAGCGGCATTCTGGCCGCAAAGCGCGGGGTCAGTGCAGGCTGCGTGCCTGCTGCCAGCGCCGATAGCCCAGAACGGCCAGTCCCACCATCGCCGCATAGAGGCCGGCCGTCAGCCACAATTCCTTGAAAACGAACATGCCGACGTAGAGCACGTCCACCAGGATCCAGAGCAGCCAACTGGCCGCGTGGCGCCGGGCGGTCCAATACTGTGCCACCAGGCTGAAGCTGCTCAGCCCCGCATCCATCCAGGGCAGCGCGGCATTGGTGAAACGGCTGGTGAACCAGCCTATGGCGATGGCCCCCACGGCGCCGGCCGCCAGCCCGATCAGCGCCCGGCCCGGCGGCAGCGGGCTGACGATCACCTCTCCGGCGTCGTCCTTGCCGCGCGCCCACACGGTCCAGCCATAAACGATGGCGATTCCGAACAGCGCCTGCAGTACCATGTCGGAATAGAGCCGCACGTCGAGGAACAGCTTGAAATAGAGCGCGCAGGCTAGGAGGCTGACCGGCCAGCACAGCAGTTGCCGCCGCGCCGTAAGCCAGATGCCCAGGAAGCTGACCGCAACCGCCGTGATTTCCAGCGCCGACATCACGCCGCCACCCCCTGGTCGATCGCCCGAAGGAGGGCCTGCCCGGAAGCGGAAAGAAACCATTCGGCATGACCGAGCAGATAGTCCTGCCATGCCATGTCCGCCTGCGCGCGGTCGTTCAGGATACCGGCGAAATAGTCGGCCTCGGACAAGGCGAACTCGATGTGCACCAGCGGCAGGAGCCGGGTGAGCGTCTCCACATCGGTTCGGCTCAGGGGAAGTACCGCATGGTATCCAGCAAGGAGCGTCTGGGCGGCCTGCGCATCCGCCGTGAAATCACCGCTCCGGGGCTCCAGCCAAGCCACCGCCGTCCGCTCGATCGCGGTGGCGAGATCGTGCAGCGCGCAAGTCCGCGTCGCCAGCCCGAAGTCGATGACGCTGCTTACACGGCCATCGGCAGACCAGAGCAGGTTGGAGGGATGCCAGTCGTTGTGCGTCCACAGCGACGGTTGCTGCGCCAGCCGCGTGGAGAGCCCGCCTGCCTGCGCCGCGAAAAGACGCGCCAGCGCGCCGCGCCAGGGCTTGTCGGCCAGGTAACCGGCCAACGCCGGGCGGGCGGAGACATAGGCTTCGGCCGCCGCAAGCGGGTCCGAGGCCGGCAGGATGGTGAAGCTGGCGACGAGCGGATGCTTGCCCCGCGGAGCCGCGCCGAAGTCGCGCGCTGCCAGATGCAGGCGCGCCAGCGCAGCGCCCGCCTCGCGGGCATGGCCCGCGGCGAGGAAGGGCGTCCAGGACTGGCGATCGCGGTAGAGATCGATCCCCTCCGCCCTTCGGAGAAGCTCGTAAGTCCACTCGCCTTGCGAGACGATGCCGGCCCCTTCGTGCCCCAGTCCATCCTGCCCCAGTCCATCCTGCCCGCTCCCATCCTGCCCGCTTCCCACTTGCGCGGCGACGACTTGCGGCACGGCCAGTCCTGCGCCGCGCAAGTGGGCGATGAAGGCATGTTCCTCAGCCAGGGCGGCGGGCGAACGGACCCGGCGATGGTGGCGCTTGAGAAAGAACGCCCCGCGTTCCGTCTCGACCAGGGCGGCGGTCGAGAAGGGTCGCGGCGAATGCCAGCGCAGCGCGGCAGCGCGCCCAGCGAGCGGGAAATGCGCAAGCACCATTTCCGCCTCATCCGGCGTGATGGCGGGCCAGGCCGGGGCTTCCAGCGCCGTGCCCATGCCGTGGACGAGATGAGGCGCCGCGCCGCTCACGATCAGAAGGCGCGGCTCAGCGTTGCCACGAAGGCGCGGCCGCTTCCCACGTAATAGGCCGGCGCCGCGCCCGAAATGACCGTGCCGCCACGGCCCACCGTGTCCTGAGCATTGGTGCTGACGGCATAGACGCCGGACAGCACATGCGGGTTGGTCACGTTGATCGCGTTGAGCCGCAAGTCCATGCGCTGCGCATCGATCAGCCCGGCCAGGTGCACGCCCACCGAGAGGTCGAGCGTGGCGTAGCCCTTGATACTCTCGTCGTTCATGAACGTGGCGTACTGGCGGCCCACGTATTTCAGCGCGGTGCTGCCGAACAGGCGGCCATCGTCGTACGTGCTGCCCATGGCGAACTGGAAGCTGGGGCTGGAAACCGCGTGCTTGCCCTTGGTAGGYAGGAAATCGCCGCCGACCGGCAGGTCGTCATCGAGGCGCGCATGCAGATATTCGCCCGAGAGATAGACGCTGACACCCTTGGCCGGGCGATAGTCGATCTCGCCGTCCAGCCCGTAGGAGGTCTGGCTGCCGCCGTTGACGGTGGAATTCACCAGGGCGCCGCCGCTGTTCACCACCGTGGCCACCTGCCGGTTGCGGAAGTGGTAGTGGAAGGCCGTCAGCGAGAAGGACAGGCTGGGGCCGATGTAGCGATAGCCCAGTTCCTGCGAGACCGAGTACTCGTTCTTGAGGCTCGTCGTGCCCGCGCCCACGATCTCGCCGCCATAGTAGCTGTTGTAGAGCGCGAACTCGTTGGGCGTGCGGAAGCTGGTGGTGATATTGGCGAACAGCTGCTGCCGGTCGGTCAGGGTATAGTGCAGGGCCGCGCGGGGCAGCGCGGCGAAGCTGTCCGTGCGCACGGTCTGCTGCGGCCCCGGCAGATAATTGCGGCCATTGCGCAGCACGTCCACGCCCTTGAAGCCCAGATCGACGACGAGGCGCGGGGTCACGGTGATGCTGTCGGCCAGGAAGAAGGCCTTGGTGACCGTCTCGGTCCGGGCGTTCTCGTAAGCGAGCAGGCGGCCGTCGGCGGTGCGGATAGCCTCGTCCTGGTAGCCCCACTGGTCGAACGGGTGGCCTTGGGCATCGATCGAGGTGTAGGACTGGGTGACGCGGTCCGTGCCGTAATCGAACCAGAGCCCGGCGGTGATCCGGTGCGCGCCGGCCTCGAAAGTCAGCTTGCTCACATCGCCCACGCGGAACTGCTTGCCCGTCCAGTTGCCGAGCACGGTGGCCACGCCGTCCACGGCGCCCGGCAGGGTGATCGGCTGGACCAGTTCCTCGGTGCCCAGGAAATTGCCGGTTTGGCTGAGCTGCGTGCCGTAGGGCGCATTGCCGTGGCCGAGCTGGAGATAGGCGCTGCTGTCGAACGTCAGCCGGTCGTTCAGCTTCAGGTGCACCGGGGCGGCGGCATAGAAGTTGCGGAACGGCGCACGGTAGAGGCGCCAGTAGTTCGTCCCTCCCAGGCTGCCCGAGGCGCCCGTCGGATCGTAGCGCTCATCGTGATTGAAACTGCGTCCGGCGGCCTGCCAGTCGGCCATGGTGGGGCTGGGATAAGCGGAAGTCTTGGCCTCGTTGAACGAGAGCGACAGGCTGGCGCGGTTGCCATCGCCCCATTCGCCCAGCAGCTTGGCATCGACATGCTGGCGCTGGTCGTAGCCCGCGCCGCGCCAGTTGTCCGCGCGGTTGTTCGAATAGGAAACGAAAGCCTTGAGGCCGGTCTTGCCGATCGTGCCGGTATCGAAGCGCAGGAAGGCGCGGCGCTGGTCGTAGGACCCGACCGAGAGATTGACCAGGCCGCCCATCTCCGGCCGGGGATCGTCGAGCGAGAGCGAAAGCAGCCCTCCGGCGGCGGCCACGACCGGCGCGTCGATGTCCACCGCGCCCTGCGCCAGTGTGATCTGCCGCACGTTTTCGGCATCGGCGAACTGGGAGGGATAGGCGTAGAAATAGCCAATGTCGTTCTGCGGCGCGCCTTCCATCAGCACGCCGATCTGGTCCTGCCCCAGGCCGCGCAGGGTCAGGCTGGAACTGGTGGAGAGGCCGTAAGGATCGCTGGAGGAGACATTGGCGCCGGGGAGGAGATTGACCAGCTGGAAGGCATTGAGCGTGGGTGCCTGCTTGACGATGAAGTCGGTGGAGATCGCGCTGACGGCCTTGGGCGCGGTCTGGTCGGGCAGCAGGCCCTCGGGATCGGGGTGGCCGATCACTTCGATGCTGCCGGGCGCGGCGTCATCGCGCGCATCCGCTTCGGTTTCCGCCATGGCGGAAGGCGCGAGGAACAGGGCCGGGAGAGTCAGCATGGCATGGCCCATGCAGCGGGAAAGGGTATTCATTGCGTCGCGTCCACTCCAATCGGAGGGACAACGGTTCTGCCGCCAGCCCTCCCTACGCCGGTACCAACCGGATCAGGTTCAGCGGGTCGTGGTCTGCTGACCACCTCTCAGCCGCGCGTCAGCGGCCCCCCGGGGATGAGCCGCCTCTAGGCGCTGAAAGGCGCCGTGGGAAGGGCCAATCGCATGGCAGCGCCCCCGCGGTGCGCGGCGCAACTTGGCGTTTCGCACCGGCCAGATTTTCTATCGCCGGACGGCCCGCGCTTGCTTGACGGCGGCGCGCTCTGCCCGAATAACCGGAGCACGGGCGTCCGGTCGGCGATACCCGTCATCGCACTTTGTCGACCCGCGGCATTTGATCGGGATGCAGCTTGCTCCGCGTTACCAACCGCTAAAGCGCGCGATGCTGGGGCGACAACGCCAAGCGTCGTGATCCCTCAGCAACGAGGTGAAAACGATGGCTTCCCCGAATTCCGGCGACACGAGCGCCGCCGATTCCCGTCCCGGCGGCGCGCTCTCCCTGGCCACGAGCGGCGGACCTCCAGCGGCGGGCGATGGGCAGGCGGCGGACGGCGCCGCCACCCCCGATGACGACTTCTGGAATGTCGAGGACATTGCCGGCGAACTCTCCGAAATCCGCCGCAACCGGCGCGCGGAAGGCCGCCAGCATGCCGAGCACGGGGCCGAGGGCTTCCCTTCGCGCGTGCGGCTGGCGAAAGTGGCGGAGGAACTCTGCGGGGCGCTGTTCCCGCTGCGGCTCGGCCCGGACTTCGTGCGGCGTCACAATGAAGCGACTTTCGTCACCCAGTCCCTGCAGATCGCGCTCAGCCGGTTGCAGGCGCAAGTCCGGCTGGAACTGCTCTATGCCGCAAAGGAGGCGCGGCAGGCCGTGGAGCAGCGCGCCGACGCGCTGGTGCTGGAATTCTCGCGCCGCCTGCCGGATATCCGCCGCCTGCTGGACCTCGACATCGATGCCGCCTTTCGCGGCGATCCGGCCGCACGCAGCCTGGACGAAGTGCTGATCTGCTATCCCGGCCTGCTGGCGATCATCCACCACCGGCTGGCCCATGCCCTTCACGGGCTGGGTGCGCCGCTGGTGGCGCGCATCCTCTCGGAAATCGCCCATGGCGCCACCGGCATCGACATCCACCCCGCCGCCCGGATCGGGCGCGGCTTCTTCATCGATCACGGCACAGGCGTGGTCGTGGGCGAGACGGCGATCGTGGGGGACAATGTCCGGCTCTACCAGGGCGTCACCCTGGGCGCGAAGGACTTCACGACGGAGAGTTCGGGCGCACTGGTCCGCGCGCTGCCGCGCCACCCCATCGTCGAGGACGACGTGGTGATCTACGCTGCCGCCACGATCCTGGGGCGCGTGACGATCGGTAGGGGCTCGGAGATCGGCGGCAATGTCTGGCTGACGCACAGCGTACCGCCGTATAGCCGGGTATCGCAGGCTCGGGCCCTGGTAACGAACGGGCAGACCGGCAACGCGGTGCCCCCGCCCACGCCGCTCAACTGAGCGGCCCCGACGGCGGGCGCGCATGGGAAGCCCGGGACCGCGGCGCAGGATGCACCGCGGCGCCGAAGCTCATTGTCAGAACAGCACCAGCAACCCGCGCGAGGGGTCTACCAGGCCTTCCCAGATCATCTTGCCGGCGACCCAGAGGATCACGAGCAGGCCGACGTAGGCGATCCAGCGATAGCGCTCGATCACGCGCGCCAGCAGGTTGGCGGCAAGACCCATCAGGGCCACCGAGAGGATCAGGCCGATGGCCAGGATGCCGGGATGGTCGCGCGCGGCACCGGCCACGGCCAGCACGTTGTCGAGGCTCATGCTGATGTCGGCCACGGCCACGGCCCAGGCCGCCGCCGCGAAGGAACGCGGCGCGGCGCTGGCGACGGGATCGCCCTCTCCGCCCGCGTCCTCGCGCAGTTCGCGCCACATCTTCCACGCCACCCAGACCAGCAGCAGGCCGCCGGCGAAGACCAGGCCGACAAGCTGCATCAGCTGGGTGACGACAAGCGCGAAGGCGATGCGCAGGACCAGCGCGGCGAGCACGCCGATCAGGATCACCTTGCGGCGCATGGCCGCGGGAAGTCCGGCGGCAAGGGCGCCGACGACGATGGCATTGTCAGCCGCCAGCATCACGTCGATCAGCACGACTTGCCCGAAGGCGGCCAGCGCCGTGGGCGAGCCGAGGTTGGAGAAATCGGCAACGATGTGCTGCCACAGGTCGGTCATGTGGTATTATCCCTGTTGGTCTTGGGGGCTCCTCCAGGCGCCGCGAGCGGCAGCCAGGAGAAAGTCCGGATAGGTCCAGCCGCAGGCGGCGGCGGCAATGGTGGAAAGGCTGTCTTCGTCCTCGCGCCCGGGCCTGCCGGCCCCGGTCAGGTTGGGCTTGGCGTTGACGTCGAAAAGGAAATAGGCGCCCTGGGCATCCGCCCGGCAGTCGATCCGCATGGTCGCGCGGATTTCGAGGAGCGCAGCGGCCTTTTCGCAGGCCGCCGTGACCGCGGCGATGGCGGGATCCGCGCATTCCCCGGGCGTCATCGCGGCGCTGTTGCGGCTGACGGGCACGTCACCGTTATAGGGCGCCACATCGCCGATCTGGTCGAAGCGGCGCACGGGCGGCAAGGCGAAAGGACCGGCTTCGCCCGCGCGGCAGGCGGCGGGCATGACGGTAATGGTGATTTCCTGACCGGGCAGGAACTGCTCCAGTATGATCGCCGCGCCGAAGCGGCGGCTTTCCGCCAGTTCGCGAACCTGCTCGGCCAGTTCCTCACGCGTCCGCGCCACGCCCACGCCCTGGCTGCCGCGTCCGCGCAAGGGCTTCACCACGATCGGCACGGCCTGCGCGAAAGGCGCGAGCTGGGCATTGAGATCGCCGTCGCCATCGATCAGCCAGGACCGCGCGACCGGCAGGCCCGCGTCGAGCAGCCGGGCATTGGTGGCGGCCTTGTCGTCGATCTCCTGCATGGCGCGGGGGTCCGGCCCGACGACCCACGCTTTGCGACTGGCCGCCTCGATGGGGTGGCCGGCGAAGACCACGGTATTGGCCCATAGCAGCGTTGCCCCTGCGTTCAGCGCGGCGGCGATGCCTTCCTCGGTATCGGGCCAGACCCAGTCGAACACGCGGGTAGGGTCGGGGTCTGCCACCGGCGTCGCCAGGGTGCACCCGGCGGCGAGGAGCGCCACGCCGATGTCCGCCCCGCTGTCCGAATAGCCGCCGGGCTTGGCTTCCTTGCGCGCGCCGTCGATCACTGGCGGTTCGAGCGCCTGGTAGAGGATGGCGATGGTCTGTTCGCGGGGGTCGGGCACTGGGGTCATCGGGGGGCTCCCATGATGCGGAAGGAAAGCGGCGCGCCGACGATGACCAGCATCACGCGCACGAGGTGGTGGACGATGACGAAGCCCGCCTCCAGCGAGAGGCTGAGGGCGACCATGCTCATTTCCGCGACCCCGCCGGGTGAATAGGCCAACGCGACAAGCGCCGGGTTGAGCCCCGTAGCCCAGCCGATCGCAAAGGCCCAGCCGAAGGTTATGACAAGCAGGATCGCCGTCGATCCGGCCGCCAGCAGCAGGGTGCGCGCCAATGTCGCCAGGTCGAGGCCGACGAACCGGCAACCGATGGTCGCGCCAAGGCCGACTTGCGCGGCGGCGACGGCCCAGGCGGGGATGTGGAAATCGGAAAGACCGGTCAGGTGCACCAGCGCGCTGACGAAAAGCGGCCCCATCAGGTGCCATGCCGGCAGGCGCAAGGTCCGGCCGAGGAGGCTGCCGACGACCGCGCAGCCAAGGCCCCAGAACAGCAGCGGCCAGCCGGTCGCTTCCGTCGTCACCGGTGCGGCAAGCGCGGTCACGAACGGGGGCGCATGGACGTCCGCCTCGAAAGCCCGGATCAGGAAGGGCAGGATGAAGACCACCAGGAAGATCCGCGCGCCGTGGATCAGGCCGACCATGCGCTCGTCCGCGCCGCGTTCGGAGCCCATCAGCACCATTTCGGCAATGCCGCCGGGCATTCCGGCGAAATAGGCGGTCGGCGGGTCGAAGCGGGCGACGCGGCGAAAATAGATGACGCAGAGGAACGCGGCGCTGGCAAGAAACAGCGGCAGCAGCGCGATGGGCACGATCCACTCCGCCGCCTGTGTCATCAGGCCGGGATGGAAAGCACTGCCCAGCACCACGCCGATCACCGCCGACATCGGGCGGCGGGTGGCGGAAGAGGCGGCTATCGGCAGGCGGGCGATACTGCCCACCGCGCAAGCGATCATCGCGCCAAGCACCCAGGGCAGCGGCGCCCCCACCGCCCAGAACAGCGCGCCCCCCGCCGCGCCCAGCGCGAGCGCGGCAAGAAAGCGCAGGATCATGACCGTAATGGTGATCGGCCCCGGGCTGGTCTTCGGCTTCGGCTTCGTTTCCGTTTCCGTTTCCGTTTCCGTTTCCGTTTCCGTTTCCGCCCCCAGCCTCGGCCTCGGCCTCGCTCTCGTCCCATCCTTCGTCATTGCGAGCCCCGCAGGGGCGCGGCAATCCAGAGCGGTGCGGCGCCGCCCTGGATTGCTTCGCTACGCTCGCAATGACGCGGGAGCGGGCTACCCTCGCAATGACGAGAGAGGAGGCTACCCTCGCGATGACGCGGGAGCGGGCTACCCTCGCAATGACGTGGGAGCCGGCTACCCTCGCAATGACGCGGGGGCGGGCTACCCTCGCAGTGACGAGCAGGGCCGCAATGACGAAACCGAGGCTGGTGCAACACTGTTACCCCACGAACGGGAACGCCAGCACCAGCATGCCCACCACCGTCATGACCAGGCAGCACAGCGCTGCCGGGACCAGGGTGAAGCGCTGGTGGTCGGCGAGGTCCACGCCGGCAAGGCTGACCAGCAGGTAGGTCGATGGCACCAGCGGGCTGAGCAGGTGGACCGGCTGGCCCATCAGCGAGGCGCGGGCGATGGCCATGGGCTCCACGCCGTAGTGCGCGCCGGCTTCGGCCAGGATGGGCAGCATGCCGAAGTAGAAGGCGTCGTTCGAGATGAAGAACGTGCCCGGCAGGCTGATGAGCGCGGTGATCGGCGCCATGTAGGGGCCGAGGAAGGGCGGGATGAAGTTCACGACCTCGCGGCTCATCGCCTCGACCATGCCGGTGCCCGAAAGGATGCCGGTGAAGATGCCCGCCGCGAAGATCAGCGAGACCACCGCCAGCACATTGCCGGCATGGGCGGCGATGCGCTCCTTCTGCTCCTTCACATGGGGATAGTTGGCGATCATCGAGATGGCGAAGGCCAGCATCATCAGGATCGGCAGCGGCAGCACGCCCCAGACCAGCAGGACCAGCAGCGCCACGACGAGCGCGGCATTGAACCAGATCATCTTCGGACGGCGCGCCTCGGGCCACTGCGAAACCGCAAAGTCGGCCAGTTCCTGCGGTGTCGCGGCGTGAACGCGGCCGATGCGGCGGCGTTCCTTGCGGCCGAAGTGGATCGCCAGCAGCACCAGGAAGGCCAGGCCCGCGACCATGCCGGGGATCAGCGGCACGAACAGCGTCGAGGGATCGAGCTTCAGCGCGCTGGCAGCGCGCGCGGTCGGCCCGCCCCAGGGGGTGAGGTTCATCACCCCGCTCGTCACCATCAGCAGGCAGACGAGGTAGAGCCGGTTCATGTCGTAGCGCTTGTAGAGCGGCAGCATGGCGGCCATCGTGATGATGTAGGTCGTCGATCCGTCGCCATCGAGGCTGACCAGCGCGCAAAGCACCACCGAGCCGATCAGGATCAGCATCGGATCGCCGTGCACCAGCCGGATCAGGCGGCCGACCAGCGGGTCGAACAGGCCGGTGTCGGTCATCGTGCTGAAGAACAGGATGGCGAAGAGAAGCATGACGCCGGTGGGCGCCAGCTTGGTCAGGCCCTCGATCATCATGTTGCCCAGCCCCGAGTGGAACCCGGCGAGCAGTGCGAACAGCGTAGGCACGACGATCAGCGCGACCAGCGGCGTCATCCGCTTGGTCATGATGAGCGTCATGAAAGTGGCCACCATCAGGAAGCCGATAAGGGCGAGACTCATGATTGTCCCCGAATGTCTGTCATGGATGTGAAGGGAGCTGTCTGGAAAATGCCCCGAGGGGCATTTTCGGTGCGGCACCGGCCCACGCCCCCACCCGACCTTCCACAGCAGTGTACCCTGGATGGGAGGTCGGGTGGGGGCGCCTGAATCCAACTTGGGGCCGGTGCCGCATGATCAAAACGTGACGCCGACGCGTGCCGTCAGGGTCTGTCCATCGTCCTTGCCGGTATAGGCACCGGCAGTGTTCTGGGTGTTCCAGTGGATCGCGTTGAGCTGGAAGCGCGTGAAGCTGTTGAGGTACCAGTTCACGCCCAGCGTCGCCGCCCAGCCCTGGGCGGGCGTGACGATGTCGTCGAATTCGAGGTTCTCGTAGCGCGCGGTCAGTTCGATCGCGCCGGGGCCGCCTTCGAAGACCGGGCGCAGCACCTTGGGCTGGCCGAAGCTGCCGAGGCGCGGGTTGTAGGGAGGAAGATCCCCGGTGAGGAACCAGCCGCCCGAAACGCTCCAGGCGCGGGTGACGAAATCGGGACGACCGTTGTCGAGGCGTGCGTGGCGCTCGCCCGCTTCGCCCATGATCCACAGCGGGCCGGAATAGCCGCCCAGTTCCACGCCGTAGCCGGTGGTGCCGGTGCCGCCGATCAGCGTGCCGGTGGAAAGCCGGAGCGCGCCGTTGAAGCGGCCGCCGATCACGGTGTTGCGGGTCAGCGTGTTCTTGCCGGGGTGGAGCATCTCGTCAAAGCCCCACACGCCGAGGTGCAGCACCTGGCGGTCGGACTTCAGCGGATTCCAGTGCGCGCGGGCGAGCACGGTGCGGTTGTCGGACGTGCTCTGGTCGCCGTCGATGCGGTCGCCGGTCACGGTCAGCGAGGCGTGGCCGGTCTTCCAGAACAGGCGCGGCATGATGCCGAGGCCGTAGAAGGCGCGCTGCGGGATGATCGCGGTGGCGACCACCGAGCGCTCGGTGAAGGGGGTCGAGTCCGAACCCGTCGAGCCTTCGAAGCTGCGGTCGTTGAACAAGTGGCCGACGCGCACGTCATAGTCCATGCCCGGCGCGATGCGGTTGCGCCAGCCCATGAAGGCGGTGACGACATCCACCTCGTTCTCCGAGAAATCGCTCTCGAACTGGTAGAAGAAATGCGTGCCCACCGTGCCTTCCAGGCCCATGCGCAGCGCGCGCATGCCGGTGGTGGTGAGGTTGCGGCCGCTGTATTTCGATCCGGTGCTGGTGCTGACATCGGTGATGATGCGCCCGCGCGGCTTGAAGCTGAACATGCCGTCCGCCGAGTGGAATACCGGCAGGCCCGCGCCCCATTCGGTGCTGACGCCCGAGGCCGAGACGGCGGCGGCGCGCACGCGCTCGACATCGCGCTCGGCCGGTCCCGGCGGAACGAGCTGCGGGGCATAAGGCTGCGTCACCACGACTTGCGGCGCGGGCTCGGGCGGGGCGGGTTCGGGAGCAGGCGCCGCGGGCGCTTGCGGAGCGGCGGCCATCGCGGGGGCGGGGGTGGCCCCCGCTTCCAGCTTCTCCACCCGCTGGCGCAGCGAGGCGATTTCGGCGGCCTGCGCGCGCACCAGTTCGGCAAGGTCTTCCTTGCTCGGTTCCTGGGCCAGCGCCGGGGTCGCCGCGATCAGGGCGAGAAGCGCGGTGCCCGATGCAAACATCTTCATGGAGTCTTGTGTCCGGAGGCGAGGATCGCGTTCCAGTCGCGCAGGAAGCGCGCGCGGGTCAGGCGATCGAGATTGACGAGAAGCTGCGGGCCGACGCGCACGGGGCGGGCCTGGCCGGCAGGAAGGCGGTGGGAAGCAGGCACGTCGGTACGCACCGGCCAGAGGCTGTGCCGGGCGAGCTGGGACTGCCCGGCGCGAGAGAGAAGAAAGTCCAGGAACAGCCGCGCGGCCGCCGGATGGCGCGCCTCGCGCGCGATGAAGGCGATGCGCGAGGTGACGATGGTGTAGTCGTGCGGGAAGATCACGCCGATGTTCGGATCGCGCCGCGCCCGTTCCAGCGCGTAGGAACCGATCACGTTGTAGGCGATGGCCAGCTTGCCCGAAGCGACGCCCTGCAGCATTTCCTCGGTATGCGTGGCCAGCACCGGGCGCGTCGCCGCGATCGCCTCTGCCAGGCTGCGGGTGTCGCGGGTGATCTGGAAGTCCTGCGAGAGGTAGAGATAGCCCACGTTCGAGCGCGCCGGATCGAACGTCGCCACTTTGCCCGTGAAAGCGGAGCGGCGATGGCGCAGCAGCTGTTCGAGCTGCTGGTGGCTCTGCGGCACCAGCGCCGCAGGGACCAGCTTCTTGTTGTAGGCCATGCCGATCGGCTCGGCGGTGACGCCGAAGCCCATGTTCTTCCACACGGCCGTGGCCGGCAGGGCAGGCTTCTCGGGGCTGGCGTACTGCTGCGCATAGCCGTCGTTGATGAGCTTGATCTGCTGGTCCATCGCCGAGGACCAGACGATGTCGGCGGAATACTGCTTCGCCCGCGTTTCCGCGGTGTAGCGGCGATAGAGTTCGGCCGATCCGAGATCGGCGTAAAGCACCTGGATGCCCGGATAGGCGCGGCGGAAGGCCGCGACGACAGGCACCATCTCGGCCTTGTCCGCATTGGCATAGATGCGCACGGTGCCCTCGGCGCGGGCATCGGCGATGAGACCGTCGTAAGAGCGCGGATAGCCCGCAGGCCGCTGGACCCGCCCGCCCTGGACCTGCCCACTCTGGCGCTGGGCATCGGCAGGCGCCGTCATCGCGGGAAATGCGACCATCGCTGCAAGTGTCAAAACCGTGATGAAGCTGCGCATTCCCGTATCCTCTCGCTTTCCGGGTCTCATGTCGGATAAGCTGCTGGTCATGCCCTACGATCCGAAGCTGTCACCCACCTTTCATGAAAACTTTCACAGCACGGCTGACGAAAAGCCGCGGATCGGGATGTCCTCGTGCGCATCCTGATCGTCGAGGATGACGCGCAGCTCGCGCGCGGGGTGGTCTCGCTGCTGCGCGCGGCGGGTCACGCGATCGACCATGTCGCCAATGGCGAGGACGCGCTGTCGGTGGCCGCGACGGAGCCCTATTCGCTGGTGATCCTGGACGTCGGCCTGCCCGACATCGACGGTTTCGAAGTCCTGGCCCGGCTGCGCGCGCGGGGCGACCGGGTGCAAGTGCTGATGCTCACCGCCCGCGACGGTCTGGACGACCGCGTGCGCGGGCTGGACCTCGGCGCCGACGACTATCTGCGCAAGCCCTTCGACGTGGAGGAACTGGAAGCCCGCGTCCGTGCGCTCGGCCGCCGGCGCGGCGGAGATGCGGCGCCGGAAATGCGGATCGGGGCCATGACCATCAACCGCTCCACCGGGCGCGTCGAAGTGGGGACCCGCCCTATCGAGCTGCGCCGCCGCGAATGGGCCGTGCTGGAAGCGCTGGCAGCCCGCGCGGGGCAGATCGTCTCGCGCGAGACCTTGCAGGCCGAAGTCTTCGGATTCGACGATCCGGTCGGCTCCAACGCGCTGGAGGTCAACGTCACGCGCCTGCGCAGCAAGCTCGCGCCGGACGGCCCGGCGATCCGCACCGTGCGCGGCGTCGGCTACATGCTCGACCGTTCGTGAAGTCCGGGGACGACAAGGCAGGGAAGACCGGCCCGTTGGGCGGGCGGCCGGGCGGCAGGGCAGGCGGGCGGGCGGGATCGGTCTCGCTGCGGCTCCGGCTGGGCATCGCGATGCTCGGCCCGCTGGCGATCGCGGCGCTGGCGCTGGGCCTGTTCGGCTGGGCGCTGATCTCCGATGTCGTGCGCCGCACCAACGACCGCGTGCTCGGCGGCGCATTGGGCGCCATCGCCGAGACGGTCGAAGTGGAGCGCGGCGAAGTGACGCTGGACCTGCCGCCCGCCGCCTTCGGCATGCTGGAGAACGCCGAGCGCGACAATGTCTACTACCGCATCGCCGTGGGCGGCGAACTGCTGACCGGCTATGCCGACCTGCCCGCGCCGGATATCGCCACGCTCTCCACCGAGGAACCGCGCTTCCGCTACGCCGAATATCGCGGCCAGCGCATCCGCATCGGCGAAGTGCGGCGCGACCTGCCCCGCGTCTCCGGCCCGGTGGTGGTGCAGGTGGCCGAGACGCTCGACAACCGGAACGCCTTGCGCCGCCGGTTGATGACGGCGCTCCTGGTCGGCGAAATGGTGCTGGTCGGCGTGGCGCTGGCGCTGATCCGCCCGGCGCTGGGCTGGAGCCTGCGCCCGCTGGCCGAACTGCGCGCCGCCATCGAGGCCCGCGACACCCGCGCCGCGCCCGACCTCTCGCCCTTGCAGACCGGCCCCCTGCCCGCCGAACTGCAACCCCTCTCGCGCTCGTTCGACCGCCTGCTGACCCGGCTCGACGATGCGACCACGGCCACGCGCCGCTTCACCGCCGATGCCTCGCACCAGATGCGCACGCCGCTTTCGGTGCTGAAACTCCAGGTCGCGCTGGCCCGGCGCGGCTCCGACGATGCCCTGCGCGAGATCGACGAGGCGACCGACCGGCTGGAGCGCCTGCTCACCCAGTTGCTCACCCTCGCCCGCGCGGATGAGGCCGGCACCCTGCCGCCGCTGGAACAAGTCGACCTGGTGGAAGTGAGCCGCCGGACGATTTCGCGCCGCATCCGCCAGGCCATCGAGGCCGATGTCGAACTCCTGCTCGACGATGAGCAGGACGCCGCCTTCCACGTCCAGGGCCATCGTTCGCTGGTCTACGAGATGCTGTCCAACCTCGTGGACAACGCCATCCGCTACAACCGGCCGGGCGGCAAAGTGACCATCGCCTTGCGGAAGGACGAAGCGAACGTGCACCTGATCGTCAGCGACGACGGCCCCGGCATCCCGGCCGAACTGCGCGCGCAGGCCATGTCGCGTTTCGCCCGCCTCCAGGGCGAGAACGGCCCTTCCGGCAGCGGCCTGGGGCTGGCCATCGTGCAGTCTTCCGCCGAGCGACTGGGCGCTGGTCTCGCGCTGGAAGATGCCGCACCGGGCCTGCGCGTCATCGTCACCTTCTCCGCCTGAAACCCGCATCCCGCTGGACCGGCGGGACATTTTTTCGAAATTTCGCACGTCTCGTGTCGTGATTTCTGTTGCTAATACGTCTTAATAGCAGGAACGAATCTTGCAACGAGGCCGCGGCGGATCCGCCCGGCTTCCCGAATTTCCCGGAAACGACCGATGACGACGATACGATGGATGCTGGCGGGCCTGGCCATGACCGCCGGGCCGCTCGATGCCGAAGCGCAGGATGCGGTGCACCGGCCGGATGGGGAGAGCCAGGCGCCCTTCGTGCCGACCGGGCCGGACCCCGTCTATCCCGCCGCCTTCTACGCCGCCTTCCAGCCCCAGACCGCGCTCGACATGCTGGAGCGCACGCCCGGCTTCCTGCTCTCCGAAGGCAGTGCGGTGCGCGGTTTCGGCGGGGCTGCGGGCAATGTCCTGATCGACGGGCAGCGCCCCACCGTCAAGGCAGGCGGCATTACCGAAGTGCTGCGGCGGATCGGCGCGCGGCAGGTGGACCGGATCGTCCTGCTGCGCGGCAGCGAGGCGGCCGAAGCGCAAGGCCAGCCGCTGGTCGCCAATGTGATCCGCAAGACCGATGCGGCGGGCTCGGGCAATGCCGTGCTGGAACTGGCACGCACCGAGGACGGACGGATCTCGCCCACGGCGCGGGTCAGCCATGCCCGCCGCATCGGCGCGTGGCAGGCCAGCCTCGAACTCTCCGCCATCAACGAACGCTACGTCACCGAGGCCGACTATCGCACCCGCGGCGCGGACGGCACGCTGCAGGAATCGCGCGCCGAGAGCATCCGGGCCAAGGCGCCMGAATATGGCCTGACCGCCTCGGCCTCGCGCCCGCTGGCCGGCGGCACGCTGACGCTCAACTTGCGGCTCAACCACGATGAATATGCCTCTCACCGCAAGATCGCCATTCGCGAAGGCGAGGACGGAAGCGGATCCTCCGGCGCTCCCTCGGCGGAACGCCTGATCGACTACGGCGAGACGTCCACCAGCGGCGAATTCGGCGCCGACTGGACACGGCCGCTCGGCGCGGACTGGAACACCAAGCTCGTCGGCCTGGCCCGGATCGAGCGGGCCTCGGTGGACGAGGATTACCGGCAGGGCACGTTCCGCAGCTTGTCCGAGCAGGACCAGAAGCCGCTGGAACTCGTCGCCCGCACCACCGTCTCGCGCGAAGGGAGCCACGCCCTGCGCCCGGAATTCGGCGCGGAACTGGCGTACAACCGCCTCGCCAGCCAGCTCGCTTACGGCGAGGACGCGGGCAGCGGCACGATGGTCCCGGTGGACCTGACCAATGCCGATACCCGCGTGACCGAACTGCGCGGCGAGGCTTTCGCCAATGCCAACTTGCGCCTTTCCGGGAACCTGGAAGCCGAAGCCGGTCTGGCCGTGGAATTCTCTCGCATCCGCGTCACCGGAGACAGCAACCAGAGCCAGAGCCTGTCCTACCTCAAGCCCTCCGGCGCGCTCGTCTGGTCGCCGGGCAAGTCCACGCAAGTGCGGCTGGGCTGGCGGCGGACGGTGGACCAGCTGGACTTCAGCGACTTCGCCGCCTCCGTGAACCAGGCGGACGGACGGCCGCTGGGCGGCAATGCCCGCCTGCGTCCGGCCCGGATCAGCCGCGCGCTGCTGCGCATCGATCACCGCTGGGGCAAGGGCGGCGCCATCGCGGTGGAGGCCTTCCACCAACGCCACCAGGGAATGCTCGGCTATATCCTGCTGCCCTCGGGCGACCAGGCGCTGGGCACTCTGGGCAATGCCCGCCAATGGGGTGCCACCGCGCAGGCCAGCCTGCCGCTGTCCGCGGTGCTGCCGGGCGCACGGCTGACACTGGACGGCACCTGGCGCAAGACGCGGCTGCGCGATCCGATCACCGGACGGGACCGCCGCATCGACGACCTGGCCCCCCGCGCCCTCACTGCCGAATTCCGGCACGACCTGCCCCATCTGCGCAGTTCCTGGGGCGTGAGCTATACCGTGTCCGAACGCTACGACATCTACTACGTGGACGAACACCTCACCTCCAACAACGGCGAGGAATGGGGCGCCTATGTCGAGACCACGGCCCTGGCCGGCGTCAAGCTCTCGCTCAAGGCCAGCGCCATCGGCGGGGTGCACAGCAACCGCCTCCGCCGCTTCCACAGCCCGACCCGCGCCTACCCCCTTTCCGGCACCGATGCGCGCACGATGCGGGACGGCAGCGCGCTCACCCTGGTGCTGTCGCGGGCGCTCTAGGATGGGCGCTCGAGGATTGACAGGCTCACGCCGCCCGCCTAGCTCGGACGCCATGACGAAGATGCCCGCCCTTGCAGGAAGCTATTACTACCGCTGATTGGCGGTGGGCACCTTGTCGTTCTCAACCGCTGCGTGACCAGCGGTTGAACTCTTCCCAGCAAGACCCACGGTTACGGAGCCCCATTCGAAGGCCCCCTGGTCGTGACAATCGTGGAATGCAGTCAGCCGCAGCATGGCCCCTCGCTGGGCATCATCGGATTCGGAGCTTTCGGGCAGCTTTCCGCGCGCTATCTCCTGCCCTATTTCCGCGTGCTCGCGGCCGATCCGCTGGTGACGGAATCGCCGCTTCCCGGGGTGGAGATGGCCGCGCTGGACCGCGTCTGCCGCTGCGACCTGGTGGTGATCGCCGTGCCGCTCTCCGCCCTGGCCGAAGTGTGCCGCGCCATCGCGCCGCTGCTGCGGCCCGGCACGGTGGTCATGGACGTCTGCTCCACCAAAGTGCAGCCCGCCGGCATCCTGCTGGCCGAACTGCCGCCTCACGTCGATCTCGTCGCGACTCATCCCATGTTCGGCCCGCAAAGCATTGCTGCGGGTACGCGCGGGCTGAAAGTGGTGATCTGCCCTCTGCGCGGGCGTTCGGCGCCGCGTATCGCGGCCTTCCTGCGGCTGCGCTTCGGACTGGCCGTGCTCATCGCCTCGCCCGAGGAACATGACCGCGAGGCCGCGCTGACGCAGGGGCTGACGCACCTGATCGCCAAGGCGCTGCTGCGCATGGATCACCTGCCCGACCGCATCACCACGCGCAGCTTCGACCTGATCCGGCAGGCGGTGGACATGGTGCGCCACGATGCGCCCGGCGTCAGCCATGCCATCGAAAGCAACCCTTTCGCCCAAGGCGCGCGCAACCGGTTCTTCGCCGAAATGGAGGCCGTCCGCCGCGAACTGGCGCCGGAGGCCAACGATACCGGCGCCGCTGCCGGCGGCTAGGCCCCGGCGAGCCTTGCGCGGAGTTCCGCCTCGGTCAGGATTTCGATCCGCGCCCCGGCGCTGCGCAGTTCCTCGGCCTTGCGGTGCTGGGCATCGGCCGTCACCCAGCGCCCGTAAGGCTGGCGCGCGCTGATGACGAGCATGGTGGTGGTCGCACCCACGGCGGTGAGCACGCGCCCGCCCGCCCCGGCCACGAACTGCGCCAGCGCGCCGTCGCGCGGCTCGCCGAGGATGGCGATGCGCTGCCCCTTCAGCGGGCCCGCTTCCGCGGCGGCGGGCGCCTTGCCCTGCTTGCCCGGCCGCGCCATCCAGCCCTGCAGGTCGATGCCGGTCTCTTCCATGGCGCGCACGATCACCATGCCCGCCGCCCGCGCATCGCTGAGCGCGTCGTGGTGCCGGTGCCGTATCCCGAGGTGGCGCGACAGCACGTTGAGGCGGTGGCTGGAAAGCTGCGGCCAGGCCCGCTTCGCCACGCGCACGCTGTCCAGCCAGGTGGTCTCGATCGCGGCCAGTTCGGCGATCCGGCAGGCGGCCGAGAGCGCGCCCTTGTCGAAACCCGAGTGGGCCACGGTGATGCGGCCGGTCAGGTGGCCCGCGACGAGGCCATGGATGTCCCCGAAGGTGGGCTTGCCCGCGACATGCTCGGGCGAGATGCCATGGATGCGGATGTTGAACGTGGAGAACTCGTCACACGGGTCGACGAGCGTTTCGTAGGCGAAGACTTCGCGGCCCTGGCGGAATCCGACGATGCCGATCTGGCAGATGCTGCTGACCCGCGCGCAAGCGGTCTCGACGTCGACCACCACGAAGTCGGGTTCGTCGGAAGCGGGGCCTGAGGCAGATGCGGGGAGCGGATTCAAGTCCGGGAACTTCATGCCGCGCCCTGTAGCAGCCGGAGCCTGCGAGCGCGAGGCCCCGGCAGGAGCGCTACCGCTCGCGCTGCTTGATCCAGCCGATCCCGCGGCGCAGCAGTTCGTAGAACACCGGCAGGTCCCAGGCGCAGCGATCCACCGTGGGCCACCAGTCCAGCATGGGCTGCAGGTCGTAGTGCCCCCGGCAATGGCCGAGCGTGTTGTAGAGCACCGCGCCCTTGCCGTGCTGCTTGATGTACATGACCGGGTGCGTGCCGATGGCATCCGCCGCCTCGACGAAACCGGTGCCTTCCTCGGTGCATTCGGTTTCGAGCAGGACATGCAGGTCGCCGTGCCGCTCCATGTGGTAGAGTTCGTCGGTCGTGTCGAAAGGCGCGATGCCCTGCACCAGCGGATGGCCGGGATCGGCCACCCTGACCGTGTACGGCGCGATCGGCGGGTGGCTGACGAACTGACTACCCAGCAGGTCCATGAACAGCGGCGCCCAGCGCGGCGCATCCCACAAGCCCGCATCAGGTCCGTCCGCCAGCAGGCGCAGCACCGAATTGGTGCCGTGAAGCGCATACCAGCGCCCGCCCGCAGAGAGCCAGTCTCGCAGCACCTCCTGCGCCGCCAGCGAGGGCGTGACGTCGCAGGTGTACGTTATCAGCACATCGGCGCCGCGGATGGCGTCAAGGTTCTCGTAGTCCTCGAACACCCGGGTCCGCACGGCAGGATCCTCGGCCAGCAGCTTGAGCAGCTCCAGCCGGGCGAAGTCCATGTCGTGCCACACCCCGCCGCAGATCAGCACGCAGTCGATGCGCGGCGGGTGGCTTTCAGCAGTGTCGCTCATGGATTCAAGCTGCCCCGCCCGACTTCGAACCGCCCAGTTCGCCGCCGATATATTTCATCAGCGTGTCCTGGAACTGGCGGATGCGGATTTCCTGGTAATTGCCGAGGTTCACCTTGCCCGTCTTCGAGGCATGGAGCCCTTCCTGCACATAAGGCAGGTTGTCCATGTCCTGCTCGAACACGTCGCCCAGAATGCCGAGTTCGGGCGCCTCGGTCCATTTCTGGTCCAGCCGCAGCATCTTGAGCGGCGCACCGCGCGGGATCGGCTGGCCCTTGGGAATGCGCGCCAGCACGCGCACTTCCATCACGCAAGTATCCGGCGTCTTTCCGGGCAGCCAGTTGTAGACGATGTTCGGCATATAGCCGCCCCAGGGCGCGAAATTGGGAAAGACGTTGTAGACCAGCGCGTCCAGCAGTTCGGCGTCGGTCGCCTCGCCGTGGTCGTAGCCGGTGCTCTCCGTATAGGCCGCGCGCATTGCCGCGCCCAGTGCGGCGCGGGCGGTGACGCCCTCGGGCACCCGGATCGCCATGGGATTGGCCGAAGCCTCGCCCTCGTAATTGTCGCCGGAGCGGCCGTTGTACTTGACGAATTCGTCGACGATCCACTGCTCGCCCTGACCCTGCTCGATATGCGGGCTCATCACGCCGAAGGGAACGAGGTTGACGTTCACATTGTCCCCCCAGGTCCAGTAGGCGGCATTGGAATCGCCGGTGAACGGCAGGAGCTGCGGGTGCGTGACGATGGTGTGCCAGGCCTCCATGAAGGCTTCCATCACCACTTTCCAGTTGGCCGGCACTTCCTTGGCCACGCGCATGACGCTGGCGCATTCCTCATGCCGCCAGCGCTTGAAATGCTCGGGGAGCGGCGCGAGGAATTCCTCCAGGCTCGGCCCGCCCTTCTCCTCGCGGATGAAGACATAGCCCGCCCAGCGCCCCACTTCCGCCTCGGGCAAGTCGAGGTTCTGTTCGGCCAGATGCGGGAAATCCCACTGGCAGGGCATCGAATGGAAGCTGGCGTCCTTGTTCCAGGCAAAGCCGTGGAACGGGCAGACGAACTTGTCGGCATGGCCGTCCTCGGTCCGCAGCTTGCGGCCGCGATGGAGGCAGACATTGTGCATCGCGCGGATCGATCCATCGTCCTGCCGGCTGACGAGGTAGGACCGGCCCGCGTTCTCGTAGACGATGAAGTCGCCCGTTTCGGGCAGGTCTTCCTCGCGCGCCACGAACTGCCAGACGTAGGGCCACATCCGCTCGCGTTCCAGGCGCGCGAAGTCTTCGCTGATGTAGCGCTCCGCCGGAATCGGGTCCGACCCGCGATAGCTATAGCTCTCCTGCGTCAGGATCGCGGGCGCTTGCCGCGAATCCTGCGCCATGAGTTCGGCCCAGCTGATGCCCTCGCTGCGGTCCTCTCCCAGATCTCGGCCCAATTCAAGGTCGCGTTCGGCCATGGCTCCAAGGTCTCCCAACCTGTTTCGTTTTTCCCTGTTTGGGGCATGTCTGGACCGGCGGGAAGGGGAAGTCACCTTGCTCTAATCATAGGTTGCCCCATCACGCAGATCCGCCATGTTCGAAAGCAACGAACAGCTGGGAGAATGCCGTGAAGCGGCTTGAAGGCAAGGTGGCCCTCGTCACCGGAGGCACATCCGGCATAGGCGCCGGGGCCGTGCAGCGGCTCTGCGCGGAAGGCGCGCGGGTCGTGTTCACCGGCTCCAACCGCAATGCTGCGGACGCGGTGTGCAGCCAGACCGGCGCCGAATTCGTCAGCCACAACGTACGCGACGGCGCCGCATGGGATGCGCTCTCCGCCCGGATCGCGAACGATTACGGCCGCCTGGACTTCGCCTTCGCCAATGCCGGCACCGAGCATGGCGACGGCAGCGTGGAGGACATCTCGCTGGAAGGGTGGGAGAACGTCATCGGCGTCAACCAGACCGGCGCCATGCTCACCGTGCAGCACGCGATGCGGCTTATGGCCAAAAACCCGGATGGGCCGACCGGGTCGATCCTGGTCAATTCCTCGATGAACGCGCACCGGGCGATGGGCAATTTCGTGGCCTATTCGGTGTCGAAGGCGGCAGTCGTTGCGCTGGTGAAGTCGGCGGCGGTCCACGCAGGCAATCGCAAGTACGGCATCCGCGTCAATGCGATCCTGCCCGGCGTGGTGGAGACGGCGCTGATCCGCAACCTGATCGAGACTTCGGGCGATCCGGCGACCACCCGCGCCGCTTACGAGGGCCTGTCCCCGTTCGGCCGCATGGCGCGCGTCGAAGAGATCGCCGGGCTGGTCGCCTGGTTCGCCTCGGACGAATCGCAGTTCGTCTCGGGCAGCGAATACGTGATCGACGGGGCAACCACGGCAGGGATGATGGGCGTATGAGCGATCTGGGTTCGCAGCGGCTGAGAGGCCGCGTGGCGCTGGTTTCGGGCGGCCTGCGCGGCATCGGCCTCGCCTGCGTGGAGCGCTTCCTGGCCGAGGGCGCGGAAGTCGTGCTCACCGACCTCGAGGCGCAGGACAGCGCGCTGGTGGTCGAAACGTTGGGCCGGCTGGGGCAGGCCGCCAGCTATATGCAGGCCAATGTCACCAGCGAGGAGGATTGGACCGCCGTGCTCGATGCCGTAACCCAGCGCCACGGCAAGCTGCACATCCTGGTCAACAACGCCGGGATCGACCTGACCGGCCCGGTCGCCGAAACCTCGCTGGAGGGCTGGCGGCGGATCATGAGCATCAATGTCGACGGCGTGTTCCTGGGCGTGCGCACTTTCGTGCCGCTGATGGCTGCCAGCGGCGCGGACGTGGCGGGCGGTGCCTCGATCGTCAATGTCAGCTCGATCATGGGCCTCGTCGGCATGAGCGAGGTTTCCGGCTACAACGCCAGCAAGGGCGCGGTGCGGCTGTTCACCAAGTCGATCGCGCTGGAATTCGCCGAGAAGAAGATGCCGATCCGCGCCAATTCGCTGCATCCAGGCTTCGTGATGACGCCCTTGCTCAAGGAAGGCTTCCAGCGCTGGGTCGACAAGGGCGTCGCCGAAAAGCCGCAGGATCTGGTGGACCTTATGTCGAGCAAGACGCCGATGGGCCGTCTGGCCGATCCTTCCGAACTGGCGAGCGCAGTGTTCTTCCTCGCCTCTGCGGACAGTTCCTACATGACCGGCGCGGAGCTGGTCATCGACGGCGGCTGGACCGCGCAGTGACCCTTCCGGACACTCTCCCCCCTTCGTCATTGCGAGGAGGCGAAGCCGACGAAGCAATCCAGCGCGGCGCCATTGCGCTCTGGATTGCCGCGGCCCTTCGGGCCTCGCAATGACGAAAGGCAAGGGAAGGACCAACGAAATGACAGCCTTCTGGAGAAATTTACGATGACCGCACCCTCACCCGGCGCCCTTCCCGACACCATTGCCGTCGTCACTGGCGCGGCAGGCGGTATCGGCCGCGAGATCGTCAAGGCCCTGAAGGCCGCCGGCGGCACCGTCATCGCCACCGATCTGAAGGACGGCGCCGAGGTCGAAGGCGCCGACCACTACCTGAAGCACGACGTCACCAGCGAGGCCGACTGGCGCGCGGTAGAGGCGCTGGTTCGCGAAAGCTACGGCCGGCTAGACGTGCTGGTGAACAACGCCGGCCTCTCGATCGTCACCAGGTTCGAGGAGACTCCGCTCTCCGAATTCCACCGGATCAACGCGATCAACGTCGATTCCGCGATCATCGGCACGCAAGTCCTGCTCGATCTGCTCAAGGAAGGCGGCAAGGCGCGCAAGGGCGGGGCCTCGGTGGTGAACTTCTCCAGCGTCGGCGGGCTGCGCGGCGCGGCGTTCAATGCGGCCTATTGCGTCAGCAAGGCGGCGATCAAGATGCTGTCCAAGTGCCTGGGCGCCGAATTCGCCGCGCTCAAGTACAATATCCGCGTCAATTCGGTGCACCCCGGCGGGATCGAGACGCCGATGCTGGCCTCGATCATGGACCGCTATGTCGAACTCGGCGCCTCGCCCTCGCGCGAGGCTTCACTGGCGGCGATGAACACCACCCACCCCATCGGCCGCCTCGGCAGGTCGGAGGAAATGGCCGGCGGCGTGGTCTTCCTCGCCAGCGAGGCCTCCAGCTTCATGACCTGCGACGAACTCGTGATGGACGGAGGGTTCAGCCAGGTCTGACCGAAGGTCCTTCCGGAGAGATCCCATGACACCCAGCTCCCCCGCCCCGCTTCCCGGCATCCTCGGCATTCATCACATCGGGGTCTCGGTGCCCGATCTCGGCAAGGCGCGCGAATTCTACCTGGGCATCCTCGGCGCGGTCGAAGAAGTGGAGCCCCTGCACTGGGCCGACAATCCCTTCATCGACGAGATCGTCGGCTTGCAGGGCAGCGCGGCGGAGCAGTTCTTCTGCCGCCTCGGCAATGTGCAGATCGAGGTCTTCGAATATAGCGCGCCGAAGCAGCAGCCGCAGGACCCGCGCCGCGGCGTCAACGAATATGGCTATACCCATATCGCCTTGCAGGTGCAGGACCTTGCCGCCGTCCACGCGCGTATCGTCGCGGCCGGGCTTCCCGTGCACGCCCCGCCGGAACTGGCCACCATCACCACCGATGCCGACGGCAGCCGGCACGGCTACGCAGGAACGTATTGCCGCGACTTCTTCGGCAACGTCTTCGAAATCCTGGAAATCCACGAGACACCGGCCATCCGCCCGATCTGAAAGGACCCATCATGCGCATCATCGTGGCCGGAACCCTTCGCTTTGCGGGCGACGACGCGCTCTGCGGCGAGATCATCCGCGGCGGCGCCGCTCATATCGCCTCCAGCCGCGAGGAACAGGGCTGCACGGCCTACAACTGGGCGGTCGATCCGCTCGATCCCGGCCTGATCCACGTCTACGAGGAATGGGAAAGCGAACGCGCCCTGCTCGGCCACTTCGCGCACAGCTCCTATGCCGCCATGCGCGACCATCTCGGCCGCTACGAGCTTACGGGCTTTGCGGTGCAGATCTACGCAGCCACAGGCGTAGAGCCGGTCTACGACGAGGATGGCTGGCCGCGCAGGGAGATTTTCGGAGTCACGCTCCAGGACTCGGTCGACTGACCGCCCGCTGGCGGCAAGCCGGCCGGGGCTATCCCTCGACCGGCACCGCGCCTTCCGGCGGTATCAGGAAATCCATCGTATAGCGCACGGCCTTCCAGCCCGCCACCGTGCGCACGACATCGAAGTAATAGCGCCCATGGACGGTGATCCCGCCACCGGCCGCGTACCGGCCCATGCCGATGACATAGGCGCGGATCGAGGCCCGGTCGCCTTCGTAGGCGGTGATCGCGAAGTTGCTGAGGTAATGCGCGTGCGCGGCCATCGCCGCGAACGTGTCGCGGAAGAACCCGCCGATCGCCCCGTGCCCTTCCAGAGCCGGAAAACCGATGCCCGACAGGTCGAACACCGCATCCTCCGCGAAGACGGCGAGAATGCCGTCGATGTCGTGGAGGCTGTCCACCGCATGGGCATAGGCGATGAGCAGATCCTGGATCGCCAGCCTGTCCTCGATCGGGCATGCTTCGATGAGACGGGGCGCCGCCGGGCTCACCCCTGCACCATGTCGTTGAGCAGTTCGTGGAAGCGCTGCACGCGCTTTTCCTGGCCCGGCAGGATGCAGCCCTTGAAGCCGCGCGAATTGAGGCCCTGCTGCTGGCTGGTGCCGATCGAGAGGTCCTGATCCGCCACGAAGCCCACCGAAACGCCGTCGCCATAGACCGAATGGCGCGCCACCGCGTCATGCCGGAGCGGCACGGTGCCGAGCGGAGTCTCCACCTCGCGCATGCCTTCCACCGGCGGATAGAGGCACCAGTGCTGGAACACGCACTTCTCGGGATCGGTGGGATGCGGCTCCGTGCGCAGGACCTGGAGCTGTTCGGGGCTCATGGTCAGCGTCAGGTTGGGGAACAGCGTGCAGTGGAAATAGTCCACCAGCTGCTGGTCGCTCATCCTATCGTAGTTGGTGAAGCCCCGGCTCGGCCCCAGCCGCCGCTTCGCCTCGATCACGGCGGCGCGCAAGTCGCCGGTGTGGCCGGCGTAGGCCTCCGGGTCGATACCCCAGGCCCGCGCGATCTGGTCGAGCGGGGCGGGGACTTCGGTGGTGTGGTAATCGACGCGGGTGGTGGCCTGATGGCCCTTCATCCACATCGAATTGTGGCCCGATGGGTACATCTCGAACAGTGTGTCCGGCAGCCCGTCGTTGATGAAAGTCGCCAGCTCCGGGTGGATGGTCGGCAGGTGGTAGCTCTCGTTGAAATTGTCCCGGATGATCTTCCAGTTGAACTCGCAATCGGCCGAGAGGTTGAGCACGCGCACCCAGTTCTCGATGCCGTAGCCGGCCAGACGCTCGGGGAAAGGCGCGAGCCATTCGTGCAGCGGGGCGACGTCGTCGTCCATGCACCAGAACACGAACGGGCCCCAGGTCTCGCAGCGCAGTTCGGACAAGTGGACTTTGCCGCAGGGGCTGCCGCCCTCGAAATCGTCCGGATCCTGCACCTTGATGAGCGTGCCGTCCAAGTCATAGGTCCAGTTGTGGTAGCCGCAGGTGATGCGCGGCACGCTGGTCACATCGGCCAGGATCAGCCGGTTTCCGCGATGGGGGCAGGAATTGTAGAAGGCGCGGACGGAATCGTCCTCCTGCCGCACCATGATGACGGATTCCTTGGCGAAATTGTGCCGGATCACGTCGCCCGGCTCCTCCAGATCGGCCAGCACGCCGCCCAGGTGCCAGACCTTGGGCCAGAGGTTCTTCATCTCGCCTGCCATCCACTCCTTGGAGATATAGCGGTCGGCAGTGATGGTATCGCCGCGCACCGGCGGATCGAATTCCTGCGAATAGCGGGAAACCTTGCTCTGGAGGTTCATGAACCTGCTCCTGCCTGTCGGGCCTTGGTGTAACTGGGATCCGCGCCGTGGCGCCCGCCACGAACGGCGCCGGGATTGGCGGCGAAGAAATCGAGCGAGCCGGGGTCGTCCTTGACCCAGTCGGTCACGAGCAGGCGCGAAGTGATGCGCCATTCGCCGTCCCGGCAGGCGTATTCGTCCAGATAGCGCCCGGCGATGAAGAGGTCGCGCACCCCGCCCGCCTCGTCGCGCACGCCGTGCCAGGCCTGGAAATAGGCCTCTCCCGTTGCGCTCTCGCCCGATATCTCGATGCGGTGCTGGCCCAGCAGGTGATGCGTCGCTTCCATCGTGCCGAGCAGATCCTGGCAGAAGGCGACGAATTCATCCGCCRGGCCCTTCATCAGCCCGCAGTCGATCATCGCGTCATCGTGGAAGGCCTGGCGCTGGAGCGCCGCGTCAAGCCGGTCCAGCCCGCGCATGTAGCGGTGTGCCGCCTCGGCAATGTCGCGCCTTGCGGCAAGGTCGCGCACTTCCGCCGCAATATCGTAGGCTGTCGCCAGTTGCGCCTCGGTCATGGTCTGCCTTCCTCTCCGCCCCCGCATGCCTTCGCGGCATGTCTGGATGGGCCCGATGAGCCGTCCAAAACCGACTCAACTGCCGGTTTTATGGTATGAGGCGGCCCAGTCCCTCACCTGCGACTAAGGCTAGGTGGCGTTCGCATGCTCAGAGGGGCAGCAACGTGAGGCAGCAATGAGGGCCAAGGAGAGGCCATGAACAGCGAAACCCTTCAGGACCGCATCCTCAGCGCCCTGGCCCCGGAAATCCATGCCGAACCGCCCGTCAAATGGCAGCAACGCAAGAGCGCGCGGATGCGCGAGCGGCTGGTTTCGGCGGCGATCGACTGCCTGGTCGAACACGGCTATCCCGGCCTCGCCACGGCCGCCGTCGCGGCGCGCTGCGACGTTTCGCGCGGGGCCATGCACCACCACTTTCCTTCGCGGCTGGCGCTGGTCGGCGCCGTGCTCGACCATGCCGTCTACCACCGCATGCGCAGCTTCCTGGACGATTATCTCGACTTGCTGTCCCGCCGCGCCGGCGACCCGAAGATCGAGTTGGCCTGCGAGGCGCACTGGCGCTCCGTGCAGACGCGCGAATATGCCGCCTGGCTGGAACTGACTGTGGCGGCGCGGACGAACGCAGAACTGGCAGCCATCTTCGATCCCGTCGCCCGCCGCTACGACGAGATCTGGATGGGTGAGATGATCGAGGCCTTCCCGCAGTGGCGCGACGACTGGGACAATCTCAAGCTGGCGCACGATTTCACCAGCGCCATGCACATGGGCATGCTGCTGCACCGGCCGATCTTCGGCAGCGGCGAACGACTGGCCCGCCTGCACCGCTTCGCCGCCCGCACCATGCAGGACCTCAACGAGCACCGCGAGCCGGTCAAGGCGGAGAAAGGTCCGTTTTCGTAAAATCTTACAGCAAGTGTGCATTGAATGACGCGCTGCGGACCGGCATGAAGGAGCGGTCATGGCAGAGGGGAATTCGATGCGCACGTTTCTGGCCGGTCGTTTCGCGCGTGTGGTTCCGATAGGGGCCGTGCCGATCCTGGCCCTCTGCCTCATGTCACCGCCGCTGGCGGCGCAGGAAACGGCTCAGGCGCCTGCCCCCACGGACCCCGCCACGCCCAATGCACCCACGGCGCAGGGCGATCTCTCGGTCACGATCTACAACAACGATGTCGCCCTGGTGCAGGACGTGCGCCAGCTCAGCCTCGCCAGCGGCCGCGTGCGGCAGAACTTCCCCGATGTCAGCGCCCGCATCCGGCCCGAGACGGTCTCGCTCACCGTGGCCGATGCCGCCATCGTGGAGCAGAATTTCGATTTCGACCTGCTCACCCCGTCCAGCCTCATGGAAAAGGCGCAGGGAGAAACGATCACTCTCATCCGCACCAATCCCGCCACCGGCGCCGAAACGCGCGAGAAGGCGAAAGTCCTGGCGGTAAACGGCGGCGTGGTGCTGGACGTCGGCGGTCATGTCGAAGTGCTGCGGGACGATGGTCTGCCGGTGCGCGCCGTGTTCGACCGCGTGCCCGAATCGCTCCGTGCCCGCCCCACGCTGTCCGTCACGCTCGCCAGCACGCGGTCGGGCACGCGGCCGGCAACGCTCTCCTATCTCAGCGGCGGCCTGGGCTGGAGCGCGGACTATGTCGCCCTGTTCGACGACAAGAGCGGGAAAGTGGACGTGCAGGGCTGGGTCACCCTGACCAACACCAGCGGCACCACGTTCAACAATGCGCGCACCCTGCTGGTGGCCGGCGAAGTGGGCAATACGAACGATCGCAACAGCTACATGCCCCAGCCCCGCCGCATGACCCGCGTGCAGCCCGGCACCGAAAGTGCCGAGCGCGAGCAGCTGGGCGATTTCTATCTCTATCCCCTGGCAGAGCGCACCACCATTGCCGACAAGCAGACCAAGCAGGTCAGCTTCCTTGACGCGAAGGGCGTGGCCGCCAGCGCCGGATACCGGTTCGAGAACGGCTGGCTGGGTAGCGCGAACGAGAGCCGCAGCGCCCAGAGCGTGCTGCGCTTCGCCAATTCCGGCGCCGCCGGCCTGGGAGACGCGCTGCCCGCCGGCACAGTGCGCGTCTATGTGCGCGATGCGCGCGGCCAGCCGCAGTTCACCGGCGAGAACAGCATCGATCACACCCCGCAGGGATCGACGATCTCCCTGCCCACCGGCGACGCTTTCGACGTGAAAGTGCAGCCCACCGTGGTCGCCCGCACCAAGCTGGGGGACCAGCGCTGGCGCACCCAGATGCGCTACCGCCTGACCAATGCGCGGGGCCGGCCGGCCACCGTCGAACTGGTCCAGAGCGGCCTGGACTGGACGGATACGCGCGTGACCGAGGAAAACCGCAAGAGCGAGCGCCGCGATGCAGGCTCCACGGTCTGGCAAGTGCCGGTCCCCGCCAATGGAGAGGCGGTCGTCACCGCCACGTTCGACACGCGCTACTGATGTTCCGGCGGCTCTGCCTGGCGGTCCTGCTGCCTGCGTCGCTTGCGGCGCCTGCGCTGGAAGCGCAGGATCGGGTGCAGGACAGCGCCCCGGCGCCGCGCGCCGCGCCGCAGCGCGCCCGGCCGGACATCACCGTCACCTCGCCCAGGCCGGACCGGGTTTCGCTGACCGTCTACCGCGCGCCGAACGGAGGGGGATCGCTGAACCTGCGCAACCTCGACGGATTCGCCATGGTGACGGAAACGCGCAAGGTCCGCCTGCCGCGCGGCCGGGCGGTGCTACGCTTCGAAGGCGTGGCGGAGGGCGTGATTCCGGTCAGCGCCGTGATCGAGGGCCTGCCCGGTGGCACGATCGAGAAGAACCGCGACGCCCGCCTGCTCTCGCCCGCCTCGCTGGTGGACGGCACGCTGGGACGACAGGTCACGCTGACGCGCACGGACAAGGCCACTGGCCGCCCGGTGAGCGAGGATGCCACCATCGTTGCCGGGCCTCAGCCCGGTGTCGTGCTCCAGACGAAGGCGGGGATCGAGACGCTGCGCTGTTCGGGACTGCCCGAACAGCTGCGATACGACGGTGTGCCGGCCGGCCTTTCGAGCAAGCCGGTGCTGAGCGTGACCACCGAAAGCCCGGCCGCGCGCACGGTCACCGTGCGCCTCAGCTACATCGCCGCGGGCTTCGACTGGCGTGCCAGCTATGTCGCGACCCAGGCCGCGGACGGTCGCTCGCTGGATCTCTTCGCCTGGCTGACGCTGGCCAACGGCAACGGACAGGCTTTCGCCGATGCCGAAGTGAACGCCGTCGCCGGGCGCCTCAACCGGGTCTACACGCCCTCCTTGCGCGCCGCGGTCTCGGCACTGCGCCTCGTCTGCTATCCCCTGGGCACCACCACTTCCGACTTGCGCCGGATCGTTCCGCAGGCCGAGGAAATCTTCGTCACGGCCATGCGCGCCGGAGCGCCGCCCCCGCCCCCCATGGCAGCACCTGCGCCGCCGCCCCCACCGCCGCCGCCTCCCCCGCCGCCACCGGAAGACCTGGGCGATCTCAAGCTCTACCGTGTGCCCGAACGCGTCACCGTCTCCCCGCGCGGGCAGAAGCAGGTGGCCCTGCTCTCCCGCAGCGCCGTTCCTTTCGAGCGACGCTACCGGCGCGCGGTCTATCCGGGGCAGAGGCTGGACAATGCGCCGAGCTCCGTGGTCCTGGTGCTGCGCAACAAGAGTGAGGCGGGGCTGGGCCTTGCGCTTCCCGCCGGCAGCACCGCGCTCTATGCGCAGGCGCCCGGAACCGGCACGCAGCTCCTCGGCCTGGGTTCGCTCACCGACCGCGCCGAAGGCGAAACCTTCCGCCTTTCCGCCGGAACCAGCACGCAAGTGCTGGTCTCGCAGCGCCAAACCTCGCCAAAGGGCGCCGTGCTCAGCCTGACCAACGCCAATCCCTTCCCCGTCGCGGTCGATGTGCCGATCGGTTCCGCCGGGCAGGACATTACCGCAGAAGGACAGGCTCTCCAACGGATCGACGGCGTGCCGACCTGGTCGCTTACCCTGCCCCCGCGCGGCACCGCCGAATTGCGCTACGGTTTCTGAATCCGCTTAAGGTTGTCGTCGTCCGGCACAGCTGGCGAACTTGAGGCGAAAACAGGCGCCCCGCCGAGAGAGAATCCGTTTCCGGTCGTGGTCCCGAACCAAGCCCTTGCAGACCGCTCTCTCTCCTACCCGGCAGCGGGCGGCTCGGTCTCGCCCAGGTGGATGGCCAGCCAGATCGTCGGATCGGCGGTATAGGTGACGCGGTGCGCCGTGCCTGCCGGGATCAACAGCGCCTCGCCCATGCCCAGCCTGCACGGCCCCGTGCCGTCCAGATCCAGTTCCGCCGCGCCGGAGAGAACCAGGACCCATTCGTCCCAGTCCTGCACATAGGGCTGGTCGGCCGGGGTGACGTGGCCGTGGGATTCGATCCGCTCGATGCGGACACCCGGCCGGCGCAGCAGATCGTCGAAGCGCTCCCCCTCATCCGCGCCGGACAGGATCGGCAGGAGTTTCAGCACGTCCGTCATCGTCTTTCCCCGAACTGATCGCCCAACTGTTCACCCTGCCTGTCCGCCCTGCCGTCTGCGAGGCCTAGATCACCTTCGCCGCGCCGACAATCCTGCCCCGGCCGGAGCATGGCGGATCGGGCCGCCCGACCATTCCGCATGACCCTGTCTTCACGGGCGCAATTCCATGTACGCGGCTGATTGTGCGTGATACCGTCTCCTCCGGCCCGACATTTCGGCCATGGTGGAGGATCGTCATGAAGGCATTGCTCGCCCTGGTTTCGATCGCGTCCCTTGCGGCCCCGGCTGGCCCGCCCGCGACGAACTGGCCCTTTGCCGCCGCCCGTCTCACCGATGCGCAGGGCACCGCATGAGCGGCCCGCAGGCAAAGACGGCCCGGCATCGGCAAGACAGGCCGGATAACGGTTCACCGAAACCCAAAACATGGAAGGGGAAAGCAGCGGCATGACGGTTTCCAAGGAAGCGATCCTGGGTGTCATTGCGGAAGAGTCCGGGCTCGATCCCGCTGCCTTGCGGCCTGACGCCACGTTCGAACAGCTCGACATAGGCTCGCTCGACGTCGCCAGCACGCTCTTCATCATCGAGGACAAGTTCGGCGTGGAAGTCGATCCCGACAAGCTCGATCCTAATTCCACCATCGCCGATTTCGTGGACCTCGTGATGCGACTGGCCCCTTCGTGAGCCGCAAGGTCGTCCTGACCGGCTTCGGCTGCGTCAGCGGCCTGGGCATCGGCCTGGCGCAGACCTGGCGCAAGCTGGCCGCAGGCAAAGGGGCGATCCGGCCATGGCGGCGCGAGGCGCCCGAAGGCCATCCCGCCTGGCGGATCGACGGCCCCGCCGCCCGTGTCGACGCCGAGGCCTGCCGCATGGCCCTGGAACAGGCGGTGGGCGACAAGGACGACCTCCGGCCGCTGGGGCAGCTCGATCCCCTGTCGCTCCACGCGCTGACGGCCGGACTGGAGGCGGTAGAGGCCGCCGGGCTGCGCGGCCATCCCTCGCTGGCGCGGCGCACGGCCATCCTGATCGGCTGCGGCAGCGGCGGCAATGCGACGATGGACCAGGCCTACGAGCGCCTCTACGCCCGCGACCTGGCGAAAGTTCATCCGCAGACGATCCCCGCTTCGATGATCTCGGCCCCCGCCAGCCACCTGGCCATGGTGCTGGGCGTTCACGGGCCGACGTTCGTGATCGCCAGCGCCTGCGCCTCTTCCGCCCATGCCCTGGGAGAGGCGATGCACATGATCCGTTCCGGCCGCGCGGACGTGGCCATAGCCGGGGGCAGCGAGGCCTGCCTCACGCTCGGCTCGTGGACGGCGTGGAGCGCGGTGGGAGTGATGGCGGACGATACCTGCCGGCCCTTCTCGAAAGACCGTAAGGGCATGGTGCTGGGCGAAGGCGCGGCCGTGGTGGTGCTGGAAAGCGAAGACCATGCCCGGGCGCGGGGCGCGAATATCCTGGGCGAACTGGCAGGCTACGGCACCAGCAGCGACGCCGCCGACATGACCGCGCCGGACCGCGAAGGTATAGAAACCGCGATCCGCGCCGCGCACGAGGACGCCGGGATCGCTCCGGAAGTGCCCGCGCTGATCTCCACGCACGGAACCGGCACGCGGCTGAACGACCCCGTGGAAGCCGCGGCGATCCGGGCGATCTACGGCCGCTCGCTGGAAGCAAGCACGGTGATCGCCACCAAGTCCGCCCACGGCCACCTGATCGGCGCGACGGCGGCCATGGAATTCGTCATCGGCATGGAGGCCCTGGCGCGTGGGGCCGCGCCGCCGGTGCTCAACCATCTCGGTGCCGCCCCGGATTGCGACCTGCCGCTGGCCCTTGCCGAAGCCTCGCCCGGTGCCGTGCCGATAGACCACCGGGTGCTGGTCTCGAACAGCTTCGCCTTCGGCGGCCTCAACGCCGTGCTGATCGGCCGGCTCCCGTCATGACCGCAACCGCCCATATCAACGCCATCGGCACCGCCGTCCCGCCTCACCAGGTCCACGACGCCTTCGTCGCCTTCGTGCGCTCTGCCCTTCGCGAGCCGGCGCATTTGCGCCTGTTCGACCGCATGGTGTCGCGCTCGGGGATCGACCGGCGATTCTCGTTCATCGAACCGGAAGTGCTGCCCGACGGGCAGCTCACCGACCGGGAACGTTTCTACGGCCTTGGCGACTGGCCCTCCACGGCCGAGCGCATGGCCCGCTACGAACGAGACGCCCCGGCGCTGGCGCTCCAGGCGGTGCGGGCGCTCAGCCCCGACATCGCCGCCGAGGGGATCACGCATCTTGTCATGGCATCCTGCACCGGCTTCGTCGCGCCGGGGCTGGACCAGTTGCTGGTGGCGCAGACCGGCATCGATCCCGCCGTCGAACGCACCGTGGTCGGGTTCATGGGCTGCTATGCGGCGGTGAACGCCCTGCGGCTGGCGCATCATATCGTGCGCTCCGAACCGGAAGCCCGGGTGCTGGTGGTGAACCTGGAGCTGTGCACGATCCATTTCCAGCGCACGCAGGACCTCGAAAAGCTGCTGTCCATGCTGCTGTTCGGAGACGGCGCGGCAGCGGCGCTGGTCACCGCCGAACCCAGGGGCGTGGCGCTCACCGATTTCCGTTCCGCCGCGATAGCCGGCTCGGCCGAGGCGATCACCTGGCGCATCGGCGATCAGGGCTTCGACATGCACCTCGATGGGCGCGTGCCCAGTTTCATCGCCAATGCCCTTCGCGCCGAGCGCAGCCGCAACGACGATCAGGGGATCTTCCGGGATCTGGCGCCGGAAGACTACGACCTCTGGGCGGTCCATGCCGGTGGCCGCACGATCCTGGACGCGGTGGAACGCGCGCTGGAGCTGCCCCCCGCAGCGCTTGGCCCTTCGCGCGACGTGCTGCGGCGCTATGGCAACATGTCCTCGGCCACGCTGATGTTCGTGCTGGCAGCGATGATCGAGAGCCATGCGGGCGCGGCGCCGCAGGACGATGAGGGCGACTTCCGCAAAGCAAAGGCCAAAGGCAACGGCATCGCCATGGCCTTCGGCCCCGGACTCGCGGCCGAGAGCTTCCGGTTCACAATGGTCCCCCGCTAGCCATGCGCGGCCTTCGCCATCGCTCCCACGAGGCGGAATGGATGGATGGCGAAGCCGTGACCGCGCAGGAATTCGCCGCCTGCATCGAGGACCTGGCCCAGGTCAACACCGTCACCCTGGCGCGCCCGCCGACCCTGGCCTTCCTGGACCGTGCTTTCGCCGCCACGCCGCCCGCCCGCACGCTGACCGTGGTGGATGTGGGCTACGGCGCGGGCGACATGCTGCGCGCGCTGGCGCGGCACGGGCGGAAACGGGGGCGTTCGCTGCGGCTGATCGGCTTCGACATCAACCCCCGCAGCGAACCCGTGGCCCGCCGCCTGACGCCGCCCGATCTTACCATCGACTTTCGCACCGGGGACGCTTTCGCCATGGCGGCGGACGAGCCGGTGGACCTGGTGGTGAGTTCGCTCGTCACGCACCACATGGACGACGCCGGGATCGTGGCATTCCTGGAATGGATGGAGCGCAAGGCCGCGCTCGGCTGGTTCGTCAACGACCTGCACCGGCACTGGTTCGCCTATCACGGCTTCTCGCTGCTGGCGGGGGCGGTGCGCTGGCATCCTTTCGTCCGCCACGATGGGCCGCTCTCCATCGCCCGCGCCTTTCGCCGCGAGGACTGGGCCCTGCTGCTGGCCGCCGCGGGGCTGGAGGATCGCGCCGAGGTCCATTGGCGCTTCCCGTTCCGCTACTGCGTGGAGCGGCGGAAATGGTAGGCCCGGACGATCCGGCCGGATCGGACGTCGCCGTGCTGGGCGGCGGCCCCGCGGGTGCCTCGGCCGCCTTGCGGCTGGCGCGGGCAGGGGCGCGCGTCCAGCTGTTCGAGCGCCAGGCCGGGCCGCACCACAAGGTCTGCGGCGAATTCCTTTCGGTGGAAGCCCAGCGTGACTTGCGCGACATGGCCTTCGAGCCGCTTCGGCTGGGCGCCGTGGCGATCGACCGGGTGCGGCTGGTCAACGGGCGCAGCAGCGCGGAATCGCGCCTGCCCTTCACCGGGCTCGGGGTGAGCCGGCTGCTCCTCGACGAGGCCCTGCTGGAAGCCGCGAAAGCGGCCGGGGCCGAAGTGCGGCGCGGGGTGAAAGTGATCGGCCTGGACGCGGCGGGCATGGACACCAGCGCGGGCCGGTTCGATGCGCCGGCGCGGTTCCTCGCCACCGGCAAGCACGATATTCGCGGTGCCGGAAGGGAGCCCGCCGGTGGCGGCAGCTCCGGCTATGTGGGCTTCAAGATGCACTGGCGCATCACGCCCGAGCAGGACGCCGCGCTGGGCAATGCCGTGGAACTGGTGTTCGTCGAGGGCGGCTATCTGGGGCTGCAGCGCGTGGCCGCGCGGGTGATGAACTTCTGCGTGCTGGTCCGCAAGGACCGCTTCGGCGGTTCCTGGAGCGCGCTGCTGGCCGAACTCGGGCGCGACGAGCATGTCGCGCGGCGGCTCGACGGCGCCAGCGAACTGTTCGAGCGGCCCTGCTCGATCGCCGGCCTGCCTTACGGCTATGTCCACCGCCCCTCGGAAGATCGCGACGGCCTGTTCCGGCTGGGCGACCAGGCCGTGCTCACCGCGCCGCTCACCGGGGACGGCATGGCCATCGCCTTGCGCAGCGCGGCCCTGGCGGTGGAGGCATGGCTCGCCGGACTTTCTTCCGCCGACTATACCCGCCGCCTGCGCCGCGAAGTGGCGCCGCAAGTCCGCAAGGCCATGGCGCTCCACCGGGTGACGGGCCTGCCCATCGCGGCGCGGCTGGCCTCGGGCCTGCTCGGGCTATGGCCGCCCCTGCTCGGCCGTCTCGCCGCGGCGACCCGGCTGCGGGAGAGCGCCTCGCGTTGAGACGCTCCCGTTACGTCGCCACAGCGCCCTGATCGAATGGAGAGGTCAGCCCGCCGCCGCCCTTTGATAGGCTTGCGCGCAAGAGGATGATAACGGCTGGTGGGCGCTGGAAAAATCGCCCCGTGAAAGGATCTGTCGATGGCGAACGTGGCAATCACCGGGGCGGGGCGCGGCATCGCGCTGGAACTCGTCAAACTGCATCTGGCGAAGGGCGACCGTGTCTTCGCCCTGCTGCGCGATCCCGATGGTGCAGACGCACTTCGCGGCGTTGCCGCAGGCTCGGGCGGGAAAGTGACGCTTCACGCCATGGACGTGGCAGACGATGCCTCGGTAAGGGCAGGCGCGGCCGATACCGGCGATGCCGCGATCGATGTGCTCTACAATGTCGCGGGCGTTTCCGGCAGCACCGATTCCGAGCTGGAGAGCGCCAATTTCGCTGACTGGCTGGATGTGTTCAACGTCAACGTCAATGGCCCGATGCGGGTGTTCCAGGCCTTCCTGCCGCGCCTCGGATCCGGCGCGAAAGTGGTGAGCTTCGGCAGCCAGGTCGGCGCCTCGACCTGGCCCTATCCGGGCTACGAGGCCTATTCCGCCTCCAAGGCCGCCCTGCACCGGCTGATGGTTTCGGTGGCCCTGGGCACCAAAGACCGCGGCATCATCGCGATCAGCGTGCACCCCGGCTGGGTCCAGACCGACATGGGCGGCCCCGCCGCCGAACTCACCCCGCTGGAAAGCGCGCAGGGCATCGCCGCCCTGGCGCAGCGGCTGACACCGGAAATGTCGGGCGGGTTCTACAAGTGGAACGGCGAAACCCACGCCTGGTAACCGGGAGAACCGTGCAATGGCCTTTACCGGACCGCTGGAAGACCGCATCCTGATCCGCGAACTGCTGGACACATATGCCCACGGCGTGATGACGCGCGATGCCGAAACCTGGGGCGGAACCTGGGCGGAGGATGCCTATTGGGCGCTTCCCGAGTTCCCGGACCTGGGCGGCTATTCGGGCAAGGCGGCCATTGTCGCGGCCTGGGTGGAATCGATGAAACGCTATGGGCTGGGCGGCGGCGAGCGAGCGATGATCTATGTCGCCCACCCGGGCGAGATTCGCGTCGCGGGCGATGCTGCGACCGCGATCTCCTATACCTCGGAAATCTTCGAAGACCCCGCTTCCGGCAAGACCCTGCGCCTGCGCGGCCGCTATGCTGACGAATTGGCGCGGATCGAGGGATCCTGGCGCTTCACGCGCCGTGAATATACCACGATGGACGCGCGGGAGGATTGAAACGGCGGCTGAACGGCAGATACCTTCCGACATGCGAATCCTTCAGGGCTCCTGCCTCTGCGGCGCTTGCACGTACGAGGTGGAGGACGACTTCGAATATGCGCTGATCTGCCACTGCTCGCAGTGCCGCCGGGCGACGGGAGCAGGGTCCAAGCCTTTCGCCGGCATTCGGGCAGAGCGGCTGCGCGTCCACGCGCCCGAGCGGCTTCTGCGTTATGGCGAGAGTGGCGAGGGCGAACGGGGCAGCCATGACGGCCACTGCGCGCGCTGCGGATCGCTGTTGTTCTCCCTCGTTCGCAAACAGCGATATGTCCATGTGACGCTGGGCACTTTGCTGGACAGCCCGACCATCCGGCCCAGCGCGCATATCTTCGCCGGTTCCAAGGCCGATTGGGACCCGATCTGCGACGGCCTGCCGATGTTCGACGCTTTTCCTCCCGACTAGGGATCGAGCACCGACACCGACTCGCTTACGCTGAAAGCCCGGATCCGCTCGCGGTCGAACAGGCGCGCCTCGTCCTCGGCGATCATCGCCTGGGTCTCGGGCTCGGCCAGGGCGGCGAAGCAGGCATCGCGCGCAGCTTCGTCGGGAAAGTCGATCTCCATCACCACGTCGGCATCGCAAGGCTGGTCCACGCCGTCGAGCGGGGCGAGGTAGCGGCGCACGTAGCGCGTGGCATGGCCGGCCAGCACCCTTTCGCCGATGCGGCGGTGGTGGCTTTCGTAATAGGCGCGGAATTGCTCCCGGCTCATGCCCTCGCGGCGCTTGAGCAGGGTGATGACGGTGACGGTCATGCCAGTCTGTCCAACCAGCCGCGCGTGGCATCGAGCACGGCCTTGGCGCGCAAGGCCGGATGGCTGAACGCCTCGCGCAGCGCGGCCGAGCGCAATTCGATGGACAGCGGCACGTCCGCCGGCAGCGCTTCCAGCAGCGCCGCCAGGGGCAGAGCGCCTTCCCCGCATTGCTCGCGAAAGTCCACGGCATCGGCGATCACGGCGGCAAAATCGCCGGGATCGGGCCGCGTCGCCCGGGCATCGCAGAACTGGGCATAAGGCAGCAGCGCCGGATCGATCGCGGCCACTTCGGCCGCCGTCGTGCCCGAGCGGTCGACATGGATCGGATCGACCAGCACCGCCGCCAGCGGATGATCCACGCGCCCGATCACCGCGAGCGCCTGCTTCAGGTTCCGGACCTCGGTAAAGATGCCGAACTCCAGCGCCACGCGCATACCGGATCCCTCGGCATGGCGGCACAGTGCTGACAGCTTCGCCGCCGCGGCGCCGTGGTCGGGATCGGAGGAAACGCAGAGCACGTTCCCAGCGCCCAGCTCCGCGCCCACATCGATCACGCGGCGATGATCGTCCAGCGCGGAGTCCGGCTTGATCCACACCACTTCCACGTCGAGCACCGGCATCCCGGTGCGCGCCAGCGCCGCGCGGGCCTCGCGGGTGTGCCGTGCGGTCCATGTCTCGGGGTCTATCCAGAGACCGACGGCGTCGAACCCCGTCGCCGCACCGGCCTCCACCACGTCGACCGCGCCGAATTCGGGCAGCACGCCCGAGGCGAGCGAGAGCTTGCGCGCCATCTGTCCCGCCCGCCCTACATCTGCGGTTCGGGAAGGGAGGCGTCGTCCTGGAGGTACCAGTTCAGCCACTCGTGGAAGTACTGGTTGCCTCTTTCATTGCGGCCGAAAGTCAGGTCGTCATGTGCGCCGGATTCCAGGCCTTTCTGGATCTCCAGCCCGATCACGTAGTCTTCCTGATAGGTCACATCGCGGAAGAAGTTCATGGCCGCTTCCACGCCCTCGCGGTCGGCCTCGTCGCGGATGGGATCGCGGCGCAGGTAGTTCAGCACCGTGCGGTTGCGGTCCGGCGTCGGCCCCGGGAAAAGCTGGGCGACCTGGGTGATCTCCGGCGCGATGAAGATCGAGACATTGGGGAAGAAGATGCGCACGAAATCGTAGCCGTAGTTCTCCTTGTTGCCCCATTCCGCGCGCGGCACGTCCTTCAGCTGCTCGGCGATCGAGTGCTGGGGAAAGCCGATGCGGATGTTCGGACCGAAGCCTTCGTAATGCGTGCAGTTGGACGGCGTGCGCGGGAAGATCGTTTCGGGATGGAGCGACTGGAAGTGATAGCCTTCCAGATAGCCGTCGAAGGCGATCTTCCAGTTCGCGCCCTCGATGGTGCGGTTGCCCAGATAGGTCCAGTCCGCGAAGTCCAGCGCGTCGAAATCCTCCAGAAAGCCCCGGAAATGGTTGTCGAGGTCCATCGGCGCATTGGGCGTGAGGCAGACGAAGATCATGCCGCTGCGCTCCTCGCAGGGAAGCTGGCGCAGGCCCATTTCGGCCTTGTCGACCTGGCCGAACGTGCTCGCCTCGGAAATGCCGAGCAGGCGGCCGTCGGCCCCGTAAGTCCAGGCGTGGTACTTGCAGGTGAAGCGCGCGCAGTTGCCGTGTCCGTCGGCGGCCACGGGCGCACCGCGATGCGAACAGACGTTGAGGAAGGCGCGCACCTGCCCCTGTTTGTCGCGGGTGATCAGCACCGGCAGGCCGACGGCCTCCATCGCCTTGTAATCGCCCGGATTCGGCATTTCCGCCGTGAAGGCCAGCATCAGCGGCACGCGCTTGAACACCAGCTCCATCTCGGCGTTGAACTGGTCCCTGTCGGTATAGCTGGCGGTGGGGACCTTGAACGTCCGGTCCGTCTGGAAGGTCTTCCTGTTCTCGACATAGTCGAGCATGATTTCGGCGACATCGCCAATCTGCTTCACGCGGTCCACTCGGTCCTCTCCCGCATCGTTATCGACTGCGATCCTGTGCGCCGCCGCGAGTGGCGGCAAGCTGCGCAAGGTGATAGGTCGAACAGAAAGCTTGGTACTTTGGCCAGTTGGCCGCGACCACCGGCAAGGGCAGTCATCGGCGATGATGGAGAGGAACGACAGCCCCTGGGCGTGGCTCGAAACGCCGCCGCAGCACCTTGCCGCCTATGCCGGTACCGGCGTCTGGGACGAACGCACGATCGCGCAGCAGGCCGCCGCGCTGGCCGAGGCGGACCCAGACTTCGTGGCCCTGATCGACGGCGATGTTTCCGTCACCCGCGCGCAGGCGTTGGCCGATGCCGAGGCTCTTTCGGCCGCGCTACATGCGCGCGGATTGCGGCCGGGCGATGTGCTGGCCTTCCAGGTGCCGAACTGGCGCGAAGCGATGGTCATCAACCTGGCCGCCGCGATGTCGGGCCTGGTCGTCAACCCGATCGTGCCGATCTACCGCGACCATGAAGTCACGCAGATGCTGGCCGACTGCCGCGCCGCCGCGCTGTTCGTGCCGGCCGCCTTCCGCAAGTTCGACTATGCCGCCATGGCCGCGCGCATCGCCGCCGATCTGCCGGACTTGCGCCATGTCTTCACTGTGCGCGGCAGCGGCGGAAACGACTATGCCGCGCTGGTCGCGGAAGGACGCGGCGCTCGCTTCGACCGGCCCGCCGTCGATCCGCTGGGCGTGAAGATGGTTCTCTACACCTCGGGCACCACCGGCAGGCCCAAGGGCGTGCTGCATAGCCATGTGTCCATCGCCCGCATCCTGCGGACAAGCGCCGCGCACTGGGGCTTCGCGTCCGGCGAGGCGGCGCTGATGCCCTCGCCCGTCACGCATGTCTCCGGCTATGCCAACGGACTGGAAGCGCCTTTCGTCTGCGGCACGCGCACGGTGCTGATGGAAAGCTGGAACGCCGGCGAGGCGCTGGCACTGATCGACCGGCACCGGCTGGTCGGCACCGTGGCGGCGACCCCGTTCCTGGTCGAACTGGCGGCGGCGGCACGCGAATCGGGCAATCCGCTTCCCTCGTTCCGCTTCTTCGCTTGCGGCGGCGCGGCGGTTCCGGCCGACCTCATCCCCGCTGCCAACGCCGCCTTCGCGCAGTGCCGCGCCTTCCGCGTCTTCGGTGCCTCGGAAGTGCCGCTGGTGACGTTCGGCTGGCCGCACGACGAGCACCTGGCCGCCACCACCGACGGCAAAGTGGTCGATTACGAAGTCCGCATCGTCGATGACGAGGACCACGCCCTGCCCGATGGCCAGGAGGGCGAAATCCTTGCGCGCGGGCCCGGCATGTTGCTGGGCTATGCCGACGCCGGCCAGACGCGCGAGGCGATCACCGCGGACGGCTTCTTCCGCACCGGCGACCTCGGCGTGCGCACGGCCGAGGGGGCAATCACGGTGACCGGCCGCAAGAAGGACCTGATCATCCGCGGCGGCGAGAATATCTCCGCCAAGGAGATCGAGGACGTGCTCCACGCCCATCCGCTGGTGCGCGAGGCCGCCGTCGTCGCCATGCCGCATGCGCGGCTGGGTGAAGGTGTCTGCGCTTACGTGATCGCGGCGGAGGGCCTGATTTCGGCCGAGGATCTGGCCGCCCATGTCGCGGGGAGCGGCCTGGCGCGGCAGAAGATCCCGGAGCGCTTCGAATTCCGCGGCGATTTCCCGCGCACCGCTTCCGGCAAAGTGCGCAAGGACCTGCTGCGTGAGGATGTGCGGGCGAAGATGTGCGTGCGGTGACGCCGCCCGGGACCTGACCCGGGCGGAACGGCGCCCGGTCTATCCTTCCAAGGCTCCCGCCACGGCCGCCTCGATCTCGCTCTTCATCGGATTGCGCCGCAAGGTCAGGCCGCCGTTCACCTGCAGGTTCTCGCCGGTCATGAAGCACTCGTCGCTGGCGAGCCAGACGGCGGCGGCGGCGATGTCGTCGGACGTGCCGATGCGGCCGAGCGGATAGCCGGCGAGGAACGCGTCGAACAGGCCGGGCACCTGCTTGGCATCGGCAGTCATCGGCGTATCGGTCAGACCCGGCGAGATCGAGTTCGCCCGCACCCCCTCGTGCCCGAACTCGTTCGCCACGCAGCGTATCACATGGTCGGTCCCCGCCTTGGTGCCCATGTAGGCGGCGTGGTCGTCCAGCATGATCGTTGCCGTGGCGGAACTGATCTGGATGATCGAGCCGCCCTCCCCGCCCCGGCTGCGCGCCATGCGCCGCAGCATCGCCTGGAAGAAATGGAACGGCCCCACGTACTGGAGCATGGTCATCGCCATCACATCCTCATGCGTGGTGTCCAGGAACGGCTTCAGCAGCCCCCAGCCCGTGGCGTTGAGGGCAATGTCGATGCCGCCCAGCTTCGCGGCGGCGGTCTCGGCCAGCCCCTCCACGCTCTGCGCGTCGGTGAGGTCGCACGCGGCCCATTCGCAGTGGTTGCGCGCAGCGAAGTCGGCCAGAACCGCTTCCTTGCGGCCCGAAACCAGCACGCGTGCGCCTTCCGCGATGAAGCGCCGGGCGATGTGCTGGCCCATGTTGTCCGGGCTGCTGGCGCCCAGAATCACGGCGCGCTTGCCTTGCAGTCGTCCCATCGTTCTCTCCCGGTTGTTCCATGGGGCTAGCACGGCGGGCGGCGCGCCGTTCCTGACCAAAATAGGAGTGGCCCCCGCCCCTTCGAGAGGCGACAACCGGCGCACAGAACAACGCGCGAAGGCAGAGGACAGGCAGCCATGGATCTTGGACTGAAGGGCAAGAAAGTCATTCTCACCGGCGGCAGCCGCGGCATCGGCCGTGCGGCGCTGGAAGTCTTCGCGGAGGAGGGCTGCGACATCGCATTCTTCTCGCGCAACGCCGAACAAGTGGCGGAAACCGTCGAGTCGCTCGCCCGCCACGGCGGCATCGTGGTCGGTGAGGCGCTCGACATGCTGGACCACGACGCTTACGTCGAATGGCTGAAATCCGCCGCTGAAAAGCTGGGCGGCTGCGACGTGTTCGTGCCCGGCGCCAGCGCCTCCGGCTCCGGCGCGACCGGAGACTGGGAAGCCTGCTTCGCCGCCGACATCAAGGGCACCGTGCTCGGCTGCGAGACCCTGCAGCCCTGGCTGGAGAAATCGGGCGCCGGCGCCATCGTCATCATGGCCTCCACCGCCGGGACCGAGACGTTCATCGTGCCCCAGGCCTTCAACGCGATGAAGGCGGCGCTGATCGCCTATTCCGGTCAGCTCAGCCAGATGGTCGGCCCGATGGGCATTCGCGTGAACTGCGTCTCGCCCGGCCCGATCAAGTTCCCCGGCGGCAACTGGGAAGCCATCGGCCAGGCCATGCCCGAGCTTTACCAGGCCACCGAAGCCGCATTCGCGCTGGGCCGCTGGGGCGGACCGGAGGAAGTGGCGCGCACCATCGTCTTCCTCGCCAGCGCAGCCTCGTCCTACACCACCGGCACCAATGTCGTGGTCGATGGCGGCTATACCAAGCGCGTGCAGTTCTAGGCGTTACCCTCCAAGCACGGAGCTGACGGCGGACCGCAAGGTCCGCCGTCTTTTTTCGCGGTGGCGCGCGGAGCGACGAGGTCTTCGGTTGATCGGCCGCTCGCAGGCCCGCGCTCAGGCGATCCGCAACACCAGCTTGCCCGTATTCGCCCCGGAAAACAGCCGCATGAACGCCGCATAGGCGTTCTCCAGCCCTTCCTGCACGTCCTCATCCGCGCGGAGCCGCCCTTCCGCCAGCCACTGCGCCATCTGCGCGCCGCCCTCAGCAAAGCGGTGGGCGTAGTCGGCGATCAGGAAGCCGTGCACCGTCGCCCGCCGCGTCAGCACCTGCCAGAGATTGCGCAGGCCCAGCTTCTCCGGCGCGTTGTATTCGCTGATGAGTCCGCAGAGCACGATCCGCGCATGAAGCGCGAGGTTGAACACTTCCGCCTCCAGCACCGGCCCTCCCACGTTCTCGAACACGATATCGGCGCCGTCCGGCGCCGCTTCGGCAATCGCGGCGACGAGGGCTGCGTGGTCCTTGCCCTTGTAGTCCACGGCGGCGTCGAAGCCGTAGTCCTCGATCAGGCGGCGGCACTTCTCCGCCCCGCCCGCGATGCCGACCACCCGGCAACCGGCGATCTTGCCAAGCTGGCCCACGGCGGACCCCACTGCTCCGGCCGCGCCGGACACCAGCAGCGTCTCGCCTTCGCGCGGCTGGGCCACTTCCAGCAGGCCGAAATAGGCCGTCAGCCCCACCGCGCCCAGCGCCGAGAGATAGTTCGAGGGGGAGGCCACCGCAGCGACGTCGATCGCCATGGTGAACCCGCCCGGCATCGCCACCGAATAGTCCTCCAGTGCGTTCAGCCCCATCACCCATTGACCCACGCGGAACTCTGGATTGTCCGAGGCATGCACCACGCCCACCGTGGTCGCGCGAACCGCATCGCCCAGCGGGATCGGCGGCATGTAGCTGGGCGCATCGTCCATCCACCCGCGCTGCGCGGGATCGAGCGAGGCGTAGTGGTTGCGCACCAGGATACCGCCGGGCGGAGCCGCCGGCACCGCTGTTTCCACAAGGGCGAAGTCTTCCGCCGCGGGTTCTCCCCGGGGGCGGCGCGCAAGCAGGAAACGGCGGTTGGCAGTCATGACAAGGTTCTCCTCTCCAGCCTGCCTTGACTTGTCGTTCACTGGCCCTGCCGCACCTGTGCAAATGGTCAGTTCGGGTATCTCTCGAATTCGTAGCATAGTGATCAAGTAAATTCGGCTACACGAATAGTCGGGGAGAGGGAGGAAACCAATGGCATCCGCACGTCGTCGCGGAGCGTGGCTTGTCGCATTGTCGACAAGCGCGCTCACTTGCATCGTATCTCCGGCACAGGCGCAAAGCGAAATTCCGGGAGAGGCACCTGCCCCCGCTTCGGAAGCCGCCGCGCAGCCATCTCCCATCGGCGCGACCGAGATCATCGTCACCGCCCGCCGCCGCGCGGAAACGCTGCAGTCCACGCCCGTGGCCATCACCGCGGTCAACGCCGCGATGCTGGAGAACAAGGCGGCCGTCAACATCGGCGACTTGCAGGGCGCAGCACCGGGCCTGCTCATCACCCAGCAGAATTCGGGCGCGCAGGCGGCCAATATCTCGATCCGCGGCCTGACTTACGCCGATATCGAAAAGTCCCAGACGCCCACCGTGGGCGTGGTGGTGGACGGGGTGACGATCGGCACCAGCACCGGCCAGCTCCAGGACGCGTTCGACATTGCCCAGATCGAAGTTCTGCGCGGCCCGCAAGGCACGCTGTTCGGCGCCAACACCATCGGCGGCGTCATCAACATCACCCGCACCAAGCCGACCATGGAGCCCGGCGTAAAGGCCGAATTCACTTATGGCCGCTGGAACACCTGGGCGGCCAAGGCCATCGTCAATTACGGCGACGGAGAGACCTGGGGCATCAAGGGCTGGTACTTCCACAACGAATCCGACGGCTTCTACCACAACGCCATCCGCGACACCCGCGCGGGCGGCAGCAAGGGAGACAGCTATGGCGCCAGCCTGCTGTTCCAGCCCACCGGCAGCGGTTTCGACGCCCAGCTCAGCGTCGAGAACGTGGTGCAGGACTTCGAGCCGGTGGTGAGCAACCTCACCAACAGCACCGAACTGTTCTGCGGACTGATCCCGGCCAACGAGTGCAACCGCAACAACACCAGCGATCTCTACACCGTCTTCACGCTTCCCGCGAAGAGCAAGTACCGTGCGCCCAACGCCACGTTGCAGATGAATTACGACCTGGGCGCGGTGAAGCTCAGCTCGATCACCGGCTGGCGCCACAGCAAGGAAGCCCAGACCCAGGACTTCGACGGTTCCTCCACCGATCTCTACTACGTGGACCGCCGCCAGCACTATACCCAGTGGAGCCAGGAACTGCGCGCGGCGGGCAATCTCTTCACCGGCTTCGACTATGTGGTGGGCGGCTACTACTTCCATTCGAAGTACGACCTGACCCAGTGGACGCGCTTCTTCGGCTTCGATCCCTCGATCCCGCCGATGGAATTCGACCAGAACCCCCAGACCAATGTCGGCAAGACCACCAGCTACGCCTTCTTCGGAGACTTCAACTGGGCCTTTGCCGACAAGTGGCGCCTCTCGTTCGGCGGTCGCTGGTCGCATGACAACAAGAAGCTGACCAACAGCTTCGCGCAGGCCGGGCTGATCGGCTCGGGCGATGCCAACTTCACCAAGTTCACGCCCAAGATCGGCGTCGACTATCGCCCGAACGACGACGTGATGCTCTATGCCTCCTGGTCGCGCGGGTACCGTTCGGGCGGCTTCAGCCCGCGCGCGGCGACGGCGCAGACCGCCGGCACGCCGTTCCAGCCCGAAACGGTGGATGCCTATGAAATCGGCGCCAAGCTTGCCGCCTTCGACAAGCGGGTGGAAGTCAACATCGCCGGCTACATCTCCGACTACAAGGACATGCAGCAGAACCTGACCGTGCCGGGCGGCCCGCTGGGCAACCAGACGATCACCGGCAACGTGCCGGGCGGCGCGATCATCAAGGGCATCGAGATGGATGCCACCTTGCGCATCACGCCCGAACTGACGATCACCGCCTCCTCCGCCTACATGAAGTCCCACTTCCGCAACTTCGTGACCGACGGCATCAACGGCGCGCTGATCGTGCCCTTCGACTATTCCGCCAACAGGCTGATCTACGCCCCCAAGTTCACCGGCTCGGTCAATGCCGACTATTCGGTGCCCACCAGCTTCGGCAAGATCGTCGCCACGGCGGGCTGGCGCCATATCAGCCCCTATGACGAGCAGATCTCGCTCGGGCCGCTCACCCTGGCGACGGACAGCGCCGGCACGGTCACCAGCGTCGTGGTCAATGGCAACGACCCGCGCGTGCGCACCACCACGCAGGATCTGGTCGACAGCAGCCTGACCTTCAACTTCGATATCGGCGACAAGGAAGCCTATTTCCGCGTGTTCGGCCGCAATCTCCTCAACGAGAAGACCACCACTCACGCCTTCACCGTCGCCGGGCTGTTCTCGTTCGGCATGGCACTGGAACCGCGGACATACGGCGCCACGGTCGGCGTGAAATTCTAGCTCCCTGGTTCAGGAGCGGCAGGCAATTTGGAAGGATCGAAAGCATGGGTCGTCTGGAAGGCAAGATCACGCTGGTTACCGGCGCCGGGAACGAACGCGGCCTGGGCGCCGCCACCGCGCGGCGCTTCGCGGAAGAAGGGGCCTTCGTCTATGTCACCGACCTTGACGCGGGCGGCGCCGAGAGCGTCGCGGCGGCCCTGCGCGAGGCCGGCGGCCAGGCCGAGGCGCTGGCGCAGGACGTGACCAGCGAAGCGGGATGGGAAGACCTGTTCCAGGCCATCGAGAAAGGCCACGGACGGCTCGACGTGCTGGTGAACAATGCCGGCATCGCCGTGCTCAAGCCGCTGACCGCGCTGTCGCTGGCCGACTGGGAGAAGCAGAACAAGGTCAATCTCGACAGCGTATTCCTGGGCACCCGCCGGGCCGTGGAGCTGATGCGCAAGACCGGCGGCGGGGGTTCGATCGTGAACCTCTCTTCCATCGGCGGCCTCGTGGGCGTGCCGATGTGCGGGGCTTACGGCGCGGCCAAGGGCGGAGTGCGGATCTTCTCCAAGGTGGTGGCGATGGAATGCGCGGCCGAGGGCATCCGCTGCAACTCGGTCCACCCCGGCATGATCGAGACGGCCATGCAGGACGTCGCCCGCAGCGACAACCCGGAAGGCTTCAAGGAGATCGTCGCCTCGATCCCGATGAAGCGCATGGGCGCGCCGCTGGACATCGCCAACATGATCCTGTTCCTCGCCAGCGACGAAGCCAATTACATCACCGGCGGCGAATTCGTGGTGGACGGGGGCGTCACCGCGATGTGACCGGCGCGGTCGGGAAAGGACGAGTGTGGATCGCGTCGCCCCGGATCGGATCCGGGGCGACGTTTCCATGAACCGCCCGTTCCGCCTTCAGACCACTTTCACCACCACTTTGCCGATGTTCTTCCCGGTCAGCATCCGCTCGTAGGCGGTGAGCACGTTCTCGATCCCCGCCGTCTCGTCGAAACGCATCGCCAGCTTCCCGGCATCGAGCCACCCGCGCAGCACCGGCAGGAACTCGGCGCCGCGTTGCAGGAAGTCGGGAATGAAGAACCCCTCGACCCGCAGGCGCCGCATCAGGATCTGGTCGAAGCGCGCCGGCCCGGGCATCGGCGCATCGCCGTCATAGCCCGCCACCATGCCGCAGATCGCCACCCGCCCGTAGTGCGCCATATTGGGCAGCACCGCATCGAGGATCGGCCCACCGACATTGTCGAAGAAAGCGCCGATCCCGCCGTCGATCGTGGCAAGACGCGCCGCCACGTCTTCGCCGCGATAGTCGATGGCCATATCGACACCCAGGTCCTCGACCAGCCAGCGGCATTTCTCGGCGCCGCCGGCGATGCCCACCACTTTCGCACCGAGATTGCGGCCGACCTGGCAGGCCAGGCTGCCGGTGGCCCCGGCTGCGGCGGAAACGGCGAGCCATTCGCCGGGGCGCACCGCCGCCACTTCCTTCACGCCGACATAGGCCGTCCAGGCATTCATCCCCAGCGCGCCGAAGTGCTGCCGCGGATCGGCCAGCCCCTCGTCCACCGCTTCCAGCCCGGCGAGCGCAGGCACGACCACCGCCTGTTCCGCCCATTGCCCGAAGCCGCGCACCAGGGTGCCGACCGGAAAGGCAGGATCGCGCGTCTCGCTGACCCGGCCGAGCACCAGGCCCACCATCCTGGCGCCCAGCGGCAAGGGCGGCTGATAGCCGTCTGTACGCGGGCTCATCCACATGCGGGTGCCCGCGTCCATGGACAGCCACGCGGTGGCAATGCGCACTTCGCCGGGTGCCAGCGGCGCCGGGGCTTCCTCGCACAGGGTCAGGAAACGGGCGAAATCCCTATTGCCTTCGGGATGACGGTCGAGCCGCCAGAAACGATTGCCGGTCAAGGTGCCTCTCCATGGGCCGCGCGGGCCGAACCGCCACCGTCGCCCGCGCCGCCCCGGCCCGCCACCTGTGCAAACTGATAGGACTATCCGTTTGCACAGGCCGCCGCGCGCGCCGCCGGGCCTACCAAGGCAGGACAAGAAGAACATGTGGGAGGTCCTGAAATGCGATTCTCGAAATCGATCCTGCTCACGTCGACGACGCTGACCATGACGCTCATGGCGCTGCCCGCCGCCGCGCAGGATACAGCCCCATCGACGCCGAGCGCCGCGCCCCCGGCAACGCAGGGCGAATCGACCACCGGCAGCCCCGTGGCGACAGGCGGCATCCACGACATCATCGTCACCGCGCGCAAGCGACAGGAAACCGCGCAGGACGTGCCGGTGGCCGTCACCGCGATCTCCGCCGAACAGATCGCCTCGCGCGATATCACCAGCGTGGAGAAGATCGCCGCCATCGCGCCGCAGTTCAACGTCGGGCGTGCGTCCAACGGCTCGGGCGCGCAGCTCACCTTGCGCGGCATCGGGTCTTCCTCGACCTCGATCGGCATCGAGCAATCGGTCGCAGTCGTCGTCGACGGCGCCTATTACGGGCAGGGCCGCGTGATCCAGGAGGGCTTCTTCGATCTCGCCCGCGTGGAAGTGCTGAAAGGCCCGCAGGCGCTGTTCTTCGGCAAGAACGCCACGGCCGGCGTGATCTCGATCACCACCGCCGATCCCACCCCCACGCCCGAGTTCCAGATCAAGGGCGGCTACGAATTCCGCAGCCAGCAATACCGCGTCGAAGGCTATGCCTCGATGCCGCTGACCGAAACTCTCGGCATTCGCCTGGCTGCGCGCTATTCCAAGATGGACGGCGGCTACTATCGCAACGTCGCCGAAGACGTCACCTTCACCGACATCGATGCCGTCAGCATCCTGGCAGGCGGCAATGGCAATCCCACCTCGCATATCGCCACGCCGGCCGCGCACAAGGCGCCGGGCGAGGAGGAATTCCTGGCCCGCGGCACTCTGAAATGGGAACCGACAAGCCGCCTGACCGTCAGCCTAAAGGGCACGGTGGACTTCAACGAGGTCAACAATTCCTCGTGGAACTACGTGGCCTATGCCTGCGGCAACGGGCAGACCTCGCAGCTCAACGGCTATCCCTGCGGCAAGGATTTCGTCACGCACCAGAACAACATGCCGGCCGACGTCGCCGCCACCTATCCTTTCGCCAAGAAGGACGGCCAGCTCTACAACCGCTACCGTTCGGCAGGCGGCACGCTCAACGTGACGTATGACGCCGACCTGCTGCAGCTCTCCTCCGTCACCAACTACCAGTGGAACAACAACCGCTGGACCTGCGCCTGCGACTTCCAGTCCAGCAACAGCGGCACCGGCCCGGGCAGCACCTGGGCGACCGAGAACTCCTCGTGGAAGGCCTTCAGCCAGGAATTCCGCGCCCTTACGCAGTTCGACGGGCCGTTCAACATGATGCTGGGCATGCTCTACCAGAAGACCAAGCGCGATTTCGAGCAATACGTGATGACGGGCGGCGTCTCCAACTCGGCCGCGCCGGCCGGTCTCGAATATGTCGCCAGCGCCAAGAGCAGCTTCACCAAGGGCGAGACCATGGCCGTATTCGGCCAGCTCACCTACAAGATCGTGCCCACCCTCGAACTGGCCGGCGGCGTGCGCTATTCGGACGAGACCAAGAACAGCTTCTTCACCCAGCCTTACAACAACCCCCTGCTGACCGGCATCTTCCGCGACCGGAACGACCCCGACGGGCTGGGCGAAGTGACCGCGCGCCAGCATTTCACCAACTGGTCCCCGGAAGCGACGCTGACCTGGAAGCCGACCGACGACCTGATGGTCTATGCGGCCTACAAGACCACCTACAAGTCGGGCGGGTTCTCCAACGGCGGCATCAATTCGAAGCTGTCGACCGATCCCAACGCCGACCTGACGTTCGACCCCGAGAAGGCGCAGGGCTACGAGCTGGGCTTCAAGTCCACCCTGCTGGACCGCCAGCTGCGCTTCAACGTCACGGCCTTCAACTACAAGTACAAGAACCTGCAGGTGGACTTCTTCAATTCGCCGATCTTCGCCTTCCAGACGCTGACCGCCGATGCGCGGACCAAGGGCGTGGAAGCCGAATTCCAGTTCGCGCCCAATGGCGTGCCCGGGCTCGACCTGCACGGCTCCATCAACTACGACAAGGCCCGCTACACCGACTTCCCGCTGGCCCCCTGCTACGCCGGCCAGACCCCCGCGGAAGGCTGCAACCTGGCGGGCAACAGCCGCCAGGACCTCGGCGGCAAGTCGCTCTCCGTCGCACCGCGCTGGACCGGCAACCTGGGCATCAACTACGAGATGGCGGTCGGCTCGGCGATGAAGCTGGGCATGAACGTCGATGCCAAGTACTCGGACAGCTACTATGCCTCGGCCTTCGGCAATCCGCTTTCGAAGCAGGGCAAATACGTCACGCTCGACGCGGGCATCCGCTTCGGGGCCGAAGACGACAACTGGCAGCTGGGCCTGATCGGCAAGAACCTCACCAACCGCTTCTACGTCACCGGCGTGGTCGACGGTCCTTCCACCGGCAGCGGCACCGGCACGCCGGCAGGGGTGAAGGCCGACCAGCTCGGCTTCGGCACCCTGCCGCGCACGGTCATGGTCGAAGTCACCAAGAAGTTCTGATCCCCGCGCAAGGAAAAGGCCCGGTCCTCCGCAAGGAGGCCGGGCCTTTTCCTGTCCGCTTCCGCCGTGCGCCGTGGCGCAGTGCACAAGGCGGAGTCAGGCACTCAGCCGACGAAGCGCCAGCGCATGGTCTCGCCCGCGTGGAAGGGCACGACGTGGATGTCGCCGTGTGTCACCACGTCCTCCACGGTCACGTCCTCGCGCTTCAGCGTCACCGTGCCTTCGTTCAGGGGCAGGCCGTAGAAGTTCGGGCCATGCTCGGACGCGAAGCCTTCCAGCCGGTCCAGCACGCCTTCCTCGTCGAAGACTTGCGCGTAGCTTTCCATCGCATAGGGCGCGTTGAAGATGCCCGCGCAGCCGCAGGCGGCTTCCTTGCGGCCGATGCCGTGCGGCGCGCTGTCAGTGCCCAGGAAGAACTTGGGCGAACCCGAGACCGCCGCCTTGCGCACCGCCAGCCGGTGCCGTTCGCGCTTGGCCACGGGCAGGCAATAGGCATGGGGGCGAATGCCGCCGTCGAAGATGGCGTTGCGGTTGATGATGAGGTGCTGCGGCGTGATCGTCGCGCCGATCTGCGGCCCGCTGCCGGCCACGAACTCGGCCGCCTCGGCCGTGGTGATGTGTTCCAGCACGATCTTCAGCGCCGGGAAGTCGCGCACCAGCGGCGTCAGCACACGCTCGATGAACACGGCCTCGCGGTCGAAGATGTCGATATCGCGGTCCGTCACTTCGCCATGGATCAGCAGCGGCATGCCGATCCGCTGCATGGTTTCCAGCAGGCCGGTGAGCTTGCGGATATCGGTGACGCCGTGAGCGGAATTGGTGGTGGCATGGGCGGGGTAGAGCTTGCAGGCGGCGAACACGCCCTGCTCGTAGCCACGGGCGATTTCGGCCGGATCGGCGTCATCGGTGAGATAGCAGACCATCAGCGGCGTGAAGTCCGCACCGGCGGGCAGCGCATCCAGGATACGCCCGCGATAGGCCTCTGCCGCGGCGACGGTGATGACCGGCGGCGTGAGGTTGGGCATCACGATGGCGCGCGCGAACTGGCGCGCGGTATAGCCGACGACGGCTTCCAGCATCTCGCCATCGCGGAGATGCACATGCCAGTCGTCGGGGCGGCGGATCGTTATCTGCGAGGTCATGCCTGCGCTCTACGCGCTTGGATGCGCGGCGTCGATTCCGGATTTGGCGCAATCCGCAGCCGGGGCCGACGCCAGTATCGGCCCAAGGATCGTCATGGCAGCCCTGCCGTCCTCAGCAGCCCTTCGGCCCATGCTGGCGGTGGACATTGCGGAAAGAGCGGCTGCTGAACAGCCAGCGCCCGTCCACTTTCACGCAGCGGTCCTCGTAGACGCCCCGGTCGCGCTTGGTCACGCCGTCGTGGTCATAGACTTCCGCCGTGTAGCTGCGCATCGTCGCGCTGTCGCCGGAGATTTCGATGGAGCCGGGCCAGGCCTGGAACAGGATGCCAGGATAGGCCTTCATCGCCTCGGTCCACATGGCGACGATGGCCGGGCGGCCCCGCGTCGTGCCCAGTTCGGGATAGTCCGGCAGCGACCATTCGGCATCCTCGGCCCAGGTCGCGCCCCAATCCTCCGCATCGCGGCGCGTCACCGCATCGGCATAAGTCTCCAGCAGCTCGCGAATGGCGAGGCGGTCCTCGAACGGTCCGGTGTAGGGCATCGTCGTCTCCTGTTCTGGTTCTCGCAAATCGGTCCGCCCATGCCTGCCGGGCACATCGTGGCGGCACCGGCGCTTTTCAGGTTTCCACCGGGCGCTCGTCTGGGCCGGGCGGAGTATCGGGCACGGCCACCGCGATCATGCCATCCGCGATCCGCAGTTCGAACCTTCGCAAGTCCGCATAGGCACCGCCGATGCAGCGGCCGGTCGCCGCCTCGAACCGCGCGCCGTGCAGCGGGCACATGATCGCGCCGCGCCGCACTTTCCCGCCGGAGAGCAGCGCCGCCTGGTGGGTGCAGCGATCGTTGACGGCATTGAAGCCTTCCTCGGTGCGCAGCACCAGCACGCTCCACCCGGCCACGCGCGCCGCCAGCTTGCCTTCTTCGGGGAAATCGGCCTCGGCAAGCAGGGGATGCCAGGTTTCGCTCATGGTCTCAGATCCGGACAAGAGTCTTTCCTATGGTGCGGCCCGACATCAGGTCGATGAAGGCCTGGGGGAGCGTCTCGAACCCGTCGCGCACATTGGCGAGCGGCTTCAGCTTGCCTTCCGCCACCCAGGCGTCCAGCTCGGCCTGCGCCTGCCCCAGCACTTGCGGGTAATCGTAAGTGATGAAGCCCTGCATGCGGATGCGGTTGACGACGAGCTGCCAGAGCGTGCGCACGCCGTGGGGATGGTCGGCATCGTTGTATTGGCCGACCATGCCGCAGACGGCAACGCGGCCATGAAGGCGCATCAGCGGCAGGACCGCCTCCAGCACTTCGCCGCCGACATTGTCGAAATAGACGTCCACGCCCTCGGGCGCGGCCCTGGCGATTTCGGCGGCGATGTCCGGCGTGGCGCGATAGTCGATGGCGGCGTCGAAGCCGAGGTCGCGGATCACTTGCGCCTTCTCGGGCGAACCGACGATGCCGATCACCTTGCAGCCCCGCGCCCGGGCGATCTGGCCGACGGTGGACCCGGTCGCGCCCGCAGCGGCGCTGACCACCACGGTTTCGCCCGGCTTCGCCTCGCCCACGGCGAACAGGCCGACCCATGCCGTCAGCCCCACCGGGCCAAGCGCGCCCATGTAGTGATGCAGTTCGGTATCGGTCTGCCGGTTGACCTTTTCCAACCCCCAGGCCTCGCCGGAAAGAACGTAGTGGTCAGACCAGGTCGCGAAAGCGCGCACGAAAGTGCCCACCGGATAGTCCGCGTGCCGGGATGCCACGACCTCGCCCAGCGACATGCCCTTGATCGGTGCGCCCAGCGCCACCGGCTCGACGTAGCTGGGCCGATCGTCAAGGAAGCCCCGGATCGCGGGATCGACCGAGCCCACCCGCATCGCCACCAGGAACTCGCCCGGTCCGGGCGGTGCCAATTCGATTTCCGTAAGGCGGAAATCCTCCCCCACGGGCACGCCTTGCGGCCGCCTCGCCAGGACTATCTGTCTGACCTTTCCCATCCGCGCAGCTTAGACGCCGCGCGGCCGCGGGGACTGCTAGTCGAAACGCTAGGTTCGGGAAATTCCGGCCTTTGTCACAGTCCCGGCCACAAGCAGAGCGCGGGAAGAGGAGCATTGCCATGACCATGAGTCCCGAACAGATGATCGATTTCGTCGACCGCCTCTATGCCGCCACCGGCGCGGGCGACTGGGACACGGCATCGGCCATGCTCACCGAGGATTTCGTGGCTCACGAGGCGGACAGCCTGCCGATGGCCGGCGAATATCGTGGCCGCAACGGGTTGCGTGAACTTTACGCCAAAGTCATGGGCCTGTGCGACGTGGTCGCGCTCGACCGGATCGAGACCACGGCGGGCAAGGACTATGCCGTGACGATCCTGTCGCTGCGCTTCGCCGATCCCGCCCTGCCGCCCGCCGAGATCTGCGAGCGTTTCCGCTTTCGTGACGGAAAGTGCTGCGAGATCAAGCCGTTCTATTACGACGCCGCTCCCTTCGTGGCAGCCAGTCGCGCCAAGACGGCCCAGGCCTGAGAAGCAGGCCGGGATGCCCTCCGGGTCGCACCGGGGCTCCGGCGATAACAGCGCCAACGATTGCGGCACACGATTGCGGCAAAGATGCCACAGCGGGGTGCGCCGCAGCGAAAATCTCGTCTGAATTCAGCGCGAAAACACCCCGACTCGGCCGATGAAACCAGGGCGAGAAGCGTCAGGAACGGCGGAAAACCGTCCCCTACTCCAAAAGAAATGCACAGAAAGGTTCGCCGGAACGTTCTTTATCGGCGCTGAAATGTTATGCTCGCATTGGCAGCAATCAGCATGGGACCACGAATGCCGAAGGACGCAACGGTTTACTCGATCGATTCCACGAACCCCCGGACCGGCTCGTCCAGACCGTCATTGAACGAACAGCTTTCCGCCATCCTGGGTGACCTGCGCGAGCGGATTGCCGAGGCGGATGACGTGACGCTGGAATTCAAGGGCAAGCTCCACGTCCATCTCGACGTCAAGCGGGGTGAGGATCTGCCGCTGGTGGAAGCCAAGCTGGCGGATCTGGGCGCGGGCATGTTCTCGCAGATCAGCCGGGGATCGACGCCCAATCATCCCTTCTCGCACCGGGTGAGCGCGCTGGTGACGATCTGAAGCTGCCGCGCCGCCGGGATCTCTCGGCGGCCGCAAGGCAGCGGCGGGCCGGTCAGGCCATCTTGGCCGCGTAGATCATGCGACCCTCGCCGAGGTGGTCGAAGGCGCGGCCCAGGAGGCTGTCCCCCACCGCGAGGCAGCCCTGGCTGCGGCCGAGCTTGCCATGGGCCCCGATCATGTTCGGCTCCGCATACCAGGCACCGTGGATGACGATCGCCCGTTCCAGCGCGTTGCTGTTGGTATCGTCCAGGCCCACGAGCCGCTGCGAACGGCCGTGGCCGCCGTAGTAATAGTCGGCGGTGAGATAGGCGCCTTCGCTGCTGGCGTTGGAGCCGGGACGGTTCGAGAAGCGCTGCAACCAGCCGGTATGGCCGGGATCGGAGCCGCTGCCGTGGGCCACGGGCAGCGACGTGATCTTGCGATTGTCCAGGTCCACCAGGTGGAAGCGCGGCTGCGAGGACGAGGCCGAGAAATCCACCACGCCGATCCGGTCGCGCTTCACGCGCCGATCGTGGCGGTCCAGCGCCTTCATCRCCGCATCGAACAGCTCGGCGCGGATACCCTCGGGCTGGAACGGCGCGGGCACCGGCGGCAAGGCGGCCGGGGACACCGGCGCGATCGAGCCCGCGTTCGGCCCGGTCTTGGGCCCGACGTTGGGGAGGACAAGCGAAGCACCACGCCCCCGCTCCGGCAATGCGGACGAGATGGCGCGGGCTGCAGAGGACGATGTCGCTGCGAACGCGGTGGCTGCAACGATCAGATTGCGACGGCTGAACTTCATATCCTCGGTGCCATATAGCGATTCCGTCGACAAAGTCTTGGCCAGATTCGCCTCCTTCGCCACAAGCTCTTGTCCCCGCATCGAAAGACGTGAAAGGTTCATACACCATGACGACAGGCCGATCCGCTAGACTTTCGAGTGAGGACTACCGCCTGGCGGTCGCTTCGATCATCCGTAACCTCCAGAAGAACGGGGATTTGTCCGACGCCCAGCTGGCTACCCGACTGGGCTGCTCCACCGGGACGATCCGCAATGCGCGCGGCCGGGCGACGAGCCTCGATCCGCTGATTCTCGCGCGAATCGAACAGGAGTTCGGACCGGGCGCGATCGACCCCTTCCTGGCCCTCGGCAAAGTGCGCGCCGTGCCGCTGGCCGATGCCACCCTGCCGATGGACCCCGTCCTCGCCATCGTCGAAGCCCTGCACCGAATCGTCGAGGTCCAGTCCGTGGACAGCGAAGGCGGCTCGCGGATCACCGTGGCGGAGCTGCGCAAGATCATCGAGGAACTGCGCCACGGCCGCACGGCGCTCGACGCGCTGATCGCCCGCGCCGAGGCGATACGCTGACGGCAACCGTCCGGAAATGGGACGCGGCAGGACCCGCGTGCCCGGAAAGCCGCCATTCCGCCCTGCCTGCCCGATTCGCCTCGCTTGCGAGCCGGCTTGAGCGCCTCGCCCTGAGTAGCTAGGCTGGCGCCAGGCACAGGGTCGCGAAACTGCATGACTTCAGACGAACGCCGGTTGGATGGCTGGAAAGCGATAGCGGCCTATTTCGGCAGGGACCGCACCACGGTCGCGCGGTGGGCGCGCGAACGGGGACTGCCGATCCACCAGCTTCCCGGCGGCAAGCAGAAAACCGTCTTCGCCTATCGGCACGAACTGGCGGAATGGGAAAGCCGCAATCCCGGCGTGGAAGAAGGCGCTGCCGGACCTGCCGCCGAAGCCGCGCCATCCCCGCCCGCATCGACATCCCTACCCCTGCCGTCCCTGCCTCTCGCCGCGCCCGTTCCGGCCCGCAAGCGCTGGTCCTGGCCCATGGCGCTGGTTATTGCGCTGCCGCTTCTGCTGGCGGCGGGACTGCTGGCCTGGCCGAAAAACCGGCATGAGCAGCTTCCCCGCGACCCGGCGGCCGCGCGCGACTTCATCGCTGCGCGGGACGCCTGGGCCCATCGCCGCCCCAAGGACCTGGAAGCGGCGATCCAGCTTTACGGCGCGGTGATCGCCCGCGAGCCGGACTATGCCCCCGCGCGCGCCGGACTGGCCGAAACCTGGCTGATCTACCGTGAATATGGCGATGTCAGCGACGCGGAAGCCTTCGGCAAGGCCAGGATCGCCGCCGCCAAGGCGCTCGAACTCGATTCGGGCCTCGCCAGCGCACACCGCGCCGAGGGGTTCATCGACTACTGGTGGGACAACGACCCCGCCGCCGCGCTCAAGGCCTTCGCCGACGCCCTGCATGACGACGACAACGACGGGCTGACGTACTTCTGGCTGGCCAACATCCTTTCCGACCTTGGCGAGAGCGACCGGGCGGAGCGCTATTACCAGCGCGCCGTGGCGCTCCTGCCCGGATCCCAGCCGATCGCGGTGGAGCACGCTTGGGCCAGATGGCAGGCCGGCCATGATGCGCAGGCGCTGGCCGCTCTGCTCGATCTCAAGCGCACCTATCCGCAGGACGCCACGGTCAGCAGCTGCCTATCGTGGATCTATCTTGGCCAGGGCGACATCCACGGCTTCGCGCGGGAATTCGCGGACTTCGCCCGCCTGCGCCACGATCCCGCCACCGAACGACTCTCCGCCCGGATGACCCGCGCGGTCGCCGAGGATCCCGCCCATGCCCACCGCCTGATGATTGCCGATGCCCTTTCCGAAATCGCGCAGGGCGGACGGCGCATTCGCCAGACACCGGCCTTCTACGCCGCGTCGATGAAAGACCGTGAGCAATTGGTGGGATTGATGCACGAGGCCGTCATGCTGGGCGAGCACTGGTACTCGCGCCCGGTCACCCGCCGGATCGAAGCAGGGTGGAAGGACGACCGCGAGGTCATGGGCCTGCTCAAGCAACTGGTGCCGCCAGTACCCAGGCAGGCCCTTCCCTGAGAGGAAAATCGGGTCAGGCGGAGTGCCTTGAAAGGCCGGGTTTTCGATCTGTGTTCATGCGCACGTTCGGCAGGGATGCCATGCCCCTATCGTTCTGACTTTCTGATGCAATTCAGCGCTCTTCCGCAATTTGCAGCAATTTGCATCATCATAGAATCACGCGTTTCGTTGTATGACGTGTGCATGGGCGCCGGGGGCGGCAACTTCCAACGAAGTTGCGGGGATCGGGGGATCTGACCGGCCGGCGCTTGCAGAAAGCGACCCATAAACTGGCCCCGTCGGGTGTAGGACCCGCGGGGCCTACTTTTTGCGTCTGAAAATAGCGCTGCACTCAGACGACCCGCTTGCGCCAGTTCCAGCCATGGCCCGCGACCAGCAACAGGCTGCCGATCACCGTCAGCGCCGTCTCGCCCAGAAGGGCATGGTCGCTGTTCAGGATCGCCAGCACGAGACAGGCGATGCCGCCCACGCCCAGGATCGCCGGCCCCGCAGCGCCGTGCCGGCGATAGCCCAGCAGGAAAGCCGCCAGCGCCGCCGGGGCCACCAGCCCCAGCGCGGCAATATGGAACAGTTCGGACTGGAAGAACGCGCCCAGCAGCCCCGGCAGCAGGAACAGCAAGAGCGGCAGCGCCAGGCAGTGGATCATGCAGAGCGTCGAAGCCGAGATCGCCGTCGATTCCACAATGTCCGCCAGGAGCCGCCCCCGGACATGGTCCCGGCTTTCGCAACGCTCGCTCATCGAATTCGGCTCCTGCTTGATCAAGTGATGATACAACATTACATTCTGGCTACTACTTGGCGATGCGATCTCCGTTGAAAAGGGCCTGCCGTGAAAAAAACTGCCATGAAGAAAGAACGGGAGCGCCCGGACGCGTGCACGGCCCTGTCCGTGGGACCGGACGCCGAGGCGCTTCACGACATTGCGTGCGGCGACGTGGACCTGGCAATCTGGACCCGCGCGCTGGACACCTCTCTGGCGCAAGAGGTGGAGACGCTCGATCTCGACCGTGCCGACGATGTGCTGCTGACGTGCCTTGCGGACCAGGCCGCAGCGGCGCTGGCCCCGCGCCTGATCGAAAGCGGCCATGCGCCCTGCCCGGCCCTGCTGGCCGACGTGGCGCTGCTGGCCCGCCTCCACGCCCGGGTGGCCGGAAAGCCGGGTGTGACGATCCGCCTCGAAGTGGTCGAGACCGACGCCTGCCGCAAATTCCACGCCGACTATGTCACGCTCCGCACGATCACCACTTATCGCGGGATCGGCACGCAGTGGAAACGCGTGGACCATGAACGCATCCATGCGCTGAAAGCGGGAGAAGTGGGCGTGTTCAAAGGCAGGCTGCTGCGCGAGCAACCGTCCATCCTGCACCGGTCACCGCCCATCGCAGACTCCGGTGAAACCCGCCTGGTGCTGGTTATCGATTCGAACCCGAGCCGCTAAGCGCTGCTCCACCGATTCGGTTCCCCGCAGAGCGACGAACGGTGCGCCCCGTGCGATCATCTCGCCGGGGCCGGGCTACCTTCCAAAATCAGAGACGTTATAACGTCCCCTCATGAAGAAGGTCTCCCTGGTCGCTGCCGCCCTCCTTTCCCTTGCCGCTCAAGCCTTTGCCAGCCCGGCTCTGGCGCAGCACCTGCAATGCGTGCCTTATGCCCGCGCGCAGTCGGGGATCGGCATCCATGGCAATGCGGCCACCTGGTGGGAACAGGCCCAGGGCAGCTACAAGCGCGGCCACTTGCCGCAGACCGGCTCCGTCCTCGTGTTCAAGTCCACTTCGGCCATGCCTTATGGCCATGTCGCGATGATCCGCGAAGTCGTGGACGCCCGCCATGTCCTGCTCGATCATGCCAACTGGTCCGGCCCCGGCGTGATCGAACACAGCGCGCTGGCCGAGGACGTTTCCGAGGCGGGCGACTGGAGCAACGTGCGCGTCTGGTACGGCCCCAGCCACGCCCTCGGTTCGCGTGAGAACCCCACCTTCGGCTTCATCTATGGCAGCAGCGACACCGGCTCCGCCACCGAACTCGCCACGGCCAGGGATGACGATGAGGCCAGCAGCGCCGGCTGAGTTCCGCGAACCGGCGTCACTGCAAGATGTCCCATTTGTAACATATTGATAACACGCTCGATCGCGTATTGAGTAATGTTATTACATCACATTAGACGAAGCCTCCTAGCCGATCCCAGGGGGTTTTTTCTTGTCCGTTCGCATTCTGCACCGATCCGCCGTCTCGCTTCTTGCGCTGGTTCCCGCCGCCGCCTTTGCCGAGGAAGCGGCGCCTTCCGCCCCGCGTGAGATCCTGGTCACTTCCGCCCCGCTGCAGGAAAGCGCCGACGAAACCGCGACACCGGTGATCACGCTGACCGGCGACGAACTCGCCCATCGCCGCCAGGGCACGCTGGGCGAGACGCTGGCGGGCCAGCCCGGCATCCACTTCGACAACTTCGGCGGCGGCGCCAGCCGTCCGGTCATCCGCGGGCAGACCTCCCCGCGCGTGCAGGTCCTGTCGGACAGCACCAATGTGCAGGACGCTTCGGGCATCTCGGCCGACCACGCCATTACCGGCGAGCCGCTGCTCCTGCGCGGCATCGAAGTGCTGCGCGGCCCATCGGCCCTGCTCTACGGCGGCGGCGCGATCGGCGGGGCGGTGAACCTGCTGGACACCAAGATCCCCACCGAAGTGCCGGTGGGCGGCTTCACCGGCTCTGCCGAAGCGCGGCTGGGCACGGGCGACGACGAGCGCTCGGCCGTCGGCGGCGTGACCGTGGGAACCGGCTCGCTGGCCCTGCGCGTCGAAGGCGCTCACCGCGAGACCGACGACTACCGGGTGCCGCGCACCTTCGGCGAAAGCCGCGTGCCCGGATCCTGGAGCGAAAGCTCCACGTTCACGGCGGGCGGCGCCTGGATCGGTCCCGACGGCTATCTCGGCGCCAGCTATACGCGCGTGCGCAGCGAATACGGCTTGCCGGGCCACAGCCACGAATACGAAGGCTGCCACACCCACGGCATCAGCCTCCACTGCGGGTCGCACGATCATGCGGAAGAGGGACATGCCGAAGAGGGGCATGACGAAGAGGGCCATGACCACGAGGATGGCCACGATCATGACCACGAGGACGAAAGCATCTTCGTCAAGCTGCGCAGCGAGCGCTTCGACATTCGCAGCGACTATCGCGATCCGCTGCCCGGTTTCGAACGCGTCCGCGTCCGCATGGCCCACACGACCTACCGCCATGACGAGATCGAGCACGACGAGATCGCCACGACTTATCGCAACAAGGCCTTCGACCTCCGCTTCGAACTGACTCACAAGCCGCTGGCGGGCTTCCGCGGCGTCTTCGGCGTCCAGCACGCGGACAGCACTTTCAGCGGCATCCACGCCGTGACCGAGAACGACGTCAAGACCTATATCCCGTTCGACATCGACAACACCGCACTGTTCCTGCACGAAAGCCGCGACTTCGGCCCGGTCCGCATCGAGGCGGCCCTGCGCCAGGAATGGCAGCGCATCCGCCCGCAGACCGCGCTGTCCGCCTTCATGCCGGCCACTGCGCACGATCCCTTCTCGGTTTCGGCATCGGCGCTCTGGAAAGTGACGGAGGGCTACTCGCTGGCGCTGTCGCTCGCCCGCTCGCAGCGCGCGCCGAACGTGCAGGAGCTTTATGCCTTCGGTCCGCACTTCGCGTCGAACACTTATGAGATCGGCATGGTCACCGGCCGCACCTTCAACGGCATGGCCTCCACCGAAAACCGGCTGGAGACGGGCAAGTCGATCAACCTGACCTTCCGCAAGACCAGCGGCGCCACCACCTTCACCCTGGGCGCCTACCATCAGAAGGTGGACAACTACATCTACGGCCAGACCCTCGACCAGTATGAGGACTTCCGCCTGATCCACTATGTCGCGGCCGATGCCACCTTCACCGGCGTCGACGGCGAAGTGCGGCACCAGGTCATGCCCGAGGTGGGCGTGGCCGTGTTCGGCGACTATGTTCGCGCCAAGCTGACGGACGATCGCGGCAACCTGCCGCGCATCCCGCCCGGCCGCCTCGGCACGCGCGTGGACGCCGCGACCGGGCCCTTCACCGCCAATGCCGAATACTACCGCACGTTCAGGCAGGACCGCATCGCCGACTTCGAGACCGAAAGCCCCGGCTACGACATGCTGAACCTCACCCTTGCCTACAAGCTGGACCTTGGTGCCGGGCGCTGGGCCGAAGTCTTCGCGCGGGGCAGCAACCTCACGAATTCCTTCGCGCTCAACCATGCTTCCTTCGTGAAGGACGCCTCGCCCTTGCGCGGACGCAACGTGGTGTTCGGCCTGCGCACCGGGTTCTAGAGGATCACTGCTCCAGGGGTCTTTGGCTGGTCAAAAACATGAAAACCCGGGCAGATGCGGCTGGAGGGCGCTGCATCTGCCCGGGTCCGTTTCCTGCCGCGCCGTTCGCCGGGTCCCGTGGCGAGCGGCACGGCAGGATGAAGGGGAGAGTTCCCGCTCTCCCCTGCAATCGGGCCTGCAACCGGGCCTGCAACCGGTTCAGAGCTTGGCTTGCATACCCACGAAGATACGCTGGCCGGGGTAGTACAGCTCCACCGGCATGTCCTTGTTGATATAGGTCTTCGAATATTCCTTGGTGATGTTCTGCATCTCGAAGAAGACGTCGAAATGATACTTCGGGAAGCGCAGCGTGATCTTGCCGTCGAGGTAGCCTTCGCCCTTGCGGTAGATCGGGTTGTTGCCATTATTGGCGTCCAGCGCGTTATCCAGCCACTTCGAGCGATAGTTGTAGCTCATCCGGAAGTTGAGCCAGTCCTTGTCGTAGAAGAAGCTCGCATTGTAGGTGTAGGACGAAAGGCCCGGATATTCCTTGAGCGGCTCGTTGGTCGCGGCATTGGTCAGGTTGGTGCGAATGGCGCGGGCATAAGTGAAGTTGCCCGAGGCGCCGAAGCCGTCCAGCGGCTTGGGCAGGAAAGTGAACACCGTCTGCGCGCTCGCCTCGATACCGTCGAGCAGGGCGCCCTGGCCGTTGACCGGCTGGCGAACCGTGTACGTGATGCCGTCCTGGAACAGGTCCACCCCGTTGCGCACGGTGTTGCCGATCACGAAGCTCGATTCGTACTTCTTGTAGTAGCCCAGGCTCAGCATCGTATCCGCATTGGGATACCAGGCCAGGTTCAGTTCCCACTGGTCCGCGCGGTAGGGCTTCAGTTCCGGGTTGCCGGCCGTGCAGATGTCGTCGGTGCCGGAGATGGTCTGGTCGTCCACGCAGTTGATGTTCGGCACCAGATCGAGCGGCCTCGGCCGGGCCAGGTTCTTGGCATAGTTGGCGCGCAGGTAGAGGTTGGGCTGAAGTTCGAGGTTGGCGTTGAACGCCGGCAGGAAATCGGTGTAGCTGTTGGACAGCGACAACTGCTGCGCGGCGATGACCACGGTTTCGGTCCCGCCGGTCGCGTTGAAGCGCGTCACCCGGCTGATATTGGTGCCAAGCCCCTTGTCCTCGGTATGGGTGAAGCGCAGGCCGGCATTGCCGGTGAGCCGCATGCCCAGGATCTCGGTATCGACATCCATCATCGCATAGCCCGAGAACACCTTCTCGGTGATCTGGGCGCTCGGGATCTGCGGATAGCCGTCTGCGAAGCGCACGAGGTCGTGATCGAAGCCGGAGAGATCGTAGATCTGCGACAGCACGTCGGAATTGAAATTGGGGAAGGCCAGGCGGCTGGGAATGCCCGAAGGCGCGTTCTTGAGGCCCGTGTAGAGCGGCGCGCCGCCCGTCACCCCGCCAATCGACGAGATCAGCGAGCCGTACTGCGCCGGCGTGATGAAATAAGTGTTGCCGTTGCGCGCTACGGCCGGATTGTTCTGGATCGTCGTGGTGTAGGACACGTTGGCGCTTGACTGGTAGGTCATGGTGGCCGGATCGATCAGGATCGAGCCGCCGCCCAGGTAGTTCAGGAACTTCTGCCGACGCGCCTGGGCACCGAATTCGAACTTGCTGATGATCGGGTGATCGATCTCCCAGTCCAGGTCCAGCTTCAACTGGTCTTCGGTGTTGTTATATTCGGCAGGACGGTATTGCACGGTCGGGCCGTAGACCGGAAGCACCTGGCCATTGGCGCCCGTGCGCGTGAAGTCGGAATAGACGCCCGGATCGGAAGGGTCGAAGTTCGACGGGAACTGGAAGACCGGGATACCCTGCGCGTTGTTGCGGTCGATCACGATGCCCGACACGCTCGTGCCCAGCGAGATCAGGTTCGTCTGGGAATCGGTATGCGCCTTGGCGTGCGACCCCATGAAGTCGATGTGAACCCGGTCGAAGTCCCAGCGGAAACCGCCCGAGAAGTACTTCGAGTCCTGATCGTAGGAGAAATCGCGACGCTGCACACCGATGATGTTCGCGGCGCCGTTCCAGTTCGGGGCCGCTGCCGTGCCCAGATTCACGGCGTTGAGCGCCGTGGTCACGCCGGTGACGACATGGTTCTCGTTCACCGTCGAGCTGCCCAGCGCCACTTGCTGGCGCGAAGTGCCGCCACCCGCGCCTGCGGCCAGCTGCGGATCGAGATTGAAGCGCTGGATCGCGCCCAGATCGACCGAATAGTTGACGTCCTGCAGGTTCTGGTTGCGCTTGTTGACCTGCACGTTGGCATAAGCGCGGAAGTTGGGCGCCACCTGGTATTGCAGGGTCAGGTCACCCGAGATGCGCTTGTCGTTGCGCACGAGGTGGCGGTAGCGCGGCACTTTGGGCGCCCAGTCGAAGAACTGCGTCTCGCAGGCCAGGCGGTTCGCGGTGGCCTTGGCGGTCGTGGAGCCACCCACGCCGGCGCAGCTTTCGTAAGTGTTGTAGGCATCGTAGAGCGGATCGGCGACGGTCTTTTCGGTCGAATGATCGAAGTCGGCGATACGGCCCCAGTTCGTGTTGCTGATGTAGTCCTGGCGCGTGTTCACATCACTGTAGGTACCGTTGAACAGGATACCCAGGCCGTCGATCAGGAACTTCGGCGTTCCGGCAAAGAACGACACGCGCGGACGCCAGGTCTCGGTGGTGTCGAGGTGCTGGCCCGATACGGTTGCCGAAAGGATCGGCTTCAGCAGGTCGAGCGGCTTGCGCGTTTCCACGCGCACCGTGCCGCCGATGCCGCCTTCGGTCAGGTCCACGGCATAGCCCTTGTAGACGTCGATCGACTTGACCAGTTCCGTCGCCAGTTCGCGGAAGTCGCCGGAGCGCTCACCGAGGGCGCTGACCTGGCTGACGCCGTTGATTTCCACGCGGTTGAGGTCAGGCTCGACGCCGCGGATGGAGACTTTCACGCCCTCGCCGAAGTCGCGGCTGAGCTGGACGCCGGTAATGCGGGCCAGCGAGTCGCCGATGTTCTTGTCCGGGAAACTGGCGATGTCGTCGGCAACGATCGAGTCGACGACGGTATTCGCCTGCTTCTTGCGGTTGATGGCCGATTGTAGCGAGGCGCGGGTACCGACGACGACGATGTCGTTGGCAGTCGTGATGACTTTTTCGGCAGTCTTGTCGTCGATCCGTCGCGGCGCATCCTGCGCCGCTTCCGGAGCCGGCGTTTCGGAATTAGTCTGAGCATATGCGGGGATGGAAACCGCCAGAGATCCGGCGAGAGCCAGGCCCGATACCCCTCTAAAGGCATGGCGACCGAGCTTCGTTGCTTGCGAATTCCTCGTATTTCCAACGGTATGCTTGCGCATATCCTATCCCCTCTTTTAGCCCTGTCGATCTTGTTTCGACGCTTTTGCATCGTTCGATCGAATCAGTTTCTAGACGGACACTTATTGAACCGATATGTGGGATGCAATGCTATAATTTGGACCAGAGTGGTTCCATAACCGGAGGATGTTGCAAATGGCGGCCCAAATCCGCGCGCTGGCCCTGATCCTGGGCCTCGTTTCATCCACTCCCGCTTTCGCCGCGACTCCGCCCTCACGACCGGCAGCGGAGCGGCTCGGCCGCGGGGCCGTGGCACTGCCGGCCAGGGACGGCGGAATCCTCGTGACCTGGCGGTTTCTGGCGGACGATCCGAAGAATGCGCGCTTCCGCGTGCTGCGCGGCGGCAAGCCGGTGCACGTCACCCGGACGGGCGAGGCGACGGCATTCGTCGACACATCGGGAACCACCGAAAGCAGCTATGCGGTGGAACGCATCGGCGACCGCGCCGGTCCGCAGCGTGCCATGATGTGGGACAAGGGCTATCTCCCGATCCCGCTCTCCCCACCCGCGGACGGCGTGACGCCCGCCGGGGAGGCCTATTCCTACACGGCCAACGACGCCAGCCTGGGCGATCTCGACGGAGACGGGCAGTACGAGATCGTGCTGAAGTGGGATCCGAGCAACAGCCACGACAATGCCCATACCGGCTATACCGGCAACGTCTTCCTCGATGCCTACCGCCTCGACGGCACTCGGCTCTGGCGCATCGACCTTGGCCGCAACGTGCGCGCCGGGGCGCACTACACGCAGTTCCTGGTCTTCGACTTCGATGGCGACGGCCGCGCCGAAGTGGCGCTGAAGACGGGCGACGGCACGGTCGACGGCGCCGGCAAGGTCATCGGCGATGCGAATGCCGACTGGCGCAGCAGCGGCGGGGAAGTGCCGCAGCAGGATCGCACCGGCGCGAAAGTGCTGGCGGACGGCACCAAGGTGGCGCCGATGCAGGGTCGCATCGTCAAGGGGCCGGAATACCTCACCGTGTTCGAAGGGCTGACCGGCAAGGCGCTGGCCACCGCGCCTTACGATCCGCCGCGCTATCCCGGCGGCAATCCCACGCCCGAGCAGCTCGCCGCCTCCTGGGGCGACGGCTATGCCAATCGCTCCGATCGCTTCCTGGCCGGGGTCGCCTATCTCGACGGGCATATGCCCAGCATGGTCTTCGGCCGCGGCTACTACGCGCGCACCGCGCTGGCCGCCTGGGACTGGCGCGGCGGCAAACTGACGCAGCGCTGGCTGTTCGACAGCTCCGCCACCGGCAACGAGGACTATGCCGGGCGCGGCAACCACCAGCTTTCCGTCGCGGATGTCGATGGCGACGGGCGCGACGAGGTGATCTACGGCTCCATGGCGGTGGACGATAACGGCAAGGGCCTCTGGACCAAGCCGCTGTTCCACGGCGACACCATGCACGTCAGCGACCTCGATCCGGCGCGGCCGGGCCTCGAAAAGTTCGGCGTGTTCGAGGACATTCGCCGCAACGGCGGGCTGGGCTCGGCGCTGCTCGATGCGCGCACGGGCGAAGTGCTCTGGACCACGCCTGCCGAGCAGGACACCGGCCGCGGCGTTGCCGCCGATATCGACCCGCGCCACTACGGCGCCGAGTTCTGGGGCTCCAATTCCGACCGCCTCTACGATACCAAGGGCCAGCCGATCGGCGCCCGCCCGCGCCAGATGAACTTCGCGATCTGGTGGGATGGAGACCTCCTGCGCGAGCTGCTGGACGGCACCACTATCTCCAAATGGAACTGGGAGCAGGGCACGTCCGACACGCTGCTTGCCCCCGAGGGGCTTGCCTCCAACAACGGCACCAAGGCCAATCCCGCGCTCCAAGCCGATCTCATCGGTGACTGGCGCGAGGAAGTGATCTGGCGCCGCGCCGACAACCGCGAACTGCGCATCTACACCACGCCTTTCGCCACGCCGCACCGCTTCGTCACGCTGATGCAGGACCCGGTCTACCGCCTGGGCGTCGCCTGGCAGAACACCGCTTACAACCAGCCGCCGCATACCGGATTCTACCTGGGCGCGGGGCCGAAGGGCGAGCGATAGGGAGAGGCGGAGGAGCGGCATTCTTCGGCCGCCCGCTACTGACTTCCCCCTTCGTCATTGCGAGCGTAGCGAAGCAATCCAGGGCAGTTCTGCGCCGCTCTGGATTGCCGCGTCGGCTTCGCCTCCTCGCGGGTGACGAAGGGGTAGGGGAAGACAGGCGGAAGGGCCGAGCAAGCACAAATACCGCCGCACCCCTGTTGACGATTCGATCCACATAATGAAATATCATCCCACATAAGGCGCTTGCAAAGCGTCACACCCAAGGGAGAGACAATGAGCAAGCTGGTCTGGAGCCGCCGCGAGATGCTGGCCCAAAGCCTGGCCACTACCGCGGTCGCCGGTTCGATGGCACTGTTGGCGGGCCGTGCGGATGCCGCCACGACAGGGCCGGTGGAGCCGCTGGGCTCCGGCATAGCGCCGGGCGACGACGTGGTCTGGCTCGACGGCGTTGCTCCCCTCGCCCATGAAGGTCAGTCGTGGGGTCAGCCCTGGCCGCGCGGCACGCGGTTCGACAAGCGCGGTTACGTGCTCGAAGGCGCGGGCGGCGCGCGTGAAGCGGTGCAGACCTGGCCGATGGCCTGGTGGCCGGACGGTTCGATCAAGTGGACCGGCCATGCGACCGGGGCGAACGGCGGGCGCGCCAATGGCCTGCGCGTGGTCGCCGGCAGCGCCAGCCCCGCGCAGACCCTCTCCGTGCGCGAGGCTGCCGATGCCGTCACCGTCACCGTCGGCCAGACGGTCTGGACCGTGGGCCGCTCAGGCGAGGCGCTGATCCGCTCCGCGCGCGTCGGCAATGCCGAAGTGCTGCAATCGGTGCGTCTGCTCGCCAGCGCACAGGACCGTGCTGATGACGAGGACGGCGCGCCCAATCTCGCCCGCTGGACCGGCACGATCGAGAGCGCCACGGTCGAACAGAGTGGCCCGATCCGCGCCGTCGTCAAGCTGGACGGCCGCCATCGCGGAACCGAAGGCGACTGGATGCCCTTCTCGGTCCGCCTCTATTTCCACGCCGGGTCGGACAGTGTGCGCCTGGTCCATTCGATGATCTTCGACGGCGATCCCGCCAAGCGCTTCCTTCGCGGCCTGGGCCTCGAAGGCGCAGTGCCGATGCGCGACAAGCTGCACGACCGCCACGTCCGTTTCGCGGGCGAAAGTGGCGGCCTCTGGGGTGAGGCCGTGCGCCCGCTGACGGGCCTGCGCCGCGATCCCGGCAAGGCGTTCCGCGACGCGCAAGTCGCGGGCGCGGCCACGCCGTCGCTTGACCAGATGGGCGCGGCCGTCCGCCAGAACCTGGAATATATCCCCGCCTGGGGCGACTTCCGCTTGCGCCAGCCCAATGCGGACGGCTTCTCGATCGTCAAGCGCACCAAGCCCGGCTTCGGCTGGATCGACGTCGATACCGCCGGCCGCGCGCCGGGGCTGGGCTATATCGGCGGACCTTCGGGAGGCGTCGCTTTCGGCATGCACGACTTCTGGCAGCGCTGCCCGGTCGGCCTGGACGTCGCCGATGCCGCCAGCGACACCGCGCGCTTCACGGTCTGGTATCACGCCCCCGATGCCCCGGCGATGGACCTTCGCTTCTATCACGACGTCATGGGCATGGAGAGCTACGAGGCGCAGAACCTGGGCCTCGACGTGACTTACGAGGACTACGAGCCGGGCTGGGGCGATGCCTCCGGGATCGCCCGCACCACCGAGTTCCGCATCTGGGCCCTGCCCGCCACGCCCCCGCGCGAGCGGCTGGCCGCGATGGGCGCAGGACTGGCCACGCCGCCGCGCATGGTCGCCAATGTCGCGCGGGTCCACTCCGCCGGGCTGTTCGGCCCGTGGAGCCCGATCGCCTCGGGCGGCCCCTTGCGCGGCAAGATCGAGACGCGCGCCAAGCAGGAACTCGATTTCTACATCGGGCAGGTCGACCAGCGCCGCTGGTACGGGTTCTGGAACTACGGCGATGTCATGCACAGCTATGACAACGACCGGCACGTCTGGCGCTACGACATCGGCGGTTTCGCGTGGGACAACAGCGAACTCTCCACCGACTTGTGGCTCTGGTACGGCTTCCTGCGCAGCGGCCGGGCCGACGTGTTCCGCCTGGCCGAGGCGATGACGCGGCATACCGGCGAGGTCGATGTCTATCACTCCGGCCGGTTCAAGGGCCTCGGCACCCGCCATGGCGTCCAACACTGGGCGGACAGTTCGAAGCAGCAGCGCATTTCCAACGCGGCCTATCGCCGCTTCTATTACTACCTCACCACCGACGAGCGCTGCGGCGATCTGATGCACGCGCTGGTGGACAGCGACTATGCGCTGAAGACGGTCGATATCGGCCGCAAGGTCATGCACCGCGCCGACGCCAGCAAGCCGCCTGCCGGAACCGGCGCGGTAGTGGCCGAACAGCCGCTGCCCGACGGCCAGATCTTCATGCAGTTCGGCACCGTCTGGGGATCGATGCTGGGCGCCTGGCTGACCGAATGGGAACGCACGCGCGACACCCGCTGGCGCGACCGGATCGTTGCGGGCATGCGCTCCATCGCCGCCCTGCCCAAGGGCTGGCTGGCGGGCGGCGCGGCCTTCGACCTGGCCTCCGGGCGCTTCGTGGGGCCGGGGAACGAAGTGAACATGAGCCACCTCAACGGCGTGTTCGGCGTGTTCGAGATCACTGCGGAACTGCTCGAACTCGTCGATGAGCCGGCTTTCCGCAAAGTCTGGCTGGACTACTGCGAACTCTACAACGCGCCCGAGGCGGAGTTCCGCGCCCGCACCGGCGCATCGGGCAAGGGCCGCGCGCTGACCCAGGCCCATTCGCGCTACACCGCCTATGCCGGGGTGCAGCTGGGCAAGCCGGAGCTGGTCAAGCGCGCCTGGGGCGAATTCTTCGGTGCGGGCGACCGCGAAGGCCGCGACCAGACGCGCGGCGCGCACAAGGTGAGCGGCGCCGCCGTGCTCAAGCCGGTGGACGAGATCGCCGAAGTCTCCACCAACGATGCCGCGCAGTGGGGCATCGCCGCCACCGTGAACCTGACGCTGATCGGGGACGTGCTGGAATGAAGCGCTTCGCCGCCGCCGTGCTGCTCATGCTGCTTTCGGCGGCGGCGAACCCGCTAACGGACGAGTTTTGCCATGGCCTTGCGCACTGGCGTGTCGAGGCCGAGGCCGCCTCGCGTGTCACGGTGCGGGACGGCGTGATGGACATCGACGCGCCGAAGGGCATTTCGATCTGGTGGCGCGGCGAACTCACCGGCCCCGTCGCCATCGAATACGAGGTCATGGCGGTTTCGGAAGGCGGGCCGAACGACGCGGTAAGCGACGTCAACGCCTTCTGGATGGCCCGTGACCCCGCCGCGCCGGATGGATCGCCGCTCGCCCATCCGCGCAGCGGGGCTTTCGCGGAATACGATAGGCTGAAGACTTACTACGTGGGCATCGGCGGCAACCGCAACACCACCACCCGGATGCGGCGCTATGTGGGCGAACCGGGTAACCGCCCACTCCTGCCCGAGCACGACCGCTCGGATCCGACCGCGTTGCTGACACCGAACCGCTGGACGCCCATGCGCGTCGCCGCCGAGGGCGGACGGATCACGGTGGATTTCGGCGGCAAGCGGCTCTTCACGATGGACGACCCCGCGCCTTACGCCCGAGGCTGGTTCGCCTTGCGCACGACCAAGAGCCACCTGCGCATCCGCAATTTCCGGATCGTGCCCCTGGGCGCGCAGAAACGCAGCGGCGCCGCCCCGTGATGGCCGCCCCCACCGAGAGTGCATCCCACCCGCGCTTTCGAAGGTTGAGCTGCACGCGAACGCGCTGCGCATTTGTGCTTTTGTGCAAAGCGAACCCGCGCCGTTCCGCAACATCATCCCGTCGTCCCCGCGCATGCGCAGGGACGACGGAGCGCTTCGGAAGCAGCCGAAAAGCCTCACGCCCCTTCGGAGGGAATCCGCAGGCCATGCCGCGCAGCAAAGCGGGCGAACCGGGTGAGCCACAATCCCGCGCGGCCGTCCGGTTCGAACAGCGGCGCGCCGTGACCGCCCTTCTCGATCACGTAAAGCTCGCTGGGAATCTTCGCCGCCCGGCACCCCTCGAACATCGCCAGGCTGTTGCCGCAATCGACCACCGTATCGTCAGCCGCATGGCCGAGCAGTATCGGCGGCGCGGTCGCAGGAACCTCGACGTTGACCGAGTAACGCCGCGACAACGCCTCGCTCGGGTTCGCGCCCAACAGCTCGCTGCGCGACTGGGCATGGGCGAGCGGCGGCACCATGCTGACTACCGGGAAGAACATCCCCGCCACCAGCGGCCGCGCGTCCAGCGCATCGGCCGCGTCGACCGGATCGTAGACTTTGGCGGCAAAGCGCGTGGCGATGCTGCCGCACAAGTGGCCGCCAGCCGAGAAGCCGATAGCCGCCACATTCGCCGGGTCCACGCCCCACTTCGCGGCACGGGCGCGGATCACCCGCATGGCGCGCTGGGCGTCCTGCAAGGGCGTGTCCGGGCCGCCGGTCCAGCCGTCATGCGGCAGGCGGTAGAGCAGTTCGAAGGCGGTCACCCCCTGGCTGGCGAACCAGCGCGAGGTGGCGGAGGGCCTCGTGCCCATGGCCACGCGCGCATAGCCGCCGCCCGGGAATGTCAGCACCGCCGCGCCGGTGGGCTTGGCGGCGGGGCAGACCGTCAGCATCGGCGTGGCGACATGCGGCCAGGCGAAATCGTCGGGGTTGCCCTTGTTGGTGCGCAGCACGCGCTCCTCCTTCACGCCGCCCGAAGGCAGCCCCGGCGGCGAGCCCGGCCAGATCGGAAAACGCTCGAAGGCAGGCGTATTCTCGCCGCTTTGCGCCAAGGCGCGACCGGACAACAAGGGCGCGGCAGCCAGCGCGCTCAGCGAACCCAGAAATTGACGGCGATCACTCGACATATTGCACTCTCCCCGAAAGGTCATTCTATGCATCGGAACATGTTGAAAATCATTCGGACTTTGCCGCACCGGGAGCCATCGGCATGATCGGCGCCTCGCTTCTCCTGCTCGCCGCCGCGACGGCTTCCGCCCCCGACGTGGCGCCCAAGCCGCTGTTCCGCGACCCGGTGCATGACGGCGCCGCCGATCCCAGCACGGTCTACGATCCCGCCACGCGCGAATGGGTGATGTTCTATACGAACCGGCGCGCCGACCTGCCGATGGAGGACGAACAGGACGTGCGCTGGGTCCACGGCACGGCGATCGGCACCGCGCGCTCGAAGGACGGCGTGCACTGGCGCTACGGCGGCACGGCGGCGATCCCGGAAAGCTGCACCGGCGCGACGCTCTGGGCACCCGATATCGAGCGCTTCAACGGCCAGTGGCACATGTGGCTGACGGTGGTGCCCGGCGTCTACCGCGACTGGAACGCGCCGCGCTTCATCGTCCACCTCACCAGCAAGGACCTGAAATCGTGGACCTGCGGTGACAAGCTCGATCTCGGCTCCGACCGGGTGATCGACGCCAGCGTCGTCGCGCTGCCCCAGGGCGGCTACCGCCTGTTCTTCAACGACGAGCGCATGGGCAAGGCGATCCGCACGGCGGACAGCACCGACCTCACCCACTGGACGGTGAAGGACCGCCTGACCACCACGCCCGGCGAAGGGCCGAAGGCGTTCCGCTGGAAGGGTCGCTGGTGGCTGATCTCCGACGCGTGGAAGGGCCTGCTCGTCATGCGCTCGGACGTCGACGACCTTGGGGGCGACCATTGGACCACCCAGCCAGGCCATATCCTCGCCACGCCCGGACAAGCGCCGACCGACCGCGCCAAGGGGCAGCACCCCGACGTGATCGTCTCCGGCGACCGGGCCTATATCGTCTACTTCGTGCATCAGAGCGGAGAGGACGAGGCCAAGGCGAACCCCGACTGGCAGCGCCGCAGCGTGCTCCAGATCGCGGAACTGAAGGAGAAGGACGGCGTGATCTCGGTGGACCGCGACAGTCCCACCCATGTTCGGCTTACCGCGCCGAAGGAGCCGAGGCGATGATCGACCGCCGCAGCCTTTGCCTTGGCGGGGCGGCTCTCGCGGGCTGCGCCACCACCCGCATCGCCCCCGCGGAACCGGAAGGCCCGCTGCTCTTCGCCTATTTCAGCACGGGGAAGGGCGAGGCAGACGGGCTGAAACTGGCCGTCAGCGAGGATGGCTTCGCCTTCCGCACGCTCGGCGGCGGCAGGCCGTTCCTGGTGCCGCAAGTGGGCGAGAAGAAGCTGCTGCGCGACCCCTTCCTGTGGCGCGGCGAGGGGGTGGACGCCCCGTGGCACTGCGTCTGGACCACCGCTTGGGAAGGCGTGACCATCGGCCATGCCACCACGCGCGACTTCGTGAACTGGACGCCCCAGCGCGCGATCCCGGTCATGGCCTCGGTGCCCGGCACCCGCAATTGCTGGGCGCCGGAAGCGATCTTCGATCCCGCCACGCGGCGCACGGTCATCTTCTGGTCCAGCACCGTGACCGGCCGCTTCGCCGAGACGGCCGGAACCTCGGAAGGCGGCTACAACCACCGCCTCTGGTACACGACCACCGCCGATTTCGAGAGCTTCGCCCCGCCGCAAGTCCTCTACGATCCCGGCTTCAGCGTGATCGACGGCACATTCGCCCCGGCCCCGGACGGCGGGCTCTGGCTGGTCGTGAAGGACGAGACGGTCGAACCTCCGCGCAAGTGGCTGCGCGCGGCCTCCGCACGCAGCCCGATCGGCCCTTTCGCGCCGCTGGGCGAACCGTTCACCGCCTCCTGGGTGGAAGGCCCGATGACCGCGCGGATCGGCGAGGACCTGGTCTGCTATTACGACGTCTATCGCGACGGCCGCTGGGGCGCGAAGTCCACGCGCGACATGGCGACCTGGCAGGACGTGAGCAACCGTCTGGCGATGCCGCAAGGCGCGCGGCACGGCTCGCTGGTGCGAATCGACCGGAAAATGCTGGGGGCGCTGGAGGCCTGAAAAAGCGGCTCCCGGATGGAGGATCCGGGAGCCGATAGTTCCGGCGTGGGAGGGCCCCGCCGTATTCTTCAAGATCAGAACTTCACGTTGACGCCTGCCGAGATCGTGCGGCCCACGCGGGTCTGGAACAGCGTGTCCTGGCGCTGGCTGTCGGTGTAGAGGCTGTTCTGCTCGTCGGTGAGGTTGGTGCCCTCGACGATCAGCTTGATCGCATCCGAGATGTTGTACGAGGCCGAGGCATCGACATAAGTGGTCGCGCGGTTGCCCACCAGGTCGCTGCCGGGCGAGGCGGGGATGCCGCGGATGAACGGTCCGCGATAATTGATCGTGCCGCGGATGGAGAACTTGTCGTTCTCCCAGAACAGCGTGCCCGAAGCCGTGTCCTTGGACAGGCCGACCAGATCGTCCTTCACGGTAACGGTGCAGACGCCGCCCGAGCTGGAAAGGCAGTAATTGATCTTCGACATGACGTGCGTGTAGTTCGCCAGCACGCCGAAGTGGCTGATGAAGCCCGACGCGAAGTTGAACGGGATCTGCGCGTTCAGCTCGATCCCCTTGAGCGGGCCGCCCGGCGTATTGGTGGGCGTGGCGATGTTGAACAGCTCGTCCGGGGTGGTGTTGCTGCCGGTCAGCAGTTCGTTCGGCAGGCCCAGCGAGCTGAACGGAACCAGCGCGTTCACGCTCTGCACGTAAGTCTTGATGTCCTTGTAGAAGAACGCTGCCGACAGCAGCGAGCCGGGACGGAAGTACCATTCCACCGCCGCATCGAACGTGTTGGCGCGGATCGGTTCGAGCAGGGGATTGCCAAGCGATCCCGAGCGCGTGGTCGCATTGATGGCCACGGTCGGCACCAGCTGCGTAAGCGCCGGGCGCGAGAGGACCTTGGCGGCGGAAAGGCGCACGAGCAGGTTCTGCACCGGCTCGATCACGATGTTGGCGGAAGGCAGCCAGTCGTCATAGCTGCGCGCAACGGCGCGGTACTGGCCGCTGAGGCCGGTTGGCGACGTGGGGTCGGACAAGTTGATGAAGCCCGAGGAACGCTGCCAGGTATGGATGTAGCGCAGGCCCACATCGCCGCGCAGGCCGAAGCCCACCGCATCGCTGAAGTCGAACGTGCCCATCATGAAGGCGCTGCTCTGTTCTTCCTTCACGCCCGGATTGGTCTCGCCGCAGCCGGTGCAGGTGCGGGCATCGAAGAGGTTGTAGGCATCGGCCAGCTTCTGCCAGTCCAGGCTGGCCCAGCTCGACGGCGCGCCGTGGCCCCAGAGGCTGTCCACGCCGGTGATCTGCGTCGTCAGGTCGGCCAGCGAGGTCCCGGCCGGCAGGGCCTGAACCAGCGTATCGGCGGTGTAATAGGTGGTGAAGCGCTGCTGGAACTCGCTGGAGCGGAACTGGCCGCCGAAGTGCAGCTTGAACGCATCGGAGAACTCGTAATGCGCGTTGACTTCGCCCAGCGTACCTTTGGTGGTGTTGCTGGCCGGCTTGCCCTGGAGGCTGAAGCCCCCGGTGACGACGCCGGCGCCCGGCGTCGGGCCGTAGAGGAAGTTGGACGGATCGGACACGTCGAAACCGAAGCCCAGCACGGGCGTCTGCCCGCCGCCGGTATAGTCGATCGCGAAGTTGTCGGTATCCAGCGCATCCATGAAGTACTGCATGCGGACCTTGTCCTTCCACACGGACTCGTTGAGGCCGAACTTGGCGTCAACGGTCAACCGGTCGTTGAACCGGTGCATGAAATTGAGGTTCGCCTGCTTGAACGTGGTCGAATACTTCGAGTGCAGCCCTTCCGAGCGCACGTCCACGCCGTCCAGCAGGGCATATTCCACCGAGCCGAGGTCGGAAAGCTGCACGTCCTTCAGCGACATCATCGGATAGCCCTGGTTCGATGCCGAGCGGCCGAACGAAATCGCCTCGATGTAGTTGTCGTCACGGGTCACGTTGAAGCGTGAGTAGAGCAGGTCCAGCGAGATGTCGGTATCGTCGTCGGGCTTGTACTGCAGGGTCAGCGTGCCGCCGATGCGTTCCTGCGTCTGCTCGGAATTCAGGTAGCGCGGGATGCGCGGGAAGAAGGCGCCGCTGCCGGGGGTGTTCGGCATGTCGTCTCGGCGGGCGTCGTAGACGGTCTGGTAGGCCGCAGCGTCGCCGGTGCGCGGGTTGCCGGTGGAGCAATTGGTGGCGCTGGCGCCGGACGCGGCGCTGTTGCCGGGGTTCTGCGGGGTGAAGCCGAGCGGCGAGCAGAACATGCCGTTCTGGTTGGCCGAAAGGATGTCCACCGCCGAATAGCCCACTTCGCGCGTGTGGCGCTTCTGATAGGCGAGCGAGCCGAGCACGCCGAAGCCGCTGTCTCCGAACTGCTTGGACACGAGCACCGATGCGCGCGGATCAACTTTCTTCGACAGTTCGTTCCAGACGCCGCGTCCCGTGGCGGAGAGCACGAAGTCCTTCGCCTGGTCCATCGGCTTGGGCGCGCTGAGGTCCACCGTGGCGCCCAGCGAGCCTTCCTCGACATCTGCCGAGGGCGTCTTGCGCACGGTCAGCGCCGAGAAGATTTCGGTCGGGAAAACGTTGAAGTCGAAGCTGCGGCCATTGTTGCCGGCCCCGTAGATGTCCGAGCCGCCGGTCTGCGCGGCGGCTTCCATGCCGTTGATGCGCACCCGGGTGAAGTCGGCGCCGAGGCCGCGGACCGAGATGTTCTTGCCTTCGCCGCCGTCACCGCGCTGAAGCGCCACGCCGGGGATGCGCTGCATCGATTCCGCCAGGTTGGAATCGGGGAACTTGCCCAGATCCTCGGCCTTGATGGTGTCGATCGCCGCCGTTTCCATGCGCTTGTCGGCCAGGGCCGCGTTCAGCGAGGCCCGGAAGCCGGTGACGATGATCTCGGAAGGGCTGGGCGTGTTGCCGGCGGCGGCCGACTGGGCGCCGGTCGCTGCGGCGCTCTGCGCGCCGTCCTGCACGGCGGCATCGGCTGCGCCATCCTGCGCGGCGGCCATGTGCGGCGCGGCGAAGAGGAAGGCGGCCACCAGGGCCGGAGCCGAGGCGCGGCTGCGCATGACGGATTTCGAGAAAGCCCTTCTCATTTCCTCACTCCCAAATCTTGTTCTTGCTTCGAACATTGCCCACTATGTGGGATTGAGTTACACAATATATGACATTTTCGCTCAGTTCCAGTCAAAATCGCTTCCCACCGGTTCCTCATCCGTAATTCCACGCATGGAAGCACCGCTTCGTCGTGAGTGAGGTGACCGGGAGTGATTGACTCTGATCGTTCCCGATATATGCCCTTGCGAACCGTCATGTGGGATAACGCGCCGGAACGAATCTGGCCAGAGACCAAAGAGAGGATCATCCGAAATGTCCCTGAGTTCGGCTCTCGCCCTGGCCTTGGCCGCGGGCACTTCCGCCCCGCCGCCCGCGATCGACATCGACCTGGCCGGCAAGACCCCCGCGCAGATGCCCGACTACCGGCCGGGCCAGGCCGAAGTCGGCCGGAGCGGCATCGAACGCCGCGATGCTTCGGGCGGTTTCCTCTATTCGGTGGCGCTGCCCCAGGGCACTTACCGCGTGACGCTGACCCTGGGAGACCGGCGCAGCGCGGGGCTCACCACGGTGAAGGCCGAAAGCCGCCGCCTGTTCCTGCGCGACATCGCCACCCGGCGCGGACAGACGGTGACGCGCAGCTTCCTGGTCGACGTGCGCGACGCCCGCCTGCCCGCCCAGCCCGCAGGCGCGCCGCGCTTCGGCCAGTCCGTGCTGCTGGACGAGCGCGACCTTGCCAGCTTCAGCTGGGACGACAAGCTGACCTTCGAATTCCTCGGCCAGCCGCGCGTCTCCGCCATCCATATCGAGCCCACCGACGCCCCGCGCCTGTTCCTGGCCGGCGATTCGACCGTGGCCGATCAGTATACCGAGCCTTTCACCAGCTGGGGCCAGATGCTGCCCGCGATGCTGGACGATCGCATTGCCGTGGCCAACCACGCCAAGTCCGGCGCGACGCTGAAATCCTTCATCGCCCAGCTCCGCTTTTCCAAGGTGCTCACGCAGGTCCGCAAGGGCGACTGGCTGTTCATCCAGTTCGGCCACAACGACCAGAAGGCCGAATGGCCGATGACCTACCTCGATCCCGAGCTGACTTATCCCGCCTACTTGCGCAGCTATATCGCCGAGGCCCGCCGGCGCGGCGTCCATCCGGTGCTGGTCACTTCGCCCGAGCGCCGCAATTTCGACGAGGCGGGAAAGATCAAGGACACGCTGGGCGCCTATGCCGCCGCCGTGCGCAAGGTGGCAGCGGAGGAGAACGTGCCGCTGATCGACCTCAACCGCGACAGCATCGCCATCATGCAGGCCCTGGGGCCGGAAGTATCGCCCCGCGCCTTTGCCGAGAACGGCAAGGACAGGACTCATAACGACAACTACGGCGCCTGGCTGTTCGCCGCGGCCATCGCCCGTCAGGTGCGCGAGAAAATCCCCGAACTGGCGTCCCACGTCCTGCTGAAGGACTTCGATCCCGCCCATCCGCCGCTGCCCGAGGATCTCCCGATCGCACCCAGCATCGCGCTGGAGGAAAACAAGCCGGAGGGAAGCTGACACGGCATTCGCCGCCAGAATGGCAATTGACGGACGCTTGTGGACGAGTTACCAAATATCGGTATTGGTATCCACATAATGGAACTTACGGGAGAGTGATGTGCCGGATACTGGGACGGGGTCGATCCACGCTTTCAGGATGCAGTTGAAGCCCGGCACGGTCGAGGAATATCGCCGCCGTCACGACGCGATCTGGCCAGAACTCTCCGCCCTGCTGACCGAGGCCGGCATCCGCGACTATTCGATCTTCCTCGACGAGGATAGCCTGTCGCTCTTCGCCGTCCTGCGCGTGACGCCGGACAACAGCCGCGAAACCCTCCCCGACCATCCGGTGATGCGCCGCTGGTGGGACTACATGGCGCCGCTGATGGAAGTGGAACCGGGCAACCGTCCGGTCGAATGGCCGCTCCCCCTGCTGTTCCACATGGATTGAGCGGCATGAAGCGCGCGTTCCTCACCGCTCTGCTGCTTACGGCCCTGCCGCTTCCTGCATTTGCGCAAGAGGCGAAGCCCACGGCCGATCTTTCCGCGCCGGTCCAGACGTTCGGCCGCGTCTCCTTCGATGCGCGCTCGCTGATGATCGACGGCAAGCGGCAGGTGATCTGGTCGGGCGAATTCCACCCCTTCCGCCTGCCCAGCCCGGACCTCTGGCGCGACGTGCTGCAGAAGATGAAGGCCAGCGGGTTCAACACCGTCGCGCTCTATTTCGACTGGGGCTACCACTCGCCGAAGCAGGGCGTCTACGACTTCAGCGGCATCCGCGATCTCGACCGCCTGCTGACCATGGCGGAGGAAGAAGGCCTGCTGGTCATGACCCGCGCCGGGCCTTACGTGAACGCGGAAGTGTCGCGCGGCGGCTTCCCGGGCTGGCTGGTCAACCAGAAGGGCCGCGCACGCACCGACGATCCCGAATACATGGCCGCCGCCGACGAGTGGCTGACGCAGATCAACGCCATCATCGCGCGCCACCAGATCAACGGCGACGGCAAGGGCCACAAGGGCTCCGTCATCCTCCACCAGATCGAGAACGAACTGGCGCTGACCACCCCGGCCCAGCGCCGGTACATGGATCATATCTACGCCAAGGCCCGCGCCGACGGCATCACCGTGCCGATCTTCCACAACGACCAGGGCCGCAACGGCTACTGGGTGCCGGAAGGTTCTTCCGTCGACAAAGTCGTTCACGGCCCCAACGACATGTACGCGTTCGACGGCTACCCCGGCGGCACTTGCACCGTGGAGGGCAAACCCACGCGCAGCGTGGCCGCGCCCGACTGGGGCTTCTACGGAGCCGGCGGCGCCAAAGGCGGCGCTTCCGCTTCGCCGAAGACGCCCGGCTTCCTGGCGGAATTCGGCGGCGGCTGGTTCGATTACTGGGGTTCCAACGGCAGCTACGCGTGCAACGCGGTCCAGCGCGGCAAGCGCTTTCAGCGGGTGTTCTACGGCACCAACCTGGCCAACGGCATCGGCATCCAGAGCTTCTACATGGTCTATGGCGGCACCAGCTGGGGCTGGCTGCCCGCCCCGGTGGTCTTCACCAGCTACGACTACGGCGCGGCCATTTCCGAAGCGCGAGAGCTTCGCGAAAAGGCGCTGGAGATGAAGCAGCTGGGCGGTCTGATCGCCTCCGTACCCGACCTTGCGGGCATGATCCCGGCGGGCACGCCCGAGATCTCCTCGCCCAACATCCAGGTCTACCACAACAAGAGCCCCGAAACCGACGCGCGCTTCCTGATGGTGACGCACAAGCCGTCGAACGGCCAGACCGACGACAGCTTCACCGTTACCGCCGCGCTGCCGGATGGCCGCTATACTTTCCCGATGCGGCTCAATGGCTTCGACGCCAAGTGGCTGGTCGCAGGCGTCAATCTGGGCGGGCAGCGGCTGGTCTATTCGACCTCCGAACTGCAATCCGCGTCCAAGGCCGGAAACGCCGACCTGCTGCTGCTCTACGGCCGCGCGGGCGAGGCTGGCGAGACCGTGCTGCGCTATGCCTCGGCGCCGAAAGTCGAGGTTGTGGAAGGCGCCGCGGCCACCGCTTTCGATGCCGCCAAGGGCGACCTTAAAGTCACCTACACGCACACGGGCCGCACTGTCCTGCGGGTGACCGGCGGCGGACGCGGCGACCTTGTGCTGATCCTTGCCGACGAGGCTGAAGGCAGTCGCTATACCCGCGCCGACACCGCGAGCGGTCCCGTTCTGGTGCGCGGGCCGCAGTTGGTCCGTCATGCTTCGCTGCGGTCCGGCGTACTCACGCTGACCGGCGACACCGACGCGGCGGGCGCCATCGAAATCTGGGCGCCCGGCGCGGCGCGCTCGCTCTCGTGGAACGGCGCGCGTATCGCCGCCAAGCCCACTGCCATCGGCAGCATCGCCTCCAGCGCCCCCCTGCCCGGCCCCGCGCCGGTCGTGCTGCCCGCACTCACCGGCTGGCGCATGGCCAAGGGGTCGCCCGAGGCCGATCCGCAGTTCGACGACAGCGCATGGCAAGCGGTCGGCGGCAACCGCCCCAACGCCAGCATCACCCAGCGCCCCGACGGCCAGCCGAACCTCGCCATGGACGCCTATGGCTTCCATGAAGGCGACGTCTGGTATCGCGGCCGTTTCGAGGGCAATCCCGGCGCGAAAACCGTCTCGCTGTTCTACGGCGCGGGCGGATCGGGCCTCGTGCAGGCATGGCTCGACGGCAAGTTCATCGGCCAGGCCGAGACGCCGAGCGGCCTCCCCCGCCCGATCACCACCGGCACCGTCACGCTGGACCTGCCGCCCGAAGCGCAGGCGGACGGCGGCCACGTCCTCTCGGTCATGGTGCGCAACAACGGCCATAACTGGGACCTCGACGCCGACGACTTCCACAAGGAAGCGCGCGGGCTGATCTCCGCCTCGATCTCGCAGCCCGGCGGGCGCAGCTTTGCAGTGCCGATCGCGTGGAAGATCCAGGGCAAGCGCGGCGGCGAGGATCTGGCCGATCCCGTGCGCGGCCCTGCCAATAACGGCGGCCTCTACGGCGAGCGCATGGGCTGGCACCTGCCCGGCTTCGACGACCGCCAGTGGACCGCCGCGCAAGTCCCCGCGAGTAGCGCCACACCCGGCACCACCTGGCTGCGCACCGCCTTCGACCTTGCCGTGCCCAAGGGTCAGGACGCCACGATCGGACTCGCTTTCGGAGACACCGAAAGCCCGCGCTCGGCCGCGAAATACCGCGTGTTGATCTTCGTCAACGGCTGGAACATGGGCCAGTTCATCGCCCATGTCGGCCCGCAGCGCGTGTTCCCGATCCCCGAGGGCGTGCTCAACCACCACGGCACCAACCACGTCGCCCTCGCGGTGACGAGCGACGGCGCGCCCGGCGATGCGTTGGAGGCGGTCAAGCTCATCACCCTCCGCAACGTTCGCGGCGGAGTGCCGGTGCAGATGGTCGCTGCGCCGACGCGCCCCGATCAGTTGAAATGACCGGCGCCGCGCTCAGCCGCCGCCAGTTGGGCGTTGCAGGCGCAGGCGCGCTTTGCCTCGCCGCCCTGCCGGGCGCGGTGCGTGCTGCCCCCAGAAAAGGCGCCCGCCCGTGGCCCTACCTGATCGGCGCGGACGTCTCCTGGATTCCCGAGGACGAAGCCGCAGGCGCCACCTATTACGAGGACGGCCAGCAAAAGGACGTGCTCGCGATCTTCCGCGATGCCGGGTTCAACGCGATCAAGCTGCGCCTCTTCGTCGATCCCGCGAAGGGTTATTCGAAGGACAAGCCCGGCGGCCCGTGGTGCGACCTGCCGCGCACCATCGCGTTCGCGCAGCGGATCAAGGCGGCGGGTTTCCACCTCTCGCTGACCCTCCACTATTCCGACACCTGGGCCGATCCGCAGCATCAGGACAAGCCCGCTGCATGGGCCGAATTGCCCTTCCCCAAGCTGGTCGATGCCGTCCACCGCCACACCGACGAGACTTTCGCGGCGATGAAAGCCGCAGGCGTCGCGCCCGATCTGGCGATCCTGGGCAACGAGACGACCTTCGGCATGCTCTGGCCCGACGGCCGCGTGCCGCTGACCATTCCCACCGGCAACCCGGTGACCGACCAAGTGCACTTGAACGTGCCCGGTGCGGGCGGCTACGACAAGTTCGCGCTACTGCTCAAGGCCGGGATCGCCGCCACCCGCGCGCAGCTTCCCGGAACGCCGATCGCGCTGCACAACCACCTCGGCCGCCACTGGCCCATCGTCCAGCACTGGACCGACAGCCTGATCGCCCGCGATGTCGATTTCGATGCGCTGGGCTTCTCCTGCTACCAGCAGGCGGCGCAGGGCGACTGGGAGCGGACGTTCACCGAATTCGGCCGCCGCTATCCGGACAAGGGCTTCTTCGCGATCGAGTATTCCTCGCGCAAGCGCTACCTGAACGATCTGATCCATGCCCACCCGAACGGCTGGGGCAGCTTCATCTGGGAACCGACCCGCCATCAGGAAGCGATCTTCCAGAAGGACGGCAAGAACGCCGGCGAAGGCCCGCGCCCCGACTTGCTCTCGCAAGGCCTCAACGCGGCGGAAGCCCCCGGCGCCACGCCCGCATTGGCATCCGACATGCCGAAACAACCCGAAAACCATGGCGGCCGGTACGACGCCGATCCCGCCTTCCTGCAACTCTACCGCCGGATGGCGCGCGATTACGGAGTCCTGAAATGACCCATCACGCCCCCCGCCGCAGCATCGCCCACAGGAGAACTTGAGTGGCCGCCCTTACCCATGACATCCCCCGCCAGCAGGTCACCGCGGCGATAGACCTGCTCATGCACAACCTCGTCAACATCAAGGACGAAACCGGCGAATTCCTGCTCCGCCTCGAAGACGGCCGGGTGATCGACACCAAGGGCTGGGCCGGCTGGGAATGGACTCACGGCGTCGGCCTGTTCGGCATGTGGCGCTATTTCGAGCAGACCGGCGACGAGAAGGCGCTGGAGATCATCCGCCAGTGGTTCGAGGACCGCTTCGCGGAAGGCACGCCCACCAAGAACATCAACACGGTGGCCCCCTTCATCACGCTGGCCTACCTTTACGAACTGGACGGCGATCCCAGCTACATCCCCTATCTCGACACCTGGGCCGAATGGCTGATGGCGCCGGACGGCCTGCCCAAGACCGAGGAAGGCGGCTTCCAGCACATCGTCTACAACGACGAGAACCCCGGCGAACTCTGGGACGACACGCTGATGATGAGCGTGCTGCCGCTGGCCAAGATCGGCCTGCTGCTGGACCGTCCGCAGTATATCGAGGAAGCCAAGCGCCAGTTCCTGGTGCACATCAAGTATCTGGCCGACAAGAAGACCGGCCTGTGGTTCCACGGCTGGGACTTCACTGGCCGCCACAACTTCGCCGAAGCGCTCTGGGCGCGGGGCAACTGCTGGGTGACGATCGCGATCCCGGAAATCATCGAACTGCTCGATCTCGAACCGGGCGATGCCTTCCGCATGTTCCTGATCGACACGCTGGCCGCACAGGTCCGCACGCTCGCCGCCACGCAGGACGCGGAAACCGGCCTGTGGCACACGCTGATCGACGATCCCACCAGCTACCTTGAGGCCTCGGCCACGGCAGGCTTCGCCTATGGCATCCTGAAGGCGGTGCGCAAGGGCTACCTCCCGCGCGAATACGAGGCGGTGGGCATCAAGGCGGTGCGCGGCGTGCTCGCCAATATCGACGATGCCGGAGAGCTTCAGCAAGTCAGCTTCGGCACCGCGATGGGCGACACGCTGCAGTTCTACAAGGACATCGCGCTCACCTCGATGCCTTATGGCCAGAGCCTTGCCATCTGCGCGCTGGCCGAGTTCCTGCGGACCTATATCTGACGATGCGCGGGGCGGCCTTTCTTGCGGTGGCGGCGGGGCTTGTCCTCGCCCATCCGGCGCAGGCGGCCGCTCCGGAGTTCGTGCATTTCACGCCCGCGCGCGGCGACTTCGCGCTGGCGCAGGACGGACATGTCGCCCAAGTCGTGACCTCGGCCGGGGACCACGAACTGGTCCGCATCGCTGCCGAGGATTTGCGCGGAGACCTGGCCGCCGTGACCGGCGCGAACGCCGCTTCGGACGTGCAGGTCTGGATCGGCACGCTGGGCCGCAATCCCGCGATAGACCGGCTTGTGGCGGCGGGCCGGGTCGATGCCGCAAAGCTGCGCGGGGCCTGGGAAAGCTTCCTGATCGTGCCGGTTTCCAACCCCGCACCCGGCGTGAAGCAGGCATTGGTGATCGTGGGCAGCGACCGGCGCGGCACCGCCTACGGCGCCTACGAGATCTCCCGCGCGATCGGCGTCTCGCCCTGGCACTGGTGGGCGGATGTGCCACCCCAGCATCACGGCAGCCTCTACGTCTCCGCCAAGGCCCGGCGCTTCGGCCCGCCTTCGGTGCAGTATCGCGGCATCTTCATCAATGACGAGGACTGGGGCCTCGTTCCCTGGGCCGAGGGCGCCGAACCCGATGAACCCGCCCCCGGCCCGAAGACGTATGCCAAAGTCTTCGACCTGCTGCTGCGGCTACGGGCCAACACGCTCTGGCCCGCCATGCACAAGGCCAGCCGCGCCTTCAACGCCGATCCCGCCAATGCCGCCCTGGCCGAGCGCTACGGCGTGGTCATGGGCACCAGTCATGCCGAACCGATGCTGCGCAACAACGTGGGCGAATGGACCGGCAAGGCGGAAGACTTCAACTACCTGACGAACCGCAATGCCATGCGCGACTACTGGCGCACGCGGGTGAAGAGCAACGCCGCCGACGAGACGATCTGGACCCTCGGCCTGCGCGGCATCCATGACAGCGGCATGATCGGCCCCACGACCAACCCGGAGCGCCGCGCGGTGCTGGAACAGGTCTTCGCCGACCAGCGCGATCTCCTGCGCGAGGCGGGGATTTCCGGCGCCCCGCAAGTCTTCACGCCCTACAAGGAAGTGCTCGACATCTACCGGGCCGGGCTGAAAGTGCCGGACGATGTCACCCTGATGTGGACGGACGACAACTTCGGCTACATCCGCCATCTCCCCGATGCCGCCGAGCGGGCGCGCAGCGGCGGCAACGGCGTCTACTACCACCTCTCCTACCTCGGCGCGCCGCTCTCCTATCTCTGGCTCTCGACGACGCCGCCTGCGCTGATCCGCGAGGAAATGGGACGCGCGTGGGACAAGGGCGCGCGCAAGATGTGGATCGTCAATGTCGGGGACATCAAGCCAGCCGAACTGGGCGTCGACTACTTCCTCAGCCTTGCATGGGACATCGAGAGGACAAGGACCCAGCCTGTCGAGACATGGATGGGACATTGGCTCGCAGACATCCTCGGGACCGGACAGGGACGCGGCGCGGAAGCGGGCACGGACCCGCAGGCCGCCGCCGTCATGAGCGACTACTACCGCCTCAACTTCGCGCGCCGGCCCGAGCATCTGCAATGGTATCTGCCGGGGCAGAAACCCCATGCCAGCCCGCTGACCACGGCCGAGGCCGACGCACGGCTCGCCGGTTTCGCGGCGATGGAGCAGCGCCTTGCCGCCCTGCGCCAGCAGGTCCCGGCCGGGCGCGCCAATGCCTTCTTCGAACTCGTGGACTACCCGGTATCAGCCTCCGCCGCCGCCAACCGGCGCTTCTTCGCCGCCGAGGCCCACGACGCGCTGCGTGATACCGCCCCCGCCGAAAGCTGGCGCCGCGCCCGCATCGCCGCCGAGGCGGACGCGGCGCTGACAGCCCTGACGCGCCGCTACAACCGCGACACCGCGGGCGGCAAATGGCGCGGGATCATGAATGTCGAGCCCGCGGATGGGCAGTGGCGCAGCTTTCGGCAGACCCCGCCGGTGGTGCCCGCGCTCGCCGCCTTGCCGGACATCGCAGCCCCGGCGCCGGAGCCGGAGCCGCGATCCGCGCTTCCCCTGCTCCGGCCCGAACAGTTCACGCGCCGCCCCTCCCCGAACGGCCCCTCCCCGCACGGCAACTCCCCGCAAGGCTCAGCCTGGCGGCTGGTGGAAGGCCTCGGCCGGTACGGTGCGCTGCTGGGCGCCGGTGCGGCGTCCGCCTCCGCGCAGGCCGCGATCACCCTGCCGGCGGGTCGCTGGCAGGCCGTAGTCGATCTGCTGCCTGCCTATCCCTCCGACAATGGCGAGGCACTGCGCCTGACCATCCGCATCGACGGCAAGCCGCAGGTCCTCGAAATCCCGCGCCGCACCGGTGACCGCGACTGGGCCGATGCCGTGCTCGACAACCGCATTTCCGTGCCGCTCTCCGCTCTTCTGGAAGCCGGCCAGCACAAGGTAACGATTGAATCCGGCGATCCCGCCGTGATGATCGAAGCCGTTCGCTTCATGCCTGCTGACAAGTCCATTACTCCGACATAATAACAGACCCAATCGGTCCGCCCACGAAGGCGGGCCAGACAAGAACAATACGGTGAAGGATCCTGTAGTGCCCCAAAGCCAGTCCGTGGCCGCGCGTCCGGTGCGCCTGAGAAACTACCTTGCCTATGGCTCCAACGACGTGCTCGGGGCCGGGTCGATGGCGGTGATCTCGGGCTGGGTGCTGATCTTCTACACCCAGTTCTGCGGGCTTTCGGCGGGGCAGGCCGCAACCATCTTCGCGGTGGCGCGCGTGCTGGACGCCTTCGCCTCGCCGATGATCGGCTATATTTCCGACCACTTCGGCACCACCGCGCTGGGCCGCCGGTTCGGGCGGCGGCGCTTCTTCATCCTGGCCGCCATTCCCCTGCTGCCCAGCTTCGCCCTCATGTGGCTGCCGGGGCAGAGCTTCTGGTACTACCTCGTCAGCTACGTGCTGTTCGAACTGGTCTACGCGATGGAGATCATCCCGTTCGAGACGCTGGCGGCCGAGATGTCGAGCGACTATCGCACCAAGGCCAAGTTCGCGGGCTTCCGCATCCTGTTCGGCCAGGCCGCCGCGATCCTGGCGGGGTTCCTGCCGCTCTGGCTGATCGAGGCGCTGGGCCGCGACAGCGCGGACACCTTCTTCTACATGGGCCTGATCTTCGCCGCGCTGTTCATGGTGACGGCGGCCATGCTCTACCTGTTCAGCTGGGAGCGTCACGGGCCCGGAGGCGTGCCGCTGCCGCCCGAACAGCGCCATTCCGCCGGCCCGCTGGAGGCGCTGAAGGCGCTTTACCGCAACTTGTTCTCGACCATGCGGATCCGCGCCTTCCGCCTGCACTTGGGCATGTATTTGGGCGGCTATATCAGCCAGGACGTGTTCAACGCGGCCTTCACGTTCTTCGTGATCTTCGCGCTGGCGGGGACCACGGCGGTCGCCTCCGGGCTGCTGGGCACGATGTACATCGTGCAGTTCGTGGCCGTCATCATCGCCATCAACATGGCCCTGCGCGCCTCGCCCAGCCGTGCCTACCAGATCGCCGCCGCCAGCTTCGCGGCGGGCGCGCTGACGCTGATCGGGCTCTGGTCCATGGGCATCACGGCAACCAGCGCCATGATCTGGCTGCCCATCGCGCTGGCAGGCCTGGGCCGCGGCGCGCTCAACTACATTCCCTGGGCGACCTACAACTACATGGCCGACGTGGATGAGATCGTCACCGGCCGCCGCCGCGAAGGCGCTTTCGCGGGCGTCATGACTTTCGTGCGCAAGGCCACGCAGGCCGCGGCCGTAGCCGGCGTGGGCTTCGTGATGCAGGCGGGCGGCTTCGTTTCCGGCGCGGCGCAGCAATCGCACGGCGCCATCCTCACGATCGCGCTGCTGCTGGGGCTGGGCACCGTGGCCATGCTGGTGTTCGGCGTGATCGTCTCGCTGCGCTTCCGCCTTTCTCCCGCGACTCATGCCGTGCTGATGCGCGAGATCGAGCATCTGCGCAGCGGTGCCCGCACCCCGACCAGCCCCGAGGCGCAGGCGGTGGTGGAGGACCTCTCCGGCTGGCGCTACGATCAGCTCTGGGGCCGCAACCCGCTGGTCGAGCAGGACAGTGCGAACGGCGATCTGGGCAAGCCCGTCAATGCCGGGCATTGACCGCCGCGGCCTGCTTCGGGCGGGCAGCGCAGCCGCCCTCGCCGCGGCCCTGCCCGCCCGAAGCCTTGCCGCCGCCGCGCAGGCCGCGCCTCTGGAACTCGATGCTTCCCGCCCCGGCCGCCCGCTGAAATCCGGCCATTTGCGCATGGGCACGGGTGAGGGGCCGGGTGGCACACTGGGCATCGACAACCTCACCCTCACCCGCGACGGCAAGCCGTGGCTGCCGATCATGGGCGAATTTCACTTCACCCGCTTCCCGGCCGAATACTGGGACGAGGAACTGGCGAAGATGAAGGCCGCCGGGATCGGCGTGATCGCCAGCTACGTGATCTGGAACCATATCGAGCTGGAACCGAGCCGCCTCGACTGGACCGGCACCCGCGACTTGCGGCGCTTCGTCACGCTCTGCGCGCGCCACGGGCTGCTGTTCTTCCTGCGCCCCGGGCCCTGGTGCCATGCCGAAGTGCGCTTCGGCGGTATACCCGACTGGGTCGTCTCCGCCACGCACCCGCGCTCCAACGATCCTGCCTACATGGCCGAAGTCTCCCGCTTCTGGCGCGCGATGGCCGGGCAGATCGACGGCCTGCTGTGGAAGCAGGGCGGACCGGTGATCGGCATGCAGGTGGAGAACGAATACAACCTCTCCGGCCCCGGCCAGGGCCGTGCCCATATCGCGGCGCTGAAGGGACTGGCGCGCGAAATCGGGATCGACGTGCCGCTCTACACCGTCACCGGCTGGGACCGCACGGTCTATCCCAGGGGCGAGGTGGTGCCCGTTCATGGCGGCTATCCGGATGAGCCCTGGTCCGCCAGCACGGAACGCCTGCCGCCCAAGGAAAACTACCTCTTCCGCTTCGACAGCCGCGTGAGCGGAGACCTGGGCGCGCAGACCCGGGCCAAGGGCCGCGGCGATGCCGACGACGACATGGAAGACACGCCTTTCCTCGGCGCCGAATACGGCGGCGGGGTGCCGGTCATGTACCGCCGCCGCCCGCTGATCGCCCCGGCCGACATCGCGGCGGCAGTGCTGACGCAATTGGGCTCGGGCGTGAACCTGCTCGGCTATTACATGTTCCACGGCGGCTCCAACCCGCTCGCCCATGGCCGCGCGCTGGAGGAAACGCAGCGTTCGGGCGGCTACAACGACGTGCCGGTGATCGGCTACGACTTCCAGGCGCCGATCGGACAATACGGCCTGCCCGGCCCCGCCCATGCCGCCCTGCGCCCGCTCCACTACCTGATCGACAGCCACGGCGCCGCACTTTCGCCGATGCAGGTCCATGCCCCGGCCGTGCAGCCGCGCGACAAGGCAGACCTCGCCACCTTGCGCTGGTCAGTGCGCAGCGCGGGCGGCAGCGGCTTCCTCTTCGTCAACAACCACGTCCGCCAATATCCGACGCCGGCCCATCCCGGCACGCAGTTCACCGTGCGCCTCCCCGGCGGCCCGGTGACGCTGCCCTCCGCGCCGGTCACGATCCCGAGCGGTGCCAGCTTCGCCTGGCCCATCGGCATCGACCTCGACGGCCTGCGCCTCGCCTGGGCCACCGCGCAGCCGGTGACGCGGCTGGAGGACGGTGAAGGCCCGATCCATGTCCTGGCCGCGACGATTGCCGACGATGTGGAAGTCGCCATCGACGGCGCGAGCCTTCAGGACGGGCCGGCGGGCTTCCGCCGCGACGGTGCGGGACGCTGGATCGGGCAGGTCCGGTCCGGACCGGAACGGCTGCTGCGCTTCGTCACCGCGCAAGGGGCGGCAGTGCGGCTGCTGGTGCTGGATCGCGCCTCGGCCGGGCAGACATGGGTTGGCACATTTGGCGGGAAACGACGGCTGATCCTGACGGACGCCGACGTGATGTTCGCGGGCGGCGAGCTGGAACTGCGTCAGCGCGGCAACCGGGACTTCGCTTTCGCCATGATCCCCCCGGAGCCCGGGATGAAAGCGGACGCCGCCCTGACCCGGCACGGCGGCCACCATGGCGCGCGCGTACCCGGTCCCGTCGCGGCATCCGTCGAGGCCCGGCAGATCCGCCCGGCGGGCGAAGCGCCGGCGCCCGTGATCGGCGGCCCGGCGAAGACGGTGCTCCAACCGTTGCCGGAAACCTGGAAAGCCGCCGCGACATGGGAATTCACGCTCTCACCCGCGCTGCTGCCCGAAGGCGGAGACGCCTTCCTGGAGATCGCCTGCAAGGGCGACATCCTGCGCCTGCACGATGGCATCGACTTGCTGGACGACACTTTCTGGGACGGCCAGCTATGGCGCATCGGCCTCAAGCGCTTTGCCGGGCGGCTCGGACGGCCCTGGCGCCTCTCGATCATGCCGCTGCGCGTCGATGCGCCGATCTACCTGGACGACAAGGCGCGGGCCGCGCTGCCCGCTGCCGGGCAGGTCGCGACACTGGATTCGCTGCGCGTAGTGCCGGAGCACCGCCTAAGGGTGCGGCCGCCCCGGCCATGACCCGGCTGCTCGCGGATTAGCCCCGCGGCGCGCGGTAGCCCACGGCCTCGCCGACCTGCCCCGCGGTGGCGACGATGGCCGCGACCAGATCGTCGACGATGTCGTCCGTCAGGTAATGGGCCGCGCTGGCGATCGAGATGGCGATGCAGATCTCGCGGCGCGCATCGCGGATCGGCACTGCGATCGAGCGCACGCCGTCGCCCAGCTCGCTGTCGTGCAGCACGTAGCCATGCGCCTTGTGCTCCCGCATCAGCGCCACGTATTCCTTCACCGCCTTGGCCGAGACCTTGCCGCCATTGGCTTCACGGTAGAGGTCTTCCCAGACCTTCTCGTCCTCGTCCAGCAGCAGCGCCTTGCCCAGGCCGGTTTCGGCGATGGGGCGGCGGTCTCCCGGCGCGGTCGCCACGCGAAGACGCTGGCGCCCGGTCACGCGGTCGAGGTGGCGGGACCAGTCCCCCTCGCGCTTGCCCACGAAAACGCAGAAACCCGTCTTTTCCGAGAGCTTTTCCATGAACGGCCGCGCCACCCGCACATAGTCGATCTGCTCGGTGGCCATGACGCCCAGTTCCAGCAGCTTGGGGCCGAGACCGAAGCCATCGCTCGTCACCGAGAGATAGCCGCGGGACTTCAGCGCCTGCACCAGGCGGTGCGCGGTGGTCTTGCTCATGCCCAGCTTGCGGGCGAGATCGGCGGCGCGGATCGGGCCGCCGATCACTTCGTCCATGATGTCGAGCGCACGCATCAACGTTTGCGTGCCCTTGACCTCGACTTCGGGCTTGTCGTCGCGAAGTGCCGTCATCGTTCGTGTCTTTCTCCGGATCGGTCCACTTTGCGGGACGCGAATCCATTTGTTCCACCTGCTCTATACCCTCGGGCGCGGCGGTCAATGGGAGAAGACGGAGACGGAGGCGCCCGCAGGACGGGCGGGTCTGGAGCGCATCCGATCCTGCTGCGGGGGCTCTACCGCTTTCGGGTTTCTGGCTTGCCGCGTTTGCCGCGTCATCAGGCGATTCCACCCGATGGGAAGACGTTCTAGGCGGTGAAGGTCCGCTCGGTGTTGCGCCGGATCGACAGCAGGCCGATCAGGCTGAGGATCGCCGCCGCCGAGATATACGTGCCCACATATAGCACGCCGCCCTTGTCGGCCAGCGTCTGGGCGATAGCGGGCGCGAAGCCGCCGCCGAAGATGCCGCCGACGTTGAAGGCGATGGACGATCCCGTGTAGCGGACCCGCGCGTCGAAGAGCTGCGGCAGGAGCGAGGCGACCGGACCGTAGACGAAGCCCATCGTGAACAGGCCCAGGCACAGGAAGGCGGCGATGGCCGAGAGCGATCCGGCCGCGAACATGGGCCCCATCAGCAGGCCCACCCCGATGGCGCCCAGGCAGCCGGCGATCAGCACGCCGCGCGAACTCCAGCGGTCCGCCGCATAGCCGGCCAGCACGATGCCCAGCGCCATGAACAGGATCGCGAACAATTGCACGCCCAGGAAGCTGCGGCGATCGTAGCCCAGCGTCTCGGTGCCATAGCCCAGCGCGAAGGTCGTGGTGAGGTAGTAGAGCGCGAAGCAGGCGATCACCGCGAAAGTGCCGGCCAGGGTCTGGCGCAAGTGCGTGCGGAACAGCTCGACGATCGGGATCGACTTGGGCGGGGTTTCCTCCAGCACGGCTTCGAAGGCCGGGGTTTCCGTCAGCTTCAGGCGGATCCACATGCCCAGGCCGACCAGCACCGAACTCAGCAGGAAGGGAATGCGCCAGCCCCAGGCGAGGAAGTCCGCGTCGCTCAGGGTCATGCTGAAGACCAGGAACAGCCCGTTGGCGGCGATGAAGCCCACCGGCGCGCCGAGCTGGGGAAACATGCCGAAGCGCGCGCGGTAGCCGGGCGGGGCGTTCTCCACCGCCAGCAGCGCGGCACCGCCCCACTCGCCGCCGAGGCCCAGGCCCTGCGAGAAGCGCATGAGGCACAGCAGCAGCGGCGCGAACCAGCCGATGCTCTCGTAAGTGGGCAGGAGGCCGATGATCACCGTGGCGCCGCCCATCAGCAGCAGCGAGGCGACCAGCGTGGACTTGCGCCCCACCCTGTCGCCGAAGTGGCCGAACAGCGTGGCGCCCACCGGCCGGGCGATGAAAGCGATCGCGAAGCTGGCATAGGCGGCCAGCCGCTGCACCGAGGGCGATTCCCCCGGAAAGAACAACGGGCCGAATACCAGCGCCGCAGCGGTGGCGTAGATGTAGAAGTCGTAGAATTCGACGGCGGTACCGACCAGGCTGGCGGCCAGGACGCGGGAATTGCTGCGATAGACGTTCATCGCCGCGGCTCCGCGATACTGCCGCACCATCCGATCACACCCGACTCTTCAACCGACACTTTGGCGCCCCTGCAAGGCTCCGCCCTGGGAGCCGCTTCGTTTCAAGCGGCCCGCCTTAGAGCAAGCCTCGCCGGTTTACAGCCGAAATGCGCGCAACAATATTACGCGGATCAGCTCGCCGCGGCGAGGCGCTTGCCGGTGACCAGCGTCTGCACCACGAAGAGCACCATCAGGATCGCGCCGACCGAGCCCACGAACAGGTCGAAGCCCGAAACCATGCCGAACAGGCCGCGTCCCGTGCCCAGCAGCATCATCATCGCGGTCAGGCCGATCAGCATGAAGCGCAGTTCGGTGGGGCCGGCCTGGAGATACGAGAGCTTGAATTCGCCAAGGACCCGCGCGGCGAGATAGGCGTGGATCGACAGCAGCAGGTAACCCACCAGCGCCACCATCGCCACGTCCATCGTGACATAGGGACTGGTGCCGATGCCCCAGACGATCAGCGCGGTGGTCAGGCCGTCGCAGCTATGGTCGATGAAATAGCCGTAGGAGGGACGCTCGATCTTGCGGAAGCGGGCGAGGCTGCCGTCCATGGAATCGCCGAACCACTGCACCACGTATCCGGCCATGGCCAGCCAGAGCCAGCCCGGGGACAGGTTGCTGGCCGTATAGCCCGCAAAAGTCATGAACGCGCCCAGCAGGCCCCCGGCGGTCAGCAGGTCCGGCGTCACCCAGCGGGGCATGCGGGCGCAGAGCCATTGCAGGAGCTGCCGCTCGCGCCGTGCCAGCAGGTTTTCCTGGATGCGGGTCGGCGGGGCGGGATGGGCGGTGGTCTTGGCGTTCATGCGGATCTTCTCGATTATCGGGGGGCGAAGTTGCTGGAGGTCGAAGCCATGTCGATCAGGACAGGGCACAGCCAGCCGCTTCCCGCGTGCGCGGCGCGCGAGACTTGAATCCTCAGGATTTTACAGAGTTCCATGAGCGGCTCCTTTATGCGGGAGCTCGTTGGTCTCTCAGTCGCCGGCGCGCAAATTCCAGTCGGCGATCCGGCCTCCATAGCCGACGATGCGCCGATTGGCCAGTTTTGGGGCCCTTGGCGATCCCGCCACGCCCACCGCTCGCCGATTAAAGCCGCGAAAACAGCGGGATCGGAGAGAACATCATGGAGATCAATCCGCCCAGGCTCAGCGCCACGAGCGTCGCGCCGGTCAGTTCCATCAGCCGGCGCGGGGAAATGCGGCGGGTGAGCAGGGCGCCGAACGGTGCGGCCACCACGCCGCCGATCAGCAGGCCGCTGGCGGCGATCGTCAGCGATTCCACGCCCAGCCTGCCGATGAAGGCGGTGAGCACGGTGACGGTAACGAAGAACTCGGCGGCATTGGCCGTGCCGATCGCCATGCGCGGGGTCATGCCCTGGGCCATGAGGTTGCCCGTCACCATCGGTCCCCAGCCCCCGCCCGAGGCATCGAGGAAGCCCGCGATGAGGCCGAGCGGACCGACCAGCTTCATCCGCCGGTACGACTGCGGCCGCCGCGGCCCCCGCCAGATCAGGTAGAGCCCCACGGCTGCGAGGTAGACCAGCACGGCAGGGCGCAGGATCGCCATGCTGACGCTGGTGAGCACCCAGACGCCCAGCAGCCCCCCGGCGATGCCCGGCACGACCAGCCGCGCGAACAGCGGCCAGTCCACATTGCGCTGCAAGGCATGGGCGATGCCCGATGCGCCGCTGGTGAAGCTCTCCACCCGGTGCGTCACGGCCGAGGCCGCCCCCGGCGGCACCCCGAGCAGCATCAGCAGCGAGTTGGACAGGACGCCGAAGCCCATGCCCAGCCCGCCGTCGACCAATTGGGCGAGGAAGCCGGCAATGATGAACGGGGCGAGCGCGGCCCAGGGAATGGTCGCCGGATCGATCATCCGCCGGTCCTTCGGCGCAGGGAGGAAGCGGACCTGCCGAACCGTCCCGTCGGCGCGGTGGTCATGAACAGCACGGGGAAGCACAAGGCGATCACCGAAAGCACGGCGCCGGGAACCACGTCCGCGCCCGCCAGCCAGGGCAGGACCGCCGCCCAGATCGCCGCCACCAGCACGATCATCAGCGTCCTTTCCTGTTCGGTGTCGTTGAGCGCCGAGAGATCGGCGTTGACCCGGCCGTCGAACAGGGTGCGCAGGCCGGTGCCGACCCGGCTCTTGCGGTCGACCAGCATCGGCGGGAGGCTGGCATGGGCCAGGCAGCCCAGTCCTGCGCCGACCATGCGCAGGCCGACGGCGCTGGCGAAGCGGCGATATTCGGGGTTGCGGTCGCTGAGGACGCGCAGGCCCGCGCGTCCCCCGAAAGCGAGTTCGGCCAGGGCATTGCTTTCCGCCGCCGGGGCCGTGACAGGCTCCGCCGCGTCCTGGGTGGAGATCACCCATTCGAGGATCGCCGAGGGCACGTCGTAGCTGGTGGCGCGCTCCAGCCCCTGGAAGCCCGGCGCCGAGTTCGCCTCGCAGATCCGGTAGCCTTCCTCGTCGAAGAGGATGTCGATCCCGGTCACGTCCAGCCCCAGCACGTCGGCCGCCTGGACCGCCAGTTCGGCCATTTCCGGCGGCGGATTATAAGCGATCCCCACGCCGCCGAGCGAGACGTTGGACTTGAACCCCCCGGTCAGCGAGCGCCGCTCCATCGCCGCCACCACGCGGCCGCCCACCACCAGCACGCGCACATCGCGGCCATGGCTGGCGCGGACGTAATGCTGGAGGATGAAGTCGGCCTGGGCATCGGCGCTTTCCAGCAGCCCGGCCAGATCCTCGAACTGGTTGCGATCCTCGCACTTGAGCACACCGGCCCCGCGCGTGCCCTTCAGCGTCTTGACGATCACGGGAAAGCCCAGTTCGCGCTCCACGAGGTCGACGTCGATGGGGAAAGTGCCCAGGATCGTGCGCGGGATCGGCAGACCGGCGCGGTTGAGCGTCTGCAGGGTGTGCAGCTTGTCCGCCACCTGCTCGATCGTCGCCGGGCCGTTGACCAGCCGCACGCCGCGCCGCTCCAGATGGCGCAGCAGGGCCAGGGTGAAATAGTCCGTCTCCGCGCCGGTGCGGCAGATCACGAAATCCGGCCGCTCCACCAGCCGCCCCTGGTAAGTCGTGCTCCAGCCTTCCTCGGAGCCGACCACCAGGTCGAACTTGTGGGGATGGAGCACTTGCAGCTCGATGCCCATGGCGCTGGCCGCTTCCTGGAAGCGCAGCACCTCGGGCACTTCCGAGTTCGCGGGATCAAGCTCGCGATGAAACAGTATCCAGCCACGCAAGGCTTCATTTCCCCCAAGGATAGACGGCGGCGGACCGATCCGCCGTGCCCAGTACGGCGTGCCCAGTACGGCGTGCCCAGTACGGCGTGCCAAGTGCGGCGTGCCAATGCATTAGAAACAAAGCAGATTAGGCCGAAACGCGTCGGCGGCGCCGTGGTGCCACGCAATTCAACGCCCGCCAATCTTCTTTGGTTGCCTGTCACACATTGCCACGGAACGCCAGCCGCCGCCCAAGCTCCGGTCGCTGTCGGAGCACGGGTCTCCGATGACATCCCGGCCGACGAATTGCGATTTCCCGGTTCCCTCGTCGGCCCAAGGCTTTATGCACGGGGAGATCGGCGCGGGGAGACGGCGCCAGAAGGAGAGCACCATGATCCGCCACTTGCCCTGGCTCCTCACCGGCCTTGTCGGCGCCATTTCGCTCGCCGTCGTCGCGGTTTCGCGCGGAGAGGCGGTGAATGCGCTGTGGATCGTGGTGGCCGCCGTCTGCTGCTTCCTCGTCGCCTATCGCTACTATGCGCTGTTCATCGCCCGCCACGTCATGAAACTGGACCCGTCGCGGCCGACGCCCGCCCTGCGCCGCGCCGACGGGCTGGACTATGTCGCGACCGACCGCACCGTGCTGTTCGGGCACCATTTCGCCGCGATCGCCGGGGCCGGACCTCTGGTCGGGCCGGTGCTGGCGGCGCAGATGGGCTACCTGCCGGGCACGCTCTGGATCATCGGCGGCGTCGTGCTGGCAGGGGCGGTGCAGGACTTCATGGTCCTGTTCATCTCGATGCGGCGCGACGGGCGCTCGCTGGGCGAGCTGATCCGCATGGAAATGGGGCAGGTGGCCGGGACCATCGCGCTGTTCGGCGCCTTCATGATCATGGTCATCATCCTGGCCGTGCTGGCGCTGATCGTCGTGAAGGCCCTGGCGGAGAGCCCCTGGGGCATGTTCACCGTGGCCGCCACCGTGCCGCTGGCCATGCTGATGGGCGCTTATACCCGCTGGATCCGGCCCGGCCGGATCGGGGAAGTCTCCATCCTCGGCCTCGTCGGGCTGCTGGCCGCCATCGTCTATGGCCAGGCGATCGCCCAGTCGCCGGTGTGGGGACCGCTGTTCACGTTCACGCCGGTGCAGCTCTGCTGGATCCTGATCGGTTACGGCGCGGTCGCTTCGGTCCTGCCGGTCTGGCTGCTGCTGGCCCCGCGCGACTACCTTTCCACTTTCCTCAAGATCGGCGCCATCGCCGCGCTCGCCATCGGCATCGTCATCATGGCGCCGCCGCTGCGGATGCCCGCGCTCACCGCCTTTGCCTCTGGCGGCGGGCCGGTCTTCTCGGGCGGGCTGTTCCCCTTCCTGTTCATCACCATCGCCTGCGGCGCGGTCTCCGGCTTCCACGCCCTGATCGCCAGCGGCACCACGCCCAAGCTGATCGCCAGCGAGAGCGATGCCCCGCTGATCGGCTACGGCGCCATGCTGATGGAGGCCTTCGTGGCGATCATGGCGCTGGTGGGCGCCTCGATCCTCGATCCGGGGATCTACTTCACCATGAACAGCCCCGCCGCGCTGATCGGCACCGACGCCGCCAGCGCCGCCCATGCGGTGACGGCCATGGGCTTCGCGATCTCCCCCGAGACCATCGCCCAGACCGCCCGGGACGTGGGTGAGCATACCATCATTTCCCGCGCGGGCGGCGCGCCGACCCTGGCCGTGGCCATGGCGGAGATATTCTCCCACGTCGTCGGCGGGCCGGCGATGAAGGCCTTCTGGTACCATTTCGCGATCCTGTTCGAGGCCCTGTTCATCCTCACCGCCGTGGACGCGGGCACCCGCGCCGGACGCTTCATGCTGCAGGACCTGATGGCGCTGGCCGTGCCCCGCCTCGGCGAGAGCAGGAGCCAGGTCCCCGGCCTCGTCGCCACGGCGCTCTGCGTGGCGGCCTGGGGGTTCTTCCTCTATCAGGGCGTCACCGATCCGCTGGGCGGGGTGAACACGCTCTGGCCGGTGTTCGGCATTTCGAACCAGATGCTCGCCGCCATCGCCCTCATGCTGGCGACCGCCGTGCTGTTCCGCATGAAGCGCGACCGCTACGCCTGGGTCACCGTGCTGCCGACCGCGTGGCTGCTGATCTGCACGCTTTCGGCGGGCTGGCTGAAGCTGTTCTCCGCCGATCCCGCCGTCGGCTTCCTGGCGCACGGCGCCAGGTTCTCCGCCGCGCTGGAGCGGGGCGAACTGCTGAACCCCGCCAAGTCCATGGAACAGATGGAGCGCATCGTCTTCAACGACCGGGTCGACGCCGCGCTGGTGGCGGTGTTCCTGGCGGTGGTGCTCTCCCTGATGGTCTTCACCTGGCGCACCTGCATGGCCTCGCGCCGCAGCCCGGTGCCGACCGTGAACGAGATCCCCGCCCATGAGGCCTCCTCGCGGCCGGTGCCGGCATGAGCGGCCTGATCCAGACCCTGCGCCGCACGGCCCGGCTCATGGTGGGCCTGCCGGACTACGACGATTACGTCCGGCACATGACCGCGCATCACCCGGACCGCCCGGTGATGGACCGCAAGGCGTTCTTCCGGGACCGTCAGGAGGCGCGGTACGGCGGCAAGAACGGCGGACGGTGCTGCTGAGGCACTGACGCGGCGCAAGCCGCGCCGTCAGTGCCGGCGAATCACCAGCTTGGTCTCGCCGCAAAGGCTGCATTCGTCCTTGCTCCGCACGAAACCGTTGGTTCCAACGAGTTCGCGGGTCTGGACATCCGCATGGTGAAGCACGCTCAGGCCCAGCCTTTGCGTGATGCAATCGTCGCAGACCGGCTCTGGTGCGAGCCGGACGACGAGTTTCTCGATATCTTGCAGGATGGTCATTCGCATTGCCCTCGACCTGCCCGTGCCAGCTTGGCGCGGTCCCGGCAATGGCAATTACGGGTGTTGGAGTTTCGCTCCGGTAAACTCACCATCAAGGCGATGCTTCAGCCACACCGCGAAGGCCAGCACCGCCGCGGTCCTGGCCGGAGGACTGCCGGGATGGCGAACGAAATGATAGGCGCCTTCAAAGGGATGCTCGACCGCGGAGAGACGGACCAGCCGCCCGGCGGCGATGGCGTCCTGCGCGATCACCTTGCGCACGAGCGCCACGCCGTGCCCGGCCGCGGTCGCTTCCAGCAGCAGCCCGGCATCGTCGTAGGGCTGCGAATCGGCAGGCTCCGGCAGCGCCAGCCCGGCGCGCTGGAACCACGGCGTCCAAGGCTGCCAGGAATTGCGCAGGAACCGGCAGCGGCCGAGGTCCTGCTCGCTCTCGATCCCCATCCGCTCGCGATAGGCGGGCGAGCAGGCGGGGAACACGGTGTCCTGCATCAGCCGTTCGACCACCAGCCCCGGCCACTCGCCGCTGCCATAGCGGATGGCGGCGTCCAGCCCCTGCGGGCCGACCGGGCTGAGGTCCATGCGCGGATCGAGCGCGATGGCGATGCCGGGATGGGACTCGTGGAACTCCGCCAGCCGCGGCACCAGCCAGTGCGAGGCGAATGACGGGAGCACCGCCACTTTCAGCACCACATGCCCCGCCGCGGGCGGTTCCGGGAATACGCTGGCGATCAGTTCCAGCGACTGGCGCACGGTGGGCAGGATGCGCAGCGCCGCCAGGGTCGGCTGCATGGAATTGCCCTGCCGCTCGAACATCGGCTCTCCCAGCCGCTCCTCCACTTCGCGGACCCGGTGGCTGATCGCGCCGTGCGTAACGCCCAGTTCCTCGGCCGCCCGCGTGAAACTGCGGTGCCGGGCAGCGGCGACCAGCGCACGCAGCGTGTTGAGCGAGGGCGGGCGGTACATGCCCGGGTTGTTACTGGAATTCACAACCCGCGCCAATCTTTCTCGTTCGGATCGCGGCGGGACTCCCGCTATCTCTCCGCTTCGACCTTTTCGGGAAACCTGCCCATGCCCCTTGCCCTCCGCCGCCCGCACCCCGCCTGGATCGTCGTGGCCGTGACGTTCTTCGCCCTGCTGTTCTCGGCCGGCCTGCGATCGGCACCGGGCGTGATGATGCTGCCCCTGGAACTGCACTTCGGCTGGGACCGGGCGACGATCTCGTTCTCCGCGGCCATCGGCATCCTGCTCTACGGCCTCGTCGGCCCCTTCGCCGCGGCGCTGATGATGAGCGTGGGGATCAAGCGCACCATGCTGGCGGGCCTCGTGCTCATGGCGCTGTCCACTTTCGCCAGCCGCTGGATGACGGCGCCCTGGCATTTCGTGCTGAGCTGGGGCGTGCTGTCGGGCATCGGTTCGGGTGCCGTCGCCTCGGTGCTGGGCGCGGCCGTGGTCAACCGCTGGTTCGCCTCGCGGCAGGGGCTGGTCATGGGCATGCTGAGCGCCAGCACGGCCACCGGCGCGCTCGTGTTCCTGCCCTTCCTGGCCTGGCTGTCGGAAGGCGGCGCCTGGCGGCCGGTGGCACTGGCCGTCAGCCTGGGCTGCGCCGCGCTAATCCCCGTGGTGGCCCTGTTCGTCCCCGAACGTCCCGAGACGCGCGGCGTGCGGCGCTTCGGCGAAGACGAAGGCACTGCCCCCGCGCCGCCGATGAAGCAGGCGGCGACGCCCTGGCTCGCCATCGAGGCGCTCGTCCGCGCCGCCCGCCAGCCGGTGTTCTGGCTGCTGGCGGGAAGCTTCTTCGTCTGCGGCCTCACCACCAACGGCCTGGTCGGCACGCATATGATCGCCTTCTGCGGAGACCACGGCATCGCCCCGGTCGCGGCCGCCGGGCTGCTTTCGCTGATGGGCTTCTTCGACCTGATCGGCACGACCGCGTCGGGCTGGCTGTCCGATCGCCACGACCCGCGCCGCCTCCTGGCCGTCTATTACGGCCTGCGCGGACTGTCGCTGCTGGCCCTGCCCTTCATAGATTTCGGCACGGTCAGCCTGACCATCTTCGCGGTGTTCTACGGGCTGGACTGGATCGCCACGGTGCCGCCGACGCTCAAGCTCGCCAACCTGTCCTTTGGAGAGCGCGACGCGCCGATCGTGTTCGGCTGGGTGATGGTGGCGCACCAGATGGGCGCCGCGCTGGCCGCTTTCGGCGCCGGCGTGATCCGCGAGCTGACCGGCTCCTACACGCCCGCCTTCGCCCTGGCCGGCGCGTTCGCCGTGGTTGCCGCGCTCGTTTTCGTGGCGGGCATCGGCAAGGTTCGCGCCGTTCGGCGGCCGGAATTCGCCTGATCGGGGGGCGAGAATATCCCGGTTGCCCCTGACGGATGTTAGCGCTATCTTTCGGATAGAAGGTTTAAACCGACCGGGAGATAGATGTGTCGAGGCGAATTTACGCAGCCCTTGCGGCAACCGCTTTCTGCGGCCTGATGGCCGCCTGCAATGGTACCGGAGGCGCGCCTGACGCCGCCGCATCGGCCGATGCCACCGAAGCCGGCGCCGCTTCGGGCAAGAAGTACCTTTCGCAGCCGCTGGTCAGCGAGATGTATACCGCCGATCCTTCCGCCCATGTCTGGAACGGCAAGTTCTACATCTACAACAGCCACGACGTGGACGGTCCCACGCCGGAAGACGATCTCGGCGGCCACTTCGAAATGCGCGACTACCACGTCCTGTCGATGGACAAGGTGGGCGACAAGGTCACCATCGGTCCCCTCGCGCTGGACGTGAAGCAGGTGCCCTGGGCCTCGAAGCAGATGTGGGCGCCGGACGCCGCCTTCAAGAACGGCACGTACTACCTCTACTTCCCGGCCAAGGACAAGCAGGGCGCCTTCCGCATCGGCGTCGCCACCTCGAAGGACCCGATGGGCCCGTTCAAGGCGGAACCGCAGCCGATCAAGGGCAGCTACTCGATGGACCCCGCCGTCTTCACTGACGACGACGGCCAGAGCTACATGTACTTCGGCGGCATCTGGGGCGGCCAGCTCCAGCGCAACGTGAACGGCAAGTACGATCCGAACGGTTCGAAGACCGACCTCCAGGCCGACGACAAGCCCGCCCTGCTCCCGCGCGTGGCGCGCATGACCGGCGACATGCTGGAATTCGCCGAAGCACCGCGTGAAGTGAAGATCGTGGACGAGAAGGGCAAGCTCCTGCTCGGCGGCGACCATGACCGCCGGTTCTTCGAAGCCTCGTGGATGCACAAGTACAAGGGCAAGTACTACTTCAGCTACTCGACCGGCGACACGCACTACATCGCTTACGGTATCGGCGATAACCCCTACGGTCCCTTCACGTACAAGGGCCGCATCCTGAACCCGGTCGAAGGCTGGACCTCGCATCACTCGATCGTCGAGAAGGACGGCAAGTGGTGGCTGTTCTATGCCGACAGCCAGCTCTCCGGCCAGACGCGCCTGCGCAACGTCAAGGTCACCGAACTGCACTACAATGAAGACGGCACGATCAAGACGATCGATCCCTTCGTTCACTGATACGGCAAAGGGATGGCGAACGAGATGCGGTTCGCCATCCCTTTGGGCGCTCCTGTGGGGGTGCGGGAATGCGAGATCGCCCAAGGGGCGCGCAGTCTCTTGAACCACGCGCACAGCCGACAGACGGAAACACAGACATCCGACACCCGACACACCTCGTCATTGCGAGCGTAGCGAAGCAATCCAGGGCGGCTCTGCGCGACTCTGGATTGCTTCGCTACGCTCGCAATGACGAAATAAGGGATGGGCAGTGCGGAGGGACGGTTCAGGAAAAGGTGGGGGAAGAGGGCGTGCAGGCGGAAGTAACGACGCAAGTCGCAACGGCAACCAGGGCGCCAGCCGCAAAATCCACGCGCCTGCTGAGCGCCGCGCTGCCCCTGATCCTGGCGCTCGCCCCGCATCCCGCGCTTGCCGCCCCCGCGCCGCAGATCGCGCTCACGTTCGACGACCTGCCCCTGCACACGCCTTACCCCAGCGGCGATACCCCGCTCTCGGTGACGGACGCCATCCTGGCCGCCCTGAAACAGGCCCGCGCCCCGGCTTTCGGCTTCGTCAATGCCGGCAAGGGCGAGGCTGGCGATCTCGACACCGTGCTGGACCATTGGCACGCCGCCGGGCTGCCTTTCGGCAATCACGGCTTCCGGCATCTCAATTTGGACAAAGTGGGCGCGGCGGAATTCGTGGCCGAGCTGGACCGCAACCAGGCCGCCCTCGCACCGCGCGGCATGAAGCCCTGGCTACGCTACCCCTTCCTCGCCGAGGGCAGGGACCCGGCCATGCGCGACTCCGTGCGGGCGGCGCTGGCGCAGCGGCACTATCGTATCGCCGGGGTCAGCCTCTCCTTCGACGACTGGGCGTGGAACGCGCCTTATGCCCGCTGCGCCGTCCAGGGGAACACCGCCGCGATCGCCGATCTCGAAGCGCGCTTCCTTTCCGCCGCCCGCGCCGATGCCGAGGCCGCGCGGGCCGCTTCGCAGGCCCGGTTCCGCCGCGATGTGCCTTATGTGCTGCTGCTCCACGTCGGCGCTTTCGATGCGCGGATGATGCCGCGGCTCCTGGCGCTCTACCGGGACATGGGCTTTCGGTTCGTCACTCTGGAACAGGCCCAGCGCGACCCGTTCTATGCCGCCACCGATCCGGCCAGACCCGGCCCGACGCCTGCCCTGCTGCGCACGACACCGCTGCCGCGCCCCGGAGACGACGTCTGCCCGGCTTGAGATCGTCATCCCGGACCTGATCCGGGAGACGCACCTCTCCTCGCTCTTTCCTAGCGCAGCAAGTCCAGCGGGATCGCCTCGCCCATGGCCTTGTAGCCGGCCGGGTTGGGATGGATCGCGTCGCCCACGTCATAGGCGGGATTGAGCCGGTCCGGCCGCGCGGGATCGCGCATCACCTTGTCGAAATCGATCACCGCATCGAAGTTGCCCGGTGCCCGGATCCAGGCGTTGATCGCCTGGCGGTCGGCCTCGTTGACGGCGCCCGGGTGGTAGTAGTCCATGCCCATGAACGGCAGCAATGTCGCGCCGTAGACCTTGATCCCCTTCGCATGGGCGCGAGCAACGATCTGGCCGTAGGCGCCGGTGATCTGCTCCACCTTGGCGGCGTGTTCCGCAGCGCTCACCGGGTGGTCGCGCGTGAGGACGCCCAGGTCGTTGATGCCTTCCAGCACGATGAGGTGAGTGACGCCGGGCAGCGCCAGCACGTCACGGTCGAGCCGGGCCATGGCATTGGGCCCGAGCCCGTCAAGCAGCACGCGGTTGCCCCCGATGCCCTGGTTGATCACCGCGCGCCTGCCTGCCGAACTGCCCGCCAGCCGCCGGGCGAGAACGTCGGTCCAGCGGTCGTTGCCATTGGTGGTGGAGCCGCGCCCATCGGTTATCGAATCGCCCAGCGCCACCACTGCGCCCGCCCCGCAGGCCCGCGCCTCGATTCCCGAAAGGAGATACCAGTGGTCGATCGGCTTGGCCGCGGCCAGTTCGGCATCGGCAACATGGTCGCCCGCGATCCAGTAGGAAGTCGCGCGCGAGCCGGGATGCGCGGTCTGGCGCTGGGGCATGGCCTGGACGTGGAGCGAGACGGCCAGGTCCTCGAAAGCGCGGACGGGCAGGTCCAGGGGGTCGGAAAGCCAGTCCGCGCCCGGCGGGATCACCACGCGGGCCTTGCCGGAGAAGCGCAGCGGCGTGAGCGAACGGGCGTCGATCCCGGCCTTGTCCGCCGCCCGGGCGCGGGCCAGCGTGGCGGCCTCGATCACCAGCGGCGTGTCGCCGAAAGCATTGGACAGGCGCACGCGCAGTCCGGTGCCGCCGATCGAGGGCCGCACGATCTGGCGCAGCGTCACATCGCGCGTAGCCTCGGCCGGAAGGGCATTGTCGGCATCGGGAAGCATCTGCGAGGATCCCCAGGCCGAAACCCAGGGACAGGCCGCCGCCAGCGCAGGCGCCGAGACGCCCAGCCCGGCCGTCACAAGAGCGGCCGGGATCAGCACGCGAGTGAACGGGCGGCCCGTGACCATCCGGGCGGTGAGGGCAAGGTGACGGAACTTCGGCAGCATCGCGGACCCCATAAAAGAAATGAGCCGGCATCCAGGGAATGGACGCCGGCTCGGAGTTTTCAGGGAGGAGGAGTTCCCTGCAAGAACAATCAGAAGTTGGCGCGCAGACCCAGCAGGACCTGACGGCCCGGGTAGTAGACCGAGTAAGCGGCGTTGTCGTATTCGAAGGTGGTGCGGATCGGCTCGTTGGTGATGTTCAGCACATCGAGCGTCAGGCGCACCGCGTTGTTCAGGAAGGGCAGCTGGTAGCCGGCCGACATGTCGAGCTGGCCACGGGCGTCCGAGCGCAGGGCGGCGTTCTGGATGCCGTTCTGCGGACCGTTCACGGCGATCGACGCGTCGTTCCAGACGTAGTTCACGCTGACCGACAGGCCGTTGTTCTCGTAGAAGCCCTGGAGGTTGTACGAGTAGGGCGAAACACCGGTGGCGACGAGGCCCGAGGACGAGGACTGCTTCAGGTAGGTGCCGTTGGCCGAGAAGCCCAGGCCCTGCACCAGGAAGTCGAGCGGCTGCACCCAGGTGGCCTCGATGCCCTTGATCTTCAGGTCGCTGAGGTTGATCGGGCGGGTCACCGTGATCGGCAGGTTCGCGATCGGCACGCCGGTCTGGAGCGAACGGTCGCTGAGGGCGTTCTGCTGGGTCGAGATCAGGCTGTCGTACGGAATGTTGAGCGAACCGAAGGGCACTTCCGAGGACGTGGTGACGGTGAAGCCGGCGATGTTCTTCTGGAAGGCCGACACACCGACATAACCGATGCCGCCGGTGTAGAATTCACCGCCGATATCGAAGTTGTCCGAAGTGTAGGGCTTCAGATCAGGATTGCCCGCGCTGGCCGTGAGGGCCGAGGGATCCGAGAACGTGATGCCCGGCAGGATCTGGTCGGCATTCGGACGCGTCATCGTGCGCGAGGCCGAGAAGCGCAGCTTCAGGTTGTCCAGCACATCGTACGTGAAGTTCACCGAGGGCAGGAAGTTGTCGTAGTTCGAGCGCGAGGTGATGTCGATGATGGCGGTGCCGACCTGGCTCGGGCCGACGACGATCTGCTTGGTATGGGCATAGCGCATGCCGCCGTTCATGTGCAGTTCGCGGCCGAACAGTTCGGTGGTGCCGTTCAGTTCGAAGTAGGCGCCCAGCACCGTCTCGTCGATATCGCCCGTGGCGCCGCCGGTCACTGCGCCGCGCGTTTCCGGCGCGCTGTCACGGTAGCTGGCGTAGTTGGTGGCCTGCTTGATGGCATCGAAGTCGGGGATGACGAAGGCATTGTAGCCCACGCTGCCGCTGGCGAGATGGCCGAAGTTGCTGACCGGGAACTGGGTCAGGTACTGCGGGATCTGGCCGGTGGTGATCGAGCCGGTATCGCCAGTGCAGCCGGTGCCGCAGACGGAAAGCTGGTAGGCCGGGCTGTTGTCGTAAGCGCGGATCGAACGCTGGGCCCGGTCATAGGCGCCGCCGAACTTCACGCTGAAGTCGCTGTCGCCGATGGTGGTGTCGAGGTGGGCACCGCGCGTCTCGGTATCGCGGCGAACCAGCGACACGTTCTGGCGGTACCATTCCCAGCCCATGTTCGGATCGTTGAGATCGACATTGGTGGTGATGATCGGCTGGTTGCCGCCGCTGTTGTCGTAGTAGACGTCCACGCCCGAACCCGGGGTGGTCTGGAAGGCCCAGGTCGGCTGTTCGCGGAAGAACTTGCTCTTCGACCAGTTGGCATTGGCTTCCACCTTCACGCGGTCGGAAGGCTGCCAGGTCACGCTCGGCGCGATGTTCCAGAACTTGGTGGTCTGCTTGAACTGGCTCGCTTCGAGGAAGAACGAGGAGTTGGCGAAGGTGCCGCTGGTGACCACGCCGTTGTCGTCGACCGCAAGGTCGATCGGGATCATGCCGCCGGTCGACTGCGCGCTGGTGCCCGGGCCCGAGTTACGGACCTGCCAGTTCATGTTGACCTTGTAGTAGTCACGCTTGGACTTGGCCCAGATACCGTCGATCGCGAAGTGCAGCTCGTCGCTGGGACGCCATTCGAGCGATGCCAGCGCGGAGATGCGCGAACGGTCGCCGTTGGTCAGGCTGTTGCGGCCGAGGCGCGGGATCAGCGCGGTGCTGAGCTGGTCGCGGGTGAGACCCGAAGTGGCGACCACGTCCACCGGCTGGCCAGCAACGAGGCCGTGACCGGTATTGGTCGGAACCACCGAGGCCCAGGAGAAGTTGTTGCCGCCCGGATCGCCGGCGCCGAGGTTGCCGTCGGTCCAGCCCACGGATTCGAAGCCATCGACGCGGGTCTTGGTCTTCACGCCGGCCACGCCGACGAGAATGCCGAAGGTATCCGTGGTGTGGCTGGCGACGACGGCGCCGCGCGGGCTGATCTTGCCGTTGCTATCGGTATACTGGCCCTGGCCGACGACGGTGAAGTGCGTGCCTTCCTTGTCGAAGGGGCGCGCGTTGTGCAGGTTGACGGTGCCGGCGATACCGCCTTCGAGCGTCGAGGGCGAAGGGCTCTTGGCAAGGTCGAGACGGGTGAAGAGTTCGGACGGGAAGAAGTCGAGATCGACTTCGCGGTTGGCGCTGCCGCCGTTGGTGCCGCCGTCGGACGCGACCTGGAGCTGCGAGCCGTTCAGCAGCACGCGGGTGAAGCTGGGGCCAAGGCCGCGGATGGCGACCTGGGTGCCTTCGCCGTTGATGTCGCGGTTGAGGCGCACGCCGGGCATGCGGTTCAGCGTTTCGGCCAGGTTGGTGGCGGGCAGCTTGCCGATGTCTTCGGCGAAGATCGAATCGCCGAAGGTCACGGCATCGCGCTTGGCATTGGTCGCGCTCTGCAGCGAGGCGCGGATGCCGGTGACGATGATGTCGCCCGCGGAAGGCGTATCGTCCTGAGGGGCGGCGGTCGTATCGACGGTGTCGGCGGCCGTGGTGCCCGCAGCGTCCTGCGCAAAGGCGGCAGGCGCGGAAAGGCCCGAGAGCGCGGCGGCGCTCAGAAGAACGGCACGAACGGAAATACGGTTGGATCGCATTGGATATCCCCTCCCATTTAAATCACGTCCGCTTCCGAGCGGATCGTGGGTTGCGCCAACACTGGTAGCGCTATCATTGAAGCCTTAATATGCCCAGTGCCGGCGCGCGTCAACAGTTATGTTAGCGGTATCTTTCAATCGTAATCATAGAGTTTTACCCGCTGAATCTGCCACTTTCCGGACTCCAGGCGGATGTGGCGGCCCTGGTGCGTCTGGTCGCCGTTGAGCAGGCGGCCGGGCACCCATTTGCCGGTCGAATCGAATTCGCCCTCGAACGCCGAATCGATCCCGGCCAGCGCGGCCTTGCCGGTCCTGGGCTTGAACGTCACGGTAATGCCCTGCCCGGCGATCAGATACTCTTCCGGTCCGATCTGGATGATCATGCCGCCTGCCGCCGCGATCGCCGCAGTGGTGCCCGGTACCGAGGCGTCGGCGCCGGGATTGGCCACCGGCCTCTGGATATCGGCATAGGCGATGGTGAAGCGATAGGGGCCGACATCGCGGGTTTCCGGCTCGTAGACCAGCGTTTCGTCATAGAGCTGGCGCGGCTTGAAGCCGACCATGCGATCGGTGCCCTGCGCATCGAGAATGTAGGGCTTGAGCTGCTGGAGCACGCCGTAGGCATCCTTGAGCGCGCCGGGATCCTCGTCCACCGAGTCGATGGAGAAGGGGCCGAAGCCGATCGCGTCGAGCTGGCCGATGGCGTAGAACGCATTGGCGGGCGCCACCGGATTGGTGGAATTGTGCGCCTCGGGAATGAACAGCACGTTGTCCGGGCGCTTGTAGCCGTTCACGATGTCCACGAAGCTGGAAAAGTAGATGTCCGGCGCCAGGAAATCGAGGTGCGGCCCTCCGGCCTTCCAGACGTCGAGCAAGTGCGGCAGCGGGCCGCCGCTCGGGTATTCGCCGGGGATGCGGCCCGGGCGGTTGAGCGCGACATTGACGTACATCGGGATCGGATAGGCCGCCTTGCCCGCCGCGGCGAGCTGGTCGGCGAAGCGGGCATAGTGCCAGGCCGCGAAGACTTCCGCCGCGGCATCGCCGCCGCCGAACAGCTCGTCCCACGAACCGCTGGTACGCGCGCCGCGTTCGAGCCACATCCGGCGCATGCCCGGAACCAGCGAATCCTTGTGAGCGACGAGGTAGTTGACCAGTTCAGCAGGAACCGGCTCGCGGTAGGCGGCATTGGCGGCGGCGCTGTAGTCGCGCGCGACCGGCAACATGCCGATCTCGTTCTCCACTTGCACCATGACGACGGTATTCTGCGTGGAATCCACCGCCTTGAGGTGCGCCATGAGCGCGGCATAGGCGCGCTCGTCGGCCTTCAGCGTCTCCGCGCCGAACGTCGAGAGGATCTCCACGCCCTGACCATTGGGAAGCTGCGCGCGCGGGAAGCGCTGCTGGTCGCGCTTGACCCAGGCCGGGATGTACGTGGACATGGAGTTCTTCCACGCCCCGAACCACAGCACCACCAGCTTGAGGTTGTTGGCGCGTGCCGCCTTGATCTGGGAATCGACCGAGGACCAGTCGAACGTGCCCTCGGTGGGTTCGATCAGTTCCCACGACACCGGCGTCAGCACGGTATCGAGGTTCATCTCCTTCAGCCGCTTCCAGTGCGGCGCCATATAGGCGGCGCTGGAGGAGGCCGAATTGCTCAGCTCGCCCGCGATCATCAGCATCGGCTTGCCGTTCACGATCAGCTGCTTCGTATCGCCCTTGGTCTCCAGACGCGGCGCATCGGCCAGGGCGGGAGCGGCGAGGCTCAGGCTGGCCGCAAGGGCCGAGACCGCCAGCAGGGCAGTGCGGAGGGTCATGCGTTCTCTCCCAGGAATGCAGTGATGACGGCGCGGGCGCCGGAAGTTTCGAGATGGCCGAGATGGGCGGCCACGGCATCGAGCACGGCGGCATCGGGCACATGGCCCAGCACGCCGAGGGCTGCGGTGACCCGGGCGCGCGGCGTGGCCGCAAGGCGCAGTGCATCGGCAAGGGCGGCAGCGGCGGGATCGTCGATGGCGAAGCTCTCGCCCGCGTCGCTCGTGCCCGCCTGCCAGCGTACCCAGGCGGCAACGGCCAGCGTGATGGCCGCGAAGGAACCGCCCTGCTCCGCCACAGCGGCCAGCGGCGCGAGCAGGCGCTGCGGCAGCTTCTGCGATCCGTCCATGGCGATCTGGCGGGTGCGGTGCTGGAGCGCGCTGTTGGCGAAGCGGGCCATCAGTTCCTGGCGGTAGGCCGGCACGTCGAGCCCGGCGGGCGGGTTCAGCGTGGGCACCACTTCGTCCCACAGCCGCTCGACGAAAGCACGGCCCTGCGCGGTGCCGACGAACTCGTGGACGAACGCGTCGCCTGCCAGCCCGCCGAGATAGGCGATGGCCGAATGCGCGCCGTTGAGCAGGCGCAGCTTGGCTTCCTCCCACGGGGCGACGGCATCGGTCAGCTGGACGCCGAGAGCAGCGAAATCCGGCCGCTCGCCTGCGAAGCTGTCCTCGATCACCCATTGCAGGAAGGGCTCGGCCTTCACCATGGCCCGATCTTCCACGCCGGTCAGCGCGGCGAGACCGGCGATGTCCTCGTCCGTGGTGGCGGGCACGATGCGGTCGACCATGGTGGCCGGGAACGTGCAGCCCTGCGCGATCCAGGCGGCGAGCGCAGGATCGTGCGCCTCGGCCATGGCGAGCACCGCGCCTTTCAGCAGCGCGCCGTTGTGGGGCAGGTTGTCGCAGGAGAGGATCGAGAGCGGGGCGAGGCCCTCTACCCGCCGGCGCGCGAGCGCCGCGACGAGGAAGCCCGCCGCCGTGCGCGGACGCTCCAGCCCGGCGAGATCGGCGGCGACGTCCGCGTCATCCGCCATGAGCCTGCCGGTCTTGCGATCGAGGCAATAGCCTTTCTCGGTCACCGTCAACGTGACGAGGTGCGTATCGGGCGAGGCCAGCGCGGCGACCACCGCCTCCGGCTCTTCCGGCGCGACCAGCACGCGCTGTACGGCGCCGATGATCTGCGGGGTCTGCACCGCGCCTTCGCGCACCAGCAGGGTGTAGAGGCCGTCCTGCGGGTTCATCTGGTCCCGCACCGAGGCCGAGCGCAGCGAGACGCCGACCACGCCCCAGCGCAAGTCGCCCGAAGCCAGCGCCGCCTCGAACACGGCGGCCTGGTGCGCGCGGTGGAAGGCACCGATGCCGAGGTGGACGACCCCCGCCTTGACCGCCGCGCGGTCATAGGCGGGACGGGCGACGGAGGCCGGAACCTGGCCGAGGGTCTCTGCGGAAAGTCTCACAGCTTGTATGCCGCCTTGACGAGATCGTAAGCGAGCGCGCGGGCAACTTCATGCGCCTCATCCTCGGGCAGGCGGTGTTCGGCCACGAGCTGCGCCAGCCAGGCGCAGTCCATGCGGCGGGCCACGTCGTGCCGCGCGGGGATCGAGAGGAAAGCGCGGGTATCGTCGTTGAAGCCGACGGTGTTGTAGAAGCCCGAGGTTTCGGTCGTGCGCTCGCGGAAGCGGCGCATGCCTTCGGGGGAATCGTGGAACCACCAGGGCGGGCCGAGCCGCAGCGAGGGGTAGTGCCCGGCGAGCGGCGCCAGTTCGCGCGAATAGACGTCCTCGTCCAGCGTGAACAGGATCAGCGTCAGGCGCGGGTCGTTGCCGTAGCGGTCGAGCAGGGGCTTCAGCGCCTGCACGAATTCGCCGGGCAGCGGAATGTCGCCGCCCTTGTCACGCCCGAAGCGGTCGAGCACGGCCTGGTTGTGGCTGCGATGGACGGCGGGGTGAAGCTGCATGACCATGCCGTCTTCCACGCTCATCCCGGCCATTTCGGTGAGGAGCTGGGCGCGGAACAGTTCGGCGTCATCCTTGCCCGGTGCCGACAGGACACGCTGGTAGAGCGCCTCGCAATCCTCTGGCAAGAGATCGGCGGTGCGGGCGCTGGGATGGCCGTGATCGGTCGAGGTGGCTCCGGCCTCGCGGAAGCGGGCGCGGTGGAAGCGGTGCGCGGCCAGATAGCCCGCGTAAGTCGAGACGTCCTCGCCTGCCATCTCGCCGAACTTCGCCACTTTGGCGGCAAAGCCCGGCGTTTCGGGATCGACCACCGGATCGGGGCGATAGGCGGTGACGACGCGGCCGCTCCAGCCGCTTTCCCGGATCGCGCGGTGATGGGCGAGCGGGTCGAGCGGCCCTTCTGTGGTGGCGATCAGTTCGATGTTGAAGGCCTCGAACAGCGCGCGGGGACGGAACGCCTCGGTCTTGAGCGCGGCGTCGATCACCTCGTAGTAATGGTCCGCCGTGCTCTCATCCAGCAGCACGTCGAGGCCGAACACTTCCGCGAAGACCCAGTCCAGCCACATGCGCGAAGGGGTGCCGCGGAACAGGTGGTAGTGCTTGGCGAAGATCGCCCAGATCTTGCGCGGATCCTGCTCCACCGGGCTGCCGTCCACGCTGGGCACGCCCAGCGATTCCAGCGCCACGCCCTGCGAATAGAGCATGCGGAACACGTAGTGGTCCGGCACGATCAGCAGCGAGGCAGGGTCGGTGAACGGCTGGTCATAGGCGAACCAGGAGGGGTCGGTATGGCCGTGCGGGCTGACGATCGGCAGGTCCTTCACGCCTTCGTAGAGCGCGCGCGCGATGGCGCGGGTGCCCGGATCGGCGGGGAACAGGCGGTCTGGGTGAAGAACGAGGGGACGAGTCATGCGGGTACTTTCTCGCCGTCGGGATCGGCGACCTGGTAGCGGGGAAGGATCAGGTGAATGACGCCGAGCGCCACGAGATAGGCGCAGGAGGCCACGACGAAGATCGGCTCGTAGCTGCCCACGGTTTCAAGGATGGCGCCGGCGAACTTGGCCATGAGCATGCCGCCCAGCGCCCCGGAAAGCCCGCCAAGGCCGACGACCGATCCGGTCATCCAGCGCGGCATGGTATCGCCGGGAAGGGCGTAGAGGTTGGCGGAGAAGCCCTGGTGCCCCGCGCAGGCGAGGCCCACCAGCGCCACGGCCGTCCACAGGCCCGGCGCATTCGGCGCCATGGCGATCGGCACGGCGCAGAGCGCGGCCATGAACATCGCCGTCTTGCGCGAGCGGTTGACGCTCCAGCCGCGGCCGATGAAGCGCGAGGAAGCCCAGCCGCCCAGCACCGAACCGATGTCGGCCAGGATATAGACCGCGATCAGCGGCGGGCCGAAGTCCAGCATCTTCACGCCGAACTGCTTGTTGAAGAAGTCCGGCAGCCAGAACAGGAATGTCCACCAGACCGGATCGATCAGGAAGCGGCCCATCATGTAGGCCCAGGTCTGGCGATAGCCGAACAGCGCGCGCCACTTGACCGGGCGCGGCTTCTCCACCGGATCGGCCTCGATCCAGGCCAGTTCTTCGGCGCTGAGGTTCTTCTTGTCGCGCGGGCGGCGGTAGAAGCCGAGCCAGGCCGCCAGCCACACCACCGTCAGCAGGCCGGTGAGGATGAAGGCCCAGCGCCAGCCGAGCGTCAGCGCGATCACCGGCACCACCAGCGGCGTCAGGATCGCACCCACGTTGGAGCCGGCGTTGAAGATGCCGATGGCGAAAGCGCGCTCGCGCTTGGGGAACCATTCGTTGGTGGCGGCGATGGCGGCGGGGAATGTCCCCGCCTCGCCGATGGCCAGCGGGATGCGCGCCAGGAGCATGCCGCTGGTGGACGTGAACAGCGCGTGCGCCATGTGGCCCACCGTCCAGAGCGTCACGGCCAGGGCATAGCCCGCCCGCGCGCCCAGCCGGTCGATCAGCCTGCCGAACACGACATAGGCAATGCCGTAGCCCGCCTGGAACCAGATCGCGAGGTCGGCATAGCCGCTCTCGCTCCAGCCGTAGCGGGCCTGAAGCTCGGGCTTGAGCGTGGGCAGGACCAGCCTGTCCACATAGCTCAGCACCACCGCCGCGAACAGCAGCGCGCAGACGATCCAGCGCACCCGGCCCGCGGGTTTCCCCGGGCCGGTCGCCGCGGCCTTGAGTGGCGTCACGCCGTTCACCACGCTCACCAGTTGTACATCGTGCCGTCTTCAAGGCGGTTCACCGGCAGGAAGGCGCGGCTGTATTCGTAGCCGGCGGCCAGTTCCTCATCGATGTCCACGCCCAGGCCCGGCGCTTCGCCCGGGTGCATCATGCCGTTCTCGAACGTATAGGCATGGGGGAAGACCGCGTCGGTCTCCGGCGTGTGGCGCATATATTCCTGCACGCCGAAGTTCGGCACCGAGAGGTCGAAGTGCAGCGCGGCAGCCATGCAGACCGGCGAAAGGTCGGTGGCGCCGTGGCAGCCGGTGCGGATCTGGTAGAGATCGGCCAGCGCGGCGATGCGGCGAAGGTGCGTGATGCCGCCTGCGTGGACCACGGTGGCGCGGATATAGTCGATCAGCTGGTTCTGGATCAGGTCCTTGCAGTCCCAGATCGAGTTGAAGATCTCGCCCACGGCCAGGGGCGCGGTGGTGTGCTGGCGGATGAGCTTGAACGCTTCCTGGTTCTCGGCAGGCGTCGCGTCTTCCAGCCAGAACGGGCGGTAGGGCTCCAGATCCTTGCCGAGGCGGCCCGCCTCGATCGGGGTCAGGCGGTGATGGATGTCATGCAGCAGGTGCACGTCCCAGCCCAGCGCCTCGCGTGCGGCCTTGAACAGTTCGGGCACGACGCGCAGGTACTTCGCGGTGTTCCAGACGTTCTCGGTGGGCAGGTCGGCGTCGGCGGGCTCGTAGAAGTACTTGTCCTTGGAAACGCCGTACGTCGAAGCCATGCCGGGCACGCCGCACTGGAGGCGGATCGCCTTGTAGCCCTGCTTCTGATAGTCGAGCGCCACGTTGATCGTGTCCTCGATGGTGGTGCCGTTGGCGTGGCCGTAGACCATCACGCCTTCACGGCTCGCGCCGCCCAGCAGCTGGTACACCGGCAGGCCGGCGATCTTGCCCTTGATGTCCCACAGCGCCATGTCGACGGCGGCGATGGCGGTCATCGTCACCGGACCGCGGCGCCAGTAGGCACCCTTGTAGAGGTACTGCCAGACGTCCTCGATACGGTGCGCGTCGCGGCCGATCAGGCAGGGGATGACGTGGTCGGTCAGGTAGCTGGCCACCGACAGCTCGCGGCCGTTGAGGGTCGCGTCCCCCACGCCGGTGGTGCCGTCGTCGCAAGTGATCTTCAGCGTGACGAAGTTGCGACCCGGGCAGGTGATGATGACTTTGGCATCGACGATCTTGGGCATGGGGAGGATCCTCAGGCGATTTCGAGAGTGGTGGTCTTGAGATCGGCGCTGCTGGCGCCGACCAGGATATCGAACAGGCCGGGTTCGACGACTTCGCGCATATCCTCGTTCCAGAGGCTGAAATCGTCAGGGCCGAGCGTGAATTCGATCCTGCGCGTCTCGCCGGGCTTCAGCGTGACACGGCGGAAACCGCGCAGTTCCATGACCGGGCGGGTTACACTCGCGGCCTGATCGTGGACATAGAGCTGCACCACTTCATCGCCGGCGCGCTGGCCGGTATTGGTCACGTCGACAAAGACGGTGACATTGCCGGAAAGGCCGATACGCGGCGCCGAAAGGCTGGGCGCGCCCACGGTGAACGTGGTGTAGCTCAGGCCGAAGCCGAACGGATAGAGCGGCGCCGTCTCGGTGAAGAGATAGCCGCGCTTGGCCGAGGGCTTGTGGTTGTAGAAGAAGGGCACCTGCCCCACGTCCTTGACCACGGTGACCGGCAGCTTGGCACCGGGATTGACGTCTCCGAACAGCGCCTCGGCCATGGCGGTGCCGCCTTCCTGGCCGAGATACCAGCATTCGAGGATCGCATCGGCCTGCTCCGCCACGGTCGGCCATGAAGGCGGGCGGCCGTTGAGCGCGACGACGATCACCGGCTTGCCGGTCGCCTTGAGGGCGCGGAACAGTTCGTTCTGCTCGCCCACGAGGTCGAGGTCGGTGCGGTCGCCAAGGTGATTCTTGGCATAGCCCTCGCGGCTGGTCTGCTCGGTATCGCCGATGGCCAGCACGATCACGTCGCTGGCTTTCGCGACTTCGGCCGCCTCGGCAATCAGGGCGCGGTTCTTGGCGGGGTCAGCCAGCAGCACTTCGTTGGCCGAGCGGTCCTCGCTTTTCGTGATGAACACGCCCTGCACGAAGACCACTTCGGCCTTGCCAGCAACGCGCGCCTTGATGCCTTCGACGAGGTTCACGCTGGAACGCGGCTCGGACGAATAGCCGCCCAGGCGGGTGACATTGGCGTTCGGCCCGATCACGGCGATGCGCTTCTGCGCGCCTGCCGCAAGCGGCAGGACGCCGGTATTCTTGAGCAGGCAGATCGACTTGCGCGCCGCTTCCAGCGCCAGCGCGCGGGCTTCGGCATTGGCGGTGAGCTTTGCGGAAGCCTTGGGATCGACCGGCCCGGCCTCGAACATGCCGGCGCGGAACTTCAGCGTCAGCATGTGGCGGCAGGCGGTATCGACGGTGGCAAGCGGCACCAGCCCCTTGCGGACCTGATCGGCCAGGGTGCGATAGGCCTCGCCGTCGGGCAGGTCGCAATCGACACCCGCGTGGAGGGCAAGGCGCGCCGCGCCCTGGATATCGGCGGCAAGGTGGTGGAAGCTCGCCAATTCGCCGATCGCGGCATAGTCGCTGACGATGGCGCCGTCGAAGCCCCATTCGCCGCGCAGCACGTCGTTCAGCAGCCAGCGGTTGGCGTGGCTGGGGATGCCGTCGATCTCATTGTAGGAAGGCATGACCGCGGCGATGCCGGTGCGGCGGACCACTTCGCGGAACGGCGGGAAGAAGCTGTCGTAAAGCTCGCGCTTGCCGAGCGGGGCCGGGGCGACGTTGTTGCCCGCCTCGGGCTGGCCGTGGCCGGTCATGTGCTTGAGCGTGGCGAAGACTTTGCCCTCGGCCAGTTCCTTGCCTTCGCCCTGCAGGCCGCGCACGGCGGCGACGCCCATTTCTCCGCAGAGATAGGGGTCTTCCCCGAAGGTTTCCTCGATACGGCCCCAGCGCGGGTCGCGGGCGATGTCCACCACCGGCGAAAGCGCCAGGGTGGAGCCGTGCGCGCGCACTTCGCGGCCGATCACCGACTGCACGCGCTCCACCAGTTCAGGGTCGAAGCTGCCGGCCATGGCGATGGCCTGCGGGAAGCTGGTGGCCTCGGGCGCCATGTAGCCGTGAAGCGATTCCTCATGGAACAGCACGGGGATGCCAAGGCGGGTCTGCTCGCGCGCCCACTTCTGGGTGGCATTGACGAAAGCGATGGTATCGGCGGGCTTGCGCCAGCGGCCGGTGACGTCGGTGCCGGTATTGTTGGCCGTGGCCGCGCCGCCCCGGTCGGACGGGCGCGCGATCTGGCCGATACCCTCGGGATGGTTCTTGCTGGCCAGCGCCGGATCGAAAGCGCGCGATTCGTCCATGATCTCGCGCTTGCGGGTGGAGAGGGTGACGAGCTGGGCCACCTTCTCGTCCAGCGTCATGCGGGCCATCAGGTCCTTGACGCGAAGGTCCACCGGGACCTTGGGATCCTTGTAGAGCGGGGTCGCGGCGCGCGCGGCAACCGGCAGGAAGGCCAGCATCGAGGCACCCGCGCCCCAGCGCAGCAGTTCGCGGCGTTTCACCTGGGCAGCGATCATGATAGCGCCACCACGCGCAAACGGCGCGTTTGCGCATGCGTCAGACAAACCGGAAAAATCATATTTCTCCCCTGCATCCCCTTGAACCGCGTTGGGTTCATTTCCCAATCGGACGGCAAACACTGTTGCCTGCCCTGAACTTTGTGTGTTAGCGGTATCATGCGCGACAATGAACGAGCTTGTCAATGGCATCGCGGCGCTAATTAATCCGGCCACAGGGCCATGATTTTGGGACACAGGGGAGGATGATGAAGAAGCGGCTTCTGACGATTGGCGTATGCCTTGCGGCGCTGGGCTTCGCTGACACGCCTGCCTTTGCAAACGATGGCTATGACCTCTGGCTGGCCCCTGCGGCCAATCCGGCACTGCAAGCGAGCGAAATCCGCGTGATCGGCCAGTCCGAAACGCTGGACCGCGCCGCCGGCGAACTGCGCCGCGACCTGACCGCCGCGCCGCTTCCCGTGGTCCTGGCCAGGGCCGACGATCCCGCCCTTTCCGCTCTGCGCCTGCCCACGGCGGCCCTGGGCGAGGAAGGCTATCTGGTGCGCGCCGCCACGCTGGATGGCCGCAAGTCGCTGGTCGTCACCGGCAGGACCGACCGCGCCGTGCTCTACGGCGCCTTCGCGCTGATCCGCGCGCAGAAGACCGGCGCCGATCTGGCCGCGATCGACCTCCAGTCCGCCCCGAAGATCGGGCTGCGCGTGCTCAATCACTGGGACAATCTCGACGGTTCGGTGGAGCGCGGCTACGCGGGCCAGTCGCTGTGGGACTGGTGGACCCTGCCGGACTTCAAGGATCCCCGCTACACCGACTATGCCCGCGCCAACGCGGCGCTCGGCATCAACGGCGTGGTCCTCAACAACGTCAACGCCAAGCCCGAAAGCCTGACCGCGCCTTATATCGCCAAGGCCGCCGCGCTGGCCGAGGTGTTCCGGCCCTGGGGCATCAAGGTCTACCTCTCGGCCCGCTTCTCCGCGCCGATCGAGATCGGCCATCTCAAGAGCGCCGACCCGCTCGACCCCGAAGTCCAGGCCTGGTGGAAGGACAAGACCGACGAGATCTATGCCGCGATCCCCGATTTCGGCGGTTTCCTGGTCAAGGCCAACAGCGAAGGCCAACCCGGCCCGCGCGACTATCACCGCAGCCATGCCGAAGGCGCCAACATGCTGGCCGCCGCCGTCGCACCGCATAACGGCATCGTCATGTGGCGCGCCTTCGTCTATGCCGAAACCGACCCGGACGACCGCGCCAAGCAGGCCTATACCGAGTTCAAGCCGCTCGACGGCAAGTTCGCGGACAACGTGCTGGTGCAGGTGAAGAACGGCGCCATCGACTTCCAGCCGCGCGAGCCGTTCCATCCGCTGTTCGGCGCCATGCCGAAGACGCCGATGATGCTGGAACTCCAGATCACCAAGGAATACCTCGGCTTCGCCACCCACCTCGCCTACCTCGGCCCCTTGTTCGAGGAAGTGCTGGAGGCCGACACCCGCGCCAGGGGCAAGGGGTCGACCGTGGCCAAAGTGGTCGACGGTTCGCTCTATGGCCACACATTGAGCGGCATTGCCGGCGTCGCCAATGTCGGACGCGACCGGGACTGGTCGGGCTCCACTTTCAACCAGGCCAACTGGTACGCCTTCGGCCGCCTCGCCTGGGATCCGACGCTTTCGGCGGACACGATCGCCCGCGAATGGGCACAGCAGACCTTCGGCAACGATCCGCGCGTGGTCGATACGGCGGTGAAGATGATGATGGCCTCGCGCGAGGCGGTGGTCGACTATACCGGCCCGCTCGGGCTCGCGCACGTCATGGGCACCGGCCACCACTACGGCCCCGGCCCGTGGATCAACAACCTCGCCCGGCCCGAATGGAACCCGGTCTACTACCACAAGGCCGACAAGGACGGCATCGGCTTTGATCGCACGAAGACCGGCAGCAACGCGGTTGCGCAGTACGAGCCGGCCGTGGCGAAGCTGCTGGCCGATCCGCGCACGACGCCGGAAAGCGAACTGCTGTGGTTCCACCACTTGCCGTGGGACTGGAAGATGAAGTCCGGCCGCACGCTGTGGAACGAGATGGTGGCGCACTACGATCGCGGCGTGGCCACCGTCGCGCAGATGGAAGCGGACTGGCAGGGCGTGAAGGGCCAGGTCGATGCCGAGCGCTGGCAGAAGACCGCCAGCTACCTCAAGATCCAGCACAACGAGGCCAAGTGGTGGCGCGATGCCAGCCTGGCCTACTGGATGTCGATCAACGGACTGCCCCTGCCGGCCGGATCCCCGGCGCCCGAGCACGACCTGGCCTGGTACGAGGCGCAGGACTTCCCGCTCGCCCCCGGGCATCCTCACTGAGCCGGATGCTGGACAAGGCATCGATTTTACGCTCGATGGTTGCGCTACCAACGTAACTTGTGGTGTTAGCGAACATTCCCCGGCGCTCTTCGTGAGCGCCGGGGCTCCGCCAGGGAACCAGATGAGCAGCACCACCCGAGGTCCGCGCAAGCAGCGCACCAGCGCCAAGATCGACGACGTCGCGCGACTGGCCGGCGTCTCGCCGATGACGGTCAGCCGCGTGATCAACAAGGGCGCCAACGTCCGCGAGGAAACCCGCCGCAAGGTGGAGGCCGCCATCGCGGAGCTGAACTATGCCCCCAGCACCGCCGCGCGCGCGCTGGCGGGGGGCGAGGACTTGCGGATCGGCCTGCTCCATTCCAACCCCAGCTTCGCCTATCTCAGCGAATTCCTGGTCGGCGCCCTGGAGGAAACCAGCGCCGCCCATGCCCAGCTTCTGGTCAAGCCCTGCAACGAGGACGGCGGCGAGGGCGGCGGTGAGGCGAAGGCCGTGGCGCAATTGCTGCGCACCCGCATCGACGGCGTGATCCTGCCGCCGCCGCTCAGCGATTCCCCGGCCGTGCTGGAAGCGCTCAAGGATGCCGACGTGCCGGTGGTGGCAGTCGCCACGGGCCGGGCGCCGGAATGGGCGCTCTCGGTCAGCATCGACGACCGCGAGGCGGCCTTCACGATGACGCATCACCTGGCCGCGCTGGGGCATCGCCGGATCGGCTTCGTCACCGGCCACCCGAACCAGACCGCCAGCGCCGAGCGCCTCGACGGCTACCGCGAGGCGCTTTCCGCGCTCAACCTGCCCTTCGATCCCGCGCTGGTAGCGCAGGGCTACTTCACCTATCGCTCGGGGCTGGAAGCGGCAGGGCGGTTGCTGGACCTCGACAGTCCGCCCACCGCGATCTTCGCCTCCAACGACGACATGGCCGCCGCCGCCATCACCGTGGCCCATCGCCGCGGGCTGGACGTGCCGCGCCAGCTCACCGTCTGCGGCTACGACGATACCGCGCTGGCCGTCTCGGTCTGGCCCGAACTGACCACGATCCGCCAGCCGACCACCGAGATGGCACGCCGCGCCGTGCGGCTGCTGATCGGCGAAATCCGCGCGCGCAGCGCGGGCACACCCACCGTGGAGCATCCCCATGTCGTCGCGGAGTTCAAGCTGATCCGCCGGGATTCCGACGCCAGCCCTGGCGCCTGAGCCCGCCTGGCGTGCCTTGCCCGGCGCGCCTTGCCGGCGTGCCTCGCGACGCGTCGAAACGTCCCTTTGTCTTCACCCCTCCCCTTCGTCATTGCGAGCGTAGCGAAGCAATCCAGAGTCGCGCAGAGCCGCCCTGGATTGCTTCGCTACGCTCGCAATGACGAAGTTTGGGGGGAGGTGAGGTGACGCGGTGAAGTGAAGCGGTAGAGGCCGCCGCGTGAGCCCGTGAGCGCCTCAGCCATAAGCCCGTGAGGACGGGCGGGGGGCAAGGGCTATCCAGCCCCTGCCCCCGATCCGTCAGCCTTCCATTTCTTCCAGTTCGCGGCCCTTGGTCTCGTTGACCATGGCGCGGACGAAGAAGAACGACACGGCCGCGAAGAAGGCATAGCCGGTGTAGGTTACGGCCAGGCCCGGGCTAACGGCCAGCGCCGGGAAGCTCACCGAGACGGCGGCATTGGCGATCCACTGCGCGAAGCCCGCCACCGCCAGGCCGGAGCCGCGGATCTGGTTGGGGAACATTTCGCCCAGCATGACCCACATGATCGGGCCCCAGCTCATATTGAAGAAGATCACGTAGAGGTTGGCGGCGACCAGCGCGATCACGCCGTTGTTGCCGGGCAGCGAGACCGCGCCGTCCGCGCCGGTGACGGCGGTGGAGAAGGCATAGGCCACGGTGGCGAGTGTCACCGCCATGCCGGCCGAGCCGATCAGCAGCAGCGGCTTGCGGCCGATGCGGTCCACCAGCGCGATCGTGGCGAGGCAGGCGCCGATCGAGAGCACGCCGGAAAGGATGTTGGTCTGGAGCGCATAGTCTTCCGAGAAGCCGACCGCCTCCCAAAGCGTGGCGCCATAGTAGAACACCACGTTGATGCCGACGAGCTGCTGGAACACGGCCAGGCCGATGCCCGCCCAGACGATGGGGCGCACGCGGCCGCTGGCCTTGTCGATCAGGTCGGAGAGCTTGGGCTTATGGTGGTCCGCGGCCAGGCTGGCGCGAATCTCGGCAACCTTGCGGTCCGCCTCGGCCGTGCCGAACAGCTTGGTCAGCACGGCATGGGCGCGGGGCTCCTGGCCCTTGACCACCAGATAGCGCGGGCTCTCGGGGATGATGAGCAGCGCGAAGAAGTAGATCGCGGCGGGGATCGACTGCAGCCAGAACATCCAGCGCCAGGCCGGAAGGTCGAGCCAGAGCGATTCCGTGGAACCGCCCGCATAGCGCGCGAGCGCGAAGTTTGCGACGAAGGCGCCGGTGAGACCGGAGATGATCATCACCTGCTGCACGCTCGACAGACGGCCGCGAATGGCGGCGGGCGTCACTTCCGAGATATAGACCGGCGAAATGACGCTGGCCGCGCCGACGCCGAGGCCGCCGACGATGCGCGCGAGGATGAAGATGACCGAGGAACCGGCCGCGCCGGCCACCAGGGCGCTGATGAAGAACAGTACGGCGGCGAGCATCATCACGCCGCGGCGGCCGATGATGTCGGCCATGCGGCCGGCGGCGAAAGCACCGATCGACGAACCGACGAGGATCGCGCCGACATTGAAGCCGATGCCCAGCTTGCCAAGGTCGAAGGCGGCTTCAAGCCCCTTCTGGGTGCCGTTGATAACGCCGGAATCGTAGCCGAACATGAAACCGCCGATCGTGGCGACGGCCACGATAGCGATGATGAACGCCATGTTGATCCGGCTTTCCGAACCAATCGCTGGCCCAGTCTGCGCCGCAGTCATTCCTCTTTCCCCTTCATCGTGATGCGCGATGTTATTTTTGGCGCCCGAAAAATGTTGCCGGGACTTTGCTGTTGGCGGGACTTAGCTGTTGGCGGGGCAAACCGGCAAGCCGGAAACGCCCGGATCGAAGGCAAAAACGTTGCCTGCAAACGGCTGTTGTTCCAGTTCGGCGGGGGACAGGCCCTTGCGTGCCGTGGTGGCATAGGCAGTGCGCAGGTCCGGGCCTCCGAACGCGATCTTGGTGATGTTGGCGACCGGGAATTTCACGGTGGCCATCAGCTTGCCCGCGGGGTCGTAGCGCCGCACGCCCCACCCGCCGAACAGGCCGGTCCAGAGGCAGCCCTCGGCATCGATCACGCAGCCGTCGGGCCAGCCTGCGCCGTCCTCGATGGTGACGAACGGTTCGGCCTGGCCAAGCGCGCCGTCTTCATTGACGGCGACGCGCCAGATCGTCTTGCCCAGCGTATCGGTGTGCCAGAGCGTGCGCCCGTCCGCACTGATCGCAGGGCCGTTGGTGATGACCACCTCGGGCAGGCCGGCATGGACGCAGTGCCCCCGGTCGAGCCGGTAGAGCGCGCCCGAATCCTCGGTCTCCGCGTCATGCATCGACCCCAGCCAGATGCGCCCGGCCGGATCGGTGGCGGCATCGTTGAGCCGGTTGTCCGGGCGGCTCGGCTCGGGATCGTGGAGCAGCGTGAAGGCGCCGGTGTCCGGGCTGAAACGGTGCAGCCCGGTCTTGACCCCGGCGATCATGTCGCCCCGCTCCGTCGGCAGCGCCCAGCCGATCTGGTCGGGCGCATGCCACATGTCGAGCATGCCGGTGGCGGGATCGTGCCGGTAGAGCCGGTGTTCCTTGATATCGACGAACCACAGGCGGTCGCCGGTCCAGACCGGCCCCTCGCCCAGCGTGGCGCCGATGGAGAGGACGGATTCCGGCGTCACGTCAGCGCCACCCGGCATCGACGAAGTAGTCGTGCCCGGTGCACATGGCGCCGTCGTCCGAGGCCAGGAACAGGCAGAGCGCGGCGACGTCGGCAGGCTGGATGCGCGCCTTCAGGCACTGCGCGGCCATGATCTCGGCCTCGCCCTCGGGCGTGTACCACTGCTTCTGGCGCGGGGTATCGACATTGCCCGGCACGATCGTGTTGACGCGGATATTGTCCGCGCCCAGATCGCGCGCCATGGCGCGGGTCATGCCTTCCACGGCCGCCTTGGCGGTCTGGTAAAGCACCAGGTCGGGCAGACCGAGGTGCCAGCTGATCGAACCGAAGTTCAGGATCACGCCGCCGCCTTGCGCCTTCATGCCCGGAACCACCGCCTGCGCCGCGAAGAACTGGTGGCGCAGATTGGTGGCCATGCGCTCGTCCCAATAGGCGGGCGTCACATCGTCGATCGTGTGGCGATCGTCGTTGGCGGCATTGTTGAGCAGCACGTCCACGCCGCCCAGCAGGCCCGAAAGCTCGGCCAGGGTGGCGGCGGTCGCTTCAAGGTCGCGCAAGTCACAAGTGCGGAAATGCGTGCCCGGCAGCGAGGCGGAGAGCGCCTCGCCGGCCGCCGCGTTGATGTCCACGAAGGCGACCTGCGCGCCCTGGGCCACGAAAGCCTCGACAAGGCCCGCACCGATGCCGGTGCCGCCGCCCGTGATGACCACGCGCTTGCCCTTGAGGCTGGGATAGATGGCGGAATGGTTGGTCATGGATGTGATCTTCAAGCCTTGAGAAGCCCGCGCGCGAGCAGGTTGGCGTAGAGCGCCGCAATGCCGCTGCGCCAGGGCGCGGCATCGCGCGAGGTGACGACGCGGTTCTGGAGCTGGCCCAGCTTGTCGCTCTCGATGGTGACGACGTCGCCGACCTTGTGGGTGAAGCCGCGGCCTTCCTCGTCGCGGTCCTGCACGGGCGCGAAGAGCGTGCCGAGGAACAGCACGAAGCCGTCCGGGTACTGGTGTTCGCTCAGGGTCTGGCGCACGAGGTCCAGCGGATCGCGGCTGATTTCCGCCATGTTGCTGGTGCCGCGCAGCACGAACTGGTCCTCGCCGGTGATCGAGAGGCGCACTTCGGCGACGCGCACGTCATCGATGGTGAAGCTCTCGTCGAAAATGCGGACGAGCGGGCCGAGCGAGCAGGAGGCGTTGTTGTCCTTGGCCTTGCCCAGCAGCAGGGCCGAGCGGCCCTCGAAATCGCGCAAGTTGACGTCGTTGCCCAGCGTGGCGCCCACGGCCTGGCCGTCGCTGCCGACCAGCAGGGCGATCTCGGGCTCGGGGTTGTTCCAGCTGGAGTCCGAACGCACGCCGATCTCGGCGCCGACGCCCATGGTGGAGAGCACCGGCGACTTGGTGAAGACTTCGGCATCGGGACCGATGGCGACTTCGAGGTACTGCGACCAGAGGCCGTCCTCGATCAGCGCGGCCTTCAATTGCGCGGCGCTTTCCGAACCGGGCACGACCGAGCGGATCTGGCCGCCGATGCGCGATTCCAGACGCTCGCGAATGGCGGCGGCAGCGCTCCAGTCACCGCGCGCGCGTTCTTCGATCACGCGCTCGATGGCGGAAGTGGCGAAAGTGACGCCGCAGGCCTTCACGCACTGGAGGTCGACCGGGGAGAGCAGGTTCACCGCCTCTGCGTCGAACGCGCCGAGGTTCTTGCCGCCCTGACCGGAGAAATCGCCGGCCTCGACCAGCGCCGATACGGTGGGGGCCACGGCGGACATGTCGATCAGTTCGCCGCGAACGACGAGGATCGGGCTCGGCCCTTCGCCGAAATCGGCACGGCCCAGGAAGGTACCGGCAGTCCAGTCGGCAGGCATCAACGACATGCAGTATCGGGATTCGTCACGATTTCCCCCTCCCATGTTTCTTACAGTGATAGCGCTACCAATTGGCAGATCGGCAGGCGTTGTCAAGACCGATTGCGCGCGGGGCCGGGTGCGCCGAAGCCGCCCTGGGCCCGGCGGTGCGGGGGCAGGCTGCATCCTCGGGCCGGGCTCGGGCGTTCAACCGTTCTGGAACGCTGATGCGAGGATGGTGCGACGTGACGGAAATTCGCTCTGGAGCCGGGATCCTGGCCACGCCGCCGCCCGACGAACCTTTCGCCAACGAGCACGATCAGGCGACATGGCTGGAGGCGGCGCGGCGCATCGCCGCCATTGCCGAGGCCGATCTCTCGGACCAGCCCGGCTGGATGACGCTGCGCGGCAGCGGCGAGCGCTTCTTCGTGCCGCGCGACACCCTGCTGGTGCCAGAGGCGCACGCCTTGGGCATTACTCGCGACTCGCAGTTCTTCGGCGGCGCCGTGCCCGCCCGCTTCGTGGCCACCAAGGCGATCAGTCATGGGCTGGTCTCTCCCGATGCCCGCGCGCCGGAAGGCTGGTGCGCGGCGCTCGCGGCCAGCCTGGGAGGCGCGGTGCTGCGCGGCTATACCGCCTTCGCCGTTGAAGATGCCCGCCGCGCCGGGCGCCTGATGCTGCCAGAGGGCGCGGTGCGGCTCAAGGAAGTGGAGGCCACCAGCGGGCAGGGCCAGACGGTCGTGTCCACCCCGGCGGAACTGGACGCGGCACTGGCGGAAATCGATCCGGCGCGGCTGGAAAGCGACGGACTGGTGATCGAGGAGAACCTGGCCGAAGTCGAGACCTTCAGCGTCGGCGTGGTGGCGCTGCCCGGTGGCTCGCTCGCCTATTGGGGCATGCAGCGGCTGACACGCAACAATACCGGGGACGTCGCCTATGGCGGATCGCAGCTCCATGTGGTGCGGGGCGGGTTCGCGGAACTGGGCCGCGAACTTCTCCGCCACGACCGGGCCGAGGCCGTGGCCAAGGCCCATGCCTACGACGAGGCCGTGTTCGCGGCCTATCCCGGCCTCTTCGCCTCGCGCCGCAATTACGACGTCGCCGAAGGGCGGGCCGCCGACGGCACCACCCGCATCGGCGTGCTGGAGCAAAGCTGGCGGATCGGCGGCGCGACCGGCGCGGAAATCGCCGCTTTCGAATATCTGCAGGCCCATCCCGAACGCGCCGGGGTGACGTGTGCCACCGTCGAGATCTACGGAGCGGTCGACGCCGCCCCGCCCGGCGCGGCGGTATACTATAGCGGCGTGGACCCGGTGGCCGGTCCGCTGACCAAATACGCCGAAATCCTCGACTGATCCCGCTGAACGGCCCTACCCAACGAGGGGGTGCCCAACGAATGGTGAACGCATGAAATCCGCCCGTCCCGTCACCCTGACCGTCGCCGACGAAACCATCGACGGCACGGTCCTCACCCCGGCCAAGCTCACCCCCGGGGTGCTGTTCATCCACGGCTGGGGCGGCTGCCAGGAGCAGGATCTGGTCCGCGCCGAGGAGATCGCCCAGCTCGGCTGCATCTGCTTCACCTTCGACTTGCGCGGCCATGCCCGCCACGACGACCAGCGGGACAGCGTCACCCGTTCGGACGGCCTGGCCGACGTGCTGGCCGCCTACGATTTCCTGGCCCGGCAGGAGGGGATCGACGCGTCCGCCATCGCCGTGGTCGGCACCAGCTATGGCGGCTACCTCGCCACCCTGCTCACCGCCGAGCGGCCGGTGTCCTGGCTGGCGCTGCGGGTGCCCGCGCTCTACCCGGACAGCCACTGGGACGTGCCCAAGGCCCTGCTCGACCGCGCCGAGATCGACCGTTACCGCAGCCATTTCCGCACCGGCCATCAGGACCGCGCCCTCGCCGCCTGCGAGCGCTTCGCCGGCGACGTGCTGATCGTGGAATCGGAATTCGACGACTACGTCCCGCACCCGGCGATCAGCTCCTACATGGCGGCGTTCCGCAACAGCCGCTCGCTGAGCTACCGCGTGCTAAAGGGCGCAGACCATGCGCTGAAGGACGAGAGCCAGCGCAAGGGCTACAACAACCTGCTGATCGCCTGGATCGAGGAAATGGTGCGCGGCGTGCGGCGTCCGACATGACCTGACCAACATGGATCAAGCGCCGCCGCATCTGGCCCGGCCCGCCGAACGGTACGTCGCACACCGCCCTGCCCCTGAAACCGCAGGCTGCCTGCCACGTTGGCTCAGGACGGACGGGACATGACAAGACGAGGAGCGAGCCGATGGCCGACATCGAGGAAATGATCCATGAAGACGCCCTGCCCGGCCATGAGAGCCAGCTCGAACCCAAGCCCGAGTGGCAGCCCCGCTATCCCGGTTCGGACCGGCTGAAAGACAAAGTGGCCGTCGTCACCGGCGCTGACAGCGGCATCGGCCGCGCGGTGGCCGCGCTCTTTGCGCGCGAGGGCGCGAACGTGGCGATCGTCTACCTGCTGGAGGACGACGATGCGGCCGAAACCAAGCGGATCGTCGAGGCGGAGGGCCGCCGCGCCATCACCATCCGTGCCGACGTGGGCTCTCCCGATGCCTGCGAACTGGCGATCCGCCAGACGGTCGAGACCTTCGGCCGGATCGACGTCCTGGTGAACAATGCGGGCGAGCAGCACCCCGACAAGGACATCACCGACATTTCCGAAGACCAGCTTCGCCGCACGTTCCAGACCAACATCTTCGGCATGTTCTTCATGACCCAGGCCGCCCGGCCGCATCTGGAACCCGGTGCCAGCATCATCAACTGCACCAGCGTGACGATGTACAAGGGCAGCAAGGAACTGCTCGACTACAGCGCCACCAAGGGCGCGATCACGGCCTTCACCCGCTCCCTGTCAGAAAACCTCGTGGCCGAGGGCATTCGCGTCAACGCCGTGGCGCCCGGCCCGATCTGGACCCCGCTCAACCCCTGCGGCGGCGCCAGCCCGGAAAAGGTCGAGCATTTCGGCGAGGATACGCCCATGGGCCGCCCCGGCCAGCCCAATGAAGTGGCGCCCTCGTTCCTGTTCCTGGCCTGCGAGGATGCCAGCTACATGAGCGGGCAGGTGCTGCACCCCAATGGCGGGATCATCGTCGGCAGTTGAGGTCGGCAGGAAGGAGCGCGGATGCGGCCCGCCCTCCTTCCGCCCCTGCCGGGCGCCGCTAGAACGCGATGTCGAAAGTGAACCGCCGGTCCTCCAGCGCGCGCGTTACCGTCCAACCTTGCGCGGTTTCGCGCAGCGCATAGCTGCCCCGCGCGAAAAGCTCGGGATCGGCCTTGCGCTCTGCCAGCAGTTGCCGGGTGAGAGCGAGCTTGCGCGCGGAAAGGCCGTCCCAGGTTCCGCCATCACCGCCGCCTTCCCAGTCTATCGCACGGCGATTGTCGGGATCGGTGAGCGCCACCGCGGTCCACTCGGTGCCCTGATAGATGTCGGGAATACCCGGCGCCGTCAGCTGGAATGCCGCCTGAGCCAGAATCGCGCCCTCCCGCGCCGCACGATAGGCGGGTTCGGCGGCCTCGGGCCAGTAGGCGGGGTTCTCCAGATCCCGCAGCAACGCGGTGCAGAGCGCGGCGGTGCGGCTTTCGGCGTCTTCGTCAGGCGCTTCGTGACGGGAGAGGTCCTTGGCCTCGCGCACGGCCTTGGCCATGTGATCGGTGATGCGGCGCTCGGCATCGGGCACCCCGCGCATGGCCAGCGCCGTCTGCACCGCATAGATGCCCCAGACGTCCGGCAGTCCGGCCTGCGCCGCCCGGCTTCGCGCGTCCTCGTAGAAGGTACGCGCAAGATCGGGAAATCGGGCCAGGGCGATGACAGCCGCGCGCGCATCGGCGGAGCGCTTGGTGTCGTGCGTGGAAAGGGCATCGAGAGCCAGCGGCGTCCGTTCGGCACGGGCCTGCATGCGCCGGGCGAACGTAGCGGTGCCGATCGGTGCGAGGTCCGGTTCTCCGCCCACTTCGCAGAACGGCAGGTAGGATACGGCGCGGAAGAACACCGTGTCTTCCTCCGACTTGGCCGTGAGCGCGCCGGTCAGCTGCTCGAACCGGGCCGCGAAGTTGCGGGCGGCATCGCTGCCGTTCGCCGCGCCCAGCAAGTCCAGCAGAGGCCCGGTCAGATCGTCCCGCAGCGCCTCCAGCGCCGGATCGAGCGGCAGGCCGTCAGCGCTGTAGGAGCGGTAGACCGGCCAGGCGAGCGCCAGGCCCGCCACGGCCCCGGCCAGCCTGGAGCCCTGGCTGCGCGGCGCGGCAAGGGCGCTCATCGCCGCCTCGGTGACGCGGCGCAGTTCGGGCGAGAGCGCGCCGGACAGCAATTCGCTGCGGACGGCGCGCACTTCGGCCAGAGTATCGGGCGGCACGGCGCCCGCGGCCGCCTCGCGCATGGCGGACAGGCCGGGAGCGGAGGTGAGGAGCTGCGTCACCGGCGCCATGAATTCGTAGCCGCTCATGCCCTCTATCGGCCAGGCAGCGGGGATTTCCTCGTGCTCCTTGACGATCTTCTCCACCCAGACGGGCACGCTGCCCACGGCATCGCGCAGGCGGCGCAGATAGCCGCCGGGGCGGGCCAGCCCGTCTATATGGTCGACCCGCAGGCCCTGGATGCGCCCGGCGCGTACTTGCTCGGTGATCCAGCGGTGCGTGAGGCTGAACACCCCGGCATCCTCCTGAAGCACGCCGATCAGGCTGGTGATGTTGAAGAACCGGCGGTGGATGATCGCCTCGGCCGTCTCGCGCCAGTCTCCCACCGACCACCACTGCTCCGAGAGCAGGGCCGCCAGGGTCGGCGCATCCAGGCCGCCTTCCTCGACCAGGCGCCGGGCCAGCGGCGTCTCGCGCAAGGGATAGGGCTGGCCGTAGATCGCCAGCGCCGGGTCCTGCACGGTGCCCGTCACGGCGATCTCGCCGGCATCGAGAACGTCCTCGACCATGCCGTCCAGCACCGGGAAGTGCAGCGGGCCCTTGTCCCAGTCGATGTCGAACACCCGCGCGAACTGGCTGCCCCGGCCGTGGCGCATGATGTCGGCGATCCAGGGGTTTTCCGGCGTGAAGGCCATGTGGTTGGGTACGATGTCCAGCACCACGCCGATGCCCGCCGCGCGCGCGGCGTCGCAAAGCGCCACGAAGGCCGCCTCGCCGCCGAGCACGGGATCCACGGCATTGGGATCGATCACGTCGTAGCCGTGGGTAGAGCCCGAGGCCGCCCGGAACAGCGGCGAGAGGTAGAGGTGGCTCACGCCCAGCTCCACCAGCCACGGCAGCAGGGCGCGCGCCTGCTCCAACCCCACGCCGCCGCGCAGCTGCAGGCGGTAGGTGGCGATCCATGCGGGCGGGAAGCTCATGTATGTCGATCCGGAAGAAGAGCGGCGGAAAAGGCGAAGGGGCTGTCAGGGCCGGTCAGCACCAGCAGGGGATCGCCGTGCGGCGTGAACGGTGCATCACCCAGGCAGGCACGCAGCGAGAGATGTGCCTCGCCGAAGTTCCAGACGGCTTCGATCGCCGCGCCCTCGCGCCGGACGGCGGCGATGGGCGCCGGGTTCGCCGCCAGCAGCGGCATCACATGAGCGCGGCGCAGGGAGAGCAGTTCGCCCAGGAACCGTTCGTGCTCCCGCTGCTCCTGGCGCCGCGGACGGCCGATCCGGGAAGCCGCGAAAGTCTCGGGAGAGATCGGGTCGGGCACTTCGCCGCCGAACGCCTTGAACTGCGCGAATTCCGCGGCACGGCCCTTGCGCACGGCTTCGGCAAGGTCGCCGGTGAAGTCCGCGAAGAACAGGAAAGGCGCATCGGTCAGGAACTCGTCGCCCATGAAGATCATCGGCACGAAGGGCGCCAGCATGGTCAGCGCACTCGCCACGCGCAGCGCCGTGCGGTCCGCCACCAGTTGGTGCAGCCGCTCGCCCCGCGCGCGGTTGCCGACCTGGTCGTGATTGCCCAGGAAGTTCACGAAAGCCGTGCGCGGCAGCGCGCCGGAAGGCTCTCCGCGCGGCGCCTTGGCGGCCGGGCGCTGCTGGCCCTGTTCGACATAGCCGTCACGCAGCGCCGTCTCGATATCGGCCAGCGGATCGACCGCGAAAGGCGCGTAATAGGCCTCGTCCTCGCCGGTCAGCAGGCAATGGACGGCATGGTGCCAGTCGTCGTTCCAGGTCGCGTCGAAAGGTGCGTCCGGCGCGAAATAGCGCGCCAGGTTGCGCTCGTCCTCGGTAACGAGGTGGATCGGCCGCCCCCAGTCCGCGGCGCGCACCCGCTCTCCCAGTTCGTCCAGGACGTGCCGGTCGGAATGGTCCTCGATGGCATGGACCGCATCGAGCCGCAGCCCGTCGAGCCGATATTCGGTCAGCCAGTAGAGCGCGTTCTCCAGGAAATAGTCGCGCACCGCCGGGGTCTCATAGGCAATGCCCTGCCCCCAGGGCGAGCTGCGCTCGGCATGGAAGAACGAGGGGCACCAGGCTGACAGGTAATTCCCCGAGGGGCCGAGGTGGTTGTAGACCACGTCCAGCAGCACGCCCATGCCCAGCCCATGCGCCGCATCCACGAAGCGCCGGAAATCGTCGGGCGATCCATAGGCATTGTGCGGTGCATAAGGCAGCACCCCATCGTAGCCCCAGCCGTGCCGCCCGTCGAACTGTGCCACCGGCAGCAGTTCCACCAGGGTCACGCCCAGATCGCGCAGGCGCGGCAGCGCTTTGGCGGCGGCGGCGAAAGTGCCTTCCTCGGTGAACGTGCCCAGATGCAGTTCGTAGACCGCCGCTTCGCTCCACGGCAGGCCGTCCCAGTCGTTCTGCCAGTCGAATTCCTGCGGATCGACCAGCAGCGAGGGCCCATGCACATCGCCTTCCTGCGCCCGCGCCGCCGGGTCGGGATAAGCCGTGCCGTCGACATGGAAGCGATAGCTTTCGCCCGGCGCCGCGGCGGCCTCTATGCTCCACCAGCCGTCCGCCTCATTCTCCAGCGGGATCAGGCCCGCCGCCAGCGCCACCGAGACGCCTTGCGCATCGGGCGCCCAGAGGCTGAAGCACCAGCGGCCGTCGTGAAGCGGCTCCGCGCCCCAGGACTTCGCGAAACGGGCCGAAGCCGGCAGCGGCATGGCGGTCACTCYGGCGCGAAGACGCAGACGCTATGGGCGGGAACGATGGCGGCCTCGCCTTCCACCGGCTCGGGCTCGAACGCATCGGGCCGCGCGGTATCGAGCACGCGCTGCCACCTGGCGATGCCATTGTGGTCCGGCAGGGTGAACGTCACCTCGTCGCCCGCATTGAGCACGATGAACAGCGGCCGCTCACCTTCCACGAAGGCTTCCTGCGCCGAATAGGTCAGGAAGAAGCCCAGGACGCGCAGTTCCGCCTGCTCCCACAGCTCGGCGTCCATCTCGCGGCCGTCGGGCTGGTGCCAGGCGATCTCGACGCGGCCGTCCTCGGCCGGCTCGCCGTTCAGGAAATTGTCCTGCGACAGCACGGGATGGTCGCGGCGGAAGCCCACCATGCGGGCCGTGAACGCCAGCAGCGCGTCGTCCTTGCCCGCCCAGTCGATCCAGGCGGTCTCGTTGTCCTGGCAGTAGACGTTGTTGTTGCCGTTCTGGCTGTTGCCGAACTCGTCCCCGGCCAGGATCATCGGCACGCCCTGGCTCAGCAGCAGGGTCGCCAGCATGGCGCGGCGGCGCGCGGCGCGCGCGGCGTTGATGCCCTCGTCCTCGGTCGGCCCTTCGGCGCCCATGTCATCGGACAGGTTGTTGTCGTGGCCGTCCGCCCCACCCTCGCCGTTCGCCTCGTTGTGGCGATCGTTGTAGGAAACGGTGTCCAGCAACGTGAACCCGTCATGCGCGGCCAGGAAGTTGACCGAGGAGGTCGCCCCGCGATCGGAGTGGTTGAACTGTTCGGGCGAGCCGATCAGGTGGTTGGCAAGATCGCCCACCAGCGCCGGATCGCCGCGCCAGAACCCGCGCGCGGTGTCGCGGAACTTGTCGTTCCATTCGCGGAACGGATAAGGGAAGCCGCCGACCTGGTAGCCGCCGCTGCCCACGTCCCACGGCTCGGCGATCAGCTTGACGCCCGAGAGGATGGGGTCCTGCCGGATCGCGTCGAAGAAGCCGCCTTCGCGGTCGAAGCCCAGGGCCTCGCGCCCCAGCGTGGAGGCCAGGTCGAAGCGGAAACCATCGACGTGCATGGCCTGCACCCAGTAGCGCAGCGAATCGAGCACCATGCGGATGACCATCGGATTGGCCACGCTCAGCGTATTGCCGGTGCCGGTCTGGTCGAAGCTGTAGCGCGGGTTTTCGGGCGAGAGGGCGTAGTAGCTGGCGTTGTCCAGCCCGCGGAAGCAGAGCGTGGGTCCGCGCTCCGAACCTTCGGCGGTGTGGTTATAGACCACGTCCATGATGACTTCGATGCCGACCTGGTGGAAGCGCTTCACCATGGCCTTGAACTGGCGGATCGCCACGGAACCGCCACCGGGCTTGCCGCGGATCGGGCCGAGATAGCGCGGCTCGGGCGCGAAGTAGCCCAGCGTCTGGTAGCCCCAGTAGTTCGACAGGCCCTTGTCCAGCAGGATGCGGTCGTCGAGGAAGAACTGGCAGGGCAGCAGTTCGATCGCCGAAACGCCCAGCTCCTGCAGGTGGTCGAGGATCGGCGCGCTGACCATGCCGGCATAAGTGCCGCGCAGTTCCTCCGGCACGTCCGGGTGGCTCATGGTCAGGCCGCGGACATGCGCCTCGTAGACCAGCGTTTCGCCCCAGGGGCGGCGGATCGAATTGTCGCCCTCCCAGTCAAAGTCAGGATCCTGCACCACGCCCTTGACCATGAACGGCGCGGAATCGCGGCCGTCGAACGTCAGGTCGTCCCCGGTCGAGAGGTCGTAGCCCCAGAGCGCATCGTCCCATTGCAGGCTGCCGGCAATCTCGCGCGCATAAGGATCGAGCAGCAGCTTGTTGGGATTGAAGCGGTGGCCCTGCTCCGGCTCGTAGCGCCCGTGGGCGCGGTAGCCGTAAAGCTGGCCGGGCTTCACGTCCGGAAGGTAGCCCGAGAAGATCGAGCCTTCCCGGCTGGGCATTTCCAGCCGGGCGACTTCCTCTTCGCCATCCTCGGAGAAGAGGCAAAGCTCCATGGCTTCGGCGTTCTCCGAGAAGATCGCGAAATGCGTGCCTTCCCCGGTGAAATCCGCGCCCAGTTCGTGCTGCTGCCGCTCCGGCTTGGCGAAGGCGAAAGGCGTCTCGGCGGACATGGAAGTCCCTTTCAGAAGAAGGAGACGGGCATGGCTTCGGCCATGCGGGGACGCTGATCCGGTTTCTGGCCGGTCATCTGGCCCGGCTGCTGGATGGCCTTGATCGGGGCCACCTCATTGGCGCGCCGCCGCCGCGAGGCGAGCCGCTGCAGCGCCCTGGCGGAAATCACGCGGATGCCGCCTTCCGAGATGGTGCACCACTTGCCGCTCTCGGCCAGTTCGGCATCGAGATCGAAACCGTCCGGGATCACCGCGTCGGCCAGCACGATGGCGTTCGAGATCGTCACCGCCCGCCCGATCCGCGCGCCCGGCAGCAGCACGACATTGCGCAAGGTGGACCCGAAGCCGATCGCGCGGCGGTCTCCCACGCCGTGATGGACGGGATGCTCCACCGGCCAGGCGGGGTCGAGCGCCAGAGACCCGTCCAGCAGGTGGCGCTGCACCGCGTGATAGGCGTCCAGCGTGCCGAGGTCCTGCCACAAGGGCTCGCGCCCCTGCCTTCCGGGCAGGGCATAGGCATAGGCGGTGCCGCAGGAAACGAGCGCGGGAATGATGTGCTTGCCGAAGTCGAGATCGGCCACGGTGCCCTCGATCTCCTTCAGCAGGTCGCGCAGCAGCGACCATTCGAAGACGTAGATGCCCATGGAGGCCAGCGCGTGGTCCGGCCGGTCCGGCGCGGCAGGGGCGATCACGGGCTTTTCGACGAAGGCGGTGATCCGGTGATCGGCATCCGCCTCCAGCACGCCGAAGCCCGAGGCCTGGTCGCGCGGGACATGGACCACGCCCACGGTGACTTCGGCCCTGGCGGCGATGTGGCGTTCCACGAAGGGGCGATAGTCCATCTGGTAGAGATGGTCTCCCGCCAGGATCACGACATGGCGCGGCGCGACGAGGTCGATCTCGTCGGCGATGCAGGCCACGGCGGCGGCCGTGCCTTCGTAAGGACCGAAATCCGCGCCATCGAGGATCGAGATGGCCGGCTGCGCGGTTTCGGCCTGCCAGCTGTCCAGAAGATGGCGGTGAAGCGTATCGGGCTGGTACTGGGTCAGCACCATCGTCTCCCCCAACCGGGAATTGACGACATTGGCCAGGGTATAGTCGATCAGGCGCCCGTGCGGCCCGATCGGCAGGGCCGGTTTCGCCTTGTGATCGGTCAGGTCGTGGAGACGGCTGCCCCGGCCCCCCGCCAGGATGATCGACAGCACCGTACCGGCATGACCTTCGATGTTCGCGCTAACCATTCGCCCCTCTTCATCGGAACCGTTCTGCGCTGCCTAAACCGCGAAAAGAGGGCCGGTTCCGCCGGGCGGCGCTCCGTTCGTCGCATTCATCCCGCCCGGAAACGCGACTTGGGAACATGGGTGATGCGGCAGGCGAGATCGGCCTCGCCCGAGGCGACGACATAGTGATCGCCCGCGTCCGCGATTCCCGTCGTGAAAACAACGTCGCGCAGGTACATCTGGGCTTCAAGCGGGTGAGTCAGGTCCGGGTTCGCCTCGATCAGCGGCCGGTCGTCCGTCCGTAATACGCGGGAGGGATCCTCCCGGTCGAGAATCGACCAGTACGTGCGATAGATGCCGACGATCTCCTTGGGCTCGACCCCGTGCCAGAGCGTCAGCCAGCCCTCGTCGGTCAGGACCGGCGGCGCGCCGCCGCCCATGCGCGCAGTGGCGACCGTGGCGGCATGGGGGCGGATGCCGGGGCGCCGGCAGGGCTTCCAGAACAGCCCGTCCGGCGAATGGGCCAGGTTGATCGACGGGCCCGCGCGCCATTCGCTGCCGGGCGGATACGCGAAGTAGAGATCGCCCAGCGGCCGCGTCTGCGCCCAGTAGTGCCCGCCGATCAGCCCCTCGAAGATCAGCATGTCCTTGTTCTGGTGGTCCAGCACGATATCCTCGAACTGCCAGTCCAGCCCGTTTTCCGAACTGTAGAGCGTGGTGGAGTGGCGCTCCGGGCTGACCGAGCACGTGGTCATGAGCCAGCCCTCGCCCACCTTGCTGATCCGCGCGTCCTCCACGCCGTAGCACTGGAGGCTGCTGCGCGGCGCCACGGCGCGGTCGTAATGGACGGCCACCACTTCCAATCCCGCGGCGTCGAGTTCCACCGGCAAGAGCCAGGACAGCGAGGTCAGGGCCATGACCTTCCAGCCCCCGCCCCGCAGCATGAACTTGCGCGGATCGGCGGTGTCGGCGTGTTCGAGCGGCCAGGCATCCAGCACATAGCGGCCCGGTTCGCCTTCCTCGCCCTCCCAGCGGATGGCGTGGACATGGCCGTCCCGGATCGGATCGCGCAGCGCCTCGGCCACGCGGACCATCATCAGCAGGTTGCCGCCCGGCAGCCGGGTGAGGCCCGGATTGAAGGCGCCCAGCACGTAAGTCTCGGCATCGAGCTGGCCCGCCAGCGGCGAGCGCGAGAGGTCGACATCGTCGGGAACGAAGACGAGACGATCTTCGGGAAACGGCTCTGGCATCGGCGCGGCCTCCTTGAGGAAAGATCCCCCTTCGCCGCCAACGCGCGAGGGGGCGCCGGGTGCCCGCCGGGCCGGCTTACGGCGGCGGGGCGGGCGGAGCGGGCGACGGGGGCGACGGGGCCGATGGCGGAGGGCGGCGCTGCCCCTCCCCCTCGCCCCCCGCGGTTGACGCAGCCCGCCGCACCTCTCTACTCGGGGCGTCGCGCGGCCGGGAACAATCCCGCCGGCACGATCATTGAACCATCCTGCGCCGAGCCTGCGCCGCACAGGACGCAGGGCGTCGTGGGTCGCCTGGTCGGCCGGATCGCCCGTCACGCGGAGCGGCCCGCCGATGCGCTCAGCAGAACGAAGAGTATTGATGGCTGCAAGCACCCCCACCCCCGCCGCCTCCACGTCCACGGCCGCTTCGGCTCGGCATGCTCCCCCTGACGTGCAGGCACAGATCCACGATCTGACCAATGCCACGGTAAACTGGTTCCAGACCTACTGGCTGCAGATCATCATCGCCGGTGCCATCGCCATCGGCATCGTCACGGCGCTCTACGCGCTGCGGCGGCTGGGCAACCGCCTCTGCCGCCCCGGCCAGTCGCGCGGCGCCTGGCTGACGGTGGTCGGCCGGGTGGTGACCAAGACCACCAACTACTTCATCGTCATGACCGCCATCAAGGTGGTCGACAACTATGCCCAGACCCCGCCCGCGCTCGACCGGCTGGTGACATTCCTGTTCACCATCGCCGCCGTTCTGCAGGGCGCGATCTGGGCGCGCGAGTTCATTCTCGGCACGATCGAGCACAAGACCGCCAGCGAGCACTTCCAGGGCGAGACGATCATCAATGCCATGGGCCTGATCCGGCTGCTGGTGAGCGTGGTGGTCTTCGCGGTCGCCACGGTGGTCCTGCTGGACAATCTGGGCGTCAACGTGACCGGCCTCGTCGCGGGCCTCGGTGTCGGCGGCATCGCCATCGGCCTGGCGGCGCAAGGCATCTTCGCGGATCTGTTCGCGGCGCTGGCGATCATCTTCGACCGGCCCTTCAGCAAGGGCGACCAGATCAGCTTCGGCAGCAGCACCGGCGTGATCGAGGCGATCGGCCTCAAGTCCACCCGCATCCGCGCCTATACCGGCGAGCTGCGCATCATCTCCAACAAGAACCTGCTGGACACGGAGATCCTCAACGTCACCAAGCGGGATCACATCCGCCTGCCCTTCACCATCGGCGTCGCCTACGAGACCCCGGCGGAGACGCTGGAACGGATCCCCGGCATCCTGAGGGAACTGGTGGAGGAAGTCGGCGGCAAGCCCGCACGCGCCGGGTTCGAGACGTTCGGCCCCAGCTCGCTCGACTTCGCGCTGCTGGTCGACGTGCCCGGCGCGGACTGGTCGGTGGCGCATCCGCTGCGCGACCGCCTGCTGGTCTCCATCATGAAGCGTTTCGCGGCCGAGGGCATCTCCATCCCCTATCCGACGCAGACGACTTATACCGCCGCACCGGACGGACGGCTCATCATGCCTTACGCCGATGACCGGGCGCAGGTGCCCCAGCGTGCCGAACGCCAGATGAGCCAGCGCGGATAATCACCCGCTGTCCCCACCACGAAAAAGGCCCCGGCCGCTGCTGCGACCGGGGCCTTTTTCATGCCTTTGGCGGATTTCAGGTGACCGGGGCTGCCTGAAGATCCATTTCCAGCGACAGTTCGCGGACTTTCGCCACTTCCTCGGGATCGCCCAGGACCACGCCGATGCGCTGGTGCAGGCCCACGGCCTCGGCATCCAGGATACGCTCGCGTCCATCGGTAGCCGCGCCGCCGGCCTGCTCGATCAGCATGGCCATCGGGTTGGCTTCATAGAGCAGGCGCAGGCGCGCCTTGCCCGGCTTGGCGTAGTCCGAGGGGTAGAGGAACACGCCGCCCCGCTTGAGGATGCGGTGGACATCGGCCACCATCGAGCCGGTCCAGCGCATGTTGTACTGCCCCGCCAGCGGACCGTCGATGCAGCCCACGCGTTCGTCCACGTAGCGCGAGATGCCGGGCGACCACTGGCTGCGGCGCGCCATGTTGATCGCCACTTCGGGGTTGCCCGGGGTGATCCGGAGCGGACCGTCGGTCATGCGCCAGGCGCCCACTTCGCGGTCGAGCGTGAATTCGTAGACGCCGTTGCCGATGGTCAGGACCAGCATGGTCTGCGGGCCGTAGATGGCATAGCCGGCGGCAACCTGCTCGCGGCCGTACTGGAGGAAATCCTCCTCGGTCACTTCGCGGCCCGAAGCACCCTCGGGCGCCTTGAACACGGAAAAGATCGTGCCCACCGAGAGATCGACGTCGATGTTGCTGGAACCGTCGATGGGATCGTAGAGCAACAGGTATTCGCCCTTAGGGTACCGGCCCGGGATGCGGTGGATCGTCTCCATTTCCTCGGAAGCCAGGGCCGCCAGGTGGCCGCCCCACTCGTTCGCGTCGACCAGGAGGTCATTGGCGATCACGTCCAGCTTCTTCTGCACTTCGCCCTGGACGTTCTCGGAACCGAGGCTGCCGAGCACGTCGCCCAGGGCACCCTTGGAGATCGCCTGGGCAATCACCTTGCAGGCGCGGGCCACGGTCTCGATCAGGAGGCGCAGTTCGGCGGGACAGGCGGAATTGGGCTCCCGTTGCTGTTCTATCAGAAAGCGGGTGAGCGTAGTCGGCTTCATGGTCGGTTCCCTGCCTAGGCGGTCGAAAGGAGGCGATGAGGCCGGGGTCGGCCTGAAATCATGTGGCGCGGCGGCCATGCAGCCTCCGGTCCGGCATCCTTAGCCCAAGCGGCCCCGCGCGGCCATCGTCAAACGCTGGAATGAAGGATTAGAAAGGCGGGACTTTTCGCGCAGGCGATAAACCCATATTTGGTGCAGGTAATCATCGCCGCAGAACGATGTTCTCTTCCTCCCCGGACGCCGAAGTGGTATCCTGCGCGCAACCGCCAAAGAGCGGTACCGATAGGAGAGCGATATGGAGCGTCTGGAATCCGTATTTTGCGTCTGCGAGTTCAAGGTATTGTGCGCTGCGGTGTGCTGTTCCGGTAGCCTCGCACTCGTGACGATACTGCTATTGACCTGACTGGGCTGAACCTTCCGGAGATCCCCGGTTGTCCAGCGCGCCGTTGTCGAGCGTACTGGGCGCGCCCATCTCGATCATCCGGTCGTTCAAGGTTCTCAGGATAGACAGGAACGTGTTCAGGTCCTCATCGCCCAGGACCTCGAAAAACTGCGCTGCGAAGGCATCCCGGTGCGGTTCCACCTCGCGGATGACCGCGCGCCCCGCTTCCGTCAGATTGATCCGCTTCGCCCGCCGGTCGCTGGGATCGGGGCTCCGCGCCACAAGCCCATCCCGCTCCAGCCCGTCGATCGCTTCGGTTACCGTGCGCGGCGCCTGACCCAGCGCGTCGGCAATGTCGGTCGAACGCATCGCGCCGCATCTTTCCATCAGCAACAGCAACTTGAGCTGCGCCAGCGACGCCCCATGCGCCCGCATCCGGTCATTGAAGAGCCGGTGCATGCGCAGATGCAGATCGCGCATCTGTTCGAGGACTTCCTGCTGGATGCTCATGTCGAGAAATAGTGTGGGACCATATCAAATGCCATTGCCATATGCTCCGCGCGGGTGCAAGTGCATGTCCATCACTGCTGCGATGCAGCAATAAGGCATGAGTAACGATTGATGGCAAACGATGTGAGCGGGTCGCACGAAGGTCCCCAGAATGCCCCCGACAGCGAATCCGGCACCTCCCCGGCAGCCGAAACCGCGAATCGGCCTTCCGCGCTCAAGCGCCCGGGCGTGCGCCGCGCGCTGTTCGTCGGGGTGCTGGTGGTGATCGTCGCGGGCGGCGCCTGGCTGCTTCACTACGAAACGCGTGGCAAGTACCTTCAGGACACCAACGACGCCTATATCCAGGCGGACGCGGTCACCATCTCGCCCAAGATCTCCGGCTATGTCGAGGACGTGCTCGTCGGCGACAACCAGGACGTGAAGGCCGGCCAGCCGCTCGTCCGCATCGACCCGCGCGACTACAATGCCCAGGCGGAGCAGTACCAGGCGCAGATCGACGTCGCCAAGGCCAATGCCGATAACGTGCGCGCCGGCATCGGCGAGCAGGAAGCCGGCATCGCCCAGGCCCGCGCCCAGCTGGCCTCGGCCGAGGAAGACGCCCGCTACGCCGAGCGCGAGGCCGCTCGCTATGCCCCGCTGGCCGCCAGCGGCGCCGAGACGAAACAGCAGCTCGCCTCCTTGCGCAACCAGGCCGCCAAGGCCCGCGCCGCCGCCAATGCCCAGCGCGCTGCCGTGCTTTCGGCCGAGCGCCGGATCGGTTCGCTCAACGCCCAGATCCGCCAGGCCGAGGCCCAGGGCGAAGCCGCCCGCGCCCAGCTGGCCGCCGCCCATGTCAATGTCGGCTCCACCGTGCTCAAGGCCAGCATCGACGGCCGCATCGGCGACCGTACCGTGCGCACCGGGCAGTTCGTGCAGGCCGGCACCCGCCTGATGTCGGTGGTGCCGCTGACCAAGCTCTACGTCACCGCCAACTTCAAGGAAACGCAGATCGGCCTGATGCACGCCGGCCAGCCCGCGACCATCCAGGTGGACGCGCTGGACGGCACCAGGATCCGCGGCCACGTCGAATCCATCTCGCCGGGCACGGGCGCGCAGTTCTCCCTGCTGCCGCCCCAGAACGCGACTGGCAACTTCACCAAGATCGTCCAGCGCGTGCCCGTGCGCATCGCCATCGACGCCGGACCCGAGGCGCGCCGCGTCCTCGTGCCCGGCCTTTCGGTCACCGTCACGGTCGACACCCTGGCCGCCAAGGGCACCCAGGGCGCCGTGGCCAAGCAGGAAAAGGCACGCCGGGACGATAACCGGTGAGCCGATCCGCTTCCGTTTCGTCCCCGGCCCGGTCGCCGGCCGAATCGCCGGCGCCGCCGGAAACCGAGCAGCGCGCCGATGCCGCCGCCTGGCTGGCCGTGGCCGCGGGCACGCTGGGCGCGCTGATGGCGACGCTGGACGTCTCCATCGTCAACAGCTCGCTGCCCACGATCCAGGGCGAGATCGGCGCCAGCGGCACCGAAGGCACCTGGATCGCCACGGCCTATCTCGTGGCCGAGATCGTCATCATTCCGCTGTCCGGCTGGCTTGAACGCCTGCTGGGCCTTCGCACCCTGCTGCTCGTCGCCTCGGCGCTGTTCACCCTGTTCTCGATCATGTGCGGCCTTTCGACCACCCTGCCGATGATGATCGTCGGCCGCGTGGGCCAGGGCTTCACGGGCGGCGCGCTGATCCCCACCGCCATGACCATCGTGGCGACACGATTGCCCCGCGCCCAGCAGCCGATCGGCAATGCCCTGTTCGGCGCGACCGCGCTGCTCGGGCCGGTGGTCGGCCCGGTGCTGGGCGGCTGGCTGACCGAGAACGTCAGCTGGCACTATGCCTTCTTCCTCAACCTGCCGGTCGGCATCGCACTGGCGACGCTGCTGCTGGTGGCCATCCCGCACCAGAAATCCAACCTCGGCCTCATCCGCGAGGCGGACTGGATGGGCATTCTCGGCTTGGCCCTCGGCCTGGGCGGGCTGACCGTGGTGCTGGAGGAAGGCGAGCGCGAGCAGTGGTTCTCCTCCGGCCTCATCATCTCGCTGACGGCGGTATCGGTGTTCGGGATGGTGCTGATCGCGCTGGGCCAGATTTTCGCGCGCAAGCCGGTGATCCAGCTCAAGCTCCTGCTGAACCGGCAATTCGGCAGCGTCGTCGCCATGGTCACCGTGGTGGGCATGGTGATCTACGGCACGTCCTACGTGATCCCGCAGTTCCTTTCGACGATCGCCGGATACAATTCGCTGCAATCGGGGCAGGTGGTGATGCTTTCGGGCATCCCGGTCATGCTGATGATGCCGATTACCCCCTGGCTGATCCGCAACGTCGACATTCGCCTCTCCGTCGGCTTCGGCCTCTCCGTACTGGCGCTGAGCGCCCTGCTGGAGACCGGCCTGACGCCGCTTTCCGATGGCGCGGACTTCGTGGAATCCCAGCTCATGCGCGGCATGGGCACGGTGTTCTGCATGATGTTCCTGAATCAGGCGGCGATCCGCTCGGTGCCCAGGGAAGAGGCGGGCGATGCCTCGGGCCTCTACAACGCCGCGCGCAACCTGGGCGGTTCCTTCGCCCTGGCCGGCATCGCAGTGATCCAGGACCAGCGCCTCTGGCTCCACGCCCGGCGCCTGGAAGAAACGCTCAACGCCAATTCGGTCTCCGTGCAGGACTATGTCGCCGCGCAAGGACCGGGCGTGCTGCGATCGCTGGAATCGACCATCCAGATCCAGGCGCTGACGATGACTTATGCCGACATGTTCTGGATGATGTCGGTGGGCATCGTCTTCGTCATTCCGCTCGTTCTGTTCCTTCGCCCGCTGCCCAAGAATGCGCCGCTGGCGACCGGACATTGAGGAAAACCATGCGTTCCATCCTTCTGCTGCCCCTGATGACCGGGGCTCTGACGGTCACTCTCGCCGGCTGTACGGTCGGTCCCGACTATGCCGGCCCGCCCAGGGCCGCCTCCGACGGCGCCACGGCCGCCGCCTTCGTGCGCGCCGATGCCGGTGCGGTCACGGCCGCGCCGCCGGTCGCCGACTGGTGGAAGCCGCTTGGCGATCCGCTGCTCGACGATCTGATCGCCCGCGCCCTGGCCGGCAATACCGACGTCAAGGCCGGCGAGGCGCGCCTGCGCCAGGCCCGTGCTGCCTTGGGCGAGGAGCGCGCCAACCTCGCGCCCAAGGTCAGCGCTTCGGCCATGTACGCCCATGCCCATGTCCCCGGCGTGGCTTTCGGCAGCAGTGACGGCAGCGACAGCAGCGGCGGCGACAGCAGCGGGGGCAGCAGCGGCACCGACCTCAACCTCTACAACCTGGGCTTCAACGCCAGCTGGGAAGTCGACCTGTTCGGCGGCCAGCGCCGTGCGGTGGAAGCCGCGCGCGCCGGCATCGAGGGCGCCGAGGCCAGCCTGGCCGACGTGCAGGTGAGCATCGCCGCCAATGTCGCCAAGTCCTACCTCGACTTGCGCGACCGTCAGCAGCGCATCGCGCTCGGCCAGCAGTCGATCGCCTGGCAGGAAGAGGCGCTCACCCTCACGCGCCAGCGGCTCGAAAGCGGCACCGCAACCGCGATGGAAGTGGCCCAGGCCGAAGGCCAGCTCGCCTCCGCCCGCGCCCAGATCGCCCCGCTCGCCGCCGAGCGCGACGCCTACATGAACGCGCTGGCGGTGCTGACCGCGCAGGAACCCGGCGCGCTCGACGCTGCCCTGACCGCCGCCGGGGAGATCCCGCTGCCGCCCGCGACAGTGCCCGTGGGCGACCCCGCGCGGTTGATCGCCAACCGTCCCGACATCCGCGCGGCCGAGCGTGAGCTTGCCGCCGATACCGCCAAGATCGGCCAGGCCGAAGCCGCGCGCTTCCCGCGCCTCTCGTTCATGGGCCTGATCGGCATCGGCGGCACCAAGATCAGCGACCTTGGCAAGCTGGACGACTTCACCGCCCTTGCCGCCCCGCAACTGAGCTGGAGCTTCCTCGACTTCGGCCGCAGCAAGGCCAAGGTCCACCAGTCCGAAGCCGTGCGCGACGAGGCCGAGGCCCGCTACCGCGGCACCGTGCTGACCGCTTTGCGCGATGCCGAGGATTCGCTGGCGCGCTACCGCGAAGGCCGCATCACCGTGGCCGCGCTGGCCCGCGCGCGCGACAAGGCGGCGATGGCGGAGAGCCTCACCGACCAGCGCTTCCAGTCCGGCACCGCCACCCGCGTCGCCGTGCTCAACGCCCGCCGCGACCGCAGCAGCGCCGAGCAGAACCTGGTGACGGCCCGCGCCGCGCTCACATCGGATTACGTGGCCATCCAGAAGGCGCTCGGCCTAGCCTGGCGCTGATAAGGGCTTGGGGCTGATAAATATCTGACTGATACGGCGCTGACGAAAAAGGCTCCCCGGTCGCACCGACCGGGGAGCCTTCGCGTATCCGCGGTGGAACCGCTCAGCCGTGGCGCGCGATCAGCCGCAGGCCCGGGGTCGCCGGTCCCATCCGGAAACGATCGGCCTCGGCCGCCAGTGCGGCGATTTCCGAGGTCAGATTGCGAGCAGCGGCGGAGGTTTCCTCGACCATCGCCGCATTCTGCTGGGTGGCGTGGTCCATGGCCCCCACTGCCGTATTGATTTCACCGATCGCCGCGGCCTGCGCGTCGTTGTCGGCGGCGATCTGGCCCGCAAGCCGGGTCACTTCCTCGCCAGAGGAGGAGATGACGCCGAACGCCGAGTCCACTTTCTCCACGGCATCGACCGCCGCCTCGATGTCGGTCTGGGTCACGCCCAGCTGGTCGCGGGCACGCTTCGATTCCTCTTCGGCGCGCATGGCGAGGGCCGAGACAAGGTCCGCCACCACCGCGAAACCGCGCCCGGCATCGCCGGCCCGGCCGGCCTCTACCGCCGCGTTCATGGCGAGCACGCGGGTCTGGAAGGCGATCTTGTCGAGCCCCTCGATCACGCCGTCGATGCCCTTGGCGCTGTCGCTCACGCGGTTCATCGCCTGGACCGCGGCGTCCGTGCGCGCCCGGCCTTCCAGCACCGCGCCCATCGCCTGTTCCGACGTGGAGAGCGAGCGCGAGGCGGCCTGCGCCGTGGCGCGCAGGCGGTCGTCGATCTGCTGGATCGCCGCGGCCGTCTGCTCCAGGCTGGCGGCATTGCCCTCGGTGCGGCGGGCCAGGTCCTCGGAGGCCTGGGCGATCTCGCGCGATCCGGTGAGGCTGTTCTGGGTGCTGGCCTTCACCGAGCCGAGCAGGCCGCGCAGGCTGGCCAGGGCTTCGTTGAAGCTGGCCTTGAGCGCGGCGTATTCGGCCGGGTAGTCCTCTACGATATCGCAGGAAAGGTCGCCTTCGGACAAGCGGCGGAAGTTCTCGGCCATGCCCTGCACGACGGCGGAATTGCGCTGCGCCTCGCCGTTCGAGGCGATTTCCGCCTGCGCGGTCGCGCGGAACTGGAACATCGCCTGGGTCAGGCGGCCGACGCAGTCGCGGTAGTGCGTGAATTCGATCGGGCTATCGAGATCGCCCGAAGCCAGGCCCTCCATGCGCACCACGGTGGTGACGTAAGGCCCGGCGATCGCCTCGCGGTAGGCCACGGCCAGGACCACCGCCAGCGCGGTCGCGCCCAGCGCCACCCAGTGCGCGGCACTTTCGCCCACCAGCAGCCCGGCGCCTCCCGACAGTCCGACGAGAATGACGAAGCTACTGAAAGCGATAAGTAATTTCAGTCTGATCGGCGCGTTGGCCTTGAACCATTCCATTCGGATTCCCCCACCCCTGAGTTGTCGCCCGAGCGGCGGGAATTCCAGCCGGACGAGATATCCATCAGGCTTTATAGAGTGGAAGAAAGGCGTCAGTTTCGGACTCGTCGGAATTACAACCGAAGAGGTTCTTTTGCAGGACTGTTCTTGCAGGAGCCGTGAAAGCGGAAAACGATTGCCAAATGAACGCACGGATTCTTGCGCTTTTTAGGTAATGGTTTGCAAGCGGCAAGAATACCGCCGCCGCCGGCCTCTCAGCCCGGCCGGCTTCCCTTCAGGACCACGGCCTGGTCGATGACGCCGAAGGGCATCCAGCCGGTGCTGTCGCAGGCTGCCATGCGGACCCGGTCGCCGTGGACCATGAACGGGGTGGCGGGCTTGCCGTCGCGAATGATCTCGATGGCGCGGACTTCGGAGATGCAGCTCGATCCCACTCGCGCATAATCGGCGTTGGACACGGTGCCCGACCCGATCACCGTGCCTGCGACCAGATCGCGGGTCAGGGCGGCATGGGCAATGAGGTCGTGGAAACCGAAGTCCATCGCGGCGCCGCTTGCCGCGCCGAAGCGCCGGCCGTTGAGGTCGACCAGCAGGTCCATGCAGACCCGGCCGTCCCGCCAAGCCGCGCCCAGTGCCCCGGGCGTCACCGCGAAAGGCGCCATGGCGCAAGCGGGCTTGGCCTGGACCCAGCCGAAGCCGGTCTTCATCTCGACCGGCGCGATCGTGCGCAGTGACCAGTCGTTGATCTGGACGACAAGCCGGACGTGCTTCAGCGCGTCGGCGGCGGGCGTCCCCATCGGCACGTGATCGACGATCACGCCGAATTCGCCCTCGAAATCGATGCCGTGGGCGGGGTCTGCGAAAGGTACCGGGTCGTGGGGGCCGTGGAAGCGGTCCGACATCCCCTGGTACATCAGCGGCCGGTCGCTATCGACGGGAGGCAGCCCGAAGGCGATCTGCATGAGTTCGCCGTGCGTGCCGAAGGCCGATCCGTCCAGCCATTGCCAGGACCGCGGCAAGGGCGCGCGAAGGCGGGCGGGGTCGAGCGTCCCGCCGCCGCCTGCCTCCAGCATGTCCGCAAGCTTGCGCAAGGCAGGCTCGGCGGCGGCCCAGTCCTCCATCGCGGAGAGCAGGGTCAGGCCCGGCGTCGCCAGCCAGCGCGCGCCGTCGCGCGACACGACGATCAGCGCACCATCGGGGCGCCCGTTTTCCACCGTGGCAAGACGCATGGTCAGTCCTCGAAGATCGCGACGGCGCGCGTCCAGCCAGCCGAAGCACCCTTGATCTTGTGCGGGAAGCAAGAGACGGTGAAGCCGTGGCCCGGCAGCACTTCCAGGTTGTGCAGCTTTTCGAGGTGGCAGTAGCCGATGTCGCGGCCCGCCTTGTGGYCTTCCCAGATCAGCGAGGTATCGCCGGTTTCCTTCACCTTTTCGGCCGTATAGCTGAACGGCGCATCCCACGACCAGGCATCGGTGCCGGTCACGCGCACGCCGCGTTCGGTTAGGTACATCGTAGCCTCGTAACCCATGCCGCAGCCGCGGTTGACGTAGTTCGGCTCGCCCAGCGCCTTGCCGGCAGCGGTGTTGACCAGCACGATGTCAAGCGGCTGCAACGCGTGCCCGATGCGCGCGAGTTCGTCCTCGACGTCCTTGGCGGTGACCACATAGCCATCGGAGAAGTGGCGGAAGTCCAGCTTCACGCCGGACTGGAAACACCATTCCAGCGGCACTTCGTCGATGGTGATCGAACGCTCTGGCTCTCCATCCTTGCCGTTCATGGTCGGGTGGAAGTGATAGGGCGCATCGAGGTGCGTGCCGCTGTGGGTGGTCAGCTTCACCCATTCGGACGCGGCAAAACCGGCGCCGTCGGGCGTGTCCTCGGCGGTGACGCCGGGGAAGAACATGTCCAGCTCCGGCGCGGTGTCCATGTGGGTCTGGTACGTGATCTCCGGCTTCAGGAACGGCGGATCGCTGACCACGTCGTTGCAGAGCGAGATCGAGAGGTCGACAAAGCGGCGTCTGGAAGAATTGGGGGTCATGCGGTTTCTCCTCCGAGCGTCTCGGCGAACCAGTCCGAAATCAGGTCGCGGCCATAAGCCATGTTGTCTGCACCGACGTGTTCGACGCCGCCTTCGCGGGGCGTGAAAATCACCTTCTCTCGGCGCGGCGAGTTCACCAGCTGGTCGTAGAGGTCGTCGGCGTAATCCACGCTGATCTGGCGGTCCTTGGCGCCATGGGTGACGAGGAACGGCACCTTGATGCGGTCCATATGGCCATTGAGGTTCATCGCTTCGGACTTCGCCAGGAAATCGTCCTGATCCTCGGCTCCAAAGGCCCAGTGGACGTGCGCCCAGTAATGCGGCACCGGATTCTCGCCCTCGCGCGCCATGCGCTTGTCCTGCACTTCGCGCCAGTTGTGGTTGGCACCCCAGACCGCGCCTGAGGCGAAGCGCGGCTCATACGCCACCGCGCGCGGCGCGAAATGGCCGCCAAGAGAGATGCCGGTCATGCCGATGCGCGCCGGGTCGACGTCCGCCTGCTGCTCCAGCCAGTCCACCGCCTTGCTCGCCCAGCTTTCCGAGTGCGGATCGACGGGCAGGTCCTGCAGGCGCAGCGCCTCGCCCGATCCGGGCTGGTCGACGCAGAGGGTGGAGATGCCACGCCGGGCGAGTTCCTGCGGCAGGCGGGTCCAGTAGAGCAGTTCCTTGCAGCTATCGAGGCCGTTGCAGAACACCACCACCGGCTTGCGGCCTGCTCCCGGCGCGCGGGTGAATAGCGCCGGCATCGTGCCTGCCTCCAGCGGGATCTCCACGCGTTCGCGGTTGATCTTGCCGAGCGCGGTCGAGCGGTCGAAAGCCGCGCGCGCCCGGGCATAGGTTTCCTTGCGTCCGGGATGGCCGTGGCCCTGCATGCGCTCTGCGGTGATCAGATAGAGCGAGGCGCGCTCCAGCTTGTTCGAGGCCGAGAACTGGCGGCCCTTCGCCTCGTCCTCGGCGGCGAGTTCCAGCAGCTTGTCGCCCATCGCCGCCCAGGCCTTCATGAACTGCGGCGTGCCGGCATCGGCGCCGCTCGCTGCCGCGTCGCGGATCGGCTGGCACATGTCGATGATCTCACCGAGCTGCGCGCCCGATTCCATCGCGATCGAGACCGAGAGATTCCAGATGTAGTTCGGGAAGTATTCGAAGAGGGCCAAAGGGGGCTCCTGTAATCAGAAATAGGGGTGCGGATTGACGGTCTGCGTCTGGATCGGCTGGAGCACGTCCCAGTGCTCGACGATCCTGCCGTCCTTCAGGCGGTAGATGTCGGCCACCGCCCCGCCGGGATTGTCCGGCGAAGGGCGGCCGCGAAGGTGGATCATCGCCATGTCGCCATCGACGAGGATGCGCTTCACGTCGAACGAGGCGCCGGGCGCGGAGAACTTCGGCTCCAGCATGGCGATCGCCGCCTCCCGCCCGTCAAGAATGCCGGGGTTGTGCTGGATATAGTCCGCCGCGACATAGCGCTCGAAGGCCGCGCGTACCTTGCGCTCGGTGTAGAAGAGGCGGGCGAAGTCGGTCACCACCGCGCGGTTGCGCGTCGTCAGCGTCTCCGGCGCGCGGGCCGAGACCAGAGCGAGAGCGCAAGCGGCAAGGGCCGCGACCGACAGGCCCCGCTTCATCAGGCGTCCGCCGCCTGGAACAGGCGCGCGTCGGGCGCGGGATGCGGCATCGTCTGCGGGCCGCCGACGCCGATGCCCCACTGGTCCATGACCTGCGGGCCGGGGATATGCACCTTGTGCTGGTGGGTCTCGAAATCGACCTCTTCCAGTTCGGACGTATATTCGACCGCGAAGCCGGCGGGCGTCGTGAAGTAGCTGAAGGTATTGTTGCCCGCCGTGTGGCGACCCGGGCCCCAGCGCAAGTCCGTGCCCCGCTGCTTCAGGCGATGCACGCCCCGCATCATGTCGTCGACCGAGAGCATGTCATAGGCGACGTGGTTCAGGCACGGCGGCCCGGGCAGGATGGCGACGCGGTGATGGGCTTCGTTGCAGCGCAGGAAGCACATGAAATCACCCAGCCAGTCGCTCACCTTGAAGCCCAGCACGTCGGTGAAAAAGCCCACCAGCGCCTGATGATCGGGCGAGTGCATGACGATGTGGCTGATCTTCACCGGCATGCCTTCCCAGCGCTCCATCGCCCGCTTGCCCAGCGTTTCGACATCGGCCGAAATCTCGAAAGGCAGGCCGTCAGGGCTGAAGAAGCGGAAGGCATAGCCGCCGCCCGGCGCATCGAGCTCGCGCGGCGCGAAGATCACCTTGCAGCCGGCCGCCACGACCTTGTCGTGCAGGGCATTCACGTCTTCGCGCGTGTCGGCGGCGAAAGCGATCACTTCCACATGGTTGGCATCCGACTTGTGGAGGCGCACGACGTGATGCTCGTCATGCCCGTGCGTCTTGAACCACGCGAAGTCCTCGTTCGCGCCGACTTCCACCAGGCCCCAGTCCTCGGTGTAGAATGTGCGTTCGGCGTCGAAGTCCTCGACGCCATATCCGACGTAGCGGATTTCGGTCACTCGGCTCATGGCTGCAATTCCCTGCATGAAATGGTCAAATGGGCTGGCTGACCACCGCGAACATCTCCGCGGTGGCCTTGTGATTGTCGACGGGCGGCCCCTTGCCGATCTGGCCGTGGCAGATCGCCAGCGAGGCCTCGACGATGTAGCGGCAGCGGTCGTAGCGGCGGGCGCGATAGGCCTCGAAGGCCTTTTCGGGCCTGTCTCCTGCATCATGGGCAGCGGAGAGTTCCTCGGCCAGCACGATCGCATCCTCGATCGCCATGCCCGCGCCTTGCCCCAGGTGCGGCGTGGTGGCGTGGACGGCATCGCCCAGCAGGACGACGCGTCCGGCGTGCCAGGGCCCATGGACCATCATGCCTTCCAGCGGGCGATAGACGACCTCGGCATCCTCGGTGATCGCCTCGGCCAGCGCGCGGATCGCCGGTGCGGTCTGCCCCAGCTTCGCGCGCATCGTCGCGGCCAGACCCTCGACCGGATAGCGCGGATTGTCCGGCTCCGGCGTCGTCGCGTACATGTACATGGTCTCGGCCGACATCGGCACCAGCCCCACCCCGGTCGGGCCGTTGTAAACGTGGAGGGCGTCGAGCCCCTCGGGCCGCGGGAAGTTGTAGCGCCAGACCGACTGCCCGGTGAATTCAGGGCTTTCCGCCTCGGGCAGGACCATGCGGCGGGTCTGCGAATAGACGCCGTCCGCGCCGATCACGACATCGTAGCGCGCCTCTCCGCCGTCGGAAAAGCGCACCGATACGCCGGTCTCGTCCTGATCGAGCGTCTCGGCCGTTACGCCAGGACGGATTTCGGCGCCCAGCGCCCTCACGCTGTCTCCCAGCACTTTCTGCAAGGCGCGGCGGCCGATGCCGACGTTGGCCGGCTTGCCCTCGACCAGGGTGGGCGTGGGAATGCGGGCGACGCGGCTGCCGTCCGGAATGTAGATCTCCACCGCGTCGAAGCCGCAGGCGGCGTCCAGGAAGGCATCGAGCACGCCGAGCTGGTCCATGGCGCGCACCACGTTGGACTGCTGGATGATGCCCACCCCGTAGACCGACCAGGTGGGATCGCGCTCGATCACGGTGACGCGGTGTCCCTTGCGGCGCAGCGCGATGGCCGCGGAAAGGCCGCCAATGCCGCCGCCGATCACCAGGACGTTCAGGTCCGGAATGAGCGGGGCTGCGGGTGTCGTCCTGCCGGACATGCTCAGAAACTCCTCGGTCAAGGCCGGAGAGGATYGGGTGGCGGCAGGAGCGTCGATGCCACGGGGCAAGTCCGCGGGATCGCCCCGCCGGCTTGCATCAGGCCGTGTCCGGCCTTTCGGTCATCGCTCTCACCCGGATTCGTGCAGCCCGATCTTCTCTTCTCGAACCCGCCTCTCGCACATCGGTGAGCATCGCTGAAATGAATTGATTTGATCTATTTGCATCGACATTATCGATGGTAGAGCCTCTGCCGCGGATAGGCCGGAAGCGAGCGAACTTGCGCGTGCGCCTGCGAGTGCTAGATCGAACCACGACCCGAGAAGGACAAAGACTGCCATGACCGCTCCCGCCACGGCGCCGGCTGCCCTCCCCAAGACACTGTCATGGCCGCACCTGCTTGCGCTGGGGGTCGGCTCCATCGTCGGCACCGGCATCTTGACGCTGATCGGCGTGGGGGCGGACCGCGCGGGACCGGCGGTTCTGCTGTCCTTCGCCATTGCCGGCGCCATCTGCGCCTGCGCCGCGCTCGCCTATGCCGAACTGTCGACGATGATGCCCACCGCCGGCAGCGCCTACAGCTACAGCCACAAGGTGCTGGGCGGTACGGTGGGCTGGATCGTGGGCTGGAGCCTGATCCTGGAATATTCGCTGGTGGTCTCCACCGTGGCGGTCGGCTGGTCGGGCTATGCCGCGCCGCTGCTGCAGGGCGTGGGCTTCCCCAAGGCGCTTACCCAGGGGCCGGAGCTGGGCGGGCTGGTCAACCTGCCTGCCATCGTCATCATCGCCGTGGTTGCGGGCCTGCTGGCCTTCGGCACGAAGGAAAGCGCGCGGGTGAACACCGTGCTGGTGGTCATCAAGATCCTGACGCTCAGCCTGTTCGTGGCCGTGGCGCTGCCCGCCTTCGACGCGGCGAACCTCGAACCCTTCATGCCTTTCGGCTTCGGCAAGTCGATGAGTCCGGACGGTGTCGAGCGCGGGGTCATGGCCGCCGCCGCGATCATCTTCTTCGCCTTCTACGGCTTCGACGCCATCTCCACCGCCGCCGAGGAGACGCGCAATCCCAGCCGCGACCTGGTGATCGGCATCATCGGATCGCTGGCGATCTGCACCCTCGTCTACGTCCTCGTCGCCGCCGCCGCGATCGGCGCCATGCCCTTCACCCGCTTTGCCGACAGCCCGGAGCCGCTGGCGCTGATCCTGCGCGAAATGGGCCGCGCGCCGGTGGCGCATATCGTCGCGGTGGCCGCCGTGATCGCGCTGCCGACCGTGCTGCTGGGCTTCCTCTACGGCCAGAGCCGCATCTTCCTGGCCATGGCGCGCGACGGTTTCCTGCCCGCCTCGCTGGCGAAGCTCTCCTCGCGCGGGACACCGCTGAGGGTGACGACGATGACGGCGGTGATCGTGGCGATCCTGGCCGGCGTGCTGCCGATCTCGGAAATCGCGGCGCTGGCCAACGCCGGCACGCTGATCGCCTTCGCCGCGGTGGGTACCTGCCTGATCGTCCTGCGCAAGCGCGAGCCGGACGCGCCCCGCCCCTTCCGCGTGCCTGCCGGCATCGTGGTGGGCGGCGCGACCATCCTCGGCTGCCTCTATCTCTTCGCCAGCCTGCCCACCAAGACCCTGCTGGCCTGCCTGTGCTGGAACCTGCTGGGCGGCACGCTCTATCTCGTTCGCGGGCGCCGCAGGCCCTGACAGGCCGGGGCCGCCGCTGACCGGCCGCCCATGACGCCGGTTGGCGCGGGCTCCGGCGCGTGCTAGCCGGAACCATGCTGACCATCAGGCAGATCGAGATCTTCCGCGCGGTGATGATCACCAAGACGGTGAGCGGCGCCGCGCGCATGCTGGGCACGTCGCAGCCCGGCCTCAGCCGCATGCTGGGTCATATGGAGGACAAGCTCCACTTCCGCCTGTTCGACCGGACGCGCGGCCGGCTGGTGCCCACGTCCGAAGCCCGCGTGCTGTTCGAGGAGATCGAGCAGATCTACAAGGGCTTCAACGACCTGGAGCATGTCGTGCGCCGCCTGGCCAAGGGCGAGGATCGCACCTTCCGCCTGGGCGCCTCGCCCTCGCTGGGCCATTCGGTGGTGCCGCAGATGCTCTCGCGCCTGACCACCAATTACCCCGGCCTCACCATCCAGTTCGACATCCTCTCGGTGGAACAGGCGGACGACTGGCTGGCGCTCCAGCGCGGCGACTATGCGCTGACGGTGTTTCCCATCGATCACCCCAATGTCCTGTCCAGCCGGATCGGCAACGGCCGCATGGTCTGCGCCGTGCCGGCCGGCCATCGCCTGGCCGACCGCGAGCGGATCACCGTGGCGGACCTGGGCGGAGAGCCGATCCAGTCGTTCCGGGAAGATACCCCCCATGGCCGCATCATCGCCAGGATGTACGAGGAAGCCGGCGAGCAGCTGGAAGTCTCCACTTATATCCGCTTTGCAGAAACGGCCGTGGCTTTCGTCGCTCACGGCATGGGCATCGCGCTGGTGGACAGCTTCACCGCCATGCAGCCCCATGCCGAGACCGTGCGCTTCCTGGAGTTCGAGTCGCCGGGCCTGCTGCCGGTCTATGTCAGCCGCAATCTCGACGTGGCGCGAACCCTGGTGGGCGAGACCTTCGAGGAGATCGCCCGCAACATGCTGATGAACCTCCCAAGAGGCATCTCCCATAACATAACGCTATAAGTCACAGTCCCGCAATGTCTGGCAAAGCGCCCCCGGATCAAACACCGTGATCCCGCTCGCACAGGTTTGGACCGCCAGGTTCCGGCCCGAAAGGTTCACGAATGTCCCGGCGCCGGGCCGCCGGACGACAACAGGCGCGATGCAAGCGCCGCTGAGGATGGGAAAGGCGTTACCATGGCCAGCTATTCCGCCGCCGGATCGGTGTCCGTGCGTCCTTACGTGACTGTCGGCGAATCCGCTTCGCAGAACGTCGACGGCTGGACGCCGCGGCAAGTGCTCGTGGTCGCCATCTGCTTCCTGCTGAACATGCTGGACGGCATGGACGTGCTCATCCTCTCCTACGTCGCCCCCGCCCTTTCCGCCGACTGGAAAGTCAGCCCGGAAAGCCTGGGCGTGGTGTTCAGCTCCAGCCTGGCCGGCATGGCCGCGGGCGGGCTGCTGATCGCGCCGCTGGCCGACAGGTTCGGCCGCCGCAAGCTGATCATCGCCTCGCTGGTGATGATGACGGTGGCCATGTTCGGATCGGCCCTGGCGGCCTCGATCGCCGAACTCATCCTCTCGCGCTTCGTGGTGGGCATCGGCATCGGCACGGTGCTGGCCAGCATGGCCGCGCTGACGGCCGAATATGCCCCGGCCCGCCACCGCACGTTCGCCGTGGGCTTCCTCCAGGCCGGATATCCGGTCGGCGCAACCATCACCGGTTTCATCGTCGCTCACCAGATCGACGCTCACGGCTGGCAGGCCATGCTGCTCGGCGCGGCGACGCTCTGCCTGCTGGCCCTGCCGCTGGTCTGGACATTGCTGCCCGAATCGGTGGACTTCCTGCTGGCCCACCAGCCCAGGGGCGCGCTGGCCAAGGCCAACCGCCTGCTCGCCTCGCTCGGCCGCCCGACGCTGGAGGCCCTGCCCGAGCGCCGCCAGGCCGAAGCCCATTCGGTGGGCCTGCGCGGCGTGCTGGGCGAAGGACGCACTTCGGGCACGATCCTGCTGTGGACCGCCACGATCTTCGGCTTCATGACGCTCTACTTCGTCATCAGCTGGATCCCCAAGCTCGCCGTGGAGGCCGGGCTTCCCGCCACCCAGGCGATCTACGCGGGCGCAGTCTACAACATCGGCGCCTTCATCGGCATCACCTCGATCGGCCTGATCGCCAGCCGCATCGACTTGCGCCGCCTGATCCTGCTCTACATGGTGCTCGCCGCGGCCGCCCTCGTCGTGTTCGGTGCGGTGTCCATGACCATCGCCGCCACGCTGCTGACCGCCTTCTTCATCGGCGCCTTCATCCAGGGCGGCTTCAACGGCTGCTACCCGCTGGCCACCAGCTTCTACCCGCCGCAAGTCCGCAGCACCGGACTGGGCTGGGCGATGGGCATCGGCCGCATCGGCGCGGTGATCGGCCCGATGCTGGGCGGCGTGCTGCTGGCGGAGAAAGTTCCGCTTTCGGCGATCTTCGCGATCTTCGCCGTCCCGGCAGTGCTGGCCGGCCTTGCCGTCACCCTGATCCGCATGCCCGGCCAGCCCTGAGCCAAGCTCTCACGCCGCGCTATCACGCCGCGATCCCTGCCGTTCCCCCCTGCCGTCCCACCCCTGCCGCTCTCAAGGACCCGCCTCATGTTCCAGTCTCCCGTGCTCCCGGCCACCGCGCGCGCCTCGCTTCGCGCATCCGCGCCAGGAACCTCGAAGATCTGCGGCCTGATCGGCTCGGGCATCGGCGGCTCGCGCAGCCCGGCCATGCACGAGACCGAGGCCAGGGCGCTGGGCCTGCCGCTGGCCTACCGCATCCTCGACAGCGAGGTGATCGGTTTCGGCGCGGATGACCTCGGCCCGCTGCTGAACACGATGGCCGCGCTGGGTTTCGACGGCACCAATGTCACTCACCCCTTCAAGCAGGCGGTCCTGCCACTGATGGACGAGCTGTCGGACGCCGCTGCCAAGCTGGGCGCGGTCAATACCGTGCTCCTGCGTGACGGGCGCCTGATCGGGGACAATACCGACTGGTCGGGCTACCGCGCCAGCTTCCTCGCCGCGCTGGGCGTGCTGCCCCGCGGGCGCGTGGCGATGATCGGCGCCGGCGGCGCGGCTTCGGCCGTGGGCTATGCCCATCTCGACCTCGGCGCGGAGCGGCTGGCGATCTTCGATCCTGCCGCCGAACGCGCCGAAGCGCTTGCCAGCCGCCTCGCCGCCCTGTTCCCCGATGCCGAAGTGATCTCCGCAGGCTCTGCGGCCGAAGCGATCGCGGGGGCCGACGGCGTGGTCCAGTGCTCGCCGGTGGGCATGGAAAGCCACCCCGGCCTGCCGTTCGACCCCGCCCTGCTCACGCGCGACATGTGGGTTTCGGACGTGATCTACTTCCCGCTTGAAACCGAGCTGCTCAAGGCCGCCAGGGCCATCGGCTGCGCCACGCTGAACGGCGGCGGCATGGCGGTGATGCAGGCCGCCCACGCCTTCGCGCGCTTCACCGGCCTGGAACCGGACGTGGACCGCATGCTCGCGGACTTCGCCGCGGCCAGCAAGGCGGCCTGAGACGAAACCTCCCGGCCCGTATCGGACGCGCCACCGCCGGCCACCGGCAGGGGATGGCGGGTTCGGCAAAAATGCGCATCACACCCGCCGCCGGGGGCCGAATGCCCCTTCCTACCCGGCCGCGTCCTCCACGCCGCGGAAGCGGTTCTGCGCCGCCAGCCTGATCCCGGCATTGGGCGCGCCGTAGCCGGCATAAGTCCCGCTGCGCTCGACGAATTCGAAGAAGAACAGCTTGTCGAACGCCCGGCTGTAGAGCTGGCGATAGGCGTGGCCCGCCAGATCCTCGTCGTAAAGCATCCCGGCCACTTCCATGCGCGCGGCAACCCGGCCGTCGAAGCCGAAGCGGGCGACGAGATCGTCGTAGTAGTTCTCGGGAATATCGAGCATGGCCGCGCCGCGCGCGCGCACCGCCGCGGCCGTGGCGAGCAAGTCGTCGCTGGCCAGCGCGACATGCTGGAAGCCGCCACCCATGCCCTGTGCCAGGAAGCGCGAGGACAGCGTCTCGCGCGCGTCAGAGGCATTAAGCGTCAGGCGGAACCCGCCGTCGGGCGATTGCAGCGCCTGGCTATGGACGAGGCCCGAGGGGTCGATCACATCGTTGGCATCGCGGCCCTCCAGCCCGAACAGCGCGCGCCAGTAGAGCTGCCAGGACAGGAACTCGTCATTGTGGACCACGGCGGCAAGGTGGTCGACCGAGCGTGCGCGGGCATCGTCGGTCAGGTCTGCCACCGGCACCGCCTCGAACTCGCGGGCCCAGAGCGCTTCGGCGCTGTCGTCCTCGACTAGGTAGACCAGGCTGCCGCCGACACCGCGCAGCGCAGGCATGGCCATGCGGCCGGGGCGCCCCTCGGGGCTATAGGCGCGGATGCCCAGCGCGGCGGCACGCTCCATCACGGCGGCCGCATCCTTCACCCGCACGCCGATCGCGCAGATCGAGGTGCCGTGGACGATGCGGTAGGACTTGGCGAAGCCCTTGGGCTCGGCATTGATCACCAGGTTGACGTTGCCCTGCCGCCAGCGCGCGACCTTTTTGGTGCGATGCGAGCCGATATGCGCGAAGCCGAGCGTGTGGAAGGTCTCGCCAAGGCGCGCCACATCCTCGCCGCTGGCCGTGAACTCGACGAATTCGGCCGCGAGCGGCGGCTGGGCGGCAGGCATGGTGGTCGGCAGGCCAAGCAGGCGCTTCGCCGCATCGCGCACATATTCCAGCGCGCGATGCCCGTCCTGCGCCACCAGGCGCGAGGAAATCGAGCGGAACCGGTCGTTGAAGATCTCCAGCGAGAGCGGCCCGTCATAGCCGGTGCGCAGGATTTCCGCGACATAGCCCGGCAGGTCCAGCCCGCCCTGCCCCGGCAGGTTGCGGAAATGGCGGCTCCAGTAAAGCAGGTCCATGTCGAGCAGCGGCGCATCGGCCAGTTGCACGTAGACGATCTTGTCGCGCGGGATCTCGCGGATGCTGTCGCTGGGAATCCGGCGCGAGAGCGAATGGAAACTGTCGAGAATGATGCCGATGGCGGGATGGTCCACCTGCTTGACGATCGACCAGACATCGCGGTGGTCGTTGACGTGGCGCCCCCAGGCAAGGGCTTCGTAGCCCACCAGGATGCCGCGCGCGGCGGCGCGATCGCCCAGTTCGCGGAAATCGTCGACGATGCGCTGCCGCTCGCCCAGCGCATGGGGCGAGCAGTTGGAGCAGACGAGGATGCGGTCGGTGCCGAGTTCGCCCATCAGGTCGAACTTGCGCTCTGCCCGGTCCATGGCGCGGGCGCGCATCTCGCCGGGCATGCCTTCGAAATCGCGGAAGGGCTGGTAGAGCGAGCAATGGATGCCCAGGTCGGCCATCCGGCGCCGCACTTCGGCAGGGCGCAAGGCCGAGCCGATCAGGTCGTTCTCGAAGATCTCCACGCTGTCGAAGCCGGCATCGGCGGCCGCCTGCAGCTTTTCCTCAAGCGTGCCGCGAAGCGAGACAGTGGCGATAGCGTTCGTGCCTGAATTCGTTCCTGAATTCGTGCCGGCATTCGTGGCGGCATTCGGGCCTGCGGCGGCGCTGGACATGGCGATGCTCCCGGAATTGTGATCCTCTCGATATCGCGCCGCGGCCCTTGGGATTGAAGCGGCTCCGATGCGGTCTCCCATGCCATCTTGTTATGGCGAGGCGGAAAACCGGCCGGTTTCAGTATCGACTCAGCAGACGCTCCACGCTGGCATGGGCCTTGTGGCCGTCCTTGCACTCGCCGGTCTCTTCCTCGAGCAGCTTGCGCAGCCGCTCGATCTCCTCGACGCTGAGGTGCTCGATACCGATGAAGTCGTCCCGCGCGGTTTCCAGCGCGCGCAGCAGTTCGTCGAGCTTGGCCTGGAAGGCGGCGGCATCGCGGTTCTGGCTGTTCTGGATCAGGAAGACCATCAGGAAGGTGACGATGGTGGTGCCGGTGTTGATGACCAGTTGCCAGGTGTCGGACCACTTGAACACCGGCCCGGAAATTGCCCAGACCGCCACGACCAGCAGGGCGATGATGAAAGTCTGGGCCTTGCCCGCCGCTCCGGCGACGACATTGGCGAAAGCGGTGAACGACTTGCGCATGGCATGGCTCCAGCAATGGTCGCTGGGAAACGTTCGGCGGGCACCCTCCGTTCCCTCTCGGCACCGGGGGCGAATCATTCCCAAAGCGGTGGTTTCCCCGCTGGAAAACTTGCTGCGTCAGGCGCATGAGGAGCGACAGGCCTGTCGCCAGGATCACGCTGGCGTCAGGGGGGCAGGATTACGGCATGCGCATAGCGACGATTACCAACTGGGCCTACGGGGCCACGGTCTGCCTGACCATCGCGGCCGGCATCACCATGGTCATGGCCTCTAACGCCGATCGGGTGGAGCGCGATGCGGTGCAGCAGCGCAATCTGTTCGACCAGCTCGCCTTCGAAGTGGAGGAAGACGAGGCGCAGCTTACCGACCAGGCCCGACTGGCGGCCGTCTCGGGCGATCCCAGCCACGAGATCGCCTATAACCGCACGCTCGCCGCGATCGGCCCGGTGGAGCAACGCATCGCGAAGCTGAAGGACAACGGCGCCAGGGAAGAGGAACTGCGCTCGCTGGAAGAAGGCCTGCGCTGGGCCGCGACCCTCCAGGACGAGCAGAAGGCCGCCATCGCCGCGATCAAGTCGGGAGACGAGATCACCGCCCACAAGATCATCTTCGGTGCCGAATACGAACGCGAACTGGAACGCGCGCATTTCCTGCTCGGCCGCTTCCGCTACATGCTCGACCAGCGCTCCGACCGCGCGATAGAAGACGCCAGCCGCGCCTCCCAGCGGTTGCGCACGGTTTCGGAAGTGATGGTGGCGATCACCGCCGTGCTGTTCCTCTTCGTGCTGGGCTTCGTGCTCAAGCGGCGCATCCTCAAGCCCGTGGTCAAGCTGAGCGACGTGGTGAACCGTTTGGCGGACCAGGACTATGCGGTGGAGCCGCCCCAGCTCTCGCAGATCGACGAGATCGGCGACATGGCCCACGCCGTCCGCATCTTCCGGGAGAACGGCATCGAACGGCAAAGGCTGGAACGCGAGCGCGATGCCGACTGGCACGTCCGCGACCTGCTCGCCCGCATGACCCAGCGCCTGCAGGGCTGCGAATCCGTGGCCGACCTGTTCGAAGTCGTGCGCCTGTTCGCCCCCCGGATCGCCCCGGACCTGGCCGGGCGCCTCTATACGCTGGATGCGCGATTGGGGATGATGGCCTGTGCTTCGGAGTGGCAATCTCCCCACGGCAGCAACGCGGCCTTCACCCCGGACGATTGCTGGGCGCTGCGGCGCGGCCAGTCGCACATGCCCGGCGGCAACCTGGTGGACGTGCCCTGCAAGCATGTCCCGCCGGAAAGCGCCGACGCCACCGTCTGCGTGCCGCTCACCGCRCAGGGCGAAACCATCGGGCTGCTGGTGCTGGAAAACACGGCCGGCGCGCAAGGCCCCAGCGAGAACATCAAGGTCTATATCGAGCTGATGTCCGAGACGATCGGGCTGGCGCTGGCCAATCTCAAGCTGCGCGACGCGCTGCACGAAAAGGCCCTGTTCGATGCGCTGACCGGCCTGCGCAACCGCCACGAACTGGCGGATACCCTGCGCCGCAGCGTGGCCCAGGCCGATGCCGCGCGCACGCCGCTGAGCTGCCTCATGGTCGACATCGACCATTTCAAGCAGCTCAACGATCGCTACGGCCACGATGCCGGAGACCTGACGATCCGCTCCGTGGCGGGCGCGCTGGACAATGCGGTGCGCGAAGACGGCATCGCCTTCCGCTATGGCGGCGAGGAATTCCTGCTGCTGATCCCCGGCTGCGACGAGGAACGTGCGCTGGAACGCGCTCACCTGATCCAGGAGCGCATTTCCGGCATGACCCTGGTGCATGACGGCACGCCGCTCGGCCCTGTCACGATCTCCATCGGCATCGGCAGCTATCCCGCCCACGGCCCCGCCCATGCCCTGATCGGCACGGCCGACGCCGCGCTGCTGCGCGCGAAGGACGATGGCCGCAACCGCATCGTCATGGCCACCGGCCGCCGCGACACCAGCGCCGCCTCTTCCGCGCTGGGCTAGAGCGTTTTTCCGGTCAGGTAGGCGAACCGGAAACCCGCAGCTTGCCCCCGGATCGGGGAGCCATCAACCTGCCGCCCCTTCGTGCGTTGCTCCCTGCGGCATTCACGGAGTTACCATGGCGAACGGATCGATCACCCTGACCGAAACCCGGAACTTGCGCAGCGGCACCGTGCCCTGGCGCGACGCGGACTGGACCTTGCCCGCGGCCGCGCCGCTCCCGGCCGGTCCGGTGGACGTCGCCATCCTGGGATCGGGGATCATGGGCGCGATCCTGGCGGACCGGCTGGCCGCCACGGGCCGCTCGGTGGCGCTGCTGGACCGCAGGCCGCCCGGCTGCGGCAGCACCGCCGCCTCCACCGCGCAGATCATGTGGGCCATGGACGTGCCGCTGATCCGGCTGGCCGAAGACCTCGGCGAACAGGAAGCCGCCCGGCGCTGGCGGCGCGTCTTCGCGGCCGTGCAGCGCTTCGGAGAACGGCTGGACCGGCTCGGGCCCGATGCCCGCACCCCCTGCCCCACGCTCTACCTCTCCGGTGACCTGCTGGACGAGGACGGGCTGCGCGCCGAGGCCGAGGCCCACCGCCGCCACGGCCTGCCCTCGCGCTATCTCGATGCCCAGGCTGTCGCCGAGCGCTTCGGCATCGCCCCGCGCGCCGGGATCGTTTCGGAAGGGTCCTACGCCATCGATCCGGTCGCGACCTGCCACGACCTGCTGCGCGAGGCCGGCAAGCACGGCGCGGTGACGGTCTACCCCGCCGATGTCGCCGGCCTGCACCCCATCCCGGCGGGGGTGGAGCTGGAGCTGGCGGATGGGCGCAGCCTCATCGCAGGCGATGTCATCCTGGCCACCGGCTACGAGCGCGCGCGGCTGTTCCTGCCGCCCGCCTTCTCCCTGCTCTCGACATTCGCCATCGCCACCTCGCCCGGCACGGCGCCGCTGTGGAAGGAAAACGCGATGATCTGGGAAGCGTCAGACCCCTATCTTTACGTCCGCACCTGCAAGGACGGGCGCGTGATCGCCGGGGGAGAGGACGTGGAACTGGCGGATGCCCTCTCGCGCGATGCCCTGCTGGCGGCGAAATCCGGCACGATCGCCGCCAAACTGGAGGCCATGCTCGGCCATTCCGCGCCCATCGCCGTGGACCGGGCCTGGACCGCCACGTTCGGTGCCTCGCCCGATGGACTGCCCGCCATCGGCCGCTCGGCACTGATGGAGCGGGTGTGGCTCTCCGCCGGGTTCGGCGGCAACGGCATCGCTTTTGCGGCCCTGGCCGCCGAACTGCTCGACCGCGCGCTTGCAGGGGGAGAAGGTAGGGGCGGGGGCGGGGGCGGGGGCGGGGAAGATCCCGATTCCGCCTGCTTCGATCCCTACCGCTTCGGCAACTGAGCCGGGCCTGAGCGCTAGTAGAGGTTGTCCTTGTAGTCCTTGGCCAGCCCCTTCTTCATCAGGTCCGCGGCGCCCGGCACCGAGAGGCTGGCACGGGTCAGCCGGGCGGCCATGCCCTCGGTCCGGTTGCGCTTGATGTGATTGACGAAAAGCCGCGCCGGATCGATGTCGCTGCATTGGCGCAAGGGCCAGAGGTCGGCGCGTTCCAGCGCGGCGCTGGCGTGCAGGCTGACGGATTCGGCCGCGACGCGGATCGCCAGGGCCGGGACTTTGCCTTTCACCGCGAAGCGCCCGCGCTGCGCCTCGGCCGTGGACAGCACCGCCCGGCCCCGCACGACGGCAAGGCGCGTCGAGCCCGGCACCAGCAGCGCCATCGCCAGCGCGGGCTGCTCCACGATGTTGCGGAAGCTGTCGACCCGGCGGTTGCCCGGCCGATCCGCGAACCACACGGCCGCCGCCTCCCCGTCATCGAGCCGCGCCATGGCACCGGCCGGATCGCCCTTGGGGCTGAGGTCGGCCAGCCCCGTCCGGCTGACGGTCGCCAGCGCCAGGAAACGGCTCGCCGAGACGAAGTCGGAAAGCGCCTCCGGTGCCGCCACCGGCTGCGCGGACCAGAGTTCGGAGCGGATCATGGCCTTGGCGCAGTGGCCGTAGCATTCCGCCACGGCAACATGGACATGACCGTCCGCCACCGCCCGGACCCGCCCATTGACGCGCAGGGTCTCGCCGATGCCGGGCAGCAGGAACAGCGACCCGAACGGTTGACCGGGCCGGGCAAGGTCGGGATCGTCGATCGATGCCAGCGGCAGGCGCAAGTCCTGCCCGGCGCCCGAAGCGAAGCCGGCGTGCCCGCCCGCCAGCGTGACCGCCGGGCCCCGATCCCCGCCGAACGTGGCGAACATCAAAGGGGACTGCGCGATCCAGCCGAGCGCGCCGGGATCGAGATGGTCGATGTCCTTGAGATACATCTGCGGCGGCGTCTTGCCGATCACGGCCTCCAGATCGGCCAGCGTTTCGATGAAAGGCCCATCCATCCCGCGTTTCTCCTCCTGCGCCGGGAGGCTGACGGCCGCCCCGGCTACAAACCATTGCTTCTTCAGCCACTGCCTCTAGAGTATTTGCGAATGATTCGCAAATAGAGGACTGTCATGTCAGAAGCCGAAGGAATTGCCGCGCTGGCGCCCGGCAGCACGGTCTACCAGGTGTCCGAATGGAACGGCACCAGCGGCGAGCGCTGGGTGTCCAACCAGATCCGGCTCGACGCCATGCTGGCCGTGTTCGGAGAGGAGGCCCTCGCCGCTGCCGCCCCGCGGGCGGGAGAGCACGTCCTCGACATCGGCTGCGGCGCGGGTGCGACCAGTTTCGCCCTTGCCGAAAAAGTCGGTGCATCGGGCCATGTCCGCGGCGTCGATATCTCCGCTGCGCTGGTGGAGCGGGCGCGGGAGGTCGCTCCCCCCGGAGCGCCGGTGGCGTTCGATCTGGCCGACGCCGCGCGCACGCCGCTGCCCGATGCCGGGTTCGACCTGCTGTTCTCGCGCTTCGGGGTGATGTTCTTCGATGATCCCGCCGCCGCCTTCGCCCATCTGCGCGGCGCGCTGCGGCCGGGCGGGCGCCTGGCCTTCGTCTGCTGGCGCGGCGCGGCGGAGAACGACTGGGTGCGCCTGCCGATGGGCGCGATCAAGGGCATGATCCCGCCGCCGCCCCCGCCCCAACCCGAAGCCCCCGGCCCGTTCTCCTTCGGCGATGCGACCCGCGTGGAACACATCCTGGCCGAGGCCGGGTTCTCGCGGATTTCCGTGCTCCCCTTCGATCACGACATCCCCTTCGGCCAAGGCGAAGACCGCGAGGCCGCGCTGAACGATGCCGTGGCCATGGCTTTCGAGGTCGGCCCGCTTTCGCGCGCGCTGGCCGATCAGCCGCAGGACCTGCGCGCCCGCGCCGCCATCGAAGTGCGCAAGGCCTTCGCCCGCAGGCCCGGCGAAACGTCGGTCATGATCGACGGCGCGGCCTGGATCGTCACCGCCCGCAATCCGGGCGGCTGACGCGCCGGGGGTCCTCCGCCGGTCTAGACCGATACCGCGCTCGCCACCCGGCCCGCGGCCCCGAATACGCCTAGATAGCGCGCGATCTCGGCCGGATCGCCAGTGGCCTTGGCGGGATTGTCCGAGAGCTTCACCGCCGGGCGCCCATTGGCCGACACGACCTTGCAGACCAGCGAGATCGGATCGAGATCGTCCGTTTCGAACGGCGCGCAGCCGCGGAAGTCATTGGTGAGATTGGTGCCCCAGCCGAAGCTCATGCGCACGCGGCCGTGGAAATGGCGATAAGTCGCCTCGATGCTGTCGATATCCATCCCGTCCGAGAAGATCAGCAGCTTGGTCCTGGGATCGCGGCCCTTTTCCTGCCACCAGCGAATGATCTGTTCGCCGCCCTCGATCGGCGGGGCGCTGTCCGGGCGGAAGCCGGTCCAGTCCGCCACCCAGTCCGGCGCGCGTTCGAGGAAGGCGGCAGTGCCGAAGGCGTCGGGAAGCACCACGCGCAAGTTCCCGCCGTAATGGTCGCTCCAGTCCTTGAGCACCCGGTAGGGCGCCTGCCGCAGTTCCTCGTCGCCATCGGCCAGCGCGGCCAGCACCATCGGCAATTCGTGAGCATTGGTGCCGATCGCTTCAAGGTCCGCGTCCATCGCCAGAAGCACGTTGGACGAGCCGATGAAGCGGCTGCCGAGCCCTTCCTTCAGGGCCTCCACGCACCAGCGCTGCCACAGGAACCCGTGCCGCCGCCGCGTCCCGAAATCCGAGAGCACGAGGTCGGGAAGCTGGGCCAGGCGCTCCACTTTCTCCCACAGCTTGGCCTTGGCGCGGGCGTAGAGCACATCGAGCGCGAAACGGCCGCGGTCCTTCAGCGCCGCGCGCGAGCGCAGTTCGTTGACGATGGCGAGCGCGGGGATCTCCCACATCATCGTATGCGTCCACGGACCTTCGAAGCGCAGCTCGTACTGGCCGTCCACGCGGCGCAGGTCGTATTCGGGAAGGCGGAAATCGGCGAGCCAGGCGATGAAATCCGGGCTGAACATCTGCGCCTTGCCGTAGAAGCTGTTGCCCGCCAGCCAGATCAGCTCCTTCTTGCCGAACCGCAGGCCGCGGGCATGATCGAGCTGTGCGCGCAACTCGGCTTCGTCGATCACTTCGGCCAGGCGCACCGTTTTGGAGCGGTTGATCAGCTCGAACGTCGCCTGGACATCGGGATAGAGATGCCGGACCATCTGCAGCATCAACAGCTTGTAGAAGTCCGTATCGAGCAGGCTGCGCACGATCGGATCGAGCCGCCAGTTGTGATTGTAAGTGCGGGTTGCAATATCCGTGTAGACCATAAACCATTCTTAGGACGTTCTCACGCGATGACAAACCTTGGCACGATCGCGCTTTCGGCAATGCCGCTTCCGGTTTCCGGCACGCGGCGCTTCGTCGTGGTAGTGGACATGCAGGGAGACTTCGTGCGCGCCTCGGGCGCCTTGCCGGTTCCCGGCGCCGAAGCGATCGTGGCGCCGATGCAGGAATGGCTGGCGGCGCTCGATCCCGCGACCACGGCGGGCGTGCTCCTGACCTTCGACACGCACATTCCCGAAATCTACGCTGCCTCGCCCGAGAGCGCGCAGTTCCCGATCCACTGCCTGCGCGGCACGCCGGGATGGGACAGCGTTCTGGATGCAGGCGCCATCGCGCCGTCGATCCCGGTCTATTCCCTTGAAAAAGGCGTGTTCGACATGTGGGCCGAGCCGGGTCTTCGCTTGATTCGCCTGAATGGCGAGGGAACCGAGGCGGCAGGAAACCGGGGCGAGGCGATCGACCGCGACGGCTTTTTCGCCGACCTGGCTGCAGAGGGTGTGGCCGATGTCACCGTGGTGGGCGTGGCTGCGGATTTCTGCGTGAAGTGGGCCGCGGAAGGCCTGCTCGCCCGCGGTTTCCGCGTGGAAATGCCTGCCGCCCTGACGCGGGGCATTGCCATGGAAGCCGAAGCGGTGGCGGCGCAGCTGGCCCCCTCACGGGACCGCGCCTCGGCCGGTTAGGCGCGAAACGCCGGCCACCGGCTACTGGCCAACGGGACGTCAGCTATGCAGGACGAAGGGTATTTCCACCAGGCCGCGCACCATGACTGCCGCGCCGTCGCGGCGGGTGGGCGACCATTTCCAGTGGCGCACCGCCGATAGCGCGGCCCGGTCGAGCCGATCGAAGCCGCTGCTGCGCGATACCGAGATGTCGGCAACTCTGCCGTCCATGCCCAGGACCACCAGCAGGACCACTGTGCCCTGCTCGCGATTGCGGCGCGAATCGACCGGATAGCGCGGCGGATCGGCGGCGATCATCTTGGACGAGAGATCGCCGGCATTCTCGACGCGCGGCGGCGCCGAAACGGCGACGGCGGCAGCCGGCGGGGCGGGCGGTCCCGGTACGGCCACCGGCAGGACCGGCGGCGCAGGCGAAGTGGTGATCGTGGCCGGGGCGGCGCTCAGCACCAGCGGCGGCGGGGGCGCGACCACGGGCGAGGCGGTCTGCACCACATGCTTCACCGGCTGCGGCGAGGGTCTGGGCGGCGGCGGAGCCGGCGGGCGGGGCTGCTCCAGCTGAGCGACGACCAGCCGCGGGCGCGCCTTCTGGTGGCCATGGACGACATTGAGCGCCAGCATGGCCGCGATCATCCCGCCGACGATCGCCGTGGCGCCGAGCATGGCGACCAGGTTCGGTCGCTGGTCCTCGCCGTAGCGCGCGCCCTGTGCGGCGGCCTGTGCCGGATGCGACCAGCCGGTGGCCATGCCCACCGCGTCGCGCGGCAGCGGACCGGCAAGGCGGGTCTGCGCCCGGGGTGCGAGGTCCGGAGAACGGCCCGGCTCCGGGGCAAGCGGATCCGCGTGATCTAAGGTTGCGTACATAGTCTGGCGCTGCCCCCCTCGAAGCCGCCTCGTCATTCGGGCTAATGCGAGGCATTCGCATAGCTGAGTCGGCGGTCGCCGTCGAGCACGAATCCATCGCGCCCCGGCGATCCGGTGGACGCGGGGTGCCTCTCGGGTCTTGTGGACTCACCGGATCGGCGCGCCGCTGCCTTCAAGGGAGGGACGGACGCGCCGCGTCAGATCTCCAGCTGGCTGCCCAGTTCGATCACGCGGTTGGTGGGCAGCTTGAAGAATTCCATCGCGCTCTGGGCGTTGCGCACCATCGAGGCGAAGAATTTCTCCCGCCAGATCGCCATGCCGGGGCGGCTCGACGGGATCAGCGTCTGGCGCGAGAGGAAGTAGCTGGTCTCCATCGGTTTGAACGGCCCTCCCGCCCGGTTCTCGGCGGCGAGGGCGGCGGGAATGTCGGCCTCGTCCATGAAGCCGTAGCGCAGGACCATGCGGTAGAAACCGGCGCCCATGTCCTCCACTTCGCAGCGGTCTTCCGGCGCGACATGGGGCACGCCCCGGTTGGCGACGGTCAGGATCACCACGCGGTCATGCAGGATGTGGTTGTGCTTCAGGTTGTGGAGCAGCCCCGGCGGCACGCCCTCGACGGTGGAGGCCAGGAACACCGAGGTTCCCGCCACGCGCCGCACGCGTTCTCCCACGGATTTCAGGAAGGCCTCGATGGGGATCGAATCCTCGTGCATGCGCTCGCGCACCAGCCGCCGCCCGGTGGCCCAGGTGGTGAGCAGAGTGAACACCACGGCCGCCACCAGCAGCGGGAACCAGCCGCCGTCGGGAATCTTCGTCGCGGTCGAGGCGAAGTAGAGCCCGTCGATGAACAGGAAGCCCAGAGTCACGGCTCCGGCCAGCAGCGGGTGCCATTTCCACACGGTAAAGGTCAGGACGCCCAGCAGGCAGGCGGAAATGAGCATCGTTCCGGTCACCGCGATGCCATAGGCTGCCGCCAGATTGCCCGAGCTGCGGAAGCCGAACACCAGCAGGATCACCATGCCCAGCAGGCCCCAGTTCACCAGCGGCACGTAGATCTGCCCCGCCGCCTTGGCGCTCGTGTGCATGATCTTCAGGCGCGGCAGGAAGCCGAGCTGCACGGCCTGGTGCGAGACCGAGAACGCGCCCGAGATCACGGCCTGGCTGGCGATGATCGTGGCCATCGTGGCCAGCGCCACCAGCGGCAGGCGCGCCCAGTCCGGCGCCATGAAGAAGAACGGATTGCGGATCGCCTCGGGATTGCGCAGCACCAGCGAGGCCTGCCCCAGGTAATTGAGCAAGAGGCACGGAAAGGCCACGTAGAGCCACGAGATCGAGATCGCCTTGCGGCCGAAATGGCCCATGTCGGCATAGAGCGCCTCGGCCCCGGTCACGGCCAGCACCACCGAGCCCAGCGCCAGGAAGGCGAGCTTCGGGTTGACCAGGAAGAATTCGAGCGCGTGATGCGGGCTCAGCGCGGACAGCACTTCGGGGGCCTGGAGGATGGAATGGATGCCCAGCCCGGCCAGCACCAGGAAGTAGACGATCATGATCGGCCCGAACAGCTTGCCCATGGCCGCCGTGCCGTGGGACTGGACCGAGAACAGCCCGATCAGGATCACCACGGCGATCGGCAGCACGAATTCGGCGAAGCGCGGGTTCACCACCGTCAGCCCCTCCACCGCCGAAAGCACGGACATGGCGGGGGTGATGATGGCATCGCCGTAGAACAGCGCCGTGGCCATCACGCCCAGCATGGCGATCACCGGCGTCCAGCGGTTCTTGCCCAGGGTGCGCCCGATCAGCGCCAGCAGCGCCAGGCTGCCGCCCTCGCCATTGTTGTCGGCCCGCAGGATGATCAGCACGTACTTGACCGTGACGATCAGCATCATCGTCCAGAACATCAGCGAGATCACGCCGAACATGTGCAGGCGGTCCACCACCAGCGGGTGATGGCCGATGAAGCTTTCCTTGAGGGCATAGAGCGGCGACGTGCCGATATCGCCGAAGACGACGCCGATGGCGCCGATCGACAGTGCCGTGAGGCTCTCATTGGGGGCGTGATGCCCGGAAGACTCGCTCATGCAACGGGCGCCTAGTCTCACGCGCACCAAGGCGCCACGACCTTTATGGATTCTTTATGTGCGGGGCGCAATTCCCCGTGGAAGCTTAACGCCTTGCAGGGCCATCTTGCTCCCACATCGTCCCGTCGGAGCCATTTCATGCCCGCCCTGCGCCGTTTCATGCCGGTTCGCCCGCTTCTGCGCCGCCTGCGCAGAGGCGAGCGCTGCTGGCCCGCCGCGATCGCGGCCCGCCTTGCCGCTCTGGCCCTGCTGGCCGGATTCTGGCGGCTGGCGCTGGCGGAGCGCCGCCTTGCGCTTACCCCTCGGCCTCACCCCGCCACGCCGCTGGACCTGCTTTTCTGCGCGGCCATGGTGGCGCTCCTGCTCGGCGGGCTGGTTCTGGGCATCGCCGGGGCCGGGCTGCTGCGCGAGGTTGCGCTGCCCGGCCCGTTCTCGGCGCGAGGGGACTTTGCCGCCGGGCGATGACGGCCCCTCTCGACAGGGCGGGCGCTCTCGGCGCACAAGCGCGGCCGTGACAGATCCCTCGGCCATTCCCCCGACCGCGCCGCCCGGCGATCGGCTGCTCGTGGCCGTCAGCGAGCAGCCCGGCGCTCTCGATCTGATCCGCGCCGCGCGCCGCATGGCCGAGGCGCTGGACGCGCCGTGGAGCGCCGTCCACATCGAGACCCCGCGCAGCGCCCGCTACAGCGATGCCGAGAACGCAGCCTTGGCCGAAGCGCTTCATCTGGCCGCCCAGCTCGGCGCCCAGGTGGCAAGCCTTCCCGCCGAATCCGTGCTGGACGGGCTGGAGCGCTTCGCCGCCGATGCCCATGCCACCCAGGTCGTCATCGGCAAGTCCCGCCGCTCGCGCTGGTTCGAGCTGCGCCACGGTTCCATCGTCGACCGCCTCGTGCGCCGCGCGCCGGGGCTGGCGGTGCACGTCCTGCCGCTGGCAGCGCCGCCGCGGACGGCCCACAGCCGGCAGGCCGCCGCAAGGAAAGCGGACCTCGCCGCACGATGGGGCAGCCGGACCGGCTATCTCGTGGCTTTCGGCCTCACTGCCCTGGTGACCTTGCTGGGCACGGAAATCCTGCGCACCGGAAATATCTCCGACCTCGGCCTGCTCTACCTGCTGCCGGTCATGGTCGCGGCCACCCGCTATGGCCTGCGCACCGGCATCGCCACCGGGCTGGTCTGTTCGATCGCCTACAATTTCTTCTTCATCCCGCCCACCCATACCCTGACCATCGACGACCCGCGCAATATCCTGACCGTGCTGGTCCTGCTCGGCGTGGCGGTGGTCAGCAGCCAGCTTGCCGCGCGGGTTCGCGCCCATGCCCTCCAGGCCCAGGCGAGCGCCGCGCAGAACGGCGCGCTCGCCGGTTTCGCGCGATTGCTGACGGGAATCCGCACGGTGGACGAACTGGGCCGCGTGCTCTGCGCCGAGATCGGCCGCCTGCTCGACGGCAATGCCGTGCTGCTCATGCCCGGCGAGGAAGGGCAGGCCCGCGCGCTCACCCGCCGCTGGAGCTGGTCGCCCGAATCGCAAGCCGCGCAGCCGCAGCTCGAAACGCTGGACCTGGCGGCCGCGAACTGGGCCTTCGAGCACGATGCCCCGGCCGGGCGCGGTTCCGACACGCTCACTGCCTCGGAATGGCTGTTTCACCCGGTGGCGGCGGGCGGGGCGGCCCTGGGCGTGTTCGGCCTCTCACGCAGCGACGCGCGCGAGCCGGTTCGCTCGGACCGGCTGCCGCTGCTGCTCAGCCTGCTCGACCAGGCAGCGCTGGCGCTGGAGCGCATCGAACTGGAAGCCCGCATGGCCGAGCTTTCGCAGGCGCGTGAGCGCGACCGACTGCGCCATGCCCTGCTGTCCTCGGTCAGCCACGACTTGCGCACGCCGCTCACCACGATCATCGGCACGCTGGCCGCCTTGCGCAGCACCGATGCCGAACAGGAACGGCAGATGGCCGCCGCGCGCGGAGAGGCGGAGCGCCTGCACCGCTTCGTCGCCAACCTTCTGGACATGGCCCGGATCGAATCCGGCGCGCTCCAGGGCAAAGTCGAGCCGGTGGACCTTGAGGAAGCGGTCGCGGAGGCGCTCCACGCCATGCGCGCGCTGCTCGGCCGTCATCCAGTGGAAACCGCGGTCTCCGCCGATGCGCCTATGGTGCTGGTCGATCCCAACCTGTTCCACCAGTGCCTCACCAACCTGATCGAGAACGCGGCCAAATACGGCGACCCGCAAGGCCCGATCACCGTGGCCGCGCAGCGCCGGGGCGGCGGGCTGGAGCTGACCGTCTCCGACCACGGCCCCGGCATCCCGGCGGGCGCGGAAGAACGGATCTTCGAGACCTTCACCCGGATCGAGGGGTCCGACCGCAAGGGCGGCACCGGCCTTGGCCTTGCTATCGTGCGCGGCTTCGCGCTTGCCATGGGGCTGCAGGTCTCGGCCGCCAACCGGACCGACGGCACGCCCGGCGCCTGCTTCACCATCCGCTTCGATGCGGACCACCTCAAGGAGTGGCCGCTATGAAGCCCCCCCTATGAAACCGAACGTGACCATCCTCGTCGTCGATGACGAACCCGCGATCCGCCGCCTCCTGCGCGCCGGCCTGGCCCGCGCAGGCTATGCCGTGGTCGAGGCCGCCAACGCGCGCGAGGCGCTGAACGCCATGGCCATAGACAAGCCGGAAGTCGTGCTGCTGGACCTGGGCCTGCCGGACCGCGACGGGCTGGAACTGATCCCCGCGATCAAGCTGCAGGCCGCGATCATCGTCATTTCCGCGCGCGATGCCACGGACCAGAAGGTCGCCGCGCTGGATCTCGGCGCGGACGATTACGTTTCCAAGCCGTTCGACAGCGATGAAGTGCTCGCGCGCATCCGCACCGCCCTGCGCCACCGCCTGCCCGCGCCGACACAGGACGGCCCGGTGCGCCGGGGCGACGTGGAGATCGACCTGCTTGCCCGCACGGTCCGCAAGGGCGGGGAGGAAGTCCACCTGACGCCCAAGGAATACGGTTTCCTCTCGGAGCTGGCCTGCCATCCGGGGCGCGTCATCACCCATGCCCAGTTGCTGCGCGCTGTCTGGGGGCCGGGGCACGAAAGCGATGTCGAATACTTGCGCGTCGCCGCGCGCGGCGTGCGCCGCAAGCTGGAGGACGACCCCGCGCGGCCGACGATGCTCCGCAACGAACCCGGCGTGGGCTATCGCCTGGTTGGTCTGGAATAGCGCCGGGCGCGTCGGGCGCCCGGCGCTATGCCGCTTCGCGAAGGGCCGCGTCGGCCTGCCCGCGAAGCCGGGCCGCGCGCAAGGGCGAGAAGCCTGCATAACGTCCCGGCCGCAGCCAGAGCGCGGTCACCACGCCCATGCCGATGGCGCTCGTGGCGGACCACATCAGCTTGTCGAGCGGCAGGAAGGCCGAGGACGCCGCCAGGATCGCGAAGTCGATGAGGATCTGGCTGCGCCCGATGTTCCACCCGCGCCGCTGCTGCAGCCAGACGGTGACGATTCCCACGCCGCCCACGCCCGCCCCGTGGCGCACCACGGCCAGCGTCCCCATGCCCAGCAGCGTGCCCGCGCCCACCGCGGCGGCGAAGGGGTCCTTCACCTCGATCGTCAGGGCATGTTCGGACAGCACCGAGGCCAGCGCGATGCCGCCGCTCGCGGCAATCGTGCGCAAGGTGAACAGCGAACCCATGGCCCGCAGCGCCAGGAACAGGAAAGGCACGTTGAGCGCCGCGAAGAGCAGGCCCGGCGGGAGCGGCGCGAAATGCCCGACCAGCAGGGCCAGCCCCGCCATGCCGCCCGTCACCAGCCCCGCCGAATGAAGGATCGTCAGCCCCAGCCCGATGAGCAGGCTGCCCACCGCGATTGCGTAGATATCCTCGATGCGTCCGTGGCGGATGGCGTTCATGGCGAAAGGGGTTGTCTCCGGATGATTCGCGCGCCGTTTATGCACTTGCGAAGGCGCTGTCGAGGCTTGTCGAAAGCCCGGAATATTCGCACTTTTCCATGGCCTTCGGCGCAAGGAACGGGAGCGCCGGAGGGCCGTTGAAACGCCGATTGTTTCGCACCTGCGAAATGGCCGGGGCGCATTCGCGCTCGCGGCGGGGGCATGCTTGCGCTAGCCTGCGGCCTCCAACCCCCAGCGCCGACAGAGCATGACCACCAAGCCCCGACTCAAGCTGCAGGCCCGCCTCTATTGCGGGGAAGAGATTGCCATGGGGCCGGGCAAGGCCGATCTGCTGGAGTCGATCGAGCGGGAAGGCTCGATCTCGGCCGCTGCGCGGGCCATGGGCATGAGCTATCGCCGCGCCTGGCTGCTCGTCGATGCGATGAACCGGTGCTGGAGCGAACCGCTGGTCGAGGCGGTGGCGGGCGGCAGCCACGAGCGCGGGGCGCGGATCACGGAGACCGGGCGCACGGTTCTCGCGCAGTTTCGCGGCCTGCAGTCGCGCATGGCCGCGTTGGACGGGTCCGAGGAATATGCCGCGCTGGAACGCGCCTTGCGCAGCCTGCCGCTGCCGCCCAAGGGTGACGGCGCGGCTTAGGGCAGGCGTGTCACCAGCAGCGGCAGGCGCGAGGCGGCATTGCCGGAAACCTGGATCAGGTAAGTGCCGGGCTGGAGCGTGAAGTCCACCATCTTGCGGATCCCCGAGCAGTCCGGACCATGGCCGTGCGCGGTCGAGGTCATGACAGTACCGTCGCCCACTTTCGCCCCGGCCTTCACCACGTCGATCCAGGCGGCCGACCCCAGCGCTACGCGGTAGCTGCCGGGATCCTTGACGCCGAACGTATAGAGCCCGCCGAAGCTGACCGAACCGCCCGGCTTTTCGGGACGCTGGGCATAGCGCATCTCGCTGGTGGGACGCAGGCCGCCTTCCACCGCCTTGCCCAGTTCCAGCTTCGCGCCGGAGAGCGAGCGGGTGTCGCGCGCGGCCAGCAGCGGCTTGCGCTTGTTCCAGCTGGCCATTTCGGGCGGCAGGTCCACCGGGTCCGACGAACAGGCCATCGGCGTGGGCACGCGCTCCGGTGCCGGAGAGCTGGAGGGCGCCGTAGGCGCTCCGACCGGCGATTGCATGGGGAAGCGGTCCGGCGTGACCTGTTCCGTGGGGGTCGGGGCGGTCGCCTGCGCCCAGGCCATGTTCAGCGGCGCGATCACGGCGAGCATCAGCGCCGGTCCATAAGGCAGGTAGTGCCGGATCATCGTGCAAACACCTCTTTCGCAACTGCTTTTCATAATCGCCCTCAACTCTGCGCCGAGCGATATAGCCGATCGCGCGGCGTGCGACAGGCCGAAAAATCCACAACGCCCGGCCGCGCCCGGCGGTTGCCGCCCGGCTGTTTTCGCGAATCACGGCGCGCGGAAAACGGACAAAAAAAAGGCCGGTCCGAAGACCAGCCCTTGGAAAGTTTTTGGGAGAGGATGCCTGAAAGGCCCGTCCTATCTGGATGAGAATCGGGATTTCGGCAAATGAGGAAATGAAACCTGCTGTTGCGTTCCGCGCAACTCGCACGCAATTCCGGCATTTTTCCGTGGCGGATCGCCGGGCAATCTGCGCGAACCCTTGCACTTTCCTCAATGCGGAAACGGACCGTCATGACGGCTTCGCGCGCGGTAGAGAAGGCGGAAGCCCGCGATAAACCAAGGGTTTTGCTTTAATGGCCAGGCTGCGTCGGCGTCGGATCCGGTCGCAGCCTCCCGCCCGGCAATCGTTTCAGGCAGTCGCACGAACCGCAAGTTTCGCAGCGGGTGTCAGCCCGCATCAAATGCCGCTCAGAAATGCGCCAGATAGCCGCCGTCCACGCCGATCACCTGCCCCGTGACGTAACTGGCGGCATCCGAGGCCAGGAAGACAACCGGCCCCACCACTTCCTCGGGCCGCCCCCAGCGGCCGAGCGAGGTGCGGCGGGCAAGGTGCGCGGCCACTTCGGGGTCGGCGACCATGGCCGCATTGGCCTCCGTGGCGAAATAACCGGGCGCCACGGCATTGACGGTGATGCCGCGCGGACCGAGTTCCGCCGCCAGCGCGCGGGTCATGGCGTCCAGCCCGCCCTTGGCCATGGTATAGGCGGCGTCGCCGGAGCGGGCGATCTGTCCGGCGATCGAGGTGATGTTGATGATCCGCCCGCCCGCGCCCATGCCCGGCGCCAGCAGGCGGGCCAGGTCGAAAGGCGCGACGAGGTTGACCTCCAGCATCATCCGCACGGCCTCGCGGTCAAGCGCCTCCATCGGCCTGCGGTCGCGGCGACCGGCATTGTTGACGAGAATGTCGATCCTCCCCAACCCTTCCAGCGCAGCGCGGGCGGCATCGCCATCCGCCAGGTCGAAAGCTGCGGTTGCCGCCGCGCCGCCGGCATCGGCGATCTCCTGCCGCAGGCTTTCGAGCGTCGCGATGCCCCGGCCGTGCAGCACGACGCGCGCGCCCGCCCGCGACAGGCCAAGCGCGATCTCACGCCCGAAACCGCCGCCGGCGCCGGTCACGAGGGCCGTGCGCCCTTCCAGCGGGAAGGCTCGGGAAAGGCCGGGACTCGCAGGCGCAGCGCCGAGGGAATGGGAAAAAGACGTCATGGTCCTCCGTTACAATCGCGGCTCTTTCGGAGCCAGCCCTCTCCTTGCGGGGTAAGGGTGCGCGCGTGGAAGGAGCACAAAGCCGCTGCAAACCGTTGAATCCGCGGGGATAGAGCCTCGGAAACGCCTCGCCCCGAAATCCCTGCCATTGGCCGCAATAGAAAACCTTGCGCTTGACCCTCCTTTCTCAACCAAATAACTAGACAAGCACACCGCACGGCATCGGATGACCAGGCCGAACGTGCATATCCAGGGTTTCTTGGTCCGCGGCATTTGATGGGAAGCAGCTTGCTCCGCGTTACCAACCGCTAAAGCGCGCGATGCTCAGGCGACAGCGCCAGGCGTCGTGTTCCCCTCACGCCAACGATGAGGTGATACGATGCAGACCATGACTCCGCGCGGCTGACGCGCAACGGCCATGACCCCGCGCGCCTGACGCGCATCACGGGCTGACCAGCGGGAATTCACAGGACCAGCCGACCACGGCGGCCCCCGGAAACCCGCGTCCTTCACAGCAGACCCACGCGCTTGGCGCCGGAACCATGCGGTTCCGCGTGGAGGGATCGTGCGTCCCCGATCCGGTTTTTCCGGGCCTCAACGCAGGCTCCGGCCGTCCTCTGGCGCCCTGAACACGGGCCGACCCGGGCATGGCCGCCTGCCCAGAACCCAACCGCTTCAAATCCGCAGAAATTCACGCCCGACGACAGATCGGCGCGCACTCATGACAACAGGGATCCAGTTGAATGTTTCGCAGTTTCGTCACCGCCACCAGTCCGCTTGCGCTCACGGTTTCGCTGCTGGCCGCACCGGCTTTCGCCAACGAATCCGGAGCAGCGGAGACGGCGCCCGCCAGCGCCGCGCCTGAAGCCGCCGCTCTCGATACCGCAGCAGAGGCGAACAGCGGCGAGGCCATCGTCGTCACCGCATCGCGCCGCCGCGACGAGAACGTGCAGGACGTGCCGGTCGCCATCAGCGTCATCAGCGCCGCCACCCTGGAAAAGCGCGGAGACTATACGCTCGGCTCCATTTCGCAGCAGGTGCCCAGCCTTCAGGTCATCACCTACAACGCGCGCAACACCAACATCAACATTCGCGGCCTCGGCTCCAACATCTCGCTCACCAACGACGGGCTGGAGAACGGCGTCGGCTTCTACATCGACAACGTCTACTACGGCCGCGTCGGCCTGGCGCAGTTCGACCTTGTCGACCTTCAGGGCATCGAAGTGCTGCGCGGCCCCCAGGGCACGCTGTTCGGCAAGAACACGACATCGGGCGTGATCAACGTCACTTCCCGGAAACCGACGTTCGATCCCGAACTCACGGCCGAAGCGAGCATCGGCAATTACGGCTTCTACCAGTTCCGCGCCTCTGGCTCTGCAGGGATCTTCAAGGACCTGCTGGCGGTGCGCCTTTCGGGTGCGATCAGCGAGAACGACGGGTTCCTCTGGAACAAGACCACCAACCGCCGCGCGCAGGACTACCTGAACAAGTCCATCCGCGGGCAACTGCTGTTCACGCCCGACCCGGACTTCGAAGTCCGCATCATCGGCGACTATGCCAAGCAGAAGCAGAACCACGTCCTCAACGTCTTCGCCGGCCTGCACACCACGTACACGGACGGCACCACCATCGCCAACAACTGGGCACAGCGCGCCGCGCGGTTCCCCGGCTATACCCTGCCCAGCTTCGACGCCTTCGACCGCGTGGGCGAGGCGGACAGCCACTATCAGTCCAACATGGCCGGCTACGGCGTTTCGGGCGAGGTCAACTGGAACCTCGGCAATGCCGCGCTGACCGCGATCACCGCCTATCGCTGGTGGGACTGGAACCCCGCCAACGACGGGGACAGCACTTCGCTGCCGATCGTCACCAAGGCCCAGCAGGCCAACCGCCAGCGCCAGTTCAGCCAGGAAATCCGCCTGGCCTCCAAGGGCGGCGGCAGCTTCGACTATGTGATCGGCGCCTATTACTTCTGGCAGATCGTGCGCGGCTACGGCGCCTCGCGCTATGGCCCGGCCGCGGCCCTGTGGAACCTGCCGGCGGCGAACCAGACGATCGCCAATGCGGCGCTGGACGGGTTCGAATCCAATTCCACCTCCACCCCGGAAACCAAGACCATCGCCGTGTTCGGCCAGACCGACTGGCACATCAACGATGCCCTGACGCTCACCACCGGCCTGCGCTTCACGCATGAGAAGAAGGAAGGCGCCTACGCCCAGTACTGGGTCGACGGTGCCGACATCTCCGGCTTCACCGCCGCGCAGCAGGCGGCGATCAACGCCATCCGCACCCAGTTCAACCCGGTGACCAGCTATGCCACCAGCTTCACCAACAACAGCCTTTCCGGCCTGGTCACGCTGAGCTGGAAGGTCGCGCCGGACATCAACGTCTATGGGACTTATTCGCGCGGCAACAAGTCGGGCGGGCTCAACTTGTCCGTCCTGCCTGCCGGCGTCGATCCCGACGTGAAGCCGGAGAAAGTCGACGCCTTCGAACTGGGCTTCAAGTCCCAGTTCCTCGATCGCCGCGCCACCTTCAACGCCGCCGCGTTCTGGACCGAGATCAGCGACTACCAGACCACCATCACCGACCTGCCGGTGGGCGCCGTGGTGGGCCGCCAATATATCTCGAACATTCCCAAGGTCCGTTCGCGCGGCCTGGAAGGCGAACTGGCCGTGGCGGCCACTGACAACCTCAGCTTCAACGCCTCGGCGACTTATACCGACGCCACTTACATCACTTACAAGAACGCCCCGCAGGCCTTCGAACGGCAGAACCAGGGCGCGATCCAGGACCTTTCCGGCGAGCGCCTGCCCGGCGTGCCCAAGTTCGCCTGGACCATCGGCGCGGACTTCAGCACCGCGCTCGGCGATCTCGGCGGCAAGGAACTGGGGCTCTATGCCCATGCCGACTACGCCTACCGCAGCAATTTCAACACTTCGGCCTCGAACTCGGCCTGGGCGCAGATCCCCGGCTTCGGCCTGGCCAACGGCCGCATCGGACTGAGGACGGACGACGGCCTCTGGGACTTCTCGATCTGGGCCAAGAACCTGTTCGACAAGAACTACTACGTCAGCCTCAGCGCCGCCAACACCGGCGCGGTCACTGCCCAGCTGGGCGAGCCGCGCACGTTCGGCGCCACCCTTCGCACCAAGCTCTGATCCCGCTCCCAACCAGGAGGCGCCAGCCATGATCCACGAGAGATTTCCTTCATCGCCGCCACGACAGGAACGACTTGATGGCTGGCGCCTCCTGCGCTTCACCGCCATGTCCGTGCCGATCTACGCCGCCGCGCAGCCGGTCATGGCCTTCGTGCCGGCCATCCTCTCGCGCCACTATGCCATTCCGCTGGCGGGGCTGGGGCTGGTCTACCTGATCGGCCAGGTGGTGAACTCGCTGCTGGACCCGGTGATCGGCGCGCTGAGCGACCGTACCGTCAGCCGTTTCGGGCGCAGGCGGCCGTGGATCGCGGCCGGCGGGCTGCTGTTCATCGTGGGCAGCACCATGCTGTTCTTCCCGCCCGAGGGCGCCAGCCTCACCTGGGTGGGGATCGGCGTGCTCTGCTATTACACCGGGGCCTCCGCCACCCAGACCACCTTGCTGGCCTGGTCCGGCGAGATCAGCGGCGACTACGACCAGCGCACACGGATCGCCTCGCAGTTCACGCTGCTGTCCTCCGCGGCGCTGGTGCTGACCCTGCTGCTGCCCGCCCTGGCCGACCAGTTCCGGCCGGACGACGGCCCGCTGCGCCTGACCCTGTTCGGCACCCTGGTGCTGGTCACCGCCGTGCCCGGCCTGCTGCTCACGCTGACCGCCGTGCCCGACCACAGCGCGCCTTCCGGCGCGGAACCATTCGTGCTGCGCAAGACGCTGAAGGCGGTCTTCGGCAATCCCCTGCTGCTGCGCGTCCTGGCCGCGGACGCCGCGGTCACGGCCGGACAAGGCGTGCGTACCGCGCTGCTGCTGTTCATCGTCACCATCTATTTCCAGCGCCCGGAATGGGCCGCCGGGTTCTTCCTGCTCCAGTACTCCTTCGGCGTGCTGGCCGGGCCGATCTGGCGCCGCATCGGCCTGCGCCTCGGCAAGAGCCGCGCCGCCGTGCTGGCGGAGCTGACCCAGGCGGCCATCAACTTCGGCCTCGTCTTCCTCACGCCCGACCGTTTCGGCCTGATGATGGCGCTCGCCGTGGCGCAGGGCCTCTCGCAAGGCTCGGGCAACCTCATGCTGCGCTCGATGGTGGCAGACGTGGCCGACCTCCACCGCGCCGAGACCGGCGAGGACCGCGTGGGGCTCTACTATTCGGTATTCAGCGTCTCGATGAAGCTGGGCGGCGCCTTGGCTTTCGGGATCGCCCTGCCGCTGGTCACGGCCTTCGGCTTCGACCCCAAGGCCGCCACCAACACGCCCCAGGCGCTCGATGCCCTGCTGCTGGTCTTCGCGCTCGGCCCGGCGCTGGCCCACACCCTGGCCGCCGCGCTGGTGGCGGGCTTCCCGCTCGACGCCGGCCGCCACGCCGAAATCCGCCGCCAGATCCAGGCGCGCGAGGACGTCTACGCCGCCGCCGCCGTCCCTGCCGAATGACGTTCCCGACCCCTGTTTTCACGAAGCCCGTTCCCCGTTTTCACGAAGAAGGAGTAACTGCCATGACTTCGATTGCCACTTACGCCAATGCCAAGGATCCCGCCTCCCCGCTCGACGTCGCGCCGATCACCGGCACCATCGGCGCCGAGATCCGGGGCGTGACGCTCTCCGGCGATCTCGACGGCCCGACCGTGCAGGCCATCAAGGACGCGCTCGTCCGCCACAAGGTGATCTTCTTCCGCGGCCAGCACGAACTGGACGACCAGCGCCACGAGGCTTTCGCCTCGCTGTTCGGCGAGCCGGTCGCTCACCCGACCGTGCCGGTGGCCGAAGGATCGCGCTACCTGCTCGAACTCGACAGCAAGGAAGGCTACGCCGCCTCCAGCTGGCATACCGACGTGACCTTCACCGATGCCTATCCGGCCGGCTCCATCCTGCGCGCGATCACCATTCCCGAAGCGGGCGGGGACACCGTCTGGGCCAATACCGAGACTGCCTACGAAGGCCTGCCGGAAAGCCTGCGCCAGCTGGTGAACACGCTCTGGGCGGTCCACTCGAACGATTACGACTATGCCGCCGTGCTGGGCAATGCGCCGAAGGATGACGAGGCCGCCCAGAACCGCACGCAGTTCCAGAAGAACATCTTCGCCTCGACCGTCTACGAGACCGAGCATCCGCTGGTTCGCGTCCATCCGGTCTCGGGCCAGCGCAGCCTGCTGCTCGGCCATTTCGTGAAGCGCATTGCCGGGCTGAACCAGGCGGATTCGGCGCGGATCTTCTCGATCCTTCAGGAACACATCACCCGTCCCGAGAACGTCGTGCGCTGGCGCTGGCAGCCGGGCGACGTGGCCTTCTGGGACAACCAGGCGACCCAGCACCGCGCCGTGGCCGACTTCGGCCTCCAGCGCCGCACCCTGCGCCGCGCGACGATCGCCGGCACGGTGCCGGTCGCCATCGACGGACGCCAGAGCCGCACGACCCGGAAGGAAAAGGCCACCACTTACGAACCGGCCTGATCCCTCACACCCTGTACGGGCCGTTGACTGCCCGCGCCGCGCGCTTCCGCCGCGGCGCGGGATTTTTCCAAGGACATATCGATGAAATCCAAGCGTTTCGCCCTCGCCGCCGCTTTCGGCGCAGCCCTGCTCGCCACCACCGTAACCCCGGCGATGGCGCAAACCGCTCCGGCGCCGGCCGGTCCTGCGAGCCAGGTTCCCGCGCAAGCCCGCCCGAATTTCCTGGTCATCATCGCCGATGACCTCGGCTTTTCCGATGTCGGCGCGTTCGGCAGCGAGATCGCCACCCCCAACCTCGACCGGCTGGCGCTGGACGGGCTGCGGCTGACGGGCTTCCACACCGCGCCCACGTGCTCGCCCACGCGCTCGATGCTGCTGTCCGGCACGGACAACCACCGCGCCGGGCTGGGCAGCATGGCGGAACTCACCGCCCCCAACCAGAAGGGCAAGCCCGGCTATGAAGGCTATCTCAGCCGCGATGTCGCCAGCCTGGCCGAGCGCCTGTCCGCGGGCGGCTATCGCACGCTGCTTTCGGGCAAGTGGCACCTGGGCCTGACCCCGGACCTCGATCCCCATGCGCGCGGCTTCCAGCACAGCTTCGCGCTGCTGCAGGGCGGCGCCAACCACTATGGCCGCGACCAGTCCGCCGAACCCGGCAAGGGCGCGACCTATACCCGCGACGGCAAGGTCCTGGCCTCGCTCGACAAGGATTTCTACTCGTCGGATGCCTATGCCACGAACCTCATCGCGGAATTGCAGCAGAGCCGCCGCGAGAGCCCCGACAAGCCGTTCTTCGCCTATCTCGCCTTCACCGCGCCGCACTGGCCGCTCCAGGCGCCCGCCGAAGACGTCGCGCGCCAGAGCGGCAAGTACGACCTGGGCTTCGACGAGATCCGCAGCCGCCGCCTCGCCCGGCAGGAGCAACTCGGGATCCTGGCCAAGGGTACGGCCGCGCACAGCGTGCGCGCCCCGCGCGGCGGCTGGGATTCGCTGTCGGCGGCCGACAAGCGCGAAGCCGCACGCGACATGGAGATCTATGCCGCCATGGTCGAGCGCATGGACCGCAATGTCGGCCGCGTGATCGAGGAACTGCGCGCCAGCGGCGAACTCGACAATACCGTGATCGTGTTCCTGGCCGACAACGGCGCAGAAGGCCTCGATTATCGCACGACCGGCGCCAGGATGCTCGGCAGCCGGGTTGCCGAGGCGGACAACAGCTTCGCCAATCGCGGCAAGGCGAACTCCTACATCACGTACGGCCCGGAATGGGCGCAGGCCGGCACCGCGCCCTCGTGGCTGACCAAGGCCTATGCCTCGGAAGGCGGCACCCGCACCGTGGCCTTCGTCCATGCCAGGGGGCTGGCCCACGCGCGGGGCGTAGGCAGTGCCTATGTCAGCGTGGCCGACATCGCGCCGACCCTGCTCGACTATGCGGGCGTGCCCGCCGCCGGCACCACGTTCCAGGGCCGCACCGTCCTGCCGATCACCGGCAAGAGCGCGCGTCCCTGGCTGGAGGGCAAGGCCGCCGCGGTCCACGCCGCCGACGAGCCGCTGGGCACCGAACTGTTCGGCAGCCGCGCCTTGCGCAAGGGCGACTGGAAAGTGACCGACATCGGCGACGGCCAGTGGCGGCTCTTCGACATCGCCCGCGACCCCGGCGAAACCCGCGACCTCTCCGCCGCGAACCCGGACAAACTGCGCGAACTGACGGCCGCCTGGGACGATTATGCTAAGGCCAATGGCGTGATCCTGCCCACCGAGGCGCTCTACCGCCCCTGAGCCGCCCCGCGCAGGAGGGGGCGGGACGGATCGCCGCCCCCTCCTGCGCTCTCCCTCTCCTGCCCTCCCCCCTCACCGTGACGCGCGCGGCGAAGCGATCCCCGCCGCGGGGCGGGAGAGACTTGCCCCGGCTCCTGGCGGCAAACGAGAAAGATCAGGCTTTTCAACAGGCCGCGCCCGGCAATATGGGTGCCGCGCCATACCCCCGATGGGCCACGCGCTGGCCCTTTTGTTGAATCGCTCCCGCGCCATGCGCTGGCTACGCTGCACCTGCTCAAAGCCACGAGAGGTCGCATGCGTTCTGAATCGCCGCTTCGCGCGCTCTTCGTCATCAATTCGCTCGCCGGCGGCGGGGCAGAGCGCGTGTTCACCACCCTGGTGGACCAGCTCAGCCGCCGCCCGGACGAAATCGCCATCACCGTCGCCCTGCTCGATAACGAGGCGGAAGAGGCTTACCGCCTGCCCGCCGGCGTCGCGGTGGAGCGCCTAGACGCGCGCGGCGGGCTGCTGCGCAGCATCACCCAGACCCGCAAGCTGGTGCGGCGGCTGCGGCCGGACGTGACGCTCTCGTTCCTCTCACGCGCCAATGTCGCCGCGATCGTCGCCATGCGCCGCACCGGCGGCGCGGCGATCATCAGCGAGCGGGTGAACACCACCGCCCACCTCCGGAGCGGCCGTCTCGCCTTCCTCAGCCGCCTCCTGATCCGCAATACCTACCCCACCGCCCGGCGCATCATCGCCGTCTCCGAAGGCGTCGCCCGCACGCTGGAGAGCGACTTCGACGTGGAGCCGCAGCGCATCTCGGTGATCTACAACCCGGTGGACACCGCGCATATCCACGCGCTGGCCGCGCAGGAACCGGCCATCCCGGTGACCGCGCGGGACTTCGTGACGATGGGCCGGCTGGTGGACAACAAGAACACCGCCATGGCCATCCGCGCGTTGGCGGAAATGGGGGCAGAGACGGGGGCGGGGGCGGGATCCGGCAACCTGATCGTGCTGGGCGAAGGTCCCTTGCGGGAAGACCTGATCCGGCTGGCGGCTGGGCTGGGCCTGGCCGATCGCGTGCATTTCCCAGGCTTCCTCGCCAATCCCTACGCGGTGTTGGCGCGGGCGGGATGCTACCTGCTCACGTCCTATGCCGAAGGTTTTCCCAATGCCATGATGGAGGCGATGGCGGTCGGCCTGCCGGTCGTCGCCACCGACTGCCCTTCGGGACCGGCGGAAATCCTGGAGGTCGAGCTGGACGGCGCGCGTTCGGTCATGGGCCATGGCGGCGCTCTCGTGGCGCCCGACGATCATGCCGCCATGGCGCGCTGCATGGCCGAGATGATGGGGCCGCGCCATGCGGAACTGTCCGCCGCGGCCGCCCGCCGCGCCGCCGCCTTCTCGGTGGAAAGCGCGGTCGAGCGGTTCCGGACGGCGCTGATGGAGGCCGCCCCGGCGCCTGCCGCAAGGCAGGCACAGGCGGTGCGGCCATGAAAGTCTGCGTTACCGGCCTGCGCGGCATCCCCGGCGTCATGGGCGGGGTGGAAACCCACTGCGAGGAACTCCTGCCCCGCATCGCCGCCATGGAGCCCGAGATCGAGATCGAGGTCTGCTGCCGCGCGCCCTACGTCGATCCGGCGATCACCAGTTTCCGCCACGTCGCGCTGAAGCCGCTCTATTCCCCCACCGGCCGCATCAGCGAGGCGCTTGTCTCGACGTTCGTGGGCATCGTCCACGCGCGCCTTCACGGCGCCGACGCCGTGCATATCCACGCGGTCGGCCCCGCGCTGCTGGCCCCTTTCGCCCGCCTGCTCGGCCTGCGCGTGCTGCTGACTCACCACGGCGCCGACTACGACCGCGAGAAATGGGGCCGCGGCGCCAAGCTCATGCTCAAGCTGGGCGAGTGGCTGGGCGTGCAGTCGGCCGACCGCGTGGTCTGCGTCTCGCCCTCGCTCGCGGCCCGCATGCGCGAGCGCTACCCGGCGCGGGCCGAGCGCGTGGAGTTCATTCCCAACGGCGTCAGCACGATGCCCCCCTCTCCCCAGAGCGACGAGGACGTGCTGGCCGAACTGGACCTGCGCGCGCAGGACTATGTCCTCTGCGTGGCGCGGCTGGTGCCGGAAAAGGGCATCCACTACCTGGTGGAGGCCTTCCGCCGCAGCGGAGACGGTCTCGGCAGGGACGGTTCTGGCAGGGATGGGCGCATCCTGGTGATCGCCGGGGCGGGCCGCAAGGACGATCGCTATGCGCAGGACCTGCTCGCCATGGCGGAGCCGCGCATCCGCTTCCTGGGCATGGTGCCGCGCCCCCGGCTGGGCGTGCTGCTGCGCAATACCGCGCTTTTCGTGCTGCCCTCCTTCCATGAAGGCCTGCCCATCGCCGCGCTGGAGGCGCTGGCCTGCGGCTGCCCGGTCCTGCTCAGCGACATCCAGCCCAACCTCGACCTCGGCTTGCCCGCCGACCGCTACTTCCCGGTCGGGGATGTCAACGCCCTCGCCGCGCGTCTCGGCGCGGAAGACCGGCCGCAAACCGGCCCGCAGGACGGGGAAAGCACGGGCGATCCCCCGCCCGAGACATTGCCCGAGACATTGCCCGAAACATTGCTCGACTGGGACGAAGTAGCCCGGCGCACGGCCGCCGCCTACCGCAAGCTCAAGACCCGCAAGTGGCTCAGCCATGCCCTTACCCCTGCAAGCTGAGGCTCTCCCGCCGATCCCGGCCCGGACCGGCGCCACGGCCGAAGCGCCCCTAGACCGCGACCGGAGCACGCCATGCTGGCACTGACATCGGGCAGCCCGCCCATCCCGATCTTCCTGCTCCTGCCCACGATGATGCTCTACTGCGTGCTCGTGGTGGTGCTCTGCCTGCAGGTGCGCGCTTCGGCGCGGTTCCTGATCGTGGCTTTCGCGATGCGCCTGGCGATGTCCGCGATGCCGCGCTTCGCCTTTTCCTCCAGCCCGGCGGGACTGAGCTGGAACGCGCTGGCGTCGGTGGTGCTGGTGGGCGTGGGCGCGCTGCTGCTCCTGCGCAGCCGCGCCGTGCCGCTGATCCTGGCGCCGATCGCGCCGCTGCTCATGGTCATCGCCATGAGCGCCGTGCTTAACGGCGAGATCTCCGGCTCGGTCGAGAGCCTGGTGAAATACGCCTATCTCGCGATCATCGCCCTCACCGCCTACGACGCCTTCGTGATCGACGGCGCCGGCAAAGTGCTGCTGCGGCTGCTGTTCACGTTCCTGCTTCCCCTGATGCTCCAGGGCTTCAGCATCGTGCTGGGCATCGCCAAGGCCACCGAAAGCGACGGCTCCACGTCCTACATCGGCGGCTACAACCACGAGGCCAGCTTCTCGATCATCCTCCTGACGGGGCTGCTCACCGCGATCCTCAACCCGCGGCTGCGCGCGCTCTACAAGCTGGGGATCGCCGTCGTCTGCCTGGGCGGGATCCTGGCCGCCAACTACCGCACCGCCATCATCACCGCCGGGCCGCTGATGCTGGGCCTGTTCATCGCCGCGATCGTGGGCGGGGTCCGCCCCAGCCAGAGGCCGATCGCCGGCATCCTGGGCTGGCTGCTGGTGCTCTCGGCCGTGCCGATCGTGCCGATCGTCGCCGGGGACCGCTTCGATGCGGTCAAGACCGTGTGGGACAACCCGGCCATCATCATGAAGGCCCCGGCCGACTTCAGCCGCGCCGATACGCAGGTCCTCTCGGGCCGCCTGCTGCTCTGGAGCCAGTACATCACCGCCTGGGATGCCGGCACGCCGCGCCAGCACATGCTGGGCTTCGGCGCCAATGCCTGGGAAGGCCGCTATCGCTATTATGCCCACAACACCCTGGTCTCCACGCTTTACGAGCTGGGCGTCCTGGGGGTGGCGGCCATGCTGCTGCTCTGGAGCTGGATGGTGTTCCTGGCCGCCACGGCCCGCACACCCGCGCGGTTCACGCTGGTGATGGCGCATCTCGGGTTCTTCCTGCTCAACATGGCGACGATGCCGTTCTGGATGATCGAGGGCCTGCTGTTCTACGGCCTGCTCTGCGGTTTCACGGTTCACGCCAACCTTCAGGGCCGCGCTGCGAAACGGTCCGTCGCAAATCCCGCAGCGCTCCGCCCCGTTTGAGGACATTTCGCCCGCCCCGCCAGTTGTGCTTCAAGTTCGCCTGGGCAAGTAGCCCAAAAGAACTAAGCCATACGGATGAGACTATTCGTCATGGTCCTGTCAATAAAACGCGATCAAGCGCCTAAGTCCTTGGGGAAGCACATGTTTCGAACACTTGGCCTCGTCCTGCCGATGCTGGCGATGGGCCCATCCAACGGGGGTGCGCCCGCCGCGCTCAGCAGCCTGACCGCCTCGCCGCTGGCCATGGCCCAGGCAACCGCCACTACCGCCGCCACCACTTTCACCATGCCGTCCATCGCCGCCCCGCAAGTCAGCAGCGCCGCCTGCAAGGCCGCCTCGACCTTGCGCATGACCGCCACCACGCCCGGAATCTCGAAGCTCTGCGTCGTGGACGGCAACATCCTGGTCAACGGCAAGGACGCCAGCGGCTTCGTGATGCGGGACATCAAGTCCCAACGCTACGGCCCGCTCATGCGCGGCAGCAATGTGCAGGACCTGCAGGTCCAGCGCGTTTCCGACACCGAGGCACGCGCCGACGCCACCCTTGGCCTCGGCCTTGTCAACGTCAGCAACGGTATCGGCAAGGCAAGCTTCCACGACCTCGTCTGGATCGGCGACAAGGCCCATCCGGCCATCAACAGCGACGACGCCTGGGCCGCCATCGCCCTCAAGGGCAAGGACGCGGACGACGTCGGAACCTTTGAAATCAACAACTTCGACTTCCAGAATCTATTCATGAATTCAGGAAGCTATTACCAGAACGTGGACGGCATCTCGACCGAGGGCGGCTATTCCGGCACGATCACCAATGGCCGCGTTATCAACGCCAGCGATGCCTGCCTGGACATCAAGGGCAATGTGCGGGCGGACAACGTCTACCTCTCCGGCTGCCGCCAGGGCATCAAGGCCTGGACCAACCAGAGCCACGGCCTGATCGAACTGGGCACCAACCGCTTCGTCGGTATCATCGGCAAGGGCAGCAAGGGCGTGACCCGCACGATCACCATCGACGTGCTGATCGCCTCGGGAGACCCCAACGTGCCCCTGTTCCGCGCCGAGGACGGCGTGGTCAACCTGCATATCCGCCGCCTGATCGCCAAGCCGGGCCAGGTTCTGAGCGCATCCGGCAGCTTTTCCGGCTCCAAGGTGACGATCGACCAGCGGATGGCGATCTGACCGATCGAACAGGCCCGTCGAACCGGCTGGAGCGCCGGTCGGCGGGCTGTTTTCGAAGGCTGGCGGCCCAAGGTCCGCTGGCGCTCCTTGCGCGCATATCCGCCCCAGCGCCCCAGGCCGGGCGGTTCGGCGCGGCGCCGCGCATCCATGCAGGCAGCCCCCCCAGCCACTTGCACAAGCGCGAAAGGCCCGGAGCCCGGCCCGGGCGCCGGCTCCACTCGCACGAGGTAGTGGTGCCTGAGATTTCGAATTACTACCTGTTTCTGATGGATTTCCAATGGCAAAGGCTCGCAGAATAAGTCCGCGAATTTCCTCGATTCTCGAGAGGTAGGCGACTTGCACGTGGCTCCCAACAAGCTGGATCCCTCCGTAGCGCGCAGGGTGGGGTTGACCGACCCCGCCCCAGGCAGCGCTGCTTCCGCCTCCGGGTCTGGCCCCGACGGGGGCAAGCTCATCGACCTGTCCTGGCTGGCGACGCTGGCCTGGCGGCACAAGTGGGCCATGCTCATCGCCATTCTCGCGGTGCTGGCGGCCACGGCCACGGCCTATCTCTTCGCGGTCAAGAAATACGACGCCAGCGTCGTGCTGGCGCTGGACCGGGGCGACCAGCAACTGGTCCGCACGGCGCAGACCAACAAGGATACCATCGTCGATTCCCCGGCGGTGGACACCGAAGTGCAGGTTCTGCTCTCGCCCGAAGTGGCGGCGGCCGCCGTGCACAACGCGCGGCTCAACACCAATCCCGCGTTCCTGGCCGCCTCGGCGCCGAACGCCCCCGGCCCCCTGACCGAGGCCGCCGCCGCCAATATCCTGCGCTCCAACCTCACGGTCGGCCGCCAGGGGCTGTCCTACGCGATCAACCTCGGCTACCGCTCGCGCGATCCCAAGGTCTCCGCGATGGTCGCCAACACCGTGGCCGACGCTTACGTCAGCGGCCAGGTGCAAGGCGAGCAGAGCGCGCGCAGCCAGGACATCAACATGCTGCGCAGCCGGCTCGACCAGCTGCGCGGAGACGTGATCAAGGCCGAGGCCGCCGTCGCCTCCTACCGCGCCAGCGCCGATCTCGTGGCCGTCAGCAACGACAGCACGATCGCGCAGCAGGAGCTTTCCACGCTCAACACCGAACTGGCCTCGGCCAAGGCCGAACTCGCCGCTTCCCAGGGCCGCGCCAGGGCCAATGCGGGCGAGAACGGCACCGCCGTCAACAACAGCCCGGTGATCCGCGACTTGCGCACCGAAGTCTCGACGCTGGAGGTCAAGCTGGCCGAGCAGTCCTCCACGCTCGGGCCGAACCACCCCGATCGCGTCAGGACCGAAGCCCAGCTCGCCACTGCCCGCCAGGCGCTGCGCCGCGAAGTGGCCCGCGCCGCCTCGGGCGTCAGCTCCGACGTGGGCGTGGACAGCCAGCGCGTGGGCGCCCTGCAATCCGCCATCGGCGGCGCCAAGGGCCGCCTGCTCGCGGGCAACAACGCCTCCGTACGCCTCAACGAACTGGAGCGCGTGGCCGAAAGTTCGCGCCAGCTCTACCAGACCTTCCTTGACCGCTACCGCGTGGAACTGGCCACGCGCGGCACCGAAAAGAGCAAGGCGCAAGTCATCGCCCGCGCCCAGGTGCCCACCAAGCCCTCCTCGCCCGACCTGCTGGTCTACATGCTGGGCGGCGGCATTGCCGGCGTGATCGCCGCGGTCCTGCTGGCGCTGGCCCTGGAATGGCGCGAACGCGGCATCCGCACCCGCGCCGAAGCCGAAGAGCTGACCGGCTACGAAGTGGTCAGCAGCCTGCCCGACATCGCCACCATGGACGAACCCGACTTCCGCAAGGACGACGCCCTGGGCGTGCCGGACTTCCTGGTGAGCCACCGGGATTCGCCCTTCGCGGAATCGGTGCGCGCGATCTGGACGGCACTGAAGATCGGGCACAAGGGGCAGGTCGCCCGCTCGGTGGGGGTCACCTCGTCGATCCCCGGAGAGGGCAAGACCAGCACCGCCATCGCCCTGGCCCGCTCCGCCGCCATGGCCGGTCGCCGCACCCTGCTGATCGACTGCGACGTGCGGCGCATGGGCACCACCATCGCGCTGGGCCTGCGCGGCCGCCCCGGCCTGGCCGAAGTGCTGACCGGCGAGGCGCGGGTGGAAGACGTGCTGGTGCTGGACGAACCCTCGGGCGCGCATGTCCTCCCGCTGAATTCCACGGCCGAAACGCCGCTGGACATCATCCACTCGGACGCCACCGCCACCCTGTTCGACCGGTTCCGCCAGGAATACGACCTTGTCGTGCTGGACATCGCGCCGGTCATCCCGGTGGCCGAGGCCCGCGCGCTGGCGGCCATGGCGGACGTCACCCTGATGATCCTGCGCTGGCGCTCCACCCAGCGCAACGTGCTGAAAACCGCCCTGCGCGAACTCGACCGCGCCGGCGCCAATATCTACGGCCTGCTGCTCACCCAGGTGGACACGCGCTCCTCGGCCGTGCTGGGCGAGGAAATGGCCTATTATCAATACTATTACGCGCGCGGCACCAGCTGAGCAGGCCCGGAATGCCCGTCGTCCCTGCCGGATCAGGCCGACCGGATCGGGGGCGACGGGGCCGCATTGACCCTTTGGTCAGCGGCCCGTCTAATCGGCGGCCCTTTCAATCAGCTGGGCATTCGGCCTCGTAGCCGAAGAATGCCAGCAGGTCCGGCGCTTCGGCCACCGTTTCGGCCACGATCCGCCGCTCCCCGGTCGACAGCATGAGGACCTGCGACGAAGCGCTGCGATGCTCTTCGGCCGCCGCTGATGCGGGCGGGCCGACTTCCAGCCCGAAAGCCGACAGGATCGCATCGGGATCGCGGCGGAAGCGTTCATAAGTGACAAGCGGATAGCCGTGCCGCTCGATCGCGGTGCGCAGCAGGCCGCTTCTCCAGATCCACGTCCGTGCCAGGTCGCGCACCACGCGGTCGCGCGGGACGCCGCGATAGGCGGGCAGGGCATAGCGCTTGAGCTGGGCATCTATATTGGTCAGCGGCGCGCGGTTGCACACGGCGACGCGGTAGTCGCTGAAATGACCGAACAGCGTTTCGTAGCGGACGAGGTTGGGCGGGCTCTTCTCCAGGAAGAACGCCCGGCCGCGGCTCCGCTCGGCTTCGGCGATGCGTGCGTTCCAGGCCCCGAGCACCGCTTCGTAGTCCACGAACTTGCGGTCGAGCCACTGGTCCGCGTCCATCAGCCCGCGCACCAGGCGCTGCCCTTCGAAGCTGGAGTGAAGCCCGCCGACATCGGCACGATCGGCCACATGGCGCGCGATCGCGGTCGTGCCCGCGCCCGGCGGCGTCAGCAGGAACAGGAAGGGGTGGTGGATCCGGTCGGTGCGGCGCCGGGGCCAATAGGGTCCGGGATCGTCCGGCCGCGCCTGCAGGCCCAGGGGTTTCAGCAGGCGGTCGACCGCCGTCTTCACAGAGTCGTCCCGCCCATGCCCCGGTTCCTCGCCTGTCCGCACCGGGATCAGGATAGCCGCTCGGCCTGGCCGGGGCGCGGCTATTGCGAGTGGCTTGCTACCTCTTTTGCGCCCGAAGCGTGCGGAATCAGCAGATCTCGAAGCCGGTGATGCGCAGCAGGGTCTCGGTGATCGGCTGCGCGGTCAGGCGCAGGCGGTGGCGGGATGGGCGGTCGTGGGATGGGCGGGCGCGGGATGGGCGGGCGTGGGATGGGGCGGGCTGGGCGAGCCGGGACGCCAGCGCTTCCGCCTCGCCGGCCGGCAGCACGATGTCCACTTCGATACGGTCCGCATAGACGCGGCCCTGTCCCAGCACGCCTTCCAGAAAGGCCGTGCCTGCGGGATTCACGCAAAGCGCGACTTCGGCGCCCTCGTGGCCCCAGGTGGGCAGGACATCGTCTTCCTCCACCGTTCCGGCCAGATCGAGACCCAGCAGACCGGCGGGGCCCGCGGCGCGCACCGAGAGGCTGCCGACGGCCACCGTCAGCGCCGGAACGGCCGGCTTGCCGCCGGCCCATGCTTTCGCGCCGCCGCGTTCGATCATCCGGCCAGGTCCATGTCGCTGCTTCGCTGCCCCATTCGCGCGTCCGGGCATCGCGCACCCGGACAGCGGCAGCCTACATAGCAATGCCTAACGAATTGAGAAGCCAAGGATCGAAAAGTCCGAAAGCGCCGTCTGGGGCGAAAGCTCAGGATTGCGGCAGGGCCACCGCGGTATCGGGCGCATCGCGCAGCCGCAGGTAGAGCTTTCCGGCCACGGGACGCGGCACGGGCAGGCTGGAGCCGGTGAAGCCGGTGGGCACTGCCGCGGGCTGGGCGAAAGTGGGCTCCGCCGAGACGGAGCCGATCAGGAACAGGTCCCGCCCGGTGAGGGTACAGGGCGTTCCCGCCGCTGCTCCGGTCCCTGCCCCGGTCCCTGCCCCGCCCTCCTGTTTCGCGCCGTCCTTGTCGCAGGCGAGGTTCTCGATCCGGGGCAGCCGGGCCAGCGTGGTCAGCGGCGTCCAGTCCCCCGTGGTCTCACCCCCGGCCAGACGGAAGCGCAGCGGGCCGAAGGCGCCGGCAGGCAGGTCGGCGGCCTTGAGCCGGGCGACGAGCACCTGGCGGCTCTCCAGCGTCAGCCCCTTGCCGGCCGAAAGACGAGCGACCGCGGGCCCGTCCGCCGTGGCGATCTCGATCGTGTCGCGCGTGCCGAAACCGGCGCCCGGCGCGGCCTTTACCGAGAAGACCAGTTCGCCGTTGTCGGGCAGAAGTTCGCCCGCGCCCAGTTCCAGCGCCCTGGCGCCCGGCGCGACCGGGCCGGGATAGATCGTGCGGCCCAGCAGCTCCACTTGCGGGCGGGGGGCACTCACGCGCACGGGCAGGGTCAGGCTGCGCCCGTCCGCCAGGCGCACCACGGCCTTTGCCGAAGCGCCTTGCTCAAGCGCGGGGGTGGTCTTCGCCGCACCGTTCTGGCCCGGCGTGTTCTGGCCCGGAGTGCCGGGCGCCGAATTGACTTGGGCCGAATTGACCTGGGCCGGATCGGCTTTCACCGAGAGTCGCAGGCGATCGACCGCATCCTCGCGGGTAAGGCCGTCCGGGCGGTATTCGACATCATTCAGCGTCAGCGACTGGACCTGGTCCAGCCGCTGGCCGGTGAGCACGCCCTGCCGGTCTCCGGCGTGAAACTCGAACCCGTCGACCCGGCTCGCTTCGGCGCGGGCGCGCAACGTGACGGTTTCCGGGCCCTTCGCGCCCTGATAGCGCACTTCCACGCGCATCTCGCCGGGGTTGACTGCGGCCAGCGGCACGGTGAACGTCAGCCGCTGGCCGTCCTGCACTTTCCATTCCAGCGACCGGGGGGCGCCGCTGCCCTGCCTCAGCAGCACTTCCTCCACGCAGGAGGGCGCCGCGCCTTCCAGCGTGACGGCATTGTCGCGGCCGACCACCAGTCCGTCAGCGTCGCCCACCACTTTCCAGGCGGCGCCGTCGGGCCGCTGCAGCAGGAAGTCCGGCCCGCCGAACGGCGCGAAGCCCCACATGCCGTGAAGCTGGGCGCGCAGCGAGCCGGTGAAGGCGCTGGGCAGTTCGTCCGGCCCGATCATGTAGCCGCCCCGGTCCGCGCGCGGCACCACCGCCACGTCCATCGTCTGGCCGGAACCGTTAGTGAGCTTGACCTTCATGTCGTGCGCGAAGGCCGTGGAATAGACCAGGGGCGCGCCCTCCACTGGCAGCACGGCGCCGGGCCGGGCGATGCAGACCGGCCCCTTGGCGATGCTGCGCAGCTGCGGGGGAATGTCCGCCTCCACCGCGGGCAGCGCCGTGACCATGACCGACTTCGGCTTCTGGAAAGAGGGCGCCGCATTGAGCAGCAGCGACATCGTGGCGTCCTTGCGCAGCGAAAGCGTGGGCAAGTAGTTGAACTGGGGGTTGTTGAAGGCGCCGAAGATGCGCGCGATGTCCCGCGCCACACCGATATAGGCGCTGTAATAGCCGCCGCCCGCCTCGGGCGTGGCGCTGAGCTGCAGGGCCAGATCGGTGGGGGTGCCCGTCAGCGTATCGGCCAGCGAACTGGAGTGCACGTCGTTCAGCACCAGCGCCTCGCGGTTCTCCAGCAGGCAGGAAGCCTGCATCTCCACGACTTTGGACAGGCACTCGTCATTGAGCTTGATGGACAGGCTGCGCGCCAGCACGGGGGCCACGGTGCGCAAGTATTCCGGCCCAGTATTGTCCTGCGCCTGGATGGCGGCCATGAAGGTGGCCAGGCGCGAATGGTCGAGCGAGGCCTGGTTCAGATCCTGGCTGGCGCGCACGAATTCGCCCGGCTTGCCGCGTACTGCGTCCAGCAGCACGCCTTCCGCCCCGCCGGTATCCGCCACCATCAGCAGCACCGCCTGCCGCGCGCCCTTGGGCACGGTGAGCGAGAGCGCCTTGTCCTTGTCCTTGGACTTCCAGGTGCTGGCGGTGGTGACCCAGTCCTTCGGCGGGGGATTGGTGGACCCGCGCAGGAAGGCGGACGTCAGCAGGAACTTCTGGCCCTGGTCGCCCGGCAGGTCGGCGCGGATCGAAAGCTTGTCCCCCTCGGCCAGGCTGGGCACTTGCGCGATCGGCAGGGTCTGCTGGCCGCGCGTCACCTCGATCCGCAAGTCCGGGCCGCTCAGCTCGAAGGGAGCGGGATCGGCCAGGGCCGGCGCCGCCGCCACGGCAGCAAGCGCCGAGGCGGCGAGGAACAGGGGCGCTCCGGCGCGCGGGAACCGCGAATCATCGTCCTTCATGCTGATCGGCAAAGCGCGTCCATCCTGTCGGTTGCCTGACTATCGGTCCCGAGGCGCAAATTTATTCACCTCGCCCCTATTCACATCGCTGGACGCCTTGCCAAGAGCACGGCGCCGGTTTGCCGGACGGATCGACCCTGCCGTGCGGTTCGCGGCGGGGGGCGGGGCGGTATGCTGCGCCTTCCCTAGAACAGCGTCCACAAGGGATTGGCCGGGTCGGCCAGCAGCTTGACGGTCAGCGCGAAGGACATGACCACCAGCAACGGCCGCACCCCGCGCCCGCCGAAGCGGATCGCCAGCCAGGCGCCGGTCTGGTTGCCGGCAATGTTGGCCGCCGCCATGGAGAGGCCCAGAACCCACAGCACTTTGCCACCGGCCACCATCGCCAGCAGCGCGGCCACATTGGTCGCCAGATTGATGAACTTGGTATTGGCAATGGCCCGCACCAGGCCCAGCCCGCCCAGCGCCACCAGCGCCGTGGTCAGGAAGGAGCCGGTGCCCGGACCGAAGAAACCGTCGTAGAAACCGATGCCGGTGCAGACGGCGGTCAGCCCCGCGCCGCCGAGGCGGGCATGGCGGTCCACTTCGCTCATCGGCGGTGCGAGCAGGAAATAGAGACCCATCGCGATCAGCAGCAGCGGCACGAAAGCGGTGAGGAAGCCGGGATCTACATGCTGGACGGCCGTGGCGCCCAGCACCGATCCGGCGAAGGCCCCGGCCGCCGGCACGGCGAAAGCGCGCAGATCCACTCGGCCTGCGCGCAGGAAGGCGACCACGGCAGAGGCCGTGCCGATCGTGCTCTGCAGCTTGTTGGTGGCCAGCGCGGCGATCGGCGGCACGCCCGCCATCAGCAGCGCCGGGATCGTCAGCAGTCCCCCGCCCCCGGCCAGGGCATCGACCGTGCCCGCCACGAACGCGATGGCGACCAGGAACGAGATGGCTTCGAGGGTCAGATGCATGGAGGGGTCCTGAAAGTACGGTCACGGCCGCTGCTCTTCCGCCCTCCCTGCCCGCGGGGCAGCGCCGCGGGGCGGGGGAAGCGGGAAGGATCGGCGCAGGGCTTTCGAGGGCGCGGGCCGTCAGCGCTGCTTTTTGGTGATGGCGGCGGTAAAGTCCGGGTCCTTCTTCGCCACCCAGTCCACGAACTTGCGCACGTTGGGATTGAGCAGCAGGCCCTCCACATCCATGCCGTGGCGCTGGAGTTCGGAATTGCTGAAATTGGCGATCAGCGTCTGCTGGCAGATCGGGTGCATCGGCACGACATCGCGCCCGCCCCTGCTCTTGGGAACGGGGTGATGCCAGACGATGGTCTTGCCCGTCGGCCGCCCGCAGAGCCAGCACGGCACCGGCGGAGGGGCCTCTTCCTCTTCGGTGGGATCTTCCCAGGGGCCGTGTTTGGGATGCTTGCGGGCCATGTCTCTGCCTGATCTGCCTGAAAGGAATTGCCTGAAATCGGCCTGCCCCTACCGCGCCCCGGCTGACATTGCCACTGCGACGTCCTATCGCCGGCCCATGGGCAGGAAAAAGCGATACCTCACCGCGCGGATGCCGGACGGCTACGTGAAGACGATCGGGCCGACCGCCGACCCCTTCACGCATTACTGGCGCATTGTCGCCACGCTGGAAAACGGCAAGACCGAGGTGTTCTGGGGGCATACCCGCTCGCTGGCGGAAGCGAAGAAAAGGCGCGCCGCCACGCAGGACGCGGTGCGGATGCGGGGCTGGAAGGGCTTCGTCTTCGAGATCGCCGAACTGGAGGAAAGCGCCGAGCCGCCTGGCGCCTGAGCGCCTCTTCGCCGGCCACACCGCCATGTTTCCCGAGGGAAACGGCTGAAACCCGCGGGGAACGCGGCTTTTTCCGCGCCGATTCTGCGAAACGCGCCTTGACGCCGCAAGCGATTCCAAGCGCGCGGGAGAGGTCGCATTTTCCGAGCCATCAGGTGATTCCACCCGACTGGAAAATGCTCTAGGCATGGGTCCGATGTCCAGAATCTCCCTGCTGCTTGCCGCCCTGTGCGCCACAGTTCCCGCCAGCTTCATCTCCGCAGAGGCCGCCCCCGTGACCGAGAAGACCGCCCCCCGGGCCGCCGACACCCCTGCCAGTCCGGCCCCTCGTCCGAACATCGCTGCAGGCGCGCTCGATTTCCAGCGCGTCTTCGCCAGCCCCTCGCTCGATGGGCCGCAGCCGCGCGAAGTGAAGATCTCGCCGGACGGGCGCTATCTGACGCTGCTGCGCAATCGCACCGAGGACCGTCAGCGCTACGACCTCTGGGGCTACGAGCGCGAGAGCGGCGAATGGCGCATGCTGGTGGATTCGCTCAAGCTCGGCTCCAGCCGCCCGCTGTCCGAAGCCGAAAAGATGCAGCGCGAACGCAAGCGCGTGGGCGATCTCAAGGGCATCGTCGCTTACGACTGGAGCGACGACGGCCGCTCGATCATCGTCCCGCTGGACGGCGATCTCTATCTGGCCGGGCTGGACGGCTCGGTGCGCCGCCTGACCGATTCGCCGGAGGACGAGCTGAATTCGGCGCTCAGCCCCGGCGGCAAGTATCTGTCCTTCGTGCGCGAACAGCGGCTCTGGGTGGGCTCGCTCGAACAGGGCGCGCAGAAGCCGATCACCCCCGAAGAAAGCGCCAAGACCGTGCACTGGGGCGAGGCGGAGTTCGTGGCACAGGAAGAGATGGACCGCATGGCGGGCTATTGGTGGTCGCCCGACGAAAGCCGCATCGCCGTGGAGCGCTATGACGAGGCCCCGGTCAAGGTCGTCACCCGCGCCGCGATCGGCGCGGAGGGCACGCGCACTTACGAGCAGCGCTATCCGGCCGCGGGCACGCCGAACGTGCTGGTCTCCCTCTTCGTGATGAAGCCCGACGGCAGCGGCAAGGTCCAGGTCGACCTCGGCGCCGATAGCGACATCTACGTGGCGCGGGTGAACTGGGCGCGCGATGGCAAGACGCTCTACGTCCAGCGGCAGGACCGTGCGCAGACGAAGATCGACATGCTGGCGGTCGATCCGGCCACCGGCAGGAGCAGCGTGCTCTTCACCGAAAAGGCCTCTCCGGAGGCCTGGATCAACTTGTCCGGCAACTACCGCTTCCTCAAGGACGGCAGCCTGATCTGGTGGTCCGAACGCGACGGTTTCGGCCATCTCTACCACTTCGCGAACGGCAAGTGGCAGCAGCTGACCTCGGGCCGGTGGACGGTGACCAAGCTCGTCTCGGTGGACGAGGCGCGCGGGCGCGTGCTGTTCACCGGCACGAAGGACGATGTGCTGTCCCCGCAGCTTTACGCCATCGACCTGACCAGGCCCGGCACGCCCCAGCGCCTGACCGAGGAAGGCTGGTTCAATGCCGCCGTGGCGAACAAGGACGGCCGCACGCTGGTCGTCACCCGCTCCTCGCCCACGCAGCCCTCGCAAAGCTATGTCGCCGATGCCGAGGGCAAGCGCCTCGCCTGGGTGGAAGAGAACCGCCTCGACGGCGCGCATCCTTATGCGCCCTATCTGGCCGGCCACCGCACGCCCACCTTCGGCACGATCAAGGCCGAGGATGGCAGCGACCTGCACTGGCTGATGATCACGCCCAAGATGGAGCCCGGCAAGCGCTACCCGGTGTTCTTCGAACACTACGGCGGCCCGCATAGCCAGCAAGTGGCGCGCCAGTGGCTGGGCGCCCTGCCGCAGGCCATCGTCGACAAGGGCTATATCTACTTCCGCCTCGACAACCGCGGCAGCCCGAACCGCGGCGTGAAGTTCGAAAGCCAGATCCGCCACAAGCTGGGCACCGTCGAAGTGGCGGACCAGCGCGCCGGGGCCGAGTACCTCAAGACGCTGGACTTCGTCGATCCGAAGAAGATCGCGACTTATGGCTGGTCCTATGGCGGCTACATGACGCTGAAGATGCTCCAGGCCGATCACGGCCTTTATGCGGCAGGCATCTCGGGCGCGCCGGTGACCAAGTGGGAGCTTTACGACACCCATTACACCGAACGCTACATGGGCGACCCGCGCAAGCAGCCGGAAGCCTATACCGCCTCCGACGCCATCGAGAACGCCGCGAAGATCAGCGATCCTCTGCTGCTGATCCACGGCATGTCGGACGACAACGTGGTGTTCGAGAACAGCACCGTGCTGATCTCGAAGCTCCAGGCCCAGGCCGTTCCGTTCGAGATGATGCTCTATCCCGGCTATACCCACGCAGTGAAGGGGCCGATGATCAGCAAGCACGTCTGGGAGACGATCTTCGCCTTCCTCACCCGCCACGGCGTCACCCCGCCGGAGTGACCGCCACGAGAGCGAGCAGGCAATTTTCGAAGCGCCGGGCCGAAAGGTCCGGCGCTTTTCAGTTTCATCGAACGATTGGCGGGGTTTTATCCAGCTTCACCGAAAGGGCGATTCTGGCGACAAAGGCTCCACCAACGCTTTCCCGTCCGCCCCGATCGCATCCGGGGCGGCGCATTCGATAACACCTGTCCCGATGGAGCCCCCTGCCATGACTTCGCCCACAACCGGCCCGACCATCACCGCCAAGACGTCCCTCCCGCGCCTGCTGCTGCTGCTGTCCGCAACGACCGGCCTTGTCGATGCCGCTTCGGTGCTCGGGCTTGGCAAAGTGTTCACTGCCAACATGACCGGCAACGTGGTGTTCCTGGGCTTTGCGGCCGCGGGTACGCCGGGCTTCAAGGTCGTGCCGGCGGTGCTGGCGCTGCTGGCCTTCATGGTCGGCGCCTGGGGAGCGGGACGCCTGGCGCGGGCCCATACCGACCTGCCGCTGCGCCGCTGGCTGATCCGCGCGGCCGTGGTGGAAGCCGGCTTGCTGTGGGTCGCCGCGGCGATTTCCACCCGGATCGACGTAGCCGCACAGGCACCGGAGATCGCCGTGCTTTCGGTCATCGCCCTCACCGGTTTCGCGATGGGGCTGCGCAATGCCACGGTGCGCGCACTGAAAGTGCCGGACCTGACGACCACCGTGCTCACCCTGACGATCACCGGCATCGCCGCCGACATGGCAGGGCGCGTCTCCCCCAACTTCGCGCGCCGCCTTGCCGCCGTGCTCTCGATCTTCCTCGGCGCGGCCCTGGGTGCGGCCCTGCTGCTCCGCGTCGGCCTGGCCGTGCCGCTGGCACTCGCCGGAGCGGTGGTGCTGGGCGCCACCCTGCTTTTCGCCCGCGACCCCGGCTCCGCCCAACCGCACCGGCCGTAACGGGGCACCGCCGGTAGCATCGCATGGGGATTTTTCCGGTGCTCGGAACCTCGCGGCCTCCCGAGCACTACCTACGACATACCTTCGTTTCGTGAGCGCTGGACTTCTTTTCCGGCGCTGGCGAACATGAGGCGTGCCCACGCGGGTAGCGGAAGGAGAGACGATGAAGGAACAGTCGAGCCGTGCGGACGTGCGCCCCGCCCTCTCTCCCGGGGATATGGCCGACAGATTCCAGCGAACCCGCCATCTCAGCCGCGATCTGTTGCAGGGGCTGAACGAGGCCGACGCTGCCGTCCAGTCCATGCCCGACGCCTCGCCCGCCAAGTGGCATCTCGCGCATACGACCTGGTTCTTCGAGACTTTCCTCCTGCGCGACCATGTGCCCGGCTATCGCCTTCACGATCCGCGCTGGCCCTTCCTGTTCAACAGCTATTACGAAGCCGAAGGCGCCCGTCTTGCCCGGCCCGAGCGCGGCCTGCTGACGCGGCCCACGCTGGCCGACGTGCTGGACTATCGCGCCCATGTGGAAGCCGCCATGCTGGAGGCCATGCCCCTCCTGCTGGAACGCCACGGCGAGTTGGTGGAACTGGGCATCCAGCACGAGCAGCAACACCAGGAACTGCTGCTAACCGACATCAAGCACCTGTTTTCGCGCAATCCGCTCGGACCCGCTTATGCGGCTCCCTCCACGCCGGCCTCCACGCCGCCCGCCACGCCGGCCCGCAGCGCCCCACTGCGCTGGATCGAAGGGCCGGAGGGGCTGGCGGAGATCGGGGCCGGCCCGGACGAGCGCTTCGCGTTCGACAACGAACTGCCCCGCCACCCCGCCTGGCTCGCCCCCCATGCCCTGGCCAACCGCCCGGTGACCAATGGCGAGTGGATCGAGTTCATCGCCGACCAGGGCTACGGCACGGCCGCGCTCTGGCTGTCGGATGGCTGGGACTGGGTGCGCGGCGCCGCAGGGGGCCTCGAAACCGTCTCAGCGCCGCTCTACTGGCGCGGCGGCGGACGGCAGTGGGAACAGTTCACGCTGGCGGGCTGGCAGGACGTCGATCCCGAAGCCCCGGTGACGCATATCTCCTTCTACGAAGCCGATGCTTTCGCGACATGGGCCGGCGCCCGCCTGCCCACCGAGCACGAATGGGAAGCCGCCGCGCGTGGGCGCGATCCTCTTGGCGGCCTGCAACTGGACCGGGCGGGGCCTGCAGCGCCCCGTGCGGAAGAGGAAGTGGACGGTTTCGCCTCGCTCTACGGCAATGTCTGGGAATGGACCGGTTCGGCCTATCGCCCCTGGCCCGGCTATCGTCCGGCGGCGGGCGCCGTGGGCGAATACAACGGCAAGTTCATGTCCAGCCAGTTCGTGCTGCGCGGCGGCAGCTGCGCCACCCCGCGCGGCCATGTCCGTCCTTCCTACCGCAACTTCTTCCACCCCCACCAGCGCTGGCAGTTCACCGGACTTCGCCTCGCAAGGAGCCTCTGACATGTATTTCACGGCCCCCAGGAACGACGAGAATCCGACTGTCCGTCCCCTTGCCAGAGCGCCCGAGGCAGACCCCGCCTTCCGCGCCGACGTGCTGCGCGGTCTTGCGCAAACGCAAAAAGCGGTGCCCGCGCGCTGGTTCTACGACATGCGCGGATCGCAACTGTTCGAAGCGATCACCCAGGTCCCCGAATACTACCCCACCCGCACCGAAACCGCGCTGCTCCAGGCCCATTGCCCCGCCGTGTCGGAGCGCATCGGCAGCGATGCCACGGTGGTGGAATTCGGATCGGGCAGCTCGATCAAGACGCGCATCCTGCTGAAATCCATGCCGCGTGCGACATATGTGCCGATCGACATCTGCGGCGAATTCCTGGACGAGGCCTGCGCCGCGCTCCAGGGCCTGTTCCCCGCCCTGCGCATCGTGCCGGTGGAAGCGAACTTCATGAACCCCGTCCACCTGCCGCTGCGGCAGGATGGCGAGGCGCGCAGCATGCTGGGCTTCTTCCCCGGATCGACCATCGGCAATCTCACCCCGGAAGCCGCCGTGGACCTGCTGCGCTCCATGCGCGAGACGCTGGGCACGAATGCCCACCTGCTGATCGGAATCGACCGGGTGAAGGACCCGCAGCGGCTCACCGCCGCCTATGACGATGCGCAGGGGGTGACGGCCCTGTTCAACCTCAACTTGCTCCAGCGCATCAACCGCGAGCTGGGCGGCTCGATCCCGGTCGGGGAATTCCGCCATGTCTCGCGCTGGAATCCGCTGGCCAGCCGTGTCGAGATGCATCTGGAAGCCCGCCGCGCGATCCGCTTCGAGGTGGACGGCCAGCCCTTCCGCATGGAAGGCGGCGAAACCATCCACACCGAGAATTGCCACAAGTACCGCCCCGGGGAAATGCGCGTACTGCTGGCCGCCAGCGGTTGGCGCGAACTGGAGCACTGGACCGACCCGCAAGGCGATTTCTCGCTGATCCTGGCCAAGGCCGACGGAGCCCGTCAGGAACCCTGACGGCCATCATGCAGGACGGCGTGCGCGGTGGTTCCGCGCACGTCCGTCGCTCCTGCGACCCCTTGCGCAGTCCTGATCCCTCTCAGCCCCGCCGCGCGCCGCGCGCCGCCGTCGGCACCGGGTGGAAGCGCATGCGGAACACGGTGCCGCGCGGGCGGTTTTCGGCGGCCTCCAGATTGCCGCCGGTCCGCGCCATGAGTTCGCTGGCGATGGCCAGCCCCAGCCCCGACCCGCTCTTGAAGTCGCGCCGCGCCGAGGAGAAGCGCGCGAAGAGTTCGTCACCGGCGGCGACGGGCGGCAGGCCCGGTCCGTCATCGGCCACGCGGATTTCGGCGGCGGGGTCCACGGTCACCACCACATGCGTTCCGGCCGGCGTGTGCTTCATGGCGTTTTCCAGCAGGGAATCGAGCGCACGCGCGGCCAGGTGGTGCGCGGCGAAGACGGGCACGCTTTCGGCGCCGACGATCTCGATCTCCTGCCCGCGGGCGATGAACAGCGGCGCAATTCCCGCCACGCGTTCTTCCGCCAAAACGCGCAGATCCGTCACTTCGCCGGGGTCGCAGGCCATGGCGTCCACTTCCGCCAGCAGCAGCAGCCGCTCCACCATGGCCTCCAGCGCGTCGATCTGCCGTTGCAGCCGGGGCACCGCCTCGGGCGCTCCGTCCTGCTCCACCAACAAGCGCAGGATCGCCAGCGGGGTGCGCAGTTCATGGGCCGCATCCGCCGCGAAATCGCGTTCGATGCGGTAGGCTTCCTCGACCCTGTCGAGCGCGGCATTGATCGCCTGGAGCAGCGGCACGACTTCCTCGGGCATGCCCGCCGTGTCCACCCGCTGCTGGAGCTGATAGGGCGAGACTTGCCCCACTTGCCGCGAAGCCCGCTTGAGCGGCGCCAGCGACTGACGCACGATATAGGCGTCCACCGCCAGCAGCCCCACCAGGAACACCGCCAGCAGCACCCCGCCCACCACCGCGATATCGGCGCGCAGGTCGTCGAAGATCACGTCCGGATGGTCGAGGTTCTGCACGATCACCAGCCAGCTGCCCCGCTCGCCCATCAGCGGCATGGAGACGCCGGAATAGATCCGCGGCCCGCGCACCCGCTTGAAATAGGCGGCGCCCGCCCGCATCGGCACTGACAGCGAAGGGTCAGAGCGCAAGTTTTCGATGGCGACGGGCCGTCCCTCGTCCTCGATCCAGAAACTGAAGCTGGAGCCGCCGCCGCGCAGGGCCGAGGCGGTTTCCTCCGAGATCGTCCAGCCGCCCCCCTGCCGGTGGAGCCCGTGCTGCATCTTCTGGGCATATTCGTCCAGGATCTGGCGTTGCAGCCGGTCCCCCGTACTGTCGATCAGCAGCATCGCGCCCCAGGCCGCCAGGACCGCCGTGACCAGCGTGGCCGCGGCATGGAGCAACAGGATGCGGCGCAGGATCGAATGGGTGGGCATCAGGGCGCCGGATCGGGGGCCGGATGGGTGGCCGGATCCGGGGACGAGACTTCAGGTGCCGCTTCCGGCAGCCCCACAGGCAACGCTTCCGGCGCGGCGCGCAGCAGGTAGCCCAGGCCGCGCACCGTCACGATCTCCACCCCCGCCTCCAGCGCCGTCAGCCGCTTGCGCAGCCGGTGCACGCTGACTTCGGCGGCATTGGAGGAGAATTCCTCGCCAAGGCCGAAGAACACGGATTCGATCTGGGTCTTGCGCACCACCTTGTCTCGCTGGCGCATCAGCAGGTCGAGCAACTGGACCTCGCGCGGGGCCAGGACGATGCTGGAAACCTCTCCGTTCCGCCCCACCCGCACCGTCTGCGAGGCCACGTCGTAGCGCAAGCGGCCGCAGGCGATCTCGCTGCCGTTCTCGCCCATGGAGCGGCGCAGCAGCGCGGCCACGCGGGCGATCAGTTCCTCCGCGGCAAAGGGCTTGGGCAGGTAATCGTCGGCCCCGGCATTGAGCCCGGCCACCCGGTCGGCAATGGCCGAACGCGCGGTCAGCACCAGCACCGGCAGGTAATGGCCGGCAGCCCGCAGCGAGCGGAGCAGGGCGATGCCGTCCTGGTCGGGCAGCCCAAGGTCGAGAAGCAGCGCGGCGTGGTTGCCCGCCTCCACCAGGATGCGCGCCTCTTCCGCGGTGGCGACGATATCGTTGCCGAAGCCCCCGTCGCGAAGGTGCATGCCGATCAGCTCGGCCAGCTCGGCATTATCCTCGACGATCAGCAGCCGCATGGCGCGCCTTCGGGGAGCCGCGGGGCGGGAGTGATCGGAGTGCCAGTCATCCCCCCATCTATCGCGGGGATGGAACCAGCGCGCAACAGACATGCGCCCCTTCGCACATCCTCCCACGCACCGGCAGGCTGTAAGGTTGCGGTAAGCCAAGGCGGAATAGCGCGGCGCCGAGCGGCGGGCGGAACGGACCGCGCCGCAAATCGAAACCAGGACATGAAGCCGCAAGTCGAAATCGCGCCCGAAGAACGCCCGTCCCTGCCACGCCCCCTTCCCCCCCGCGCGCCCGCTTCCAGCCGGCGCCCGCGCGTCGCGCTCTTTTCGGGAAACTACAACTACGTCCGCGACGGCGCGAACCAGGCGCTCAACCGGCTGGTCGGCTATCTGGAGCGGCGCGGCTGCACCGTGCGCGTCTATTCGCCGACGGCGCCTGCCCCCGCCTTCGCGCCGGAAGGAACGCTGATATCGGTCCCTTCGGTGAGGATCCCGGGGCGCGGCGACTATCGGCTGGGCCTGGGCCTGCCGCGCCGCATCCGCGCCAATCTGGCCGAGTTCGCGCCGGAGATCGTCCATGTCTCCGCGCCCGACTGGACCGGCACCGCTGCCCAGCGCCTGGCGCGGCAGGCCGGCATCCCGGTCGTCTCCAGCCTGCACACCCGCTTCGAGACTTATGCCGCCTTCTACGGCGCGGGCCTCGTGCGCCCGGCGATGGAGCGGCACCTGGCGCGCTTCTACCGCAATTCGGATCGCATCCTGGTGCCCACCCCCGCCATCGCCGCGGAATTTGCCGAGGCCGGGCTGGCCGGCCGCACGCGGCTCTGGGGGCGCGGGGTGGACCGCACGCATTTCACGCCGCATGCCCGCGACCTGGCCTGGCGCCGCGCGATGGGCGTGGCCGAAGGCGAAGTGGCCGTGCTCCATTTCGGCCGCCTGGTGCGCGAAAAGGGCCTGGCCGCCTTCGTCGCGCTCTGCCGCCGCCTGATCGCGGAGGGCCTGCCGGTCCGCCCGCTGATCGTGGGAGACGGCCCCGAGCGCGCCTGGCTGGAGCAGAAGCTGCCCCAGGCCCGTTTCGCCGGCCACCTCATGGGCGCAGAGCTAGGCCGCGCCGTGGCCAGCGCCGACTTGTTCCTCAATCCCAGCACGACCGAGGCTTTCGGCAACGTCACGCTGGAGGCCATGGCCTCGGGCCTGCCCACCGTCTGCGTCGACATGCCGAGCGGGCGCAACCTGCTGGAGGGCGGCTCCGGCCTGCTCTACGCCCCCGGCGACGAGGAGGGCGCTCTGGATGCCCTGCGCCTGCTGGTGAACGACAGCCGCCGCCGTGCCCGGATGGGCGCTTTCGCGCGCGAGGCGAGCAAGGCCTACGACTGGGACGCCGCCTCGCACCAGGTGCTGGCCTGCTACATGGACGTTCTCGGGCGCAGCCTCTCCCCGGCCGACACTTGCCCCGCCGACCCCCGCTCTGCCGAACCGTGCCCCGCCGAAGCCCTGAGCCGCGCCGCGTGAGCGTAGCGCCGAAACTTGTCTCCGGTGGACGTTCTCCCCGCGGTTTCGGCACGCGCCCTGATCCGGGCGGGGCCTGACCCTGCCATGGAAGGCATGATCGCCCAGGCCAGCGCCTTCGTATCGACCCACGGCATCTGGGCCGGGCCGGTGGTAGGTGTGCTCTGCTTCGGGGAGTCGCTGGCTATCGTCGGCCTGTTCGTGCCGGCCACCGCCGTCATGCTGGCGATCGGCGGCCTCATCGGCGCCGATGCGCTGGAAGCCTGGCCTATCTTCCTCTGGGCCGTGGCAGGATCGATCCTGGGGGACTGGGTCTCCTACGCCTTCGGCAACCGCATCGGCCCGCGCGTCTATCGCCGCTGGCCGCTGAACCGCCACCGTCCGGCCGTGGCGCGCACCCGGCTGTTCTTCCGCAAATACGGCTTCGCGGCGATCTTCATGGGCCGCTTCCTCGGCCCGATCCGCGCGACGGTGCCGCTGGTGGCCGGCGTTCTGGCCATGCCCCGGCGGCCTTTCCAGATCGCCAACGTCGCTTCGGCCTGCCTCTGGGTGCCGCTGATGTTCGCCCCCGGCTACCTCGCCGCCGGACCGCTGGGCGCGGCGCTGGCCATCGACGAGGGCAAGCTGCTGCTGGGCGGACTGGCCCTGGCGGCCACGGCAATGGGGCTGACCTTGCTCGGATCGCGGCTGCTGGGACGGCGGCGGCGGCGCAAGGCGTGACAATTCGGCATGAGACCAATGGACGGGGTGATGGAATGGACAGGACGATGACCGCAGCGGTTTCCCGCAAGACTGCAATTCTCGCCGCCGCGGCCGGCACGGCGCTGGCCGCGCTGTTGGCGGGCTGCAGTGCGCCGAAAGTGGCCGAAGTGCCGCCGCCCCCGCCGCCGCCCGTGGTGGTGGTGCCGCCGCGCCCGATGCCGCCGATGGGCGCCTCTCCCAGCATGGCCATTCCCACCCGCGCCGCCGACGGCGCGCGCCATACCGTCAACAGCGCGCTCTCCCCGGCGCAGGCGATCTGGAACTTGCGCTCCGCCTACAACGTGGCGGCGCTCAACTGCACCGGGGCCGATGGTGCGCCGATCCTGGCGGGGTACACCGAGTTCCAGAAGAAGTACGCCAAGTCCCTGGCGGCCACCAACAAGACGCTCGACAAGGAATTTCGCGCCCGCTTCGGCGCCAAGGCCATTCGCGAACGCGAGGCCTACCAGACGCAGGTCTACAACTTCTTCGCGCTGCCGCCGGTGGTGCCCTCGCTTTGCCGCGCCGCGCTGGAGCTGACGGGCACACTTCAAGCCGTGACCCCCGCCCAGCTCGAAGGCTTCGCGCCCTCTGCCCTGGCCAGTGCCGAGGCCCCGTTCCGCGCCTTCTTCGACAGCTATGAGCAATACCGCAGCGATCTGGCCGCGTGGGAAGCGCAATATGGCGCCGCCCGCGCCGAAGGCATCGAGAGCGCCGACGGTGCCCCGGCGGCAACGGAGTCCGCAGACAGGCTTGGCCCGGCAAGTGTTGCCCTAATGAAAATACCTGTGAAAAACTCCCTGTAAGGATGCCGTAAGCGCGGCTAGGATAGGCCTGCGTGGTCGATCCCGTGCAAAGCGCCGGGAACGCCCGCGGGGGCACACTAGGACGAAACGGCGTGGTAGATCACGAGCTTATTTCAACGGCATGCGTGCCGGCAACCGAAGGCTATTACCTCTCCACCGAGACCCGCAAGGGCCGTGAGCGCACGGATTCGGCCGAGATGGACCAGGTCCTGGCCTGGCGGATCGACACCTTCAAGGTGAAGGGCGATACGGTGCCGATGTCCACGATCACGCCGATCACCATCAACGGCAGCATGGATACGGTGGAATTCGCCATGCTTCGTCCGGACGGCGTGGTCGAATATCCCGACGGCGCCTCCATCGCCGTCGGCGCGGGTGCACGCCTGCGGGTGGTGGAAGACAAGCTCTGACTAGCACGCCCCCGATGGACGCCGCCCCGGCGCGCGTCCGGTAGGGCACATACCCGCAATGTCCATAGCGGCGCTGATCGCCCGGTTCGGCCTTCCCGCCGTGGCGCTGGGCGCGGCGGTGGAAGGCGAGACGGTGGTCATGTCCGGCGGTCTCATCGCGCACCAGGGCCTGATGCCGCTTTCGGGCGTCATGGCCGCCGCCGCCATCGGCTCTTTCGTGGCGGACCAGTTCTTCTTCCTGCTCGGCCGCCGCTTCCGCATGCACAGGCTGGTGCGCAAAGTCACCGAACGGAAGGCATTCGCCCGCGTGCTCAAGCTGCTGGAGCGCTATCCCACCGGCTTCATCCTGGCCTTCCGCTTCCTCTACGGCTTGCGCACGATCAGCCCCATCGCCATCGGCACCTCGAACATCCCCGCCCGCCGCTTCGTGGCGCTCAACGCGCTGGCGGCGGCGGTATGGGGCGTGGTGATCGCCGGGATCGGCTACAGCTTCGGACAGGTCGTGGAGCTGGCTTTCGGCCACCTCCGGCGCTTCGGCCACGTCGCGCTCGCTGTCTTCGCGCTTGTGGCCGTCGCTACCGCGCTGACCCTGCTGTTCCGGCGCCGGCTCAGCCGGGCCATCGATACGGACGAGACCTAGGGCCTCACCCGCATTTGCTGAAGCCGCATTGCGGGCAGGTGAGGCAGCCCTCCATCATGATCGCGGAGTGCTCGCCGCAGTTGGGACAGGTCTCTCCGGCAACCCCCGTGTCGTTCGCCGCTGCAGGCGCCCCGACCGGGCCTTCCGCATGTTCGCGCAGGATGCGGCCGATCAGCGCGATCAGGCTGGGGGCGTAGCGCCCCTTTGTATCGTGCTCCAGAGCCACGAAAGCCCCGCCCTTGGCCGAATGGACGCGCTCCAGTTCCTCGAAGATGAACACCGCGTCGCCCCGGCGGCAGACCGCCGAGAGGGTGCGGGTAAGCGCCGCCATCGTCTCGAAATTCTCGGCCGAACTGGTGTTGATGAAGATTTCGAAGGGAATGCGGCGGCCGTCCGGCGCGAGGTAATCGTTGATGGTGAGGTAGTAGTTCTCGCCATCGACCGGCCACTTGATCTTGATCGTGCGGCCCTGAAGCATTTCCGGGCGCCTGGGCACCGGCGCCTCGCTGGGGAAAGTCGGCGCCGGCGCTGCAGGCTTGGCCGTTTCCCCGGCCGTTTCCTTCACCTGTTCCGCCACCGGCTCTGACAGCACGGAACCGCGCACGCCGCTGGGCCGGTACGTGGTGCATCCCTTCATGCCGGTCTCCCAGGCCTTCAGGTAGACCGCGCGAAACGCCGCGTAGGGCATGTCTGCCGGGCAGTTGATCGTCTTGGAGATCGCCGCGTCCACCCATTTCTGCGCGGCGGCGGCCACGGCGATATGATCCTCCACCGAGAGTTCCAGCGCGGTCACCATGTAGGGCGGCAGCGGCGCGGCCGGATCGAAGCCCGGCAGGCGGCTGTAGAGGTACCAGCCGTAGTCCTCGACGGTGAAGCTTTCCGTGCGCTGCTCGGTGGCGGTCTGCTCCACCACGACGGCGCGGTTGTAGCGCCAGGAGAAGCTCGGCTCGATGCCGGAGCTGACATTGCCGTAGAAGATGCTGGTGGTGCCGGTGGGCGCGATGGTGAGCAGCACGCCGTTGCGGATCCCGTGGCTGGCCACGTCGGCGCGGATGTCCGCGGGGAGCTTGTCCAGCATCGGCGCACGGGCGAACTGGTCCCGGTCATAGGCGGGGAACGGCCCGCGCTCCTTCGCCAGCGCGATCGAGGCGCGATAGGCTTCTGCCGCCATCGCCGCGCAGACTTCCTCCACCATCGGCACGGCAGCCTCGCCATAGCGCAGGCCCAGCTGCTGGAGCAGATTGCCCAGGCCGGTGAAGCCCAGCCCGATGCGGCGCTTGGCCTGCGCCTCCAGCCGCTGGTCCTCGGTGGGGAAGGGCGAGGTTTCCAGCACGTTGTCGAGGAAGCGCACGCCGATCCGCACGGTGGTGGCCAGCCGCTCCCAGTCCACCCGCGCAGCGGCAGTGAAGGGATCGAGCACCATGTTGGCCAGGTTGACGTGGCCCAGATCGCAATCGCCGTTGGGCGGCAGGGGCTGCTCGCCGCAAGGGTTGGTGGCCGAGATCGTCTCGCAGTAGGAAAGGTTGTTGAGCCGGTTCACCCGGTCCACGAAGACCACGCCCGGCTCGGCATATTCGTAAGTCGTGCGGGTGATGAGGTCGAACAGTTCCGCCGCGCGCATGCGGCGATAGACGTACCATGGCTTGCCGTCGCGCTCGGTGACGGCGACATGGCTGCCGTCCGCGCGGGGCACGGAGAAGCCCAGGTCCCAGTCCGCATCGGCTTCCAGCGCGGCCATGAAATCGTCAGTGATCGCCACCGAGACGTTGAAGTTCTTCAGCACGTCCTTGCGCGTCTTGGCTTCCACGAAGGCGATCACGTCCGGGTGCCAGACCGGCAGCATGGCCATCATCGCGCCGCGCCGCGATCCGCTGCTGCGGATCGTCACGCACATGCCGTCCCACATGACCATGAACGGGATCACGCCCGAGGAGACCGAGGCCGTGCGGCCCACCACCGCGCCGTCGGGGCGGATCGTGCCGAAGTCCATACCGATGCCGCCGCCCTGCTGCTGGGTGAAGGCGGCCACTTTCAAGGCGTCCATGATGCCCACGCCCGGCAGGTCCGGCTCGGTATCCATCGAATCCTGGATGATCGGACTGACGAAGCAGTTGATCCAGGTCACCCGCTTGCCGGTGCCCGCGCCCGCGAAGATGCGGCCGCCGGGCACCCAGTCGCGCGCCTCCAGCGCCGCCAGCGCCTCGGCCGCATGGGTGGCATCGTCCCGGGCATAGACGCCCGCCACCACGCGCCGGAAGGTGTCGGACGGGCTCTGCTCATCGGCGTGCCGGTACTTCTCCTTCCAGACGTGCAGGGTGACGGGCTGGTCGAGGGGGCCGGAGGAAGTCAGGCCTGAAGAACTGGGAGCGGACGAGGTCGGGGCGGGCATGGCGGTTCCTTGTCGTGATCTGTCGGCCAGAGATCGGTCGGCCAGATCGGTTGGATGGGCGGCGGGCACGCCTGCAGGCGCGCCGAAGCCTCGGCCGTCATCAGGGTAACGGCCGCGGAGCGGTTTTGGTTGTCGGTATCGGGGAGCTTGCGCGTCAGGCGCCGGGCGGAGCGCGCTCGCAGGTCTGCGGAGACCTGGGCGACGTTCGCGCCTTGGGGACGCGTCTCATCGGGGCGCGAAGCGGCGCCTGGGCAGCGATCATGGCGGCAATCTCCGCCGCGCCCGGCCATCCGGACGCGACGGGATTCAGGATACCGGGCGGTTTCCCGATTACAACCCTTGCGGGAAACTTTCGTGGTGGAGCAGGGGCTTCAGCCGGGAAGCAGGGGCGGCAGCGCCAGCCGCACGAGGTCTCCGGCGCGGGGTGCGGACACGAAGGTCAGGGCCGGGGCGAAGGCGATCTCGAACAGCAGCGCGCCAAGCTGCTCCGGCGCGGCCCGGCACCCCGGGAAGCGGCCGAGCAGATAGCTGCCGAGCTTGCGCCACTGCCCGCGCACGATCTCTTCCTGCCGGCGCAGCGAGTCCTTGCCCTGGGCCACGCGGGCATGTTCCAGAATGGTCAGCGACCATCCCCCGAACCGCGAGCGCTCATCGGCCCAGTCTGCCAGAATGGTCACGATTTCCGCCGTTTCCTCGGCCTTTTCCAGCCGTGCCAGCAATTCCCGGAGGTTCTCCTCGCTTTCCGATTCCAGCACGGCCAGGAAGATCGCCTCCTTGCCCTCGAAATTGGAATAGACCGCGCCCTTGCTGTAGCCCGCCGCTTCGGCGATGCGGTCTACCGAGGTCACGGCATAGCCGTCGCGCCGGAACAGCTCGCGCGCCGATTTCAGCAGCCGCAGACGCGTGAGCGCCTGGCTTTCACTCCGCGTCAGCCGCGTCATATGCCCACTTCTCCTGTCGGTCCGCCTCGTTCGGACGGCCTGGCGTTTCTTGCCGAAGCGGGCCGTCTGCGCGGCCCGCTTCGGGATACTAATCGGTATTCAAAAGAGCGCCGCGCCTTGCCCGCAGCGGCGCCCCGGGATCAGCTTTCGAACTTCTCCGTCGTGTCCGCCGCACCCTTCACCCAGTAACCGCTGGCCTTGAGCCACTGCGGCACATGGCCCAGTTCTTCCAGCACATAAGTGCGCAGCGCCCGCGTCACGGCGCCTTCCGCGGCGATCCAGATGAAACCGTCCCCCGCGGGCGGCACGAACTGGCGCAGGGCTTCCAGCAGCGGTTCGGCATCGATGGCCTGCGCGGCCGGGCGGTGCACCCAGATCGCCTCGTGCTGGGCGGCGGTTGCGAATACCTGCTCTTCTTCCGCGCCTGTCACGGCGACGAGGCTGGTGACGGGGGTTCCGGGCGCCAGTTCCTCGATCCGGCGGCCGATGGCGGGYAGTGCGGTCTCGTCTCCCACCAGCAGCCACCAGTCGAAGTCCTGCGGCACCACCAGCGAACCGCGCGGACCGCCGATGCGCGCCTCGTCGCCCACTTTCGCGCCCGAAGCCCAGGCGGTGACCGGCCCTGCCTCGTGAATCGCGAAGTCCACGATCAACGCGTTGTTTTCCGCGTCGTAGCGGCGCGGCGTGTAGTCGCGCATGGCGGTTTCGCCGTTTTCTCCTTCGGGCACGAAGACCTTGATATGATCGTCAGGCGCGAGGCTGGTGAAACCGGCCAGCTCGTCCCCGCTCAGGGTAAGCCGCAACATGTTCGGCGTGACGTTCTCGACCCGGCTGACCACGAGCGTGCGGCGGTGCAGTTCGTGGCGGACGCGGTTGATCTGGTGCTTCATGGGCTCTCCTGCGAGCGGTTGGCGCGAATGGGCGCGCTCCCTTCCCACCTTTCAGATACTCACTGGTATCCCTGTTCGCAAGTGCTCACGGCGTGGGTTCTCGGGGAGCCGCCGCCGCTTTTGCCGGGGATTTTCCCGATGGGCAAAGGGCGCCCGAACGGAACATCCTCCGGAGGTTCGAACGGAAAGGGCCTGTCGATGGAAGAGGTTCTGCATACTATTGCCGAGTATCTGGCGTTGGCGGTCAACCTGCTGGCGATGCTGGCCATCGCCTTCGGTTCGATCCAGGGCGCCATCGGCCTGTCGCGCCTGCTGCTGTTCAACGGCTCGGAAGAGGAACTGCGCCCGGTCTGGCTTTCGCTCGGGCGCTGGCTGGTGGCCGGGCTGACGTTCCAGCTTGCCGCAGACATCGTGGAAACCACGATCGCGCCCAACTGGGACGACATCGGCAAGCTGGCTGCCATCGCCGTTCTCAGGACTTTCCTGAACTACTTCCTCGACCGCGACATGGATTCGCTTCGTGAGCGGGCCGAGCGCAGGGCCGAAGCGGCTGTCGAAACGGCTGAGGCACGCGCAGCGACATTGGGAACCGCGGCCCACTGAGCGGGCCTTGCACGGGAGAATTTTCGATGGCCACCAAGGAACCTGTCCGCGCAGCCAAGCCCGACTTCCCGAAAGACCTGGGGGCGACGCGCACTATCCTGGCGGCGGATCGCACATTGATGGCGTGGATCCGCACGTCGCTGTCCATGCTCAGCTTCGGTTTCACGATCTACAAATTCCTCCAGGGTCTGGCCGACAGCGATCAGATTTCCCGCGCCGATAGCCCCCAGCACGTAGGCATGTTCCTGGCGGCGGCCGGTACCGGCGCCATGCTGCTGGGAACGGCCAGCTACTGGGTTACCCTGCGCGAAGTGGCGCGGATGGAGCCTTTCAGACTTACCCGATCGGTTCTGCTGGTGGCCTTCGTGATGTCGATCGCCGGACTGTTCCTTTTCATCGCCATCGCCAACCGCCTGGTCTGAGCGACGGTCCCGCCCTCCCGGCGAGGCCCGCACCGCCCCGTAGCCTCGACGCCGCATCCACGCTTTGAACGGAGCCTGTCATCATGCTCATATCCAGTCCGCTCGCCTCCATCCCCGTCGTCATCCTGGGATTGGTGCTTTTCGTTATCGTGATTGGCCTGACCTGGGTGGGAATGAGGCTGGGAACCCGGGTCGACGGCAAGCGCCGCAGCGCCACCACGGTAAGCGGTGATCCCAAGGCGCCCGGCGCGGCCGCTGCCGATACCGACCATCCCGATGACGACGTCAACGGCGCGATCGTGCCGGCCGTACTCGGCCTCCTTGCGCTGCTGCTGGGCTTCACCTTCGCACTGGCGGTGGACCGCTTCGAAACCCGCCGCGGCCTGGTGCTGGAAGAAGCCAACGCCATCGGCACGGCCTATCTCCAGACGCAGATCCTGCCTGACCCCCATCGCGCGCGCCTGAGCGCCCTTCTGACCCGCTATACCGACAATCGCATCGCTCTGGCCGAAGGCCCCTCGCCCGAGCAGCAGCAGCGCCAGCTGGGAGAGAACGACCAGATCATCAACGACATCTGGTCCGCTACCCTGGCCGGCTTCGACAGCATCAAGCAGTACGACGTTTCCAGCACCTTCGTCTCTTCCATCAACGCGGTGATCGACCTCGACACCTCCCGCAAGACGGGTCGGATGGCGCATGTGCCGGAGGAAGTGTTCTGGATGCTCATCATCTACGTGCTGATCGCTGCCTTCATCATCGGCTACATCATCCGCACCCAGGCGAGTTTCTACTTGTCCTGCGTAATGAACCTGCTGGTGGTCATGTCGCTCATGCTGATCATGGACATCGACAGGCCGGCTTCGGGAGGAATTCGGGAATCGCAGCTGCCGATGAAGCTGCTTAGTCAGTCGATGCGCGAACAGTCACGCGCCGGTTTCGATCGCTGGCGCACCCCACCGGCCGTGCAGCCCGTGTCGCGCTAGGATCGGGCTCCGCGTCCGGGCCGGGATCGAGGCGGCGGTAGCGGCTCGGGTCCCGCCGTGCAGGAGTAGGGGTTTCCCTGATGCCTGCCTCGGGATTGGCCCGGATACGCGGGACTCGGCGGCGCCCATATCCTTGCAGGCATATCCTTCGGGAAAACCACGAATTGAGAGCCCGTCACGCGGGTTCTCCCCGCCTTTTCGAAGACCTCATTCACCTTGGGCCGCCTGCCATCGATACCAGGCCGCCTCTGACAGGAGCAGACCATGGAAGCCCAGATTTCCGACGTGGTTCCGACACTCCGCCGAGGTTCCGGAGAAAGCGCGCCTGAGCGGATGCGGACCGCCCGCAACAGACGGCGGATCGCCCTGCTGGCGTCGGCCTGCGCCGCCCTGGGGCTCCACGCCCCCGCCTCGGCCCAGACGCTGGACAACAAGTACTGGGTCAGCGCCATGGCGTTCTTCCCCAAAGTCGATACCGACGTGCGCGTGGCCACCAAGACCCAAGCGGACATCGGCACGGACATCGATTTCGAAAAGGACCTGGCGCTCGACAAGGACGAGATCCTGCCCTCCTTCACGGCCGGCGCACGCTTCGGCCGGGTGATCGTGGGCGCAGACTTCTACAAGCTCAACCGCAATGGCCAGATCGGCCTGGCGCGCGACATCTCGTTCGACGGCGTCGTCTATCCCGCCACTGCCCAGGTGCGCAGCGGTTTCGACAGCGAGATCTACCGCCTCACCGTGGGCTATGCCTTCGTGCAGAACTCCACGGTGGAACTGGGCGCCGCGATCGGCGCGCACGTCACCCGCTTCGAGATGTCGCTCAGCGGCGTGGGCACCGTGGGCGGCGTGACTGGCCAGAGCGAAGTCCGCCGCCGCAACGTGCTGGCACCGCTCCCCACGATCGGCGCCTTCGTGACGTACAAGGTAGCCCCGCGCGTGGAGCTGAACGGCCGGTTCGACTGGCTTTCGCTCAAGGTCGACGACTACGACGGCCGCCTGCTCAACGCCCAGGTCGGCGCCAACTACGCGGTGGCGAAGAACCTCCAGCTGGGCGTCGCCTATCGCTATGTCGACTACCGCCTGGGGATCGACAAGGAGCGCTGGGACGGCCGCGTGCGCTACAAGCTCCATGGCCCGGCGGTGCAGCTCCAGGCCTCGTTCTGATCGCATTTCCGGCAATGAGAAAGGCGGCGGACCGGATCGGTCCGCCGCCTTTCCCTTGCGTCCAGCGCCTGCGCGCCGACGAGCGCCGGCGCGCCGGTCCCCTCAGCGCGGAGGATTGACCACGACGTACTGGACGGACGATCCCGAATACTGCGGCTGATACCAGGTGCTGCCGCATTGGGAGTAGCTGACGCCGTTGACGATGGTCGTGGTGCAGCTGGGCGGCACGCTGCGGACGATGGAGCCCACCACCGCCGCGGTCGTGGCGGCAACGGCCATCGTCGCCACCGGGTGCCAGTGATCGTCCCAATCGTCCCAGTCGTCATGGTGATAGCCGCCGCCGTGATAGTCGCCGTGGACGTTGACATCGACATTGCGGTTCACGTTGCGATTGACGTTCCGGTTCACGTTGCGATCGGCGCTGTGGTTGATGTTGCTGGAGGCGCCGCCGCGCACGGCCGGGCGGCCGCCGGCAGGCCGCGCGTGGGCACCGCCGCCTGCGGGGCGGCGCTGGCCGCCACCCGGCGCAAGCTGCGCCTCGCTTCCCGACACGACCGATGCCGGCAGCATGTCCGGTCCTGCCAGCGACGCGGCCGAGACCCCGTCCAGCCCCAATGCGAGTCCTGCCACGAGCGCCAGAGGCGCGGAGACGATCAGGCTCACTGCCCTTCTCCCTTGGTTGCGGCGGTATTGACGTCCGCCATGGTGATACGATGTGCGTTCGCCGGCGGGGTGAAGGCCAGATCGGCCGTGCCCGGCGTCACTTGCGTGTCCCAGTGCAATACGGCGACATATTGCGGCATGGCGGGATCGTCCTTGTTGGTGATCACCAGCTTGCAGGGCAGCGGCCGGGCGCCGTCCTCGATCCAGATCTGCCAGTCCACTTTCTCCTGGCGGAAGGCATAGTGCATGCACTTGCGGTCACCGATCGTCTCGGGCCGCACGACCATGGCCTCCTTCACGCGCGAACGCAGGGTCTGGTCGGTGCCCCAAGTGAAGAAGTCGGCCAGGGGCAGCTCGATGCCGTAATCGCGCTTGGCCTTGTCGATGGTCAGGCCGATCGAGGAGGCCGCCGGGAAGTCCGCGTAGAAGCCCACGCGCGGGGCGAAGATCGTGAAGGTCTTGCCGTCGTAGTACATCTCGCGAAGCTGGGTGTCGGAATCCGTGACGATCTTGAAGGCATTGGGCCGCTTCGCCAGGATGTTCACCTTGCCGCCGAACTGGATCTTCTGGCCGGTGACCAGAACCTGCTCGGTGGTGGCGTCCGCCGTGACGCGGAAGCTGCCGAGAGTCAGCAGGAAGGCGCTCATGCGGTCCATGGCCTGCATGGCGGCGGGGTCGATGGGGCTGGAGGCGGCATCCGCGGAAGCGGCCTGCGCCCGGGCGGAAGGCGCCACCGGCCCGCATAGCGCCCCTATCCCCGCCAATGCCATCGCGGTCGCCATGAGCGCCGCCTTCCGTGTCGGGCCGATTGAGCCGGAACGTGCCATATAGTCTCTCCTCTAAGGTCGCCCGACGGGCGGCTATGACTATCTGCCCGCGCCGCCAGCCGCCCCATCGGGATTAATGCCGAGTTCGCGCGGGATTGATCCGCCTATTCGGGGAACAGCAGGGTCATGACGAAACGCGCGCCCCATTCCGGGCCGAACCGCGGCCGCTCCGCATAGTAACGCGCGCCCACGCCCAGGCTGACCGGCTGCTTGCCGAACTTCACGACATGGCTGACCGAAAGGTTTATCGGCACGACCCAGTCCTTCGACTTCCAGTCGTAGCTCGTCTCGGTGTTGAGGCCGAAGCTGGTGGAATCGGGCAGGGTCTTGGTGATGAAAGGCTGAAGGAAGGTCTGGCTGATCCCCGGCGCGGAAGACTTGCCCGCGAAAGACCAGATGTGATTGGCGAGAAACCCGTAAGTCATCCCCCCACCCTGCTTGAGAAGCACCGCAGTGGGCCCGGCTCCGAACTTGTCCGAACCGAAGGTGGAATTGCCGGTGGGCCAGAGAATGGCCGGGCCGACGCCCCAGACCACGCCGTTTTTCGCCACCTTGGGCGAAAGGAAGAAGCTCTGCACCGTATCGCCCAGGCCGGTGTCGCCCTTGCCGCCGCGCACGGTGCTCTCCTGGCTGATGATCGGCACGATCGTGCGGGTGATCAGGTTCCAGTCCTGCGAGATGCCCAGCGGAATCACCGGCTGGATGTTCAGGGTATAGCGATCCGCGTCGTTAGGACCGTAGCAGCAGTCGTAGTTGGACTGGAACGGCACCGAGATCAGGCTGGAAACAGGGTTTGCCAACTGGTCCGCCAGCGCCTGGCCTTCGGAGGCCGCGTCTTGCTCCTGCGCCTGCGCGGCACCGGAGGCCGATGCCGCCAGCAGCACGCCGGCCAGACATAACGGGATTCTCATCGCGCGATTCTCCTGCGACAGGCCCAACGGCCCTGCCGGCGAAGGCTCCGCCACCGAAGCGGCGCAGGCTATCGGCGATTCCCTTGTCTTTGCCCGGGGACTTTCCCGAGGCCGCAGGCGGGATGCGGCGTGACGCCGCAGGCAGTGATGAGGCTGCAAGCAGGTTGCGCACCATGTCAGGGATTCGCCGGGGGTTGCCTCGGGAGAGTCCCGATGGCGCAGGAATGGGGATCAGGTACCCGTTAAAGGGTGACGCGCCGATGGAGCCGCCGAACTGCCGATCCGGCGCGTCACATGTTCCTGTCGGGGCGCGTTTCGCGCCCGCCCGGCAAAGCGCGGCAGCGCGGCATGATTAGCGACCCCACGTGAAGGAGACTGGCTGTGGCCCAGAAGGAATTCAAAGGCGTCATCAAGCTCGATATCAGGGATTCGAAGGCGGACTGGGAGCCATTCCTGCCGCCCAAGGCGCCGGAAGGGGCACCGAACGTTCTGATCGTGCTCTACGACGATACCGGCCAGGCCGCGTGGCAGCCTTATGGTGGCGCCATCAACATGCCCACGCTGCAGAAGCTGGCCGACAACGGGCTGACCTACACGCAGTGGCACACCACCGCGCTGTGCTCGCCCACCCGCTCCTGCTTCCTGACGGGGCGCAACCATCACCTGAACGCCATGTCCTGTATTACCGAGGGCGCCAACGGCTTCCCCGGCTGGAGCGGCCGCCTGCCGCATGACTGCATGTCGGTCGGCTACATGCTCCAGGAAAACGGCTACAGCACCTTCTGGCTGGGCAAGGAGCACAACATCCCTGAGCAGGACATCTGCTCGGGCGGGCCACGCTCGGAATGGCCGCTCCAGCAGGGCTTCGACCGCTTCTACGGCTTCCTCGGCGGCGAGACCAACAACTGGTATCCCGACCTGACCGAGGACAACCATTTCATCGACCAGCCCTATCTGCCCGAGGACGGCTACCACCTGTCCAAGGATCTGGCCGACCAGGCCATGCAGATGATCCGCGACCAGAAGGCCAGCAACCCCTCCAAGCCCTGGTTCATGTGGCTCTGCCCCGGCGCCAATCACGCCCCGCACCATTCCCCCAAGGAATATGCCGACAAGTACAAGGGTAAGTTCGACGACGGCTACGACGCCTATCGCAAGTGGGTTGTCCCCCGGATGATCGAGAAGGGCCTGCTGCCCGCCGACACCAAGCTGGAAGACTTCAATCCGATCCCCAAGGACCAGGCCAATCCGGCCGACTACGTCCGCCCGTGGGACGAACTCAACGACAAGGAAAAGCGCCTCTTCTCGCGCATGGCCGAAGTCTACGCCGGCATGTCGGAATATACCGATGCTCAGATCGGCAGGCTGATCGACTACCTCGAACAGAGCGGCCAGCTTGAAAACACCATCGTCCTCTACTGCGCAGACAACGGCGCATCGGGCGAAGGCGGTCCCAACGGTTCGGTCAACGAGAACAAGTTCTTCAACAACTATCCCGACTCGCTCGAGGAGAACCTCAAGTATCTCGACGTGCTGGGCGGGCCGGAAACCTACAACCACTATCCCACCGGCTGGGCAGCGGCCTTCTCGGCGCCGTACAAGATGTTCAAGCGCTATTCGGAATATGCCGGCGGCACCGCCTGCCCGATGATCATCTCCTGGCCGAAGGGCATCAAGGCCAAGGGCGAAGTGCGCAACCAGTACCACCACGCGGTGGACCTGGTGCCGACCATCCTGGACTGCATCGGCATCGAGATGCCCGAGACTTTCCGCGGCGTGAAGCAGCACCCGATTTCCGGCGTGTCGATGAAGTACAGCTTCGAGGCGGACGGACCGACCCGCAAGAAGCGCCAGTACTACGCCATGCTCGGCACCCGTGGCATGTGGGAAGACGGCTGGAAGGCCGCCGCCATCCATGCGCCGCTGACCGGCAAGGGCAATTTCGACAAGGACGAGTGGGAACTCTACCATGTCGAGAAGGACCGCTCGGAATCGATCAACCTCGCCAAGGAGCATCCGGAAAAGCTGGACGCGCTGATCAAGGCCTGGTTCGAGGAAGCAGAGGCCAACAACGTCCTCCCGCTCGACGACCGCAGCGCGGCCGAACTGCTCGGGATGGAACGCCCAACCACCGAAGCGCCGCGTGAACGCTACGTCTACTATCCGGGCACCGCGCCCGTACCGGAAGGCGTTGCCGTGAACGTGCGTGGGCGCAACTACAAGATCATCGCCGATGTCGAAGTGACCGACAGCACCGAAGGCGTGATCTTCGCCCATGGTTCACGCTTCGGCGGGCACTCGCTGTTCATCAAGGACGGCAAGCTGCACTACGTCTACAACTTCCTGGGCATCAAGCCCGAGCAGAAGTTCATCTCGGACAAGCTCACCCCCGGCAAGTATTCGCTGGGCATGGAGTTCATCCGCGAGAAGGCGGGCGAGAACGGAGAGTCGCTGGGCAAGACCACGCTCTACGTCAACGAGCAGGCCGTGGACTCGGGCGACATGAAGACCCAGCTCGGCAAGTTCACGCTGTCCGGCGACGGTCTCTGCGTCGGACGCGACAGTGGCGACGCGGTCAGCGAGGAATACAGCTCGCCGGGCGAGTTCAAGAACGGCAGGATCTACGGCGTCGGTGTATCCGTTGAAAAGGAACAATACATCGATCTGGAAAAGCTCGCCGCGGCGGCGATGGCGGTCGACTGACCCTTCGCGATCGATCGGACCAAAGGATGGATGGGAGCCCGCGCTCCCATCCATTTTTTGTGCCCGCTATCCGGCGTGCTGCGACTGGAGCGAGACTGTCCGAAGGGCGCGCGGCCGCATTCGGCGCGAATCGCTACCCGAACAGGAAGCCGAGCCGGCCCCGTTCAATCCAGGTTGAATGCCCAGGCATGGCCGAACTGGAGGTAGAACACCGCGCCCGAGGGACCATAGGCCACGTCGATACCGGCATCGAGCCCCAGCTTGCGGGCGATGCGATAGCGGAAGCCGCCCCCGCCGGCGATCTTTGCGCCGGAATCGTCGAAGATCCGCGCCCCGCCTGCATCGGTGAAGCCCAGCCCCGCAAAGCCCAGCAGCGCCCAGCGGGGGCTGATCTGGCGGGTGATTTCCAGTTCCGTGCTCACGGCCGTCTCGCCCTGGTAGCGCCGCGCCTCGATGCCCCGCAAGTTGATCGAGGACGCGAAGTAGACCGGATAGTGCCCCCGGATCGCATCGACTTCCACTTTCGCCCCCAACCGCCATTCCGGCGAGAGCTTGTGGAAGCCATAGCCGTGCACGTCGTAGATCTGGAAGTCCCGGTCGCTGCCGAAAGCGCCGTCGTTGAACTTGCCTTCGGCGTAGATGTTCAAGCCCTCGGTGGGGGTCATGGCATTGTCGCGGCTGTCGAAATGGACCCCAAACCCGAGCGCGCCGGTCTTGAGCTTGCGCTCGAAGTCGGAGAAGCGCTCGGGCAGATCCTCGATGTCGAGGTCTATGCGCGAGTGCAGCTTGCGGAAATCGAACAGCGGGCCGAGCGAGAAGCGCGAATCCGCCAGGTGCAGCCGCACCGAGGCGAGCGCGCCATAATCGTACTTGTTGGTATATTCGAGGCCGGACGGCAGGATGTCCGGATAGGCCTTCAGCGTCACTTTGCCGCGGCCCACGCCGAACTTGTAGCTGACCCTGTCATCGAAAGCCGACCCGGACTGGAAATAGCCGTAGCCATAGGAGCCGTTGCCGGTCTTCACCGCCCCCAGCATCCGGCGCGTGGTGCGCTTGGGATCGTCCTTGTTCACGGTGATGAACTGCGCGACCACGCCGAAGCCGCCGTCCACCGCCGGCTCGGTGATGATGACCGGCATCGGGAAGAACCCGCCCTTTGCCAGGAAGTTGGAGAAATCGAGCTTGCCGTCGGTCTCGTCGAAGAAGTTGCGGTGAAATTTCGATTCCTTCTTCACCGGTGGTGCTTGCGAAGGGTCGGCGGGACCGACGGGCTCGGCGGAAGGCGCGGGCGGCGCGGGGACGGGCGCTGGAGGCGCTGGAGCGGGATCGCCCGCCTCCTGCGCCAGGGCGCCGGGCGCGGGCAAGGCAAGGGCCGCCACGGCGGCGATCGAGAACGCGCGGGGGCTCAGTCTCATCGGCGCATGACTCCCTGTCGGACCATAAAATCCTGCAGGATCATCGGCAGAACCACTGCCGCCGGCCATCGGTAGAAGCCTGTAGAAACGCGCCTGAAGTTAGAACCCCACGGTGGCCATCACTGCCAGCCGGGTATCGCGGTCCCGCGCGAAGGGCGCCTTCTGCAGCTGGCGGCCCAGGTCCACTTCCAGGTCGAGGTAGCGGCCGAGCGTATAGTGGACTTTGCCGCCCACGCTCACCAGTTCGGCATTCTTGGGCGAATCCGGCAGGCGGCGCTGCTGCCAGACCTTGCCGTAATCGACGAAGAGGCCAAGCTGCATCTGGTCTGTCAGCGCGCCGCTGCCGGAAATCACCGAGAAGGCCGGCGCATTGAGTTCGGTCTTGAGCAGGAAGCCCTCACTGCCCAGCGCCGTATTGGGATCGTACCCGCGCACGCTGCCAAGGCCGCCTGCCGCCAGTTGCTCGCTATAGGGCAGGTTGCTGGTGGCGAACTGCGCCATGCCGCGCAGCACCCAGCTCATGCGGTAGGGCAGCCAGGTGGTGCGGGTAACGGAAATGCGGTCATAGGCGTAAGTCGCCTTGGCATAAGGCACCAGTTGCTGGAGATCGGCATCGTGGTTGTAGCGGGTCACCCCGCCGGGCGAGAACACCATCTGGTTCTCGATCACCGTCTGGCCCAGCCGATCGTCCACGGTGCCGGTGAAGACCACCGGGAACTGGAAAACCTCCACCGCCGTGTCGAGCACGCGGAAGCCCAGGAACTCCAGGTTATTGTCCGCCCGCTTGTAGTCGATGCCCAGCTGCATGCTGCTCCTGAGCGCGCCGCTGCGCGGCAGGTCGTGGACGAAGCGGGCGCTGACCTGCCCGGAATGGCCCTTGCTGTCGAACAGGTCGGCGATCTTCGGCTTCTGGGTAGCATAGGCGCCGAACACCAGCAGCTTGTCGTTCGGAGAGAGCGGAATGACGTCGCTGGCCGAATGCGAGGTATAGCGGCCCTCGAAGCTGCGGGTGAACTGGTAGGACAGGATCTGCCCGGTGCCCAGCACGTTGCCCCAGTTGAAACCGACAAACCATTCGTCCCTGCCGAGCGTGGCGACGCCCTGGTTGTCATAACCGCCATAGACGCGCAGCGGCAGCCGGTCATGCGCTTCCAGCACCAGGTCGGTCGTGCCGGTGCCCCGTCCGGGCCGCAGCACCCCGTCCACGGTGAGGAAGGAGTTCTGGTTGTAATCGTCCAGCGCCTCGCGCAGGCGCGGCAGGGTGAGCACTTCCCCCGGATCGAGGTCGCTCATGCCGCGGATCAACCGGGTGGAGAAATGGCGGTTGCCGGTCACTTCGATGGCGCCGACGCGGTATTCGGTGACGACCACCTGCACCACGCCGCTCTGCACGTTCTGCGGCGGCACGCTGACGTCCACGAAAGGATGCTCGGTGGCGCGGTAGGTGTCCTGGACGATGCGGACCACGGCGTCGAGATCGGCGCGGGTCAGCGGTCGGCCGAGGTAGGGGCGCACCGCCGCATCGAAGGCCGGACCGGCCAGCAGCGGCAGGCCGCGCACGGAAATGCCGCTTTCCGCACCCTCCGGGGCGATCCCGGCAGGTTGCAGCGCGCCCGGTCCATCGACGAAGACCAGCCCGCGCAACAGCGGCAGGATCGGCGTGGCGTCCGCAGGCGGCGGCGGGGTTTCGGGCGGCACGGGCACTTCGGGCGTGGCGGGGAGCGGCGGGGCCTTGGGCAGGCGCCGCTCGAAGTCCTGCGCCGCGGCCGTGGCGGGCAGCAGGGTGGCCCCGGTCAGCACGGCTACCCCGGCCAGAAGGGCGGCAGGCGCCGTCACGGCCCGCGCGGACCGGCTTCGCAATATCGTGGATCGCATCATTGTCCCCCCATGCCGCCCGGTTCGCCCAGTTCTATCGCCGCAGGCGGCGCTTCGTAGCGGATACGCACTTCCATGCTGCCGCCGCCGCGCGCCAGGATCTGCTCGCTGGAATTGAGCACCGTGCTGCGCTTGGCCACCAGCCAGCCGTCCGCCGTCAGGACCACACCGCCCGGATCGAGGATGCTGGGCATCGCCGCGAAGGCCTGGGTATGGGCCTGGTAGCGCGGGAAGACGCTGGGATAGACCACGTAGAAGCGCGGGAAGGCTCCCGCCGCGAAGCGGGCCAGGTCGGGCGGTTCGGGCAGGCAGGATGCGAGCGAGGTGCAGTTGAACGGTGGGCGGATCGTGCCCGGCCCTTCGGCGCTGTCCGGCAGGTTGTAGTTCGACAGCAGCGTACCGCTATCGGCCAGGTAGTCCGACGGGGAGAGCAGCGCGGTCACCTGGTGGCGGCCGGGCGAAGCCTCCGCATAAGTGCCGGAAGCCTGGGTGATCGTCGCCCCTTCCCCGGCCGCGAAGCCGGTGATCGTGTAATAGCTGGGCACGAGCTGGGCATCGGTGGTGCCGTCCCAGGCCTTGGTGGGATTGCCGGTGATCGCCACCGTCAAGTCCGCGCGGGAGATGGTGCCCGTGCCCGAGGCCAGGGTCGGCAGGACGTAGTTCGCCAGCAGGGTGCCGCTGTTCGGGCTGAAATCACCCTGTGCCAGCGCGGCGGTGACGGTATGCGGCCCGGCATTGGGACCGTCGTAGAGCCCCTGGCCCTGCGTGACGCTGGCGCCCTCGCCCGCGACGAAGCCGGTGAGGGCATAGTTGGCGCTCGTCAGGCGGGCGACCGTGGTGCCGTCGTAGGCGCGGCTGGGGTTGCCGACGATGGCGGCGGTCAGCACCGCGCGTTCGATGGTGCCCGCCCCGCCGGCGCTGGTCGGCAGGGCATAGTTGGACAGCAGCGTGCCGGACTGGGCGGTGAAGTCGGTTTCGGAAAGCAGCGCGGTCACGATCCGCGCGCCGGCATTGGCACTGTCGTAGCGGCCCTGCGCCTGGGTTATGCTGGCCCCGTCGCTGCCGACGAAGCCGGTGAGCAGGTAGTTGCCGGGCGTGAGGCCGATGCCGGTGGTGCCGTCGTAAGTGCGGGTGGGATTGCCGATGATCGCGGCCGTCAGCACGGCCCGCGCGATCGTGCCCGCGCCGCTGGCGCTGGTCGGCAGGATGTAGTTGGACAGCAGCGTGCCGGACTGGGCGGTGAAGTCCGCCGTGCCCAGACCGGCGGTCACGGTCCAGAGGCCCGCGTTCACGCCTGCATAAATGCCCACGGTCTGCGTCACCGCGGCGCCCTCTCCCGGTGCGAAACCGGCCAGGGCGTAGTTTGCGCCGGTCAGCGTGGCGGCATTGGTGCCATCGTAGGGCTTGGTGGGATTGCCGACGATGGCGGCCGAGAGCACCGCCCGCTCGATAGTGCCCAGCCCCGCTGCCGTGGTCGGCAGCAGGTAGTTCGAAAGGACCGTGCCCGCCCCTGCCGCGAAGTCCCCGCTGCCCAGCATCGCCGTCACCAGATGGATGCCGGCATTGGCATCGGCGTATGTGCCCGAAGTCGCGGTGACCGTGGCGCTTTCGCTGCCGATGAAGCCGGTGAGCAGGAAGTTGCCCGGCGTGAGCAGGGCCGCCGTGGAACCGTCGTAGGTCTTGGTGGGATTGCCGAGGATCACGGCGGCCAGCACGGCCTGCGTGATCGTGCCCGCGCCGCTGGCGCTGGCGGGCAGCACGTAGTTCAGCAAGGACGTGCCGCTGTTCGCCACGAAGTCGGCGCTGCCGAGCGCGGCGGTGACGGTGCGCGCGCCGGCATTGGCGCTGTCGTAAGTGCCGACCGTCTCGGTCACCGTGGCGCCCTGCCCGGCGATGAAGCCGGTGAGCGCATAGTTGGCGCTCGTCAGGCTGGCAGCCGTGGTCGCGTCGTAGACCTTGGTGGGATTGCCGAGGATGGTGGCGGTCAGCACGGCGCGCTCGATCAGGCCGATGCCGGTGGCCTGGGTGGGCAGGATGTAGTTGTCGAGCAAGGTGTTCGACTGGGGCGCGAAGTCCCCCGCGCCGAGCGTGGCGGTGATCTGGCGGAACCCGGCATCGGGCGCGGCGAACGTGCCGCTGGCCTGCGTCACGGCGGCGCCCTCGCCCACGGCGAAGCCCGTCATCTGGTAATTGCCCGGAACCAGCGTGATCAGCGTCGTGCCGTCATAGGTCTTGACCGGGATGCCGACGATGGAAGCCGCCAGCGTGGCCTTCCCTATCAGCCCCGCGCCCGTAGCGCTGACCGGCAGGACGTAGTTGTCCAGCAGCGTACCGGCACCCGCGACGAAGTCTCCCGCCGCCAGGCTGGCGGTGACGGTGCGCGCACCGGCGTTGGGGCTGTCGTAGACACCGATGCTGCGCGTCACGCTGGCGCTCTCTCCGGTGACGAAGCCGGTGAGTGCGTAGTTGCCGCTGGTCAGGCGGGCGGCGGCGTTGCCGTCATAGACTTTGGTGGGCGTGCCGACGATGGCGGCCGAAAGCACGGCGCGGTCGATGGTGCCGAGGCCGGCGGCCTCCACCGGCAGGACGTAGTTGGCAAGGTCCGTGCCGGCCCCGGCGACAAAGTCCCCGCTGCCGAGCAGGGCGGTGACCAGCCGGGTGCCCGCATTGGCGCTGCCATAGGCGCCCAGCGCCTGCGTGATGCTGGCGCTTTCGCCCGAGACGAAGCCGGTCAGCTGGTAATTGCCGGAGGCCAGCGTGGCCAGGGTGGTGCCGTCGTACGTCTTGGTGGGATTGCCGACGATCACGGCGGAAAGCGTGGCCTGCCCGATGGTGCCCGCGCCGCTGGCGCCGAGCGGCAGGACGTAGTTCGACAGCAGGGTGCCGGAATTGGCCGTGAAGTCCCCGCTGCCCAGCACGGCGGTGACGGTGCGTGCGCCGGCATTGGCGCTGTCGTAGGCGCCGATGGCCTGCGTGACGCTGGCGCCTTCGCCTGTGACGAACCCGGTGAGCTGGTAATTGGCACCGGTGAGGGCCGCCACCGTGTTGCCGTCATAGGTCTTGGTGGGATTGCCGACGATCGCCGCCGAGAGCACGGCCTGGTTGATGGTGCCCGCCCCGCTCGCGGTGGTCGGCAGGATGTAGTTGGAGAGAAGCGTGCCCGAACCGGCGACGAAGTCACTGTTGGCGAGGTCTGCGGTGACGGTGCGCGCGCCGGCATTGGCGCTGTCGTACCGCCCCGATGCCTGCGTTACCGTAGCGCTTTCGCTGCCCATAAAGCCGGTGAGCTGGTAGTTGGCCGTGCCCAGGATGGCGGCAATGGTACCGTCGTACGTCTTGGTGGGATTGCCGACGATCGAGATGCCCAGCAAGGCCGGGTTGATCGTGCCGTCGCCGCTCGCGCTTGTCGCCAGCACGTAGTTGGAGAGCAGCGTCCCGCTGTTGGCGTCGTAATTGCCGGCGAGCAGCGCAGCGGTAATCGTGCTGATCCCGGCATTGGCGCTGGCATAGGCGCCCTGGGTCTGGTTGATCGTCGCGCCCTCTCCGGTGACGAAGCCGGTGATCTGGTAATTGCCCGCGGCCAGTGTCGCGGCGGTCGTGCCGTCATAAGTCTTGGTGGGATTGCCGATGATCGAGACGTCCAGCCTTGCCGGGGTGATCGTGCCGATAGTCTCGTCCGAGACAAAGCTGGGAATGCTGTAGTTGGCAGCGTCGCCGCCTGCGAGCACCAGCCCCATCAGCGAGACGCTGATGCCGCTCGCCACGTTCCTGTCGGCGTATTCGCCGGTGATCCCGGCCGTATTGACGGTCACGTCATCGCCCGAGACCACGCCGGTCAGGGTATAGGCGGAAGACAGCGTCGGCAGCGTCACGTTGCCGTCATAGGTTTTGGTCACCCCGACCAGCTGGATCTGTGCCTGGGTGATGTCCGCCGAAAGCCCGGTGGGCTGCACCAGCACGTAGTTCCCGAAGTCATCGGCGAGAGCATAGCCGAAGGCGGTCACCGGAATGTCGGTGCCGACGTTGCGGCTGTCGAACGTGCCCGCCGCCCCCGTGGAGACCAGCGAGACGGTGTCTCCGCTCACGACATTGACCAGCGCGGCATTCGTGCTGTTCAGCGTGGCGGCGGTGGTGCCGTCGTAGACCTTGTCGTTCGCCACGACCCCGCTGATCGTCAGTACGCGCTGGTCGATCGTGCCCGCGCCGCTGGCGGAGACAGGCAGGACGTAGTTGGACAGCAGCGTGGCGCCGGTGGCCGAGAAGTCCCCGCTGCCGAGCACGGCGGTGACCGTGCGTGCGCCGGCATTGGCGCTGTCGTAGAGGCCGCCGGTCTGCGTCACCGTCGCGCCTTCGCCCGTGACGAAGCCGTTGATCTGGTAGTTCGCGGAAGTCAGGCTGGCCAGTTTGTTGCCATCATAAGTCTTGGTGGGATTGCCGATGATCGCCGCCGTCAGCTGGGCCTGCGTGATCGTGCCGATGGGGCCGGTCACATCGTTGCTGACGACATAATTGCCCGCGCTGGCGCCCGACAGGGCGAGATTGCGGACCGTCACCGACATGCCGGAGCCGACATTGGCACCGGCATTATATTGGCCCGAGACGCCCGAGGTGTCGGCATTGACGGTGTCGCCGGTCAGGACCCCGGTGAAGCTGTAGCCGGTGGAGGCAGAAGGCAGCGCCGTGGTGCCGTCATAGACCTTGGTCACCGAAGCCAGGATGATCTGGAGCGGGTCGATCCGGGCGGTGAGGCCCTGGGCCTGCACCAGGTTGTAATTGCCCGCATCGGCCCCGGAAACCGTGTAGCCGCTGGTCGTCACGTTCCAGAAGCCGGCGTTGGCGGTGGGATTGCCGGCGCCGTCCACGAAAGTGCCAGTGCTGGCGGCGGTGTCCAGCACGACCACGTCGCTGCCGAGCACGCCGCTGAGGCCGGTGCTGCTGTTGTTCAGCGCGGCGAGCGCGCTCTGGTCGTACGTCTTGTCCAGCGCGGTCGCGCCGATCACGTTGAGGGTTGCGGGCGTGATCGTGCCGATGGCGGCATTGGTTACGCTGGATGCGATCGTGTAGTTCAGCGCATCGGTGCCGGTGATGGCTAGGCCGGACAGCGTCACCAGCTTGCCGGTGCCCACGTTCTTGTTATCGTAATTGCCCGAGATGCCGGCGGCATCGACGCTTACCGTGTCTCCCGCGATGACACCCGAAAGCGTGTAGGCGCTGCCCACGGAGGGAAGGCCGGTCGTGGCATCGTAGACCCGCGTGACGGAGGCAAGCTGGATCGTCGCTTCGGTGATATCCGCCGCAAGGCCCACAGGTTGCAGCACGATGTAGTTCGCCGCATCCGTCCCGGCGGCGGTGTAGCCGGTGGCCGTGACCGGAATGTCGACGCCCACGTTCCTGGTGGCGAACTGCCCGCTTGCGCCGCTGGAAACCAGCGTGACGACATCGCTGCCGAGAATGCCCGTCAGCGAACCCAGCGAACTGTCCAGCCCGGCCAGCGTGGTGCCGTCATAGACTTTGTCCAGCGCGGAAATGCCCACCACCTGCAGGCTGGCCGGCGTGATCGTCCCCGCACCGGAGGCGGAAACCGGCAGGATGTAGTTGGCAAGCTGGGTGCCTGCCCCGGCAGTGAAGTCGCCCGCGCCCAGCGTGGCCGTGACCACCCGCGCGCCGACGTTCTTGCTGTCGTAGGAGCCCAGGGCCTGCGTCACGTCCGCGCTCTCGCCCGCCACGAAGCCGCTGAGGCTGTAATTGGCGGTGGTCAGCGTGGCGGCCGTGGTGGCGTCGTAGACCTTGGTGGGATTGCCGATGATGATCGCGCTCAGCGCCGCCTGGGTGATCGTGCCGGGGCCGGAAATGCTGGTGGGCAGGACATAGTTGGACAGCAGCGTACCGGCATTGGCCCTGAAGTCCGACACCACCAGCGTGGCGGTGACGGTGCGCGCGCCCGCGTTTGCACTGTCGTAAGCGGCCCCCGCGGACTGCGCGATCGTGCCGCCCTCTCCGGTGATGAAGCCCGAAAGCGCATAGTTGGCGGAGGTCAGCGAGACCTGGGTGGTGCCGTCGTAAGTCTTGGTCGGATTGCCGACGATGCTCCCGGTGAGCGCCAGCGGATTGATGTCCGCCGTCAGCCCCGAGGGCTGCGAAAGCGTGTAGTTCCCCGCCTGCGCGCCCGAGATGCCGTATCCGCCCACGTTGACGCGCAAGTCCGTGCCGACGTTGGACTGCAGGAAGGCCGCCGAGAAACTGCCGCCGTCCAGCGCCACGTCGTCCCCCGCCAACACGCCCGAGAGCGTCGCCGCGCCCGAGAGCGTGGCCGCGGTGGTGCCGTCGTAGAACTTGTCGAGCGCGGTGAGGTTGGCAATGGTCAGCCCGCGCGGGGTGATATTGGCCACCAGGCCGCTGGGCTGGAACAGGGTGTAATTGCCCACGTCCGCCCCGGCCACCGTGTAGCCCGAGGCCGTCACCGCGATGCCGTTGCCGACATTGGCCGTGGCGAAAGTGCCGGTGGAGGCCGATGGGTCCAGCGTGACGTCATCGCCGGTAACCAGCCCGTACAGCGTCGCCGTGCCGGCCAGCTGCGCCAGCGTCGTCTGGTCGTAGACCTTGTTCTGGGCGCTGATGCCCAGCACGTTGAGCGGCGCGGGCGTGATCGTGCCGGGGCCCACCGCTTCGGTGGGCAGGGCATAGTTGGTCAGCAGCGTGTTCGCCCCGGCCACGAACTCCGATGCCGAAGCCAGTGCAACCAGGATCGAGCGCGCACCGGCGTTGCGGCTGTCATAATTGCCGACGCGGGACAGCACGGAAATGCTCTCGCCGCTGACGAGGCCGGAAATCGCGAAGTTGCCGGAGGTAAGCCCGATCCGCGTGGTGCCGTTGTAGACGCGCGTGGGGTTGCCGATCACGCTGGCCGTCAGCGGCGCACGCAGGATCGTGCCGATGCCGGTGGCCTCGGTGGGCAGGGTATAGTTGGCCAGGTTGGTGTTGGCGAAGGGATCGAAGTCGGTCGGCGCAAGCTGCACGGTCACCGCCTGCGGCCCGGCATTGGCACTGCCATATTCGCCCACCGTCTGGGTGATCGTGGCCCCTTCGCCGGCGATGAAGCCGCTCAGCGTATAGTCGGCCGGGGTCAGCGTGGCGATGGTATTGCCGTCGTAGACCTTGGTGGGATTGCCGGTGATGTCGACGACGATCACGCCCGGGCCAAGGTTGCGCCGCACGATGGTGCCAAGGCCGGTGACCGGCGAAGGGATGATGTAGTTCGACAGCAATGTGCCGGGATCGGTGGTGAAATTGCTGGCGTCGAGATTGGCCGAAACCGTCCAGATCCCCGCGTTGGACGAGGAATAGGTGCCCTGGCTCTGCGTGACTGTCCCGCCTTCCCCGGTGACCCAGCCGTCCACCTGGAAGTTCGATGGCCCCAGAGAGGCATTGGCATTGCCGTCGTAGGTCTTGGTGGGATTGCCGATGATGGTGATGTTCAAGGGCGCGGGGGTGATCTCGCCCTGGATCGCACCCACCGTGGGGAGGCTGTAGTTCGACAGCAGGGTATTCGGCCCTGCCACGTAGTCCGACGGGCTGAGCGAGACGGCGATGTCCCAGATGCCGACGTTCTTAGAGGCATAGTCCAGCGCGGAGGCCTGATTCAGCGTGATGGATTCGCCGGAAACGAGATTGCCCAGCGCCACTTGCGAGGATGTCACGATGGCGGAGGTCGACCCGTCGTAAACCTTGGTCGGCATGCCGCTGCCGGTTACCGACAGCGGACGCGGCGTGATCGCGGCGCTCAGCGTGGACGAGAAGCTGAGGTCGTAATTGCCCGCATCGGCCCCGCTCAGGCTGAGGCCGTCGATCGTCACCGGAATGCCCGTGCCGACGTTCTTGGTGGCGAAAGTGATCTGCGCGCCCGGACCGGCGACGGGGATGATGTCGTCCCCCGCGAAGAGGCCGGAAACCTGGAGGCCGCCCGTGTTGACGCTGCCGAACAGCGTACCGTCGTAGACTTTGTCGTTGGCGGTGAGCCCGGACACCACCAGCGCGGCGCGGGTGATGTTGGCAGCCAGTCCGCTCGGCTGCGCCACCACGTAGTTCCCCGCGTCCGCGCCGCTCAGTACGACGCCGGTGGCCGTCACTGCGATCGCATTGCCCACGTTCTTGTTCGCAAAGACCCCGCTCGAACCGGAGAAGTCCAGCGTCACGTCATCGCTGCCCACCACGCCGAAGATCGTGGCGGAGCCGGTGTTCAGCACGGCCGCCGTGGTGCTGTCGTAGACCTTGTCGTCCGCCACGATGCCGCTGACGATCAGCGAGGCCGGGTCGATCTGCCCCGCGCCGGTGCCGATGGTGGGCAGGATGTAGTTCGACAGACTGGTCCCTGCCCCGGCGGTGRAGTTGGGCGCCGCGAAGGTGGCATTCACGGTGCGCGCACCGGCATCGGGCGCATCGTAGGCCGCCGTGGCGGCGGCGCCGACGGCGATGGACTCTCCGGCCGCCACCCCGGTCAGCTGGAAATTGGCCGAAGTGAGAGAAACCGCCGTCGTGGCGTTGTAGGTCTTGGTGGGATTGCCGATGATTGCCGCGGTCAGCGCCATGCGGTTGATCGTGCCCGTTGCGGCCGTGACGCTGGGCGTCGCCACGGCATAGCCGAAGACGGGAATGCCGCCGTGGGTCGCTTCGAAATTGGTGGCGGTAACGGCAATGCCGGTGGCGGCGTTCTTGTCCGCATATGTGCCGTCCAGCGTCCAGTCGTCGCTATTGATGAGGCCGGTGACAGTGACGTTGCCATCGTCGAGGAAGGCAGTGGTGGTGCCGTCGTAATCCTTCACTACCGGCCCCAGCGCGAAGCTCACGCTCGGCGCTACCCGGTAGAAACGGCCATTCCCGGAAGCCGGAAGCACGCTGACGTTGTCATAGTCGTAGGCATAATAGTCGGGCGTAAGGCCGCCATCGCTGTCGCCGGCCGGATCGTTCGAGGCCACGAACCAGTTCGCCCCGCTGGAAGATATGGCCGAAGCGCCGCCGTTATTGATGAAAGTGCCGGTTTCCAGCGCGATGACACCGCTGGCGCTGACCGACCCACCCGCGCCGATGGTCAGCACGCCCGGCAGGAAGGCGCCCACCTGGCTGGCGGAAACGGCAGCGCCGATCGAAACGTCACGCTGCGCGTTGATCGTCAGTCCGCCTMCGCCCGAGATGGGCTGGTCGATCAGGACATCGCGAAAGGCATCCAGCGTCAGTCCGCCGGTACCTGTCCAGATGATCGGCGCGGCCACGGTGATATCACCGAAACCACCCGTGCCGCCGGATGTCGTCTGTTGCAGCACGTCGGTGCCAAGGTTCAAGGTGCCTACGATGGTCGAGGCGGCCGCGGCATCGATCAGGATGTCGTCGGGGTCCACCAGCCATTGGCCACCGACCCCGGCGGCAATTGTGGCCGCCCCCAGGTCGAACTTCCGTCCCGAGGTCTCGATCCGGCCGGCCCCCTGCTGACCTCCAGCATAGATCTGCGCGCCATGGGCGATCTCGGTAACCTGAGCGATATCTGCGCCGCTGGCATAGCCTGAGGTGCCGATCAGCACTTCGCCGCCCCGCGTGCCGGTGGCGCTGATGGCCGCCGCCGAAGTGAGACGGACTTGCGCCCCGTTAACGACCACTTTCCCGCCGCTGCCGTCGGCCGCCCTGGCCGCCAGCGTTCCGTCCACCACCACCGTGCCTGAAGGCGCCGTCAGCCACAGCTCGCCGTCGATCGTGGCCGTGCCGGTGGCCTGGACCAGGCCCTCGCGGTTGCCCGCCAGCGCGAAGACATTGCCGTTCGCCGCCTTGAGCGCGGCCGCAGCCGCCTCGATCCGGCCGGTCTGAGTCACGTCGCCGCCCGTGCCGGTCCCGGCTGCGTAGGAGACGTAAATCCCGTCCGCCTTGCCATCGGTGGTCGCCAGCAGCACGTCGTCGGCCGCAGCCAGCGTCACGCGCCCGTTCGCCGCGGTGATGAGACCGCTGTTGGTCACCGAGCGGGCGATGAGGACCACGCTGCCCCCGTCCTGACCGGCGCCTACGCCCGCGGTAATAGTGCCCTGGTTCTCGATCCCCCCGGCCGAAGTCCCGCGCGCGCGCAGCGCCCCGCCCGCCATGAAGGCCGCCGGATCGATCGCCCGCGTGGTGCCCACAAAACTGCCGCCCGTCAGCACTTTGCCGCCCGGTCCCACGATCATCCCGGCCGGGTTCATCAGGTAGACCGAGCCGCTGGCCGAAAGTGTGCCGTCTATGCGCGAGAGTTGCCCGCCCATCACCCGGTTGAGCGTCGCGCCCGCGGCATTGTCGATGCGGACCTTGCGGTCGGTGCCGATGGAAAAGTCGCCCCAGTCGATCACCGCCCGGTTGGAGCCCTGAGTGATCGTCATCGTCGTGCCGGCGACGGAGATCGTGCCCGATCCGCCCGTGAACACCCCGCCCGTCGGCAGCCCCGGCGCCTCGGCCAGGGCCGGTGCGGAGAGCAGCAGCGCCGGAGCCAGCAGCGGCAGGAGCATGGGCCGCAGGATGGGCCGCAGGACGGGCCGCAGGACCGGCCGAAGCCCTGCCGCGGGGAGCCGCCCCAGTGACGTGGTCCGGAGCATGTTCGAACGAATGCGTGCAGATCGGTGCATAAAACCTCGCTGCCCACCCGACTCGCTTGGTACGATCCGCCCGCCCCGCGGGACATCGGGGATTCCCCCTATTGGTTGGGGTAAATGTCGGAGAAGCGGATCAATTCACCGTGCCTGTAACCGCTGGAAATGGCCTCTTCCGCGCGCCGCACCGCCTCTCGGTGGGGGTGACGGGCTGCGGAACAGCGGAGTGGATGACGCGAATTCGCGGATCGCGCCCATGGCGGCGTCCGAGTTTCGCCAGCCCGGTATCCTCGGGCATCATCGCCTGCCCGGTTGGAGCCTTCCAACACGCGGCGAAGTCACGGAGAGCTCAAGCTTAAGGACGCGGGATCGCTCATCGCGTCTCCTCTTCGGCCGAGCGGTCCTCGCGAAAGCCGAGCCGCATCGATCCGCCGCTCAGGCCCGCTATCGCCGCTTCCAGTCCTGCACCGTCCAATGCCACCAGCCCCCGCTCCGCCGCGCGGCGGGCCCTGCCCTTGACGATCGCGCGCACCGCCGCTGCCGTCAGCGCCTGCTCGCCGATGGCATAGTCGACGCGCGCGGGCCGCGCCATGCGGGCGCCAAGACGGCCCTCGCCCTGCCGGTGGTTCCACGCCAGCTTGCGCAGCGGCACGGCATCGGCGCCGCTGCGCGCCTTCACCCGCCGCACCGCCACCCGGCGAAACAGCGGGCCCTCGCGCAGATCCGCTGCCGCGATCCAGGCACGGAGCCGCCGCAAGGTATCGGCCGACAGCGGAACCACGCGCACCGTCTCACCGCCTTTCCGAGGGGGAATGCGCAATTCCTCCGCCTCCAGCGCAAGATCGCTCAGCGTCAAGGCGACGAGTTGGGAAACCCGCAGCCCGCAATCGCTGCCCAGAGACAACAGCGCTGCATCCCTCAGGCCCGGCGGATCGGCCTCGCAGGCCGCCAAGAGCACCGCCAGCGTGATCGCCCTGCCCTGCCCCGCCCCCTCACCCCCGTCGCCGGAACGGAGCGCGGCCAACTGCCGTTGTCCGGCCTTGGCGCGCCCTTTCATCGCCAGCAAGGTACCGCGCACTCTGTCGGCCACCGCGGGATTGGCGCATCCCAGCATCTCGTGAACCGCCCCCAGCGAGGCCAACCGCCGCGCTGCCGTGGCGGGCTTGAGCCCCCGTGCTTCGCAGTCCTCGATATAGCGCACCAGACGCGCCTCGCTGGCCGGAAGCCCGGTCAGGCGCCGTTCCCGGCAAAAGGTGGCGTAATCGTCAAGATCGCTCGCCAGCGCCTTCACGCTCGCCGCGGCCCGGGGAGCGATGGCAGCGCGGAAAGCCGTAGCATCCAGGGCGTGGTGCGAGCCCGCCAAACTGCCGACAAGCGCCAGGAGCTGAGCATTGCGATCGATGGCGCCACCAGCCCGGCGCTGGGGTAGAGACTGCCTTCCGGCCGCATGGACGGTGACGATCGCATCGTCCTCCCCGCTGCCCGCCGCCGACATCCCGGCGGCACGAAATGCGGCCCCATCGCCTTTGCCGGCCTGATGCAAGTCATGCTCCTCCATCGGGCGAGCGCCCGAGTTCAGCCCGCCCTCTTCCATCGCTACAACCTGCTCACCTCGCCCGTGCGCTGTAATGGCACCCACACTCCTTCGAAGCGCCCCTCAAAAAAGGGCGGAATTCCGCCGCCAGCGAGACTATCGGCAAGGTGGCGAGCGGCATCGAGCGCCGCTTCCTTACCGCAGTTAACGGCGCGTCCGACCGCTGCGCGCCCGAGGATCGCGCCTGCCTTCCGCACCTTGACTATACCACGTTTCGATTATCGATAGTGAAGCAAATCTTGACACCAGCAGGTGCAAAGCTAACTTGATTTAAGTTTCACTTGGTGCAGTCCGTTGTTTCAAGGGCGTTTTATGCAGCCGGATCCATCACACCCCCTGGAACCCGCCCCGATCACGCTCTGCGCCCTGCTTCTGGGCCGCACCCAGATCGGCATTTCGCGGGCCAGTGACGCCGCCCTGCCGGTTCTGGCCGCCCGGTCGATCCGCGAAAGCCTCCTGACCGCGCTTCGACAGGAAGGCCACGAATTCACCGAAAGCCGTTTCTTCACCTGGTTTGCCGGGCTGGACACGCTTTCGGAGGGCTCGCCCGCCAGTTTACGCCCTCCCAAGGCCCTCTGCCAAGCCATTCTAACCGAATTCCGGCACAATCCCTGGCCTCCCCTCGCCCTGGCCGCCGAAGCCCTTCTGCGGGCCTTCCTCGCCCCCAGCGACGTCCACCTCGGAACCGAGCACGAGGACGCCCATACCGCGGTCCAGGCGGCGCACGCGCTGATCGCCGCCATCGACGGCCCGGAGGACGCCCTCCCCTTTCATGCGGCCGCCCGCCTGTTCGCTGCCGCGGCCCGCTCGCCGCACTTCGCCCGCCAGATGCCCAGCCTCGCTCTGGTTCGCGGCATGGCCATGGAACAGCGCCCTACCGGCCATGCAGGCTGGGCGTTGGACATCCTCGCCGGGCGCTACCTCTCGCCGCGTCACGGGCTCCCTGCCGCGCTGCCTCTACCGGGCCTCGTGGTGCTACCCGCGGGACTTCCCGATGGCGATGACCCCGATGTTGCCCAGGAGGCGATAGCCGCCCTGCACGGCGCCTTTTCGCGGATCGATCGCTGGCTGACCGAAGCCGAACGCGACGGCGCGCGCATCTCGGCAGGCTTGCACGACCGTCGCAGTTCCGGCCGCGCGCGGGAACTGGCCGGCTATCTCGCCGGGTTCGGCCCGCTGCGCGGCGCGCAGATCGAAGCCCTGATCGGCGTCTCGCGCCCCGGCGTCCGCGTCCTGACCACCACCTTGAGCGAAGCCGGCCTCATCGAGACCCATGTTTCGCGCAACGCCGCGCGCGTCCACGCCTACCTGCCCTGGGAACCCGAAGCGCCCGCACCGCCACCGGCGCAGGAGAAGTTCACCCCCTCGCGCGAGGCCATCGACGACTACGAAGCCTCCATGCGCGCCATCGAAGACCTGCTGAACCGCACCGCCGCCCGAGACGATGACGGCTGACGCCGACGGGTGACTATGCCCTCGGTCGACGGCGGCGCTCTTTGCAATCGCCACCGTTCGCCTCGGGGGCGCCCGGCTTAACGGCTTCTGCCGATCCAGGCAGGTCGCATCGCAAATGTCACGGCCCAGAGGGATGACCCGGGTTGTCCGTCGCCGCGCCTATTCGCGGGAGGGTGACGAGTTTGCCGGCGAGGTAGCAGGTTGATCTGACCTGGGCCGATTTCTGGAGGACCGGGGCGAAAAACGGCCTTCGGGACCGATTCCAGAGGCCTTCGCGCGAATTTTCGCGGAAAATCGCGGTTTTCCAGCGCCCTGAAAGCGGCCTTCGTAGAGCGCCGAAACAGGCCTGGGGTAGGGTAAGGGTCCACCAAGGACCTGAAAGCGCTCTACGGGCTTCTCAGGGCAAAAATTTGACATGCCAGACGCGTGACGGGCCCTCGGGCGCTGCGGTTTGAATCAATATGCGCCTGAAGGTCCGGAAATTGATTCAACTCGCGTTTCCGCAGCCAGCAAGCGGCGCCGCCGGGCGGATTCATCCGGAGTGGCTCTGGACGCGAGGCAGCGGCGGGAAAGGCCCGCACTCTTGGCACCCCTTTTCAACCAGGCGCAGCCCCCTCCCCCATTTCTCCCCAAAGGCAAACTTCGTGCGGAGCGGTTAGAAAGGTGTTTAGAGGGATTCTGTTAGAAGAAGTTAGACCGCCGGGATCTGCGCTGCAGCGCCGCGAGTCCCGCGATTCGCATTTTCGGGCCATTCCCGAAGTGTCGTTGCTTCGTTCCCGAAGTGTCGTAGGACCTGTTCCCGAAAGGTCGAATGCGTGTTCCTGAAAGGTCGACGTGCTGTTCCCGAAGGGTCGAAACATGCGGTTTGGGCGTTCCCGGTGTGTCGAAGGCCTGAATTTCCGTCGGATATTTGAATCACTTTCCAAAGGGGTCGGTGTGGAAAGGTTCAATCGCGCCGCTCTTGCGCCAGCCTTCGTCGCGTTGCCGCTTCGCTTCACCTCCAGACGCGACACTTCGGGAACGGCCCGATCGGCGAACGACCAGAGACAGACGCGAGACGAAGGGACGCGGTGAGAACGGGCGCTTGCGGGCGCCAGGATGACCTGCGCAAACGGGCCTATGTGCGACTGGGAATCTCGAGTTCCTTTCCCCACCGAGAGAGGTCCTCGGGCCGCTTCATCACCTTCCCTCTACTTGGGAGCAATCGCGGTTGGCGTCGAGATGAAGGAGGGGCGCCTGCCGCCACATCCGCGCCTTGCCGAATAGGGCGTGTCCGGGCCGCAAAGACGGGGAGCGCGCAGCGATGCTGGGCCAGAGCTGGTGCGGGAATGGGCAAAGAGAAGGGCCCCGAAGCGGTTGTCGCTTCGGGGCCTTCGGTCTGAGGTCTGCGGCAGGATCGGGGAGCGGTCAGCCCCGCAAGTTGCGACCGTGCTTTTCGTGGTGGCGCTTGACCCAGCCCACGAAGGCGCGCTGCCAGTCGGCGGGGGTGCGGTCGGGAGAGGCGGCGATCCAGCGTTCGAACTCTGCATGCAGGGCGTGGAGGTCCCAGCCCGGGCACGTGCGGCGCAAGTGGTCGATGGTCTCGTCGGTCATGAAACCGCGGGTCGCGGCTTCCGACAGGCCGATGACGGTGCGGCGGATGAGGTGGCTGGCGTCGACCACGGGTTCATTCGGCGCGCCCGGGTGGGCGGCCGGAGACGTTGCCGAGACAGCTTGGGATGCGGCCGGTTTCCCCGGGGAAACGGCGGTGCGGGCGGCGGCTGTCGCGGTGACCTTGCGGGGGCGGGCAGGGGCCTTGGGAGGCGTCGCCGCCTCGGTGGGTAGGGGTGCGCGGGGGGTGGCGAAGGCGCGATCGATGGCCTGCTCCATTTCGTCCTCGTTCGCAGCGGGACTGGCAGGCAGTCCCTTTTCCGCGCCGCCCTTGCCGTCGACGCGGCGCATGCGGATCATCGGCTCCCCGTCGCGCGCGGTTTCCAGCGACAGCGCGTAGCCGGGGAGGTCGTCCTTCTCGACCAGTTTCAGCATCTCGAACTTGAAGCGGCGGTATTGTCCTTCCGCGCCGGACTTCTCGAAGAGCACCGGCATGGAAATCGCAAAGCCGCCCTCGCCCGCGCCGCCGGCGTGCTTGCGCGCGACTTTGTAGAGCCAGCGCTCGCGGCCGCCGGTGATGTCGAAATAGGCCCGATCGATGGAGAGCACGCCGCCCTTCATCATCACGCCTTCCCAGAACCAGTTCGACAGTTCGATGGTCATGCCGCGCGAGCGTTCGGTGCGCTCGTCCACCAGCTGGGTCCAGCCATCGAGCCAGGAGAAGGTCGCTTCGCGGCGGTTCTCGGCACGGATGTTGGTCTTGATCGTCGTGGCCACGAGCCGATCGAGCGCCTGGCTGAGCAGTTCGTAGGCGCGGCCCGTGGTCGGCCGGCCGATGGCGCGCAGCAGGTCATAAGGCATGAGGTGCAGCTTGCGCGGCACATCGTTGACGCCGCGGCGTGCCATATCGGCGAGCATGCTGGCGCAGTAGATCAGGATGTCGGCATCCCAGATCGTGGCCATGCCGTAGTCCGGGTTGGCCGAGACGTGGACCCAGAGCTTGCTGTCGGGGCTGGTGTAATCGATCGGCTTGACGCGCTTGGACTTGGCGAGGCTGAAGAAGGGACGCTCCATCATCTCGCGCTGGTCGCGCATCGGCAGGTCCGCGATATACGGAAGGAACAGGTCGAACTGTTCAGAGGCCGTCTCTTTGCGTGGGCGACTCATTATCTCATTCCGAAGTCAGGACGGTGGACACAGGTTGACCCGGACACGGCGTTTCCCTGTTTCCCCGGGGAAACAAGAATCGGCGGATTCGGGTGATTCCCGGCATAATGGCGGCGCGCGCGGGGCTGGGCAAATGGCCGGAACGCTTGCTTGTGCAGAACTTGTGCGTGGTTTCGGGCGCTTGTGCGGGGGGCCGCGAGCGAGTCCGGACCGGCGATGGCTCCTCGGCTCCGAGCCGGGGGCGAGGGCAGGGGGGTGTTTCCCCGGGGAAACATCGAAAGCGCAGCGGGTGCGGACATGAAAAAAGCAGGGGTGGCGCCCCTGCTTTTCGATCCGTCTTCCGGCAATGGAGGGAAGAGGGGGGCCGTTTCGACGTTCTCGAAAAGCCAGGCCGCCTTCTTCCCTCCCGGTGTCATGTCTGCAGCCCGCGTCCCTCGCCATCGAGCTGGATGAGCAGGTTGCGCACGGCATTGACCACTTCGTCGCGGCTTGCGCCCGAACCCGCGTGGAGGCGGAGCGTCACGCCCTGGCGGTTGCTGGTCTGCACCGAGGCCATCGTACGGCCATGGCGCGATACGATGACCATCGGATCCGGCTTCACCCGCTCGGCGTCGGGCGCCGAGAGCAGGGCCTTGAGAACGTCCGCGGCGGGAAGGGTAGGGCGTCCATCGGCGCGGCGACCGGCCTGCTCACGCGCGAGGCGCGCCGCTTCCTTGCGCACGGCGGCGGCCTTGTCCTTATCGTCGAGCAACTGGGCCAGCGGATAGGCGGGCTTGAGCTGCACGTCGGCCGGCGAAGCGAAAGCCGAGAGCACCGCGTCGGGAATGGCGGCGACCTTGAGCATTTTCGACAGCCAGCCCTTGGAGAGCTTCAGCCGTTCGGCCATGCGGGTCATGTGGTTGCCGTAGTGGTCGCGCAGGGCCTGGGCGTAATTGCGGGCCCGTTCGAGATCCGAGACGTCCTTGCGTGCGCGGTTTTCGAGGTCGGCCAGGCGGAACGCGGCTTCGTCATCCAGTTGGGCGACTTGCGCCACGAACTGCATGTCCGGATAGGAATGGCCGCGCAGCCAGGAGATCGACCAGTGGCGGCGGGTGCCGGCGATGACTTCGTAGTCGTGATCGGCATCGCCTTCGACCCGGCGCACGACGGCAGGGACTTTCTGTCCCCCTTCGGCGATGATCGAATCGATCAGTTCCTGGCAGGACTCTTCCGAGAGGTGGGCATAGGAACGGGCATTGCCCGGCCAGATCCGCACGCGTGCCGGATCGAGCAGGAGCTGGGTGACCTGCCGCACTTCGCCGGTGGCGACACGGGCGAGGGCACTCTCGCGCCCCAGCAGCGTGGTGCCGCGCGTCCTTTCGGTGCGGGGCCTGCCTTCCAGGCCGCCTGTGTGCCCGGATACGTGCCCGGATGCGGAAAGGGCCGATTGCGCAGTGGACGAGCCATCCTCAGCCGCGACATTGGCGGCGGGCGCCGTGTCGTCATCCAGGTTCAGGTCGTCGTCGGAAAGCAGGGCGGCGAGATAGTCGGATTGCTTGCGGGCCATGGCTTACCTCAAAGATAGCTGGCGAGAAGAAGGGCGAGAATCGCGCCGGAACATATGACGAACAAATTCCCTGTAGGAAAACGTTTTTTCGTCCGTTGCGAGGAGCTTAGCCATTGACCAGCAAGTCCTCGTCCACCCGCTGCGAGCGGCCCCATCCGGTGCGTACCAGTTGTTCGATCTGGCCCAGGGCCTCGTCGAGATTGGCCTTGCAGCGCTTGTGCGTCCGCGGTGTGCCGATGGCCTTTTCCAGCTCGTAGACGGTCATCATGCGCAAGGCGGCATGGCTGATCTCGGCACTTTCCAGGATCGGCACCGGCAGCAGGGCCGGGCCGAACGTCTGCTCCATGATGGAGCGGACCATCTCGTGGCTGGGATCGTTGCCGTCGAACTTCGAGCAGATCAGGCGCACGAAGGAATAGTCCACCGAGATGCCCGCGCCCACCAGCTGTTCGAGCACCTGGTCCATCATCGAGAGGAACTGCACCGTTGAACAGAAGTCGGGCGTGGTGGCGGCCAGCGGCACGAGCAGCGCATTGGCGGCCTGCATCACCGCGAGCGAGATCGTGCCCAGCGCCGGCGGCGGATCGAGGATCACCACGTCATATTCGCGCGCCAGATCCATCAGGCCCTGCTTCAGCTTGCGGAAGCGTGCGGCCAACACCGACTGACCATCCGCACCGGCCGCGGCGAGTTCATATTCGACGTCGAAGAGTTCGAGGTTCGAAGGGATCAGGTCGACATTGGGCCAAGGCGTCCGCTTGACCGCGTAGAGCAGGTCGGCCTGGGTGGGGTCGATCGAGAGGTAGGGGTAGAGCGTCTCTTCCCGCGTGATGTTGAAGTGCGGGTTGAAGCCGAACAGCGTGGTCGTGGTGGCCTGGCTGTCGCAATCGACGACGAGCACACGGTAGCCCTGCACCGCGAAATAGTGCGCGAGGTGCGTTGTGACCGTCGACTTGCCGACGCCGCCCTTGAAGTTCTGCACGGCGATCATCGCCGGAACATCGAGCGGCGCGCGGGCAGGGGAGGCGCCCAGAACTTCGCGCATGTGGAGCATTTCCTCCACCGTGTAGCCCAGGCGGCGACCGTTGCCGGCGGCGGGCGGCGGCGGCAGGCGCCCGTCGTCCTCGGCCATGCGAATCCGGTTGGTGGAGCAGCCGAGCAGTGTCGCGGCTTCGGCAATGCCGAAACGAACGTTGAGGCCCTTGCGGCTTTCGGGCAAGAAGGCCTTGCGCCGCAGCCGTTCGATCATCTTCTCTCCGGCTTGCGCCATTTCCGAGATACGGTCGACTTGTGAATGCATGTCCCGCCTGCAAAATACTTTTGAACGAGTTTGCAGGTATATGCCTGGGGCGATGTTCAGTCGAGCGCAAAAATCCGGGAAAGCATGACTATCTGTGGGTTTCTGGGGCGTTGCGTCCGATCAGTGCGGCCATGGGGCAAAGGTCTCGGCAATAAACCGCGAAGCGGCGGAAGGATTCAATTGCCGGCCGCAGTGACGCACCGCGCGATGTCACAAGGTGATTCGCACGCCGCTACCAGTCCGCGCCATTGACGGTCTTGCCTGCGACTCTTTCCAAGCGCCCCCGCTTGGCGAGGTAGAGCCGGGCATCCGCCTCGTCGAGCAAGACGGTCAGATCCTCCCTGCCGTTGCTGGTCACGACGGTGCCGATGGATGCGGTGATCGCCAGCGTCAGATCGCCCACCAGGAAGGGCTGGGCGATCGCCGCCACCAGCCTTTGCGCCAGGAACTCCGCTTCCTCGCCGCGGTGAAGGCCATATTGGAGCACGGCGAATTCGTCTCCGCCCAGGCGGGCGACGATGTCTCCGCTGCGGATCGCCCCGCGCAGCCGGTCTGCCACGAGGGCGAGCAACATGTCGCCGATGCTGTGGCCGTAATCGTCGTTCACCGGCTTGAAGCCGTTGAGGTCCAGATAATGCACCGCGATCAGCCCGGAAGACGAGATGAGGCGCGTGTTCTCGTCGAAGTATTCGCGCAAGGCAAGGCGATTGGGCAGGGCGGTCAGGCTGTCGCTGCGGGCCAGCGAGACCGAGAGCAGGCGCTTGCCGATCTCCGCCTTGACGATCTCGAAGCGCATTTTCAGCGCCTGCATCCCGCCGACCAGATAGGCCGCGGTGATCAGGGCCGTCCCTATATATAAAGGTGTGCCGTGCAGGGCGGCCGTGACGACGATCGGTCCCGCCGCCGCCAGCATCGAGAGATTGGCGATGGCCGGCCTTCGCCCGACGCCCGTGACCACGCCCGCGCAGAAACCCATGACGGTGCAGATCACCAGCATGTGTGCCTGCGGGTCCGGCAGGGCGAAGACCCGCGCGCCGAAAGTCCCCAACAGGATCGCGAAGCCGACATAGGGAACGGCAAAAGCCACTTCGAGCCGCCGCGCCTCGGCCTTGGCGATCACCCCGGTCAAGGCGCGTTGCCGGAAGCGCCGGGCCACCTCGATGCGGGCGATCCAGGTGAGCAGCGCGGCCGAGCCGACCAGCAGAACCGCGCGGTCCTCGCTGGAATGGTAGACGAGAACGAAACAGACGAGAAAAATCACCAGCATGTAGAGCGCCTGCGCGATCGTCTCGTAGAGACTGCGCACGAGTTCGACATAGGCCCGCTCCGCCAGGCTTTCGACAGGCACCGTCTCCGCGGATGACGTTTCGCCCGGTGACGGGGTCATGGCTCTCTCCCAATTCCGCTTTGCGGATATTCTCTCTTCACCTCGTTGAAATCGTCGAGCCCCTCGGTAGTTGCCCGGGGAGCGCCGACGGCGAGGCGACTGGCTGCTATACTTATAGCGCCGCGGGATGAACGGATCGCTTATCATTTCCGGGGCGGGCGATGGGCTTTGCATGTCCGCCGGAGCAGTGATCGGCGCCGAACGGGCAGGGCGCTGCCTGCGTCCAAGGGCTAATTTGTAGCCGAAACGACCTATATCCGCTTTCCGGCGCCTTGCGGGCCTTTCCCCGCCGGACAGCCGGTTGGAGCCGACTTGGCGGCGATTTGCGTAACTTGTCCGAGGTCGTTTTTGGGGCTCTCCTCGGCCCTCATAGTCTAAAATAGTAACTATAAATCAGAGAGTTATTGAATTCATTCCGATGATCGCCATCGCCGCGATCAATCCTGGCGAAAGCCCGGATATGGTTACCGATTTCCTGCCGGCCCCGCCTTTTTCCGCGCCCTGAAGCCGGCTTTGCGTAGCGCCGGTGACGGGGCTTCCCCGACCGTCGGCCAGCAAACCCGCATAACCGCCTCGAAGCAGCCGCTCCGGCTCCAGTTCGGGATGCCGGGCGAGTCCATGTTCTTCATCTTGCGGGGAAAGCTCTTCCGACACTTCACCCCCGCAAACACCATCAGGCGATCACGAACCATGACGGCTTCGGCAATTCCCTCACCCCCAAGCCGGTCCCGGAGGCTGGCGCGAAAGCTGGGCCTGCTGATGGCGGGCCTCTTGCTTCCGTCGATGCCGTTCCAGGCCGCGCAGGCGCAGATCGCCGCGCCGTCTCCGCAGGCCCCGATCATCGACCGCGACCGTGTCGACCGGCAGGATCCCGACGTGCCGCGGGTGCCGGCGCCGGCGCAAGTGCCGCAGGCGCAAACCCCGGTGGTCGCCACGCCAGCGGCACCTTCGGGCGGAGCCGGCGTCGCGCTGACCGGCCTGCGATACGAAGGCTCCACCCTGCCCAAGCCGCTGCTCGACAAGGCCGTCGCCGCTTTCATCGGCGCCCCGTTGAACCGGGACAACCTGCAGAAGATCGCCAACGCCATCAGCACTACTTACGGGCAGAGCGACATCGCCTTCTTCGCCGTGTCGATCCCGCAGCAAGTGCCCACCGGCGGCGTGCTCACGGTCCGCGTGCTGGAAGGGCGCATCACCCGTTACACGCTGGACGGCAAGACGCGCAGCACGCCGACGCGCCTGATCGACGCGCAAGTGAAGCGTCTCCTGCGCGAGACGCCGACTCACAAGTCCACCATCGAGCGCACCATTTCCCTGCTGCGCGACATTCCCGGCCAGACCGTGCAGGCCAGCCTGAAGCAGACGCCGACCCCCGGCGAGCTGGCGCTCGACCTCAAGGTGGACCGCAAGCAAGTGGACGTCACGCTGAACGTCAACAACAACGGCATCGTCAATGTCACCACGGGCGTGCAGACCCAGCTTTCGGCCGCGGTGAACGGCGTGCTGCGCGAAGGCGATACCACGCGCTTCTCGGGGAACCTGCCGTTCAACCCGGATCGCTACCAGTTCTACTCGCTGAGCCACGCTACGCCGATCGGCTCCAACGGCACCACGCTGGGCGTCAGCGGCGCCTATGTCCGCACCAAGACCCGCGACCTGAACATCATCGGCGAAGCGAAGCAGGGCGGCATCGCCATCTCGCACCCGCTGATCCGCTCCTATCGCCGCAATCTCTCCCTGAGCCTTTCGCTCGACGGGACGAACAGCACCAATTACTTCCTCGATACGGCGTTCGGCGGTTTCAAGACGCGGGCTTTGCGGCTCGGCACGGTATGGTCGTCGATCGACAAGACCGGCGGCTATGCCATCTCCACCAGTCTGAGCCAGGGCCTGGACGCCTTGGGCGCGCGGCCGATCGAGGGCTATTCCGATGCCTCGTTCCGCAAGGCCAACGTGCAGCTCACCGCGATCAAGGAATTGACCAAGGCCGTCTCCGTCAAGGCCACGCTGCGCGGCCAATATAGCGGCGACCGGTTGCCGACCACCGAGCGCTTCCCCTTGGGCGGCGAGGGCGCGGGCATGGCTTACCGCATCGGCATCATCACCTCGGACAAGGCAGCCGCAGGCAGTCTGGAACTGTCCTGGCGCGTCGCGGGGAAGCCAGCGGGTGCCACGCGCGGCCTGACGGTCTTTGCCTATACCGATGGAGCGCTGGCGCACAGCTACGAGCGACCAGCCTACCGACTGGCGGCTCAGGACTTTTCGCTGGCGACCGCAGGTGCCGGGGTACGGGTAACGCCGGTCAAGGGCTGGACTGCGACTGCACAAATTGCAGTACCTGTCAAGTCTCCATCGGAGTTCTACAGTAAAAAGGCGCGGTTCTTCTTCAGCGTCAACCGGACGGTCTGATTTGCGCTTTTGCGTGTACGCAAAACGCCCGGCGCTCTCCGTGCGCGCCTTTTCACTGGATCATGAAATTCACGCGTCGAAGGAATGGGGCGGACGATGAAGAATGTTTGGGAAGTCTGGACCAGTGCGTTCACCGATGCCGAGTGCGACGCCATCATCAAGCGTGCCGAGGGATATGCGGAACAGGACGCAACGATCGGGTTCTCCGGCAACTTGCGCAGCGATCTTGGGCATCGCACTTCGACAGTCCGCTGGTTGGACGCCGGGCGCGAGAAGGACATCGTTTCGCGCGTCATGGATTTCGTCCGCCCCTCCAACCGCACGAACTTCGGCGTGGAGATCGAAGCGCCTTACGAACTTCAGTTCACGGAATACCGCGCCACGAACAAAGGGCATTATGATTGGCATCAGGACGTGTGGCTTGAATCCACCCGGCCCTTTGCGCGCAAGCTGTCGGTCGTCGTCCAGCTATCCAACGCTAGCGACTACAACGGCGGTGCGTTCGAGTTCTTCGGGATCGCCAACCCGGCCGAGCAATTCGCGCCGCGTGGCAGTCTGCTGATCTTTCCGTCCTTCCTTCAGCACCGCGTATTGCCCGTCATCGAAGGGACACGGCGCAGCCTTGTCACCTGGGTCGAAGGCCCCAACTGGCGTTGATCCGGGGCGGCGAAGGCAACGGGGCGGGCGTCGAGAGTGCCTGCAGCCGCGCAGGGGACCGTAACCGCACCGAAGTGGTGCCATAACTCCGCCGATACGAACATTGTTTAACACCCGCTTTGCGAAAAGCGCGGATATGAAAAGGGCTTGGTCAGAGGTTGTGGAGAGTGACATGGGCGGGTTTGTACGGGACATTTTGACGACCTTGTCCTACGAACCTCATCCGGCCGAAGCGGCGGGCGTGGACGGTGAAGCGCTGTCGCGGCTCGATCAGCGCCTTGCCGGATTTGCGCAGGGCAGCGGCAGGGCCCGCACGGCGATTTCCATTCGCCCTTCCGATTGCAGCGTCTGGGATGGCAACCCGCGCGATGTGCCCGGCCTCTCGGCGGAAAGCTGCCGCTCGCTGATCGAATCGATCGCGCAGGAAGACGGAAATCGCATTCCCGTGCTCGTCCGCCACAATGCACCCGGCGCCGATCATCCCTATCAGTTGCTGGTCGGTAGCCGCAGGCGCTTCTCGGTGGACTGGCTGAATCACAATGGCCGGCCGGAGATTCGCCTGACAGCGCTCATCGTCGATCTCACTGACGAAGAAGCGTTTCGCCTCGCGGATATCGAAAACCGCGAGCGGGAAGATATCACCGAACTGGACCGCGCCCGCAGCTATCAGAATGCGGTCGACAGGTTCTACGGCGGGGTGCAATCGCGCATGGCCGAAGCGCTGAACCTGTCGAACAGCCAGTTGAGCCGCCTGCTGTCCCTCGCGCAAATGCCGGACGAAGTCGTCAATGCCTTCGCCACGCGTGACGAACTGCGGGTGCGCCACTCCGAAGTGCTGACGCCGCTGTTGCGCCGTGCCGAACAGCGGGAACGCCTGCTGGTCAGCGCACGCCTGATCGGGGAAGAGCAGCAACGCCTCGCCGCCGGGGGAGAGCGAATGATCCCGGCCGCCACCGTTCTTGCCCGTCTGAAAGACGCCGCCAAGGAAGGCGACATCCGGCGCGGCAACGACCGGCCCCTGGTTCTCGGTGATGCACGCGTGGGCCGCATCCGGGCCGGAAGGGAAGGGCTGGCCGTGGACTTGCTCGTTTCCGAAGAAACCGACATCGACGCCTTGCTCGTTACCTTGCGGGACGCCCTGATCGACAGCCGCCGCCTTCTCTCGGTAGAGCCGGAGCCGGCCGCCTGACCGAGCGGGCCATAGCGGCTTCCGTGGCCGTTCGCGGCGGTGAAGGGCAACTCGTTGGCGCTGACGGGGTGACCGGGTATATCGTTACTCCCTGGCGGGGCGGGATTTCTCCCTAATCTTTCAGCCTCTGGCTGGGCCGATTCGCCGGCTGACCGGCGGGGCTGCGAAGGTGGCGGCGGTTGAATTCGTGGCTGACAGATTTTCTCCAGCCATGACAGGCGTCGTCTTCGGCAGCCTGTTCCAAACAATAGTCTTTTCGGTTCTAACCGCTCGGCAGGCGGTTTGGCCGACTTGCGCGCCTTGCGTACTTCCTTCCCCTCCGATCCGACGATGAGCATGGCCTTTGCGTGGCGCCAGCCCCGCAAAGGCCCGATTTTCCGTGCGCGACAGCACCTTTGCTCATTCCCGATGCGGGACTGTCGCAAGTCCGGGATCGGCAGTTTCAGGCCGGTTCCATCTGGCCGCGAAGCGCCTCCGAACTGTGCCTAGGCTCCGACGCAGTGGGCATTTTCATGGAGGTTAACACGATGCCGCGTCAACAATCGCGCCGATCCGCCAGGCACCTTCTGCTTTGTGCGACGGCTATCCCGCTTCTTCTCCTGGGCGCCTGTGCCGATGGCGTCGGCTTCCGCGTCGGCGCGGGTGGCGGTGGCTCGCCCTCGGGCCCAAGCGGTCCAACCGGACCCACAGGCCCGACCAGCCCCACAGGCCCGACTGGCCCATCCGGCCCCAGCGGCCCTTCCGATCCCAGTGGCCCCACAGGCCCTACCAATCCGAGCGGCCCTACCGGTCCGACGGATCCGAGCGGCCCGACGGGTCCGGCCGGTCCGACCGGTCCCACAGGACCCACCGGGCCAACCGACCCCAGCGGCCCCACCGGTCCCGCTGGCCCCACCGGTCCCGACGGCCCTAGCGGTCCGACTGGACCAACCGGCCCCACCGGCCCCACCAGCCCGACTGGTCCAGCAGGCCCCACCGGCCCGGCAGGTCCGACCGGTCCAACTGGTCCTACCGGCCCCGCAGGCCCGACGGGACCGACCGGCCCGACTGGTCCCACCGGACCCACGAGCCCGACCGGGCCCACGGATCCCAGCGGCAGCACCAGCTTCACCGGACCGATTGCGGGCGTGAACGTCGGCGGTGGCAGCCTGCTCGGCCAGAGCGGTTCGAGCACGCTGATCGACGTCAATGTCGCGCCGGATACCGCCGCCACCAGCAGCACCGGCCTGGCCGTCGACTTGCTCACTGGAGACGGAAAGGCCGTGCAGGTAACGCTGCCGACCACCGCGGCGCAGACCCAGCAGGCGCTCGCGCCGGTCGGTGCGTTGGCCGGGGCCCTGCTCGGCGATCAGGCCGGAACCACGGTGACGCAGCTCACCAACGGACTGGCGCCGACGGTGGCCACGCTGACCTCCACGGTGGACGGCGTCGCCTCGCCGCTGCTCGATACCGTGAACGGCGTGCTCTCGCCCGTGCTGGGTGAGACCGGATTGCTGGCCCCTGTCACCGGCCAGGTCGGCGGTCTCGTCGAGGGACTGACCGGCTCGCTGGGCGGTGCGGGCGGCCCGGCACGGACATATGACGGTCCGCTGCTGGGTGTGGACCTAGGCAACACGGCTCTGACCGGGGCGAGCACCGGCGACACTCTGGTGGGCCTCAACGTCCTCGCCGAAGGGGCGGGCCAGACCACGGGGCAGCTCGTGACGGCCAGCGTGCTGTCCAATGGCAACATCGCGGAACTGGGCCTGCCGACTACGGCGGAAGGCGTGGCTGCCGGACTTGCACCTGTCGGCAACCTGGCCGGTGCCCTGCTGGGCGAGCAGGCCGGCGGCGCGGTCGACCAGTTGACCAGCGGCCTTGCGCCAGTGGTGGCGCCGGTGACGGCCGTCGTGGACAGCGTGACATCGCCTCTGCTGGGCACCGTCAACAGCGCACTTGGCGGCGTTGTCGGCGGTGTGACGGGAGGCGTGACCGGAGGATTGGGATCGGGTGACGGCGGCGCGGCAGCGGTGCTGGCCCCTGTCACCGGCGCGGTCGACTCGCTGGTCGGCGGCCTGGCGGGCGGCGCGACGGGCGGAGCCGGGGGCGTTTTGGCGCCGGTCACCGGACTTGTCGAAGGCGTCGTCGGCGGCTTGACGGGCAGCGGAACGGGGGCAGGCGCTGTCCTCGCGCCCGTGACAGGCGCGGTCGATACGTTGCTGAGCGGCACGAACCAGGGCGGCGCCCTGGCCCCGGTAACAGGCGCCGTCACGGGCGTGGTGCAAGGCGTGGTCGGCGGCCTGACCGGCGGCACGGCCGAAAGCACGGCGCCGCTCGCTCCCGTCACGGGTGCGGTCAACGCGCTGGTGGGCGGTGTCACCGGTGCGGCAACGGGTGCCGGCACCGGAGCCGGGACCGGGACCGRGACCGGGACCGGGGCGTCCAATGGTCTGGGCTCCGCACTCGCACCGGTCACCGGTCTCGTAGGCTCGCTGCTCGGGGGGCTTGGCGCCCGCACGAACTGATCGTCATGCGTGCCCGGCGCCCCACAACCCCATGGCCGGGCACGCGAACGACCCCCGCCTTCTGACCGAAGGGGGGTGGGGGAGAAGAGGCAGTCCCGGCGACGGGGCTGCCTCTTCGATTCTGGCCGCCCAAGCCGCCGCCCAAGCCGCCGCCCAAGCTGCCGCCCAAGCCGCCGCCCAAGCYGCCGCCCAAGCCGCCGCCCAAGCCGCCGCCCAAGCCGCCGCCCAAGCCGCCGCCCAAGCCGCCGCTCGATCCCCGCTACGGCCGCCGCTGCAAACCGTGATCAGGCCTATCGGGGGCTATCGAAACGTAACGAAAATGAACCGGACTGAGTGCTTAACCATAGGGCAACTTCCGCGGCCCGGTTTCCTCCCTCTCCCTTCCAAAGCCGCCGATTTTCCCTCGGTTTGCGCGGATTTCCGGTGCTTTGCGTGTTTGCGCAGGCCTCTTCCGCGAATTTTCCGGCTTGTTCCCGAACGACTTTCCGTTCTGCCGGCCCGCCCGGATGCGGTCAGGTCCGAGGCGGCTGCTTCTGGGCGCGGTGCTTCGGCGGGGCCGACCTATCATCTCTTCAACAGGCCGATCGCGGCTGAGATCACGTTGGAGAAGACCCATGCCGACCCGTCATTACCCCTCGTTCAAGCGACACGCCCTCCTGGGCACGGCCACGATCCCGCTGCTGCTGGTAGCGGCCTGCACGAGCGGAATGGACTTCCAGGCCGGCACCCCTTCCGGGCCGACCAGCCCCAGCACGCCCAGCGGTCCCAGCACGCCTTCCGGCCCGAGCACCCCCTCCGGCCCGACGGGGCCGACCGACCCCAGCGGTCCCACCGGCCCGACCGGTCCCACGGGTCCGACCGATCCCAGCGGCTCGACCACCAGCTTCACCGGCCCGGCCGCCGGTGTGTCGGTGGGCGGCACCGATCTGCTCGGCCAGAGCGGATCGGGCACCCTGGTCAATGTGAACGTGAATCCGGACAAGGCGACCACCGACACGAGCGGCGTGACCGTCGATGTCCTCACCGGCGACGGCAAAGTGGTGCAGGTCACGCTTCCCACCACCGCGGACGATACCAAGCAGGCGCTCGCCCCGGTGGGCACGCTGGCCGGCGCCTTGCTGGGCGACCAGGTGGGCGGCACGGTGACGCAAGTGACCGACGGTCTCGCGCCAACGGTGGCCACGGTCACTTCGGCGGTGAGCAGCGTCACTTCCCCGCTACTCGACACGGTCAATGGCGTGCTCGCGCCGATCGCCGGTGAGAACGGCGTGCTGGCGCCCGTCACCGGGCAGCTCGGCGGGCTGGTCGACGGCGTTACCGGCAGCCTGGCCGGTGCAGGGGGGGGCGATGGCTCTGGCCCGGCACGGACATTCGACGGCCCGCTGCTCGGCGTCGACCTCGGCAACAATCCCGTCACCGGGCCGAGCAACGGCGATACCCTGGTGGGCCTGAACGTCCTGGCCGAAAATCCCGGCCTGACCACCGGCCAGCTGGTGACGGCCAATGTGCTCTCCGACGGCAAGGTGGTCGACGTGGCGCTGCCGACGACGACCGAGGGCGTGGCCGCCGGGCTGGCGCCGGTCGGCAACCTGGCCGGCGCCCTGCTGGGCGAGCAGGTCGGCGGACTGGTGGACCAGGTGACGGGCGGTGTCTCGCCGGTCGTCGCGCCGGTCACGGCCACGGTCGCCACGGTGACCGCGCCGGTCCTCGATACGGTGAATGGCGCGCTCGGCGGTACGCTGGGGCAAGTGACGGGCGGCCTTGGCGCCGGCACGGGCGCCGGATCGGTGCTGGCGCCGGTCACGGGTCTTGTCGAAGGCGTGGTCGGCAGTCTCGGCAATGCCGGAGCAGGCGGAAGCGGTTCGCCGCTGGCGCCGGTGACCGGTCTTGTCGAAGGCATCGTCGGCGGCCTGGCGCCGGGATCGACGGGCAGCGGTGCGGCAGGTTCGGTGCTGGCGCCGGTGACGGGCGCGGTGTCCTCGCTGGTCGGCGGGCTGACCGGCGGCCTTGGTGGCGGCCTCACGGGGGGCGCCTCGGGCAGCGCTTCCGGTGGGGCATCGGCAGGCGGCGCGCTGCTCGGCGGCCTGCTTGGCGGCGCGTCGGGTAGCTGACCCGATCCGGCCCCCGGCGCGGGATCTCCCCCACCCGCGCCGGCTGGGCCCAACCGCTCTCCCCCTCCCGGCGGTCCTTTTCCCCCGGCCGCCTTTCCCTCTCGAAGCTCTTGGACCCGACCGATGATCGACCTCGCCAGGATCAGCCCGCCCAACCGCTGCTGCAACACCCTGCTTGTCGCACGTCTCGACAATGCCGAGGCCATTGCCGCGATCCACGGCGAGGATGGACTCCGCGCCGCGATGGCGCACCTGGCCGGCGCGATCGAGCGGAACCTCAACCCGGTCCGCTTCCACAAGGCCGAGCGGGACCGGATGACGCTGCTGGCCCATGCGGCGATGCTCGAACCGGACTTCGTCTGCGCCCAGATCGAGGCGCTTGGCATGCAGCTTTGCCTGGACCCCCTGGTCCATGGCGCGGGCCGCATCCTGCTCTCGGTCTCGATCGGCCATAGCGACCCGGTGCCCGGCGTCCTGGGCGAAGACCTCTCGGCAGCGCTCGCCGCGGCCTGCGCCCGGCTGGAGCGACTGGCCGCGCCCGGCCATACGGCCAGCCTTCACCTGGCGAACGAGGCCAGTGCCCAGATGCTCGCCCGCTACCGTGACGACATGGCGCGGGCCGAGCGGCTGCTCGGCCAGATCGCGCGGGGCGAAACTTTCTTCGCGTGGCGGCCGATCTTCGATCCGCGCCATCCGGACCGCCTGTTCCAGCACGAGGCGCTGCTGCGCTATGCCGGGGAGCGGGGCGAGCAGTTCGACTGCACCGCTGCCTATGCGGCGCTGGAGCGGTTGGGCATGGCTCACCTGCTGGATCGCAATCTGGTGCTCCGGGTGCTGGACGCCCTCGAAGCCGATCCGCACGCGCATTTGTCCATCGCGATCTCGCCGCAGAGCCTCTCCTTCGACCTTGGCGGCGCGGATGCGGCCTGGACCGACGTTCTGGCGCGGCTGGAGCGCCGGCCCGAGCTGGCGGAGCGGCTCGTGCTCGAATTCCACGAATCCGCAGCCTGCCGGTTCTGGCCGGGGACGCTGACTTTTCTCAACACCCTGCGCGAGCTGGGGGTGGGCCTGGGGCTATACGGATTCGGTTCGGGCCATGCTTCGGTGCGGCAACTTGCCGTGCTGCGGCCTGACCAGGTCAAGCTGGACAGCGCCTTTCTGCGCACCGCCTTCCTTTCGGAGCGCAACCGCGCGCGCGTCGGCCGGCTGGCGCTGGAAGCGCGCACGCTGTGCCGCACCGTGATCCTCACCGGGGCCGAAACCCCGGCGCAGATCCGGCTGGCAGCGGAGGAGGGCGCGGAATGGATTGCCGGTGCGCGGCTCGGCCGCGTCGGCACACGGCGGGTGTGGTCGGCGCCGGATCGGGCGGCTCAGGACCGGATCCCGCGGGCACGAACGGTCAGCGCCCCTTCCGCCCTCGAAACCGCCGCGCCCGAACCTGCCTGTTTCAGGCCGCTGTCCTGGCCGCTCGCGGCACAGAGCCCCGTTTTCTGATCACTCATAATCAAACGAAAAGACTGGAAAGGAAGCCGAGATGACGAACGACAAAGTCCAGCACGCCCGCGAACTCCTGCGCATCGCGCTGGACATGCTCGACGAATGCGAAGCGCGCGTGAGCGGTGCTCTCGTGGCCGGCGCGCTCGATGCGCTGGGCGGTTCGCATGCGGAGTCGCTGGATGATTTGCCGGCCGGCGCCCCGCCGATCGAGGCCATGGCCCTGGCGATCCAGCGCGGCCGTCCCGCCTACTCCAGCATCCGCAGCTGCGCATGACCCGGCCCCTCTATTCCGATCAAGGAGAGCATGCCGATGAAGGAGGCCCGATGAACTGGGGCAACCAGAGCCTGCCCGCCCGTTTCGAGCGCGATGCGCGGTCGAACCTGCCGCGCTTCAGTCTCCTGCTCGATGCGCAGGTACGGGCCGACGGGCAGGAGGCGGACGTGGTGGTGCACAACCTCTCGCAGGGCGGCCTGCTGGTCGAAAGCGACGTCGAGCTGACGGTCGACGATGTGATCGAGATCGACCTGTCGGAGCACGAACGCGTGCGCGCGCGGGTGATGTGGCACAGCGAGAGCTTCTACGGCTGCCGTTTCGAGACGCCGATCTCCGCGGCGGTGCTGGGCGCGGCCCGGCTGCGCGCGGCGCCGCTCGCGGCCGAGGAAGCGGAAGAGGAGGACGCTGCCGATGCCGCGTCCGATACCGATGACGATGCGCAGGAATCGCTGGCCCGGCGCCTGCGGCGGCTGCGCAAGCAAAACGGCTTCAGCCAGGGCGAACTGGCCGAGCGGATCGGCGTCAGCAAGCCGACGGTCTGGGCCTGGGAGCACGGTCGCGCCCGTCCGCAGGATGCCCGCTTGAAGGGAATAGCCGAAGCGCTGGGCACCACGGTCGACGAACTGGACGGCCTGCCGCGCACCGATAACCTGGCCTTTCTCATGGCCCAATATCGCGATCAGATCGCGACCCACTTCAATGTCGCACCGGCGAAAGTGAAAATCGTAATCGAGTTCTGAATTCGATTGCAGGCATTTTTTTAAGCCGTTCGAACGGCTTGACGTGAAAGTTCGTGCATCCCGCTTTCATTTATTGATAATGTCCCGCGCTTATAGGAGTAACGATGTCCAGTGGCGATCCACCAGTGGCTGCTGGTGGCGGACGTCACACGGAGGAACGGGATCGGATGCGGGACGACCAGGCCAGGGTACTTGTTCTCGATGATTTTTCGGCCATCGTCGAAGAGTTGCTGACCCTGATGTCGCTTCACGGCATTCCCGGCGTCGGTGCCGCCAATCTCACCGAGGCCGTGGACATGCTGGAGCGCCATCCCGCCGTCAGCGTGGTCGCCTGCGACTTGCGGCTGGACCGCGAATCGGGGCTCGACATCGTATCCCGCGTCCGCAAGCACCCGAAGCTGGGCGCGCGGGAATTCGAATATGTCTTCATCACCGGAGACCAGATGCGCGAGGATCTGGTGGCCGGCACGTCGCATTACACGTTCCTGACCAAGCCGGTGCAGCCGCAGGCGCTGATCGGCACGATCCGCAAGATGCTGGCCAACGGTGTCGGTGCGTGACGGGGACCGGCGATGATGCGGCCGCGGCGAGCGGCCTGATAGAGGCTTTGCGCGAGCATGTCGGCCTGCGGGTCGTCAGCGACCTGCGCCTGGATGCGGCCGCGAAGACGATCCTGTTCCGCCGCGAGAATGCCGGGGAGGGCGAGCAGCCCGAGGCCCTGGCGATCCATTCCGAGGATGTCCTGCACCTTGCCGCGCTGAGCGGCCGCTCGGACGTGACGACCGACCTTCGCACCGGCCCGCGCAGCACTTTGACCGTGATCCTGCGCGGCAACCTGGGCGGCATGCATTGGGCCAGCGCGGTGTTCTTGAACGCGCCCGAGCCGCGCGTGTCCCACGAGGAAATGGGGCACGAGGCCATGGCCGAGCGCGCCCGCATGGCGGATCTGGGCGAAAGGGCGCTGACCCTGGCCCATGAACTGCGCCAGCCCCTCTTCACGATCTCGATGGCGAACGAGAGCCTGCGCCTCATGCTGGACCGGCCGGACACCACGCGCTCGCGTCTTCAGACCAGCGCCTCGCGCATTGCCGAGCAGGTCCTGCGCGCCCAGGTCATCATCAAGCGCACGCTGGGTCAGGCCGCGGACGAAAAGATCGTCGCCCGCCACACCGACGTGATGGAAGCGGCCGCCAGCGCGGTGGAGTTCCTGGAAGCGCTGTTCGAGCGGGCGGAGATCGCCGTCGAGCTGGAACCCACGGGCCTTTCCGCCTGTGTCGCGTTGGGGCGGGTGGAGCTGGAGCAGGTCTTCGTCAACGTCCTGCGCAACGCCGCCGACAGCATCCAGTCGCGCCGCGCGGCAGGCTGGGACGGGGAGGGGCGGATCGCCATCGCCCTGGAAGGCAAGCCCGGCCAGATGCGCTGCGTGGTGACCGACAATGGCGCGGGCCTTTCCGCCGATCTCGAACGGCTGGCCTTCGAACCGTTCTTCACCACCAAAGCGCAGGACGGCACCGGGCTGGGCCTGCACATCTGCCGGCAAATCATGGAAAAGGCCAAGGGCGGCATCCGGCTGGTGTCCAATCAGGGCGTGGGTGCCCGGGTGGAAATCTGCCTGCCTTCCGCGTCGGGCAGGCCGGCAACCTCAGATGTCGTCGCGGCCTAGGCGGATCACGAAACGCGTGGGCTGACTGGATCGCAGCATCGAGCGGAAGTCCCCGCCCGCCTCGATCGCGACCTGTTCGACCAGCCAGAGCGTGGCATGGTCCAGCTTGCAGCCGGGGGCAGGCGCCTCGTTCTCGTCGATGCACTGGACCGTCACCACGACGTGAACCGGCGTCATGGCGGCGCGCAGCAGGACTTTGCCCTTTCGCTTCTCGCTGCCCGGCCCGATGAAGCTGCCGAAGGCACTGAGCAGCGCGGCCACCGCCATCATCTCCAGCGCGCCGTGATGTTCGGGCAGGAGATGGTCCAGGGCATTGCCGTCCAGTTCCACCGAGACGCCATGGTGCCTCACGTTGGACTTGGTGGCGGCCACGGCCCGCTCCAGCGCGCTGCGCACGCTGAGCGCGCTGCGCTCCTTGTCGCCATCGCGGCCGAACCACCGGAACAGGCTGAGGATGAAGGCCGCGGCCTCGGTATGCGTGGAAATGCGGGCGACCCGGTCCAGCAATTGCTTGCGGCTCTCTTCGCCGATGTCGAGCTGCTCGACGATATAGCGCATGTTGCCGTTGGCCATGGAGATCACGTTCAGCGGCTGCGCCAGGTCGTGCAGCATGCCCGCGGTTACGCGCCCGAGCAGCAGGTCGCGGGTGACGGGCACCAGGCCGTCCTCGCCCCAGGCCAGCAGCCGGGCGTCGACCATGGCGAGGTGCCGCGCGAGGCCGGCACCCAGGAACGCGGCGCTCAGCGATCCGGTGAAGACCGCAACGGTCGCCGGCAGGCCGGGGGCGATCAGCGTGGCGCAGAAACTGGCCATGGCGACCAGCAGTGCCAGCACCCAGGTCCAGCGCGGCGCGCGCAGCAGCACGGTGACGAGGCTGCGCGGGAAGAACCCGGCCGCGGCGACCATGCCCAGGGTGGTCCAGTAGGCGGGCGCGATCCGGGCTTCGGGAATGAGGTAGAAGCCCGCGCTGAGGGCGGCGGTGACCAGCGCGGCCTTGATCGTCTTGTGCAGGACGAAGAGAGCGCCCGCTGCCGCCGAACCGATCACGCCGGCGGCGGGGGCATGGCTGGAAACGAGTCCGAGGCAAAGCGCGCAGAGCGCGATGGCGCCGGGATAGAAACGCGTGCCGTCTTCCCAGGCGCGCAGCCGCATGGCCAGTTGCGGTGCGAAGCCTGCGCCGCGGGAGGCGCTCTTGCCCCCCGGCAGGCCATCGTCGTTGGCCCCCGGTGCTCCCGACGACCCGGCCCCGGAAGAATTGGTCCCCGCCGGAGCAGCCGGCGGAAATTCCACGACGTTGTTGTTCGGCACTATCATTGCAGTCTGGCCCCCGAGCCCGGATCGGACGCCCTGCGTCTGCGAGTCCGGACGGATCGATGATTGCCAGCCCGACGGGTTTTCGCAACCGCGAAATAAACCTGATAGAAGGTTTTATGCGGTCGTAAGTAAATAGACTAACAAAGCGCCGTTCAGCTGGATCCGCAAGCCGCTTTCAGAATGTTAATCCGGCGATAATCTTCGCAAATGTCGGCGGAAGCCGAAGAGAAGCGCCAGACGAGAATGCGCAAAGCAGGCGATCCATTCTGTTCTGCTCTTGCCTTATGCTTTCCCTGCTAACGCATAACCGGCTTTTGCGTGGATCGGAAAGAACCGATCCGAACATGTTTGGCGATAGTCTTGGCATACCCCTAAATGGCCAAAGATCAGGATTGATGCCTGATTTGGACGAAATGAGCAAAGGTATACTTTCCGGGGCTTTAACGCTTGAGAAAGACTCCCGCTGATTGCGGTCGTATCGGCTATTTCTCCATCTCGGATCATATTCGAGAGCCGCTATCATTCATACGCAAGACGGCGATTTCAGCCGTCGAATGATTGAAAATCTCCAATTCGGATCTTCGGGGCAGTCGATCCGATTTGCGTAGACGCAAGGGACCAGGGGGAATGGGCATGCGGCTCGGTTCGAAGGCGAAGCTGACAATCGGCGTCGGGCTGGTTGCGGCCTGCTGCTTTGCCTTTCTGGGAGTTCGCGAACTGGGACGGGCTGCCAGGCCCGTGGCCGATGCCGCCGCCCGCATCCCGCTGGGCAAGTCGGAGCCTTCCTACACCGTGCTTGCCGCCACCACGCGCGACATCAAGGTGGGCGAAACCATCACCGCCGACATGATCCGCAATGCCCGGTCCGATCCCGCACGCTTCCCCACCGCCGTGACCCCGGCCGAGATCGTCGGCAAAGTGGCCACGCAGGACATTCCCGCCAACGCGCTGATCCCCCGCACGGCGGTGGGACAGGAAACGAAGCTGGCGATCCGCGTGCCGATGGGAATGCGCGCGATCAGCATCGACACGACGGCGGAAATCGCCGTGGCGGGTCTGGTCCGGCCGGGAGACCGGGTGGACGTGCAAGTCGTATATCCCGGCGAAGACGCCCTCAGCGGCGCGCGGGCCAGCGGCGTCAGCCGCGCGCGCACGCTGCTGCAGATGGTTCCGGTTCTGGCCGTGGGCGAGGCGGTGGTCGGCACCCAGCCTGCAACTGGCGTGACGGGCACGGTCGCGGCCGAGCCGCCGCCCGCCCGCACGGTGACGCTGGCCCTTTCGCCCGAGCAGGTTTCGCAGCTCTCGCTGGCCAAGAGCACGGGCGCGCTCACGCTTTCGCTGCGCAACCCGGGCGACAGCGTCGAAGTGGCGGTTTCGCAAGTGGCCTCCGCGCCGCTGCCGCGCCCGGCCATGCCCTATCCGGTGCCGGCGCCCGCTTATGCGGCCCCCCGCCCCGCCCCTGCGCCCCGCCCCACGCCCGCAGCGCGCCCTGCGCCGAGGCCGAGTAGCCAGTCCGGCGGCGCGCAGGCCATCGAACTCGTCGTCGGCGGCAATCGCCAGGTCATCTATTCCGGGAGTGCATCGCAGTGAAAGCCCTGATCGCCTCCTGCGTCCTGGCCGGAACCGGCCTTGCCGGCGCCTCCCTGGCCGCTCCCGCCCATGCCCAGGCGCGGGGCGAGGAGCAGCAGGAACTCCTGCAAGTGGACGACCAGCGCACCCTGTCCTTCCCCAAGGCGATCGGCCGGGTGGAAGTGAGCCGCGAGAACGTGATCGGCGTCTCGGCCCCGACCGCGCAGTCGATCCGCATCAAGGCGCTGGCGGTGGGCGATGCCGTGCTGACCGTCTTCGCGCAGGACGGCACCGTCATGGGCGAACGCAACGTCCGCATCGGCGGCGCGGGCTTTACCGGCCAGGCCGCGGGCTACCGCCCCGGTGAGAAAGTCGTGGCGGTGGACGTGCAGTTCGCGGCCGTCTCCAGCTCCACGCTCAAGGCGCTGGGCTTCAGCTTCGCCAAGCTGGCCGGAGACCTTCAGGGCGCCGTGATCTCGCCCAGCGGGGTCAACAGCTACAGCAACGATCGGACCGGCCTGTCGATCGACGCTTCGGTGCCGATCCAGAGCGCCTTCAACCTCTTCCTCTCGGCCCGCAACCACGGGATCGGCGCCGTGCTGAGCGCGCTCTCGTCCAACGGGCTGTCCCAGCTCCTGGCGCAGCCCACCCTGCTGGTGCGTTCCGGCGAGCAGGCCAGCTTCCTGGCCGGCGGCGAATTCCCGGTGCCGGTGCCGCAGAACAGCGGCGGCAACGGCAATACCCTGTCGATCGAGTACAAGGAATTCGGCGTGCGCCTGACGGTGACGCCTTATGTCCTGTCCTCCGACCACATCGTGCTGAAACTGGCGCCCGAAGTGAGCGAACTGGACTACAGCAACGGCGTGCAGCTTCAGGGCTACGTGGTGCCCGGCATCCGCCGCCGCTCCGCGGAAACCACCGTGGAACTGGGCAGCGGCCAGAGCTTCGTGATCGCCGGCTCAACTATACCAACAGCGCGATCACCAAGGACAAAGTGCCGTTCCTGGGCGACCTGCCGGTGCTGGGCGCCTTCTTCAAGCGCCAGCAGACCCAGAAGGAACGGCAGGAGCTGATCATCGTGGCGACGCCGCGACTAGTCGAGCCCGGCACTGCGCCGGTGGCGCTGCCCTCGGCGCCCGGCAACCCCGATCCCAGCCTCGGCCAGATGATCGTCGGCAACGACGGCGTCGAGCAGTCCGTGAAAACCTTCGGCGTCGTGAGGCCCTGACATGCCCAAGATCCACCTCCTCTCCGTAGACCGCACGCTGGCCCAACGCCTGACGGACGCCATGGGCGAGCATGTCGCCGTCGAAATGGTGCAATCGCTGGAGCACAGCGATCTCGATGGCCCCGGCATCGTCGTGATCGACCATGCCTCGGTTCCGGCGGAGCGCTCGCTCTCGTCCTCGATCGGCGAAGTGGCGCAGATGGCGCCGGGCCGCGCGGTGGTGGTCGCCACCGAGGACATGTATGCCGGGCAAGTGCTGCAGGCGATCCGCGCCGGCGCGGCGGACGTGCTGCCGCGCGCGGCGGCGGGCGCGGAAATATCCGAAATCCTGACGCGGGTGATGAACACCGCGCTCACCACGCAGGGCCGGCTGGGCCGCCTGACCATCGTGCTCGGCAACGACCGCGAGGCGCTGCCGATGCTGGCGACCGACATGGCGCTGGCCTGCAGCCTGGCCCAGATGCCGACGCTGCTGGTGGACTTCACCTTGCCCACCAGCACGGCCGAGGCCTATCTCGACCTCAAGGTGGACTACGGCGTGGCCTCTGCCGTCGCCGATCTCGACCGCATGGACACCAGCCTGCTTTCGGACGCCCTGGCGCGGCACGAGGCCAGCGGCCTGTCCCTGCTGACGTTCGACGGCGGCACCGGCGCGGAGCCGGCCGGTGTCGGCCCCAACGACGTGGTCGGCCTGATCCAGCTGCTGCGTGCCAACTTCGCGCAAGTGGTGGTTTCGGCCGGCAGCCTGCGCCATGGCGGCCTGCTGCGCGAACTGGCCTCCCAGGCGCAGGCCATCGAGATCGTCTGCAGCCAGTCGATCCGCGAACTCGAAGCCTGCCGCCGCCTGCTCGACAAGATCGCGCTCGACACTGCCAGCGGCAATCGCATGCGCCTGCTGGTCTGGGACTACGATCCGCGCATCCTGCTCGACGGCCGGCGCATGGCCGACGTGTTGGGCGTGGAGGCCGTGATGGGCGTGCCGACGGACCGCGTGCGCACCGCCAATGCCCTCAATGCCGGCCGCCCGCTGATCTACGACCGGGAGAGCGGCGCTTATGGCCAGGCCGTGCGCCGCGCCTGCAACATCGCCGCTCCGACGAAGTCCGGCGGCAGCATCGACCGCATGCGCCGGGCCATCCTGCGCTCCGTGGAGCGCAGCGCATGAGCCTCCTGACCACCGAGGAACTGCAGGAGGGCCTGGCCGCGGGTCGCCGCAAGTCCGCGGTGGCGCAGCCTTCGGCCCAGCGCATGAGCGACAGCTACCAGGCGGTCAAGGCGATCACCTGCCAGCAGGTCATAGAACAGCTGGAGACCCAGGGGATCACCGCGGAATCGCTGGACCAGCGCACGCTCCGCCACGAGATCGAACAAGTCATCAACAGCCGCAGCCGCCGCGGCCAGCTTGCCCTCAACAGTGCCGAGCGCCTGCTGCTGATCGAGGACGTGGAGGACGAAGTGGTCGGCCTCGGCCCGCTGGCACCGCTGCTGCGCGACGGCTCGATAGACGACATCATCGTCAACGGCGCTCACGCCATCTACGCCGAGCGCGGCGGCCTGCTGCAGCGCGTGGAAACGCGTTTCCGCGACGATGCCCATCTCATGAACATCATCCAGCGCATCGTCGGCCCCATCGGCCGCCGCGTGGACGAGGCGACGCCCTTCTGCGACGCCCGCCTCGCGGACGGATCGCGCGTCAACATCGTCATCCCGCCGATCGCGCTCGACGGCCCGCTGGTCTCGATCCGCAAGTTCCGCCTCCAGGCCCTGACCCTGGACGACTGCGTCGCTGGCGGCGTGATGAGCGGCCCGATGGCGACTTATCTCGCCGCTGCCGTGCGCTCGCGGCTCAACGTCCTGATCTGCGGGGGCACCGGGGCGGGCAAGTCCACCCTGCTCAACGTGCTGTCGGGCTGCATCAGCAACCACGAACGCCTCGTCACCATCGAGGACGCGGCCGAGCTGCAACTCTGCCAGGACCACGTCGTGCGGCTGGAAACCCGCCCGCCCAGCGTGGACGGCAGCCGTGAGGTGAGCGCGCGAGACCTCGTGCGCAACGCCCTGCGCATGCGGCCGGACCGGATCATCCTGGGCGAAGTGCGCGGCGTGGAGGCGGTGGAGATGCTCCAGGCCATGTCCACCGGCCACGACGGGTCGATGGCGACGCTTCAYGGCAATTCCCCGCGCGATGCGCTGTCGCGGCTGGAAATGCTGCTCGGCTTCGCGGGGCAGCAGAACGACGTGCGCGCGGTGCGGCGTTTCGTGGCCAACAGCATCCATGTGATCGTCAACATCCAGCGCCTGGCCAGCGGCATGCGCCGCGTCACCTCGATCAGCGAAGTGACCGGCACCGAAGGCGACGCCTTCACCCTGAACGAGCTTTTCCGCTTCGAGGAGCAGCCGCCGATGTCAGGGGAGGGCACGTTCCAGACGCTCTCGCCGCGGCCTTATCATGCGGCGCGCCTCAAGGACTATCCGATGCCCGGGCTGGCGCAAGGCTCCACGGGTTCGGGCCTTGCCAGCGGCCGGGGAGCCTCGACCGCATGGTGAAGGGCGCCGCCTATCTGATCTTGGCCCTGCTGATCCTGGGCGGCGTGCTCTTCGCCCTCCTGGGCGAGCGGGCGCGCAGCCTGGCGGCCATCGACCGGCGGCTGGCCGGGCTGACCACGCCCGGCTCCGCGCCGGTGCGCTCCTCGGTGGCGATTTCGGTGCCGGAACGCATCGCGCCGCTGCTGGCGCAGGCCCAGCTGGAGATCACGGTGCAGACCGTGCGGCTGCTGGCGCTGGTCGGCCTGGGCCTGGTCTTCCTGGTGCTGGTGCTGGCCGGTCCGGCTTTCGCGCTGGGGGTGCTGCTCGGGCTGCCGATGGCGGCGCTGTCCTGGCTGCGCGGCCGCGCCCGCAAGCGCGTGGACGCCCTGACCGAGGCCCTGCCGCTCTATCTCGACGGCGTGCGCCAGCTCCAGGCCGTGGGCAACTCGCTCTCGCAGGCGCTGGCCCGCGCGCTGGCGGATGCCTCTCCGGTGGTGCGCTCCTTCTTCGACACGGCCGCGCGGCGGCTGGAAATGGGCGCGCCCGTGGCCGAGACGATGCAGCAGTTGGCTGACCGCATCCAGGTTCCCGAAGTGTCGATGATCGCCGCCGCCATTCGCACCAACTTGCGCTACGGCGGCTCGATCGGCGCGGTCTTCACCAACCTGGCGCACATCCTGCGCGAGCGCCTGCGCATCCGCCGCGAACTTGTCGCCGCCACGTCGGAGGCCAAAGTCAGCTCGCGCGTGCTGATCGCCATGCCGCTCCTGGCCATGATCGGCCTCGTGCTGATGAACCCGGCCTATCTCGACTTCTTCATCTCGGATTCGCGCGGACGGTCGCTTTCCTTCCTGGCGATCGGCCTCGAAGTGGCAGGCATCCTCATCATCCGCCGCATGCTGAGGCTTGAGTTCTGATGCCGGCGCTCGGCCCCATGCTCCTCTTCGCCCTGGCGGCGGGCAGCCTCGTGCTGGTGGTTTTCGGCGTGCGGATGCTCGATGCCGACGCCCGCCTGCGCCAGCGCATAGACGGGCAGTCCGGCCGCGCCGGCGGCGCCTCCACTGCGGCCCGCTTCCCGCTGCCCCGCGTGTTCGTGGTGCGCGGGCGGGACCGCGAGGAAGTGGAGCAGAAGCTGCGCAAGGCCGGCTATTTCGAGCCCGGCGCGCTGGAGGCCTTCGCCTGGCTGCGCCTGGCCGCGACGGCCGCCGTGGCGCTCGCCTCGATGCTCACCTGCCTGGCCACCAGCGGCAATCCGCTGCGCCCCCTGTTCCCCACGCTGGCCTTGTCCGGCCTGACCTACATCGGCGCCAAGTACGCCCTGCGCATGCGTGCGGCGTCGCGCGAGCGTATTCTCACCGCCGAGTTTCCCTTCCTGCTCGATCTCATGCTGATGATGTTGGAGAGCGGCGTCTCGCTGGACCAGTGCTTCCGCGCCATCGCCCGCGAAGAGCGCGTCGCCGTGCCGAATCACGCGCGGCTGGTGGCTATGCTGGTCGAGGATCTGGACCGGGGGCAGGACTACCAGCTCGCGTTCGACCGCTGGGCCGCCCGCGTGGCCGTGACCGGCGCGCGCGAACTGGCCACGGTGTTCCGGCAGTCCCTGTTCCAGGGCATGGAGCTGGTCCCGGCGCTGCGCGAATTCATCCGCGAGTTCTCCCAGCGCCGCGTCGCCCGCGCCCGCGAGGCGATCGGCACGATCACCGTGCGCATGGTGATCCTGATGCTCGTGTTCTTCATGCCGGCGCTGTTCATCGTTCTCGCAGGCCCGCCGGTGGCCGCCATTCTCGACACTTTGGGGAGCGTCAAGTGATGATCCGTTGCCGCCTCTTTCCCGTGGCCCCGGCCGCGCTTGCGCTCGCCGCCGCGGTCCTGTCCCCCGTTCCCGCCCTGCTTTCCCCCCCGCTGGCGGGCCGCGCCTTCGCCGCCGAAGCCCTTGGCGCGGAAGCGTCCGGCTCGACCCGCCAGCTCTACCTCGTGCTGATCCAGCAGGCCCGCAAGGACGGCCGCCAGCGCGCCGCGCTCGCGTTCCTCGATGATTTCGACCGGCAATATCCCGGTGATCGGGAATCGCGCATCCTGCGGATCAATTGCCTGCTTGACCTCGGCCAGAACGACCAGGCGCAGACCGCCCTGGCGCAGATCGCCGCTTCGGACCACAGCGCCGAGGCCGAGGCCGTGCGCGGCCATGTCCTGGCCGCGCAAGGGCGCTGGCCGGCGGCGGCGGAGCAATATCGCACCGCGCTGCGCGTCAGCCCGGCCGATCCGCTGGCGAGCAATGCCCTCGGCTACGCGCTTCTGCGCGGCGGAGAGGCGGGGCAGGCGGTGGAAGCGCTCAAGGCCGCACGGGACTTGGCGCCGGGCAACGAAGTGGTGCGCAACAATCTCGCGCTGGCGCTGACCGTCGCCGGGCGCCGGGCCGAAGCCGAGGCGCTGCTCGCCACCGTCCGCGATGCCGCCGCCCGGTCCACGCTGCGCGCGCAGATCGCGGAACAGGCCGCGCTTCTGCTCACCTCGGCTTCACCCTCCGCAATCCCGGCGGCCCCGGTCGCAGCGCCTGCCATCGCAGCGACCCCGGTCGCAGCGCCCACCATCGCGGCGCGGGAGAACTGACCGTGGCCCGCCTCCGCCCCTTCCCCAGACTGCGGCCCCTGCGCGAACTGAAAGGCGACGAGGGCGGCGTGATCGGGCCGATGGTGGCGGTGCTGGGCGTCTCGCTGCTGGGCGCGGCGGGGCTGGCTCTGGATGTCGGGCTCTACTACCAGGGCAACCGCGACTTGCGCGCGGCCACCGAGGCGGCGGCGCTGGCGGCCGCCATGGACCCCTACCGCGCCGAAGCCCGCGCGCGCGACTACCTGACCCGCAACGGCTACGATCCCGCCGTGCTCAAGTCGGTCCAGATCGGCCGCTACTGCGCTGACATCGGCCAGGCCACCGACCAGCGCTTCGACCCGACGATGGCGCGCTGCCCCGGCAACGGCCTCGCCAATGCGGTCCGGGTGGTCACGAGCAAGGCAAGCCGCCGTTTCCTCACCGGCGTCCTGGGCGAAGCCGGCCCGATCCCCGACCTCACCGCCACCGCCTCCGCCGCCCGCATCGATGAGGCAGGGGTGAGTGTGACTTCGGGGCTGCTGACGATCTCGAACCCGCTCGTCACCCTCGTCAACAACCTGCTCGGCGCGCTGCTGGGGATCCAGTTGCGCCTGACAAGCACCGACATCGAAGGTTTGATGAACGGCAATGTCGATGCCGGCCTGTTCTTCGACGCGCTGGCCGGCAGGACGGGCTTCACCGGGACTTACGGAGACCTGATAAAGGGCAGCTACGGCCTTCGCGACATCGCTACCGCCGCGGCCGCCGCCACTACCGATGCGAAGACCAGAGCCGGCCTGACCGCCTTTGCCGGGCAGGTGACCAACAGTTACCGGGTGCCGCTCTCCGGCCTCTTTTCGGTGGGCGTGTGGAAGAACATGCCGGTGGGCGGCGCCGATGCGCAGCCCGCGCTGCGGGCCGGCATGAACGCCTATCAGCTCGTCTCCTTCGCGTCGCAGGCGAACCCTGCCGTGATCGACCTTTCCACCCTGACTGGACTGGTACTGCCGGACAGCGTGGCGAGCATCAAACTGGGCGTCTCCGGCTTCGATGCCATGCCGCGCTTTTCGTTCGGCCCCGCCGGAGAGACCAGCGTGGGCACCTCGCTGATCCGGCTGGGCGTGAACCTGAAGATCATCGACATTCCGATCCCCGTTCTCGGAGACCTGGCCAAGGCCAACGTCCCCCTGATCGTCGATGTCGCCGCCAGCAGCGCCAAGGTCTCGGCCATCGACTGTACGGGCAGCACCGAACAGGGCCGCGACACCCAGGTGACCGTCCAGGCCAACAGCGGGCTGGTGAACGTCTATCTCGGCAGCGCCCCGGCCAATGCACTCACAAAGGTCATGCCGCCGCTGACCGCCAGCGACATCACCCCGGCGACGATCATCAGTTCGAAGCTCCTGTTCATCCCCCTGCTGGAGGTGACGGCGCGCGCCGCGGTGCAGCCGGTGACCGGCGCCAGCTCGTCGCTCGTATTCGGGCCGGGAGGGACCGGCACGGTCGGCAGCCCATCGCTCCAGGGCAAGGCGGTGACGATCGGCAACGATGTCTCGCTGGGCGCCACGGTCACCTCGCTGACCACCAGTCTTCTCGATCAGGGAGGGCTGGAAGTGAAGCCCCTGGGAACGTGCCTCGGCACTTGCAACACGCAGCTTCGCCTCTCGCTGGTCAATGGGGTGGTCCAGCCCGTTGCCGGGCTTGTCAGCGGTGTGGTCGATCCCCTGCTGAACAACCTGCTTTCGGTGCTGGGCATCCAGCTCGGACACGCGACCGTCTGGGTGACCGGTGCGCGGTGCGGAGTGCCTGTTTTGATTTAGTTTTCATGAAGACTGCCACCGGAGTCCTCCAACCGGTTGCGGAAATTTAATCGGAGGAATTGGGGAGTATTGAGCCATGAATACCATTCGTAAGCTTTTCGCGCGTCTGATGACTGACGAACGTGGTCTGACGGCCGTAGAATATGCAGTATTGGGAGCGATTGTTGTGGCTGCAATTGGCGGCGTAGGCAGTACGTTTGGAACGAGCCTCAGAGATGCATTTAATAATCTGATATAAATTTGACGCGCTTCTCACGGAAAGGGCTGATGACTAACGCGTTCAACATAAAAGGTTTGTTGAAATGCAACCGCGGAATGGCGGCGCTGGAGTTTGTGTTTCTCGCTCCGGCGCTGCTGGCCCTGGTCTTCGGGATCATCATCTACTCGATCTACTTCAGCGCGCTGATCGGCGTGCGGCAGGCTGCGGCCGAAGGGGCGCGGGCTGCCGTTGCCGGGCTTTCCACCAGCGAGCGCGTCGATCTGGCGCAGAAGCGGGCGAAGCAGGTTGTCGATGGTTATGGCCGCATTCTCGGCAGCGGCACGTCCGCTGTAATAACCGCTTCATCGGATGGAGTGGGTGCGTTCAAGGTCAAAGTCAGCTATGACATGAGCGGCAGTCCAATAATGAAATACGGGAACTTCGTTCCCTTGCCATCGTCGAACGTAGAAGCAAGCGTCGTCGTGACAAATGGGGGATATTGAATGGCTGGTCTGAGTTATTTCAATCTGGCCTTGCTGATAATCTTGCTTCTCCCGGCGGTGATTTTGCCTTGGGAGGGGCGAAGGCCACCTGATCTTCTCTATGTTGTTATCGCTATCGGCGGCCTCAGCTTCGCTGCGCTGAAAGGCGGCGCGCCCGCGCTTGCCTGGGCGATGGCGGCGGGCGCCGGGTGCCTGATACTGGTGGCTGGCAGCGTCGCCGCCCTGCGTGCGGGCATGGGGCTGAGGGTGCTCACGGGCAGCCAGATCAAGCTTCTTGCCGCCGGGGCTACCTGGCTCGGTCTGGTCGGAGCACTGACCATGATCGCGATCACAGCCATGACGCTGCTCGTACTGGCAAGCGCACAGCAATTCCGCACCGCCGCGCGCCGTCCCGACTCGGGGGCGATCGTGGCTGTCGCCATCTTCTGCGTGGGCCTTCAGCAGGTTCTGCCGTCAATCTGAAAGGGGCAACCTCCGCTCAGGCGAGGTTGGGTGTGCCGATGAACGTAATGAATCCCAGCTGGCGGTCCCGCCTAGGAGCCATGCTCAACCCGGCCCAGCCCCACGGGGCGGCGGACGAGGATGCCGTCGGCGATGAAACGATGCGGCCCGAGCCGGTTCTCATCGTCGACGACGATGAGGATTTCGGCAGCGAATGCGCCTTCAGCCTGCGGCTCATGGGCTATGACCCGATCGTCGCCACGAGCGCGGAAGAGGCCATGGCCCTGTTCGAGAGCAACGAGATCTCGATCGCCATCGTCGACTACAACATGCCCGGGCAGGACGGCATCGCGCTGATTCACGCCCTGGGCCAGAATGCCGAGGCGCGGGGCCTGCGCCTTCAGTTCATCATGGCCACGGGCTATGCCAGCAAGGATGTCGCCATCGACGCCATGCGGGCATCGGCGGTGGATTTCCTGGAAAAGCCGATCAACCAGTCGGACTTGCGCCAGGCCCTGCAGCGCATCAAGGGCCTGCGCCAGACGCCCGACGCGCGCGAATCGCTGCTCGGCAAGATGTCCAGCCTCAGCACGGAACTGCAGCGGCTGGCGATGCTGATGGACGATCCCGGCGCGCAGCCGCAGATCCGCGCGGGAGACCTGGTGCGCGAGCCGGAGCCTGTCGTCAGGGTTCCGCTTTCCGAAATCCCGGCAATCCCCGAGGCCGGACAGCTTACCGACTTCATCCGCGAACTCCTGCGCAAGGAAATGAAGCGCCGTGAGATCGGCGGCGGAGAATTGTTCGGCGATCCGGCCTGGGAAATGCTGCTCGACCTGCTGCTCGCCAAGATCGAGGGGCGGCGCGTTTCCGTTTCCAGCGCCTGCATCGCCTCCGGCGCGCCGATGAGCACGGCGTTGCGGCTGGTGCGCCGGCTGGTCGGCGAAAGCGTGCTTTGCCGCCTGCCCGACGAACACGACCGGCGCCGGCACTTCCTGATCATCAACCCGAAGTTCGAAGGCCCCTTGCTGGAGTACCTGACCGAGCAATTGCGCCAGCGCGCGAAATCCGGCGTGAAGTGACGGCCTGAGGATCGAAGCGCCCGCATGCGAGGTTGAAGGGAGCGGCTGCGCACGGCCGCTCCGCGCAAGTCGAGAAAAACCAGATCTTCGGAACCGGAACCCGGGGAGCGACCACCGCAAACGATTCATGCGGCCGGTGGAACGGTTTGTTTACGAACAACCGTTAACCAAGCGCCATCCTTCCCGACGCGAAGTTCCCATGACCATAGATCCGCGCACAATGCTGTTCATGACGAATGCCGTGGCCTTCGTGGCTTCGGCGTTCCTGCTGTTCGAATGGCACCTGCTGCGCGAACGGTCGCTGGCTTACTGGAGCGCCGGATTCGCCGCGATCGTCCTGGGCTGCGCGATCACCCCCTTGCGCGAGGCGGGCTTCTTCATCGCCGGGGTCTGGCTGGCCAACGGCCTGCTGGTGACGGCGCATCTGGCATTTCTCTACGGCACGGCCGCGTTTCTCGGCCGCCGGGTGTCGCCGGGCTGGTGCCTGACGCTGCCGGTCTGGGGGCTGATGCTGGCAATCCCCGACGATGCCTCGCGCACGCAAGTGCTGTCGATGATGAACGCCTTGCTGGTGGCTGTGCTCTCGCTGAAATCGGGGCACATGCTGGGCGGCCTGCGCCAGCACCGCAATCCCGATTCCGCGCTTCTGGCTTTCGCATTCCTGGCGCACGGCGGCTTCTACTTGTTCAAGACGCTGACGGCCTTCGTCCCCGGCGCTTTCGTCAACCTCTTCCACTACACCGGCCTGATGATCTTGGTCTCGCTGTTCGAGGGGATCATGATGGAAGTGGCGCTGGCGCTGTCGATCGTCGGCGCGCTGCGGCGTCGGCGCGAGCGCAGCATCGTCCGCCTGGCCGAGCACGACCCGCTGACCGGCCTGCTCAACCGCCGCGGGTTCGACGTGCGCGCCCGCGCGGCACTGGAGGAGGAGGGCGCTCCGGCGGCGCTGCTCCTGCTGGATATCGATCACTTCAAGTCGATCAACGACGGGTACGGCCACCCCGAAGGCGACCGCCTGCTGGTGGCCTTGGGCGTGTTCCTCAATTCCACCCTGCCGGGGCACGCGATCTGGGCGCGACTGGGCGGCGATGAATTCGCCATCCTGCTGCCCCGCACCGATTCCTTCGCGGCGCAGAGCTTGGCCAAGGCGCTCTGCCGCGGCTTTGCCAGCGTCGGCGGTGGACGCGGGAACGGCGGCACGCTCAGCATCGGCTGCGCGACCCAGTCGGCCGGCGCGATCGACCTTGAGACGCTGTTCGGCGTGGCGGACCGCGCGCTTTACGATGCCAAACGTCAGGGCCGAAACCGGCCCAGCCACCGCGAGGTCGGCGCCGAATCGGTTGCGCCCCCGGCGCCGCGCGACCGCGCCTTTCGCAGTGCCATCCCTCTTGTGACGCTTCCGGTCGACGCGCCAAGGCCCCGAGAAATCGTTCCTACACGGTAAAGTATCGTTTCCTTTGAGTGCGACAATCGAATGCAGCATTCGGTTGATCGCGAATAGGCAAAGGCGACTTGAGAAACATTTACGAAAACAATACCTGATGCGCTTAAGCTATCGCTTTGACCCGGGGGGGACAAACTTGCGATCGAGCTACGTTGAAGTGCGAAGTCAGGATGTCCATGACACGGCGCGGCCGTTCAAGTTGGAAGGCGAGGCTTTTCGAGTCCGCGATCTGTTGCCCGCCCTCTCTCTGCTGGGCGCGGGGCTGCTGGCCTTGCTCGTGGCCTCGATCTGGAGCGACGCCACTGACGACAAGTTCGTGGTGATAACGCCGCCCGGCTGGTCGCAGGGACGGACCGTGGCACTGGTTCGCGGCATGGACGGCACGCTGGTCCGCACCGGAAACTTCGCCAACGTGGTCTTCGCCGCTTCGGCCGATCCTGCCTTTGCGGCCAGGGCCCGCGCGGCCGGCGCCTGGCTGGTGGCGCCTGCGCCGCTCGCGGCCGGATGCACCGATTCCAGCCTGGAGCCCGTGCTGTGAACGCCGCCGTAGACCGGCTGCGCAACCAGTTCGGCCATATCCTGGTCCCGCTGCTTTGGGGTCATGTCCTCATCCAGGCTGCTGTCGCCCAGACGCTGAGCACTTCGGGAAGCTGGTCGGCGCTGCGGGCCGGGATCGCGGCAGCGATCGTCGCCGCGGCCTATCATGTCACCTGGCGGCGGTTCGGCACGGCGCCGGCCACGCGCTATCTCTCGGCCGTGGCGCTCATGGCGGAACCGGCCATGCTGTTGTTCCTGCTGCGCGGGCACCCGTGGCAGATGGACATGCACATGTACTTCTTCGCGATGCTGGCGCTGACGATCGCCTGGCTGGACCGGGAAGCGATCCTGGTGGCCGCGGCCGCCATCGCCGCGCATCACGTCGTATTGCTCTATCTCCTGCCCTATGCGGTGTTCCCGGGCGCGGGTAACCTGGAGCGGGTGGCGCTCCATGCCACGATCGTCGCTTTCCAGACCGGCGTGCTGGTCTGGCTGAACAACATGCTCCACGCCAGTTTCGATCGCAGCGCGCGCATGAGCGAGGAAATCGTCGCCAAGAACGCCGCGCTGGAGGAACGCACGCACGAGGCTGAAGAGGCGACCCGTGCCAAGTCGATGTTCCTGGCCAATATGAGCCACGAGATCCGCACGCCGATGAACGCGATCCTGGGCTTCTGCCACCTGGTATCGCGCACCGAACTGGACGAGCGCCAGCGCGGCTATGTCGAGCGGATCAGCAGTGCCGGTGCATCCCTGCTGCGCCTGATCAACGACATTCTGGACTATTCGAAGAACGAGGCCGGCAAGCTCACTCTGGAAGCACGGCCTTTCGACCTTCGCGCCGCTATTGCCGGGCAAGTGCAGCTGCTCTCGGTGGAGGCGGCGGCGAAGGGCGTGCAGATCGTGCCGCAGATCGATCATCGCCTGCCCGTCAGCGTGGTGGGAGACGAACTCCGCTTCTCGCAAGTGGTGCTCAACCTGCTGAGCAATGCGGTCAAGTTCTCCGACCGGGGCGCGGTGACCATCGGCCTCGACTTGCTCTCGGCCGGGGACCAGGCGCTGGAAGTGACGCTTTCCGTGCGCGACCACGGCATCGGCATGAGCGCGGAGCAGCAGGCCAGCCTGTTCCGTTCCTTCTCGCAAGGGGACAATTCCACCACCCGCCGCTTCGGCGGCACCGGGCTGGGCCTGGCCATCTGCCGCCAGATCGTGGAGCAGATGGGCGGCGACATCCGCGTGGACAGCGCTCCCGGGCAGGGCAGCACTTTCACCTGCCCCATGCGCTTCGCCGCGCGCAAGGCGCTGGGCGAAGGTGCCGTTCCCGCGCCGCATATCCGCGGGCTGCGGGTGCTCGCAGCCGATGACAATGCGGCGGCGCGGCATCTGGTGGAGGAGATCTTCGAAGGCTGGGACATGGGCGTGGACCTTGTCGCTTCGGGCGAGGAAGCCGTTTCCGCCTTCGGCAGCGCGGCCGGGCGCGACCAAGCCTACGACCTCGTCCTGCTCGACTGGAAGATGCCCGGCATGGACGGCATGGAGGCCGTGCGCGAGCTTCGCCGCATGCAGCACGGCGCGCCGTCTCCGGTGACGCTGATCGTCACGGCGTATTCCGTGGACGAAATGGCCGCCGAAGCGGGCGAGGCGGGGGTCTCCGCCTTCCTGACCAAGCCGATCGAGCCCCATGCCCTGCTGGAGACCATCACCTCGCTCTTTGCCGAAGCCGCCATCGAGCATGGCCCGGGCCATGCCGAAGCCGCCATCGAGCATGGCCCGGGCCGCACCGCGCCGCATCGGCGCCGGGGCAGTCCCAGCCTGGCGCCGCCCCCGGTCGAGACGCTGGGCGCCGAAGTGGAAGGCAAAGTCGATCCCCGCCTGCGCGGCCTGCGGGTGCTGCTGGTCGAGGATAACGAGATCAACCGCGAGATCGCGACCGAACTGCTGACTCATGCCGGTCTTGTCGTGGACTGCGCCGAGAACGGGCGGGTCGCCTGCGACAAGGTGGCCCAGAACGGCAGGGCCTATGCCGGGGTGCTCATGGACGTGCAGATGCCGGAAATGGACGGGATCGAGGCAACGGCGGTCATCCGCCGCACCTGGCCCGCAGAGGAACTGCCGGTCATCGCCATCACCGCCCATGCTTTCGACGCCGAGCGGCAACGCTGCCTGGACGTGGGCATGAACGACCATGTCGCCAAGCCGGTCGATCCGGCTCAGCTGATCCGCACGCTCAATCGCTGGCTGAAGCCCGCGCGCGAAGGCATCGCGCCTGCAGCGAGCGTGGTGGCAGAGAAGCCGGTGGGAACGGACGCGGGAGAAACCGCGAAAGCGCGCGCGGCCATGACTGACCTGCCCGACCGGCTCGGCCCCTTCGGCATTGCCGAGGCGTTGAAGCGCGTGAACGGCAAGGCGTCTCTGCTCCGCAAGCTGATCGTCAGTTTCGCGGGAACTTACGCCGATGCCGCGCAGGACATCCGGCAGCGGATCGCGGCGGGGCAAGTTGCCGATGCCCGGCGCGTGGCCCATAGCCTCAAGGGCGTGGCAGGATCGCTGGAACTGCGCGAGCTCCAGGCCTGTGCCGCCGATGTCGAACACTGGCTGGCGCGCCACGATCTGGCACCGGCCGCTGCCGCGCTGGCGGCGCTCGAACCGGAACTGGCCAGGGCCGTCGCCGCGGCGCGGTCGCTGGCCGAAACGCCCGCGATCAATCCCGTCGTACCGACCGCCGATGTCGATCCCGGTGCCGCGCGCACCGGCAACCTGGCCGACGGGCGCGAGGATCTGCGCGCCCTGCTGCGGCGCCGCAGCCTGAGCGCACGCGGCGCCTTCGACCGGCTGGCGCGCGATATGGGCCTCACTGAAGCCGAACGCGCCGCTCACCCCCTGCACGAGGCTTTGCAGCGGCTGGACTATGCCACCGCCCTGGCTCTGCTGGACGAATTGCCGGGCGCTCCGCAAGGTAACCCGGCCCCTGAAGGCCCCGTCTCTCAAGGAATCCCTTCGTGACCAAAGCGACCATTCTCGTCGTCGATGACGATGTGGCGAACATCGAGATCATGAACGCCGTGCTCGAAGACGACTACGACGTCTGCTTCGCCACCACCGGCGAAGAAGCGATCGAGACGGCGCGGTCGGTCGATCCCGACCTGATCCTGCTCGACGTGATGCTGCCGGGCCTCGACGGTTTCGAGGTCTGCCGCCAGCTCAAGACGGATCCGGTCATGGCGGACGTGCCGGTGATCTTCATGACCGGCCTCGGCGATGCCGAGGACGAGATGCGCGGCCTGTCGCTGGGCGCGATCGACTATGTGGCCAAGCCGATCCAGCCCGCCGTCCTGCGCGCGCGGGTGAGCAACCATGTCGAGCTGAAGCGCCTGCGCGACAAGCTGGCCGAACTGGCGGTAACCGACGCGCTCACCGGCCTCAGCAACCGCCGCCAGCTGGAACGGACGCTGGAAGGCGAATGGGTGCGGTTGTGCAGGACCGGGGACTGGCTCTCGGTCATCATGCTGGACATCGATTTCTTCAAGCAGTTCAACGACACATATGGCCATGTCGCGGGGGATCGCTGCATCGTCATGATCGCCGCTTCGCTCAACCGTGCCTTGCGGCGGATGACGGCGGTGACGGCGCGCTATGGCGGTGAAGAATTCGTCTGCATCCTGCCGGGCGCCGATCCGGTTACGGCGATGCAGGTGGCGGAGGAGATCCGGCGGCAGATCAATGCCCTGCAGATCCCGCATGAAACGTCGAACGTCAGCCCTTGCGTCACGGTCAGCGTCGGCGTCGCCAGCGCGCGCTGCACGGGCGACACTTCGCCCGAACGCTGGATCGCCGAGGCCGACAAGCAGCTCTACCTCAGCAAGGTGAGCGGGCGGGACCGGATCGTCGCCACCGAATTCGAAGTGCCCTGTTTGGGCTGAAGGGGGCCTGGGCTGAAGGGGGTTTGGCTGAAATCGGCCCGGACGGAAGCCTATAGGGAGAACGTCGTCCCGGGTCAGACCCGGGACGACGGATTTTCCGGAAGCTGTCAGGCCGGTTCGGCGACGCGTTCCTGCATCAGGCGTTCCGCGGTGCGGTCGGCCACGGTCGAAGGGGCGAGGCCCTGCCTTGCGGCTTCGTCCAAAACGGCGGCGACGCGCGGGCCGATCTGAAGAACGCGCTCGCGCACTTCGTCCGCGCTCTCGCGCAAGTATTCGGCCGCCACGTTGATGATCCCGCCGGCATTGGCGACATAGTCGGGCACGTAAGTCACGCCGCGCTCGAGCAGGCGCGCGGCCATGTCCTCGCTGGCGAGCTGGTTGTTGGCCGCGCCGCAGACCAGCTGGGCCTTGAGCGCGTCCACCGTGGCCTCATCGAGCGCGCCGCCGAGCGCGCAAGGGGCGAAGACGTCAGCCGCAACCCCGGCGATCTCGTGGATGGGGACCACGCGGGCGCCATGGCGTTCCGCCATGCGTGCGCAGCGCGCGGGGTCGATGTCGGCCACGATCAGTTCGGCACCGGCCTCGGCCAGCAGATCGCACAAGTGCGCGCCGACGTTGCCGACGCCCAGCACCGAGACGGTCATGCTCGAAAGCCCGCTGCCGGACCGAAGCGCGACGGCCGCGCGCATCGCTTCGAACACGCCCAGCGCCGTCCAGGGCGAGGGATCGCCGCCGGCGCGGCCGGGCAGGGCGGTGCGGCCTGCGACATGGTCGGTATAACGCGCGACCGCTTCCATGTCGGCCACGGAAGTGCCCACGTCCTCGGCCGTCACGTAACGGCCTTCAAGCCGCGCGACGGCCTGGCCGAAAGCCTCGAACAGAGCGGCGCGATCGAAATCGCCGGCCGGGCGGCGCAATACCGCCTTGCCGCCGCCGAAGGGCAGTTCGGCCATGGCGTTCTTGTAGCTCATCCCTTCGGCCAGACGCACGGCATCGGCCATGGCGGCGCTTTCGTCGGGGTAGGTCCAGAAGCGGCATCCGCCGGCGGCCGGGCCGCGTGCGGTCGAGTGAATGGCGATCACCCCGTCGAGACCGGCTGCTTCGTCGTAGAGACGGACATATTCCATCGGCGGCGTCATGCGGCTGGCGCGGGCGACCATTTTCGAACTCCAGTCAGGATGGCGTGATTGCCGCCTGCCTTATGACAGTTCCGTGGAGGGCATTCTCTCCTCATTCCGGGCCGATTGGGCTGATTGAGAGCAAGACTGACCTCATAAATGCTGATATGGGGAAGAAATGACCGATCTTGATCCCTACGAGCGGAAGATTCTCCGCGAACTCCAGCGCGACGCGAGTCAGACCACGGCCCAGATCGCGGAACGGGTTGGCCTGTCATCCTCCCCATGCTGGCGCCGCATCGACCGGCTGGAACGCGAAGGCTTCATCAGGCGCCGGGTCGCCCTGGTAGATCGCAAGAAAGTGGGGCTGGACGCACATGTCTTTGCGCAAGTGAAGCTCAATGCCCATGGCCGCGCGAACCTGGACGAATTCTCGGCCAAGATTCGCGAATTTCCCGAGGTGCTGGACTGTTATGTGCTGATGGGCTCGATCGACTTCCTGATCCGCGTCGTCGCTGCCGACATCGAGGCTTACGAGAAGTTCTTTTTCGAGAAGCTCTCCCAGTTGCCGGGGGTGCAGGAACTCAACTCGATCGTCGCGCTCTCGGAGATCAAGGCCACGACGGAACTGCCGATCTGAAGGCGGTCGGTTCCGGGAGCGCTTGCGCGTCTCAGTCCTCCAGCTTGCGAATGCGGTTGTAGAGCGCGCTGCCCTGTTCGCTCGGCTCGATGGCCCAGCTTCGTTTGGCGCATTGCCGGGCGCGTTCGAGCAGTTCCGCGTCGCGGCCCAGTTCGTAGCGGTCGAGCCAGAGGTTGCCGCGCTGGATCAGGAGGATGCGCATCTCGTCCTTGTCGAGGCCGCTCGCCTTGCGCGTCACCAGGTCGGTATGGGGGATAGCCTCCACCGACCGGCCCGACTCCCGCAAGGCCGATACCAACGCGATAACCAGGTCTCCGGGAGGTGGATCGTCCGCCCCTTCCAGCCAGGCGGCGGCAAGTCTGGCCTCTTCACGCGGGGTCCCGTACCTGCGCGCCAGGCGAAGGCCTTCGAAGCGGTCCTCTCGCCAGGGCAAGCGGTAGGCCTGCGCGGCCTCTACCGCCGCCAGCAGGGGCAGGCGATCGTCTTCCTCGACACGGGCGCGAAAGCCGAATGCGATGAGCGCGCGCTCGGCCTTGTCGCGCGCTGCGTCGGCCGGCGTGCGCAATTCCGCTATCGCAGCGGCCAGCGCAGGCGTCATCAGCACATATCCGGAGGCGAGGGGCACGCTGCGTGTTCGGCCCGAGGCAAGGCGAAGCTGCACCGCGCGTGTATGGGGATCCACGCGGAGGATCGTGGCCGTGTCATCCGGGTCGTCCAGATAGAAAGTGCCATGGAGCAGCGCCTCGATCAGGGCCTGGCAGTTTGGCCTATGGAGCAGCGGCACGATGTCCTCGCCGCTGATGTCCTCATCGTCGATAGCCACTTCCGCAGACCTCCTTCCTGAGGGGCCGTTCTAAGGCCTTTCGGCAAGGGTTGGATATAGCCTGGGCACCCCGGTCCAGGATTCGCCTTCGGCTGCACCTCTTCAGGCAGCAGGAAGGCGGCGGCCATTGGAAAGCGGCGGCGGGCAGTGGTTTTTGGCGAGTATGTCGTTTTTTTGAAATTAGTGTTTGACCGAATCACGGGTGGCACTTAGAGGGCCTCTCACCGCAGCGAACCACACGGTCTTGCAGCGGTCGCCAAGACATTACGGGCAACATGCTCCCCGAGGTTAAAATCGGGGATGGCTGGTTGTCCGGGTTTTTTGTCTGGTGGTTCTTTGACATTGTAGGTTTTAGATGAAGGGACATGTGGGCGACGGCGCCTGCTCCCGGGGCTTCAGGGCTCGGGGTGGCAGTAGATAGTCGTTACCTTTACATGTCCTTACGTAACCATACGTTTAGATATGTGCAGGG